>JAKADX010000014.1 GCA_021818505.1 Pseudomonadota bacterium
GCTGGACGACCCGCGCCTGCTGGCGGGCTGGCACGCCCCGGAGGAGGGCTTCCGCTGGACCGACGGCGCCGCCCTGCTCGACGTGACCGGCATCCGCACCCTCGAACTCCGCCTCGCCCCCATCCCCGTGCCTTACGTCGTGCCCGCGACCGTGCCCGATCCCAGACTGGCAACAGGGTGAGGAGCGGACACCACGGCAGGCGGCGAGCCGGGCATAGCGGGTCGGCTCGGGCCGGCTCAGTTCCAGCCGGCTCAAGGTGTTCTTGCCGGCGAGCGGCGCGCAGTCGGCCTGCCGGGCCGCAAGCTTGCCGGCGAGGGCGGCCATCACCGGGTCATGGCGCAGCTCGCCGTGGTCGATCGGGTCCCGCGGGTCCGGCTTCGCCGGCCCGCGGGCAGGCTCTCATAGCTGAGCGCGATGCCGACCACGCGCTGCAGCAAGAGCGTCTCGACGGCATGCTCGACGCAGGTCGGGTTGTGGGGATCCGTGAAGCCGGTGGCAAGCCGCCGCGTCAGCCCGATCGCCCGGTCGGCCGCCCTGAGCAGCAGCGCGCCGGCATCCGACGTCAGCCGCCCGCCGTCGAACGCGGCCACCGTGGCCCAGCCTTCCACGCGTGCAAAGTCGAACAGCGTCGGATTACACTCCGTCGGCACCGGGGATCTCCTCTGCTCAGCGACAAGGCTTTGTTGCAGGAGAACTTTCGCCGCCGCTTCAGGTCGATTGAGACTGGTTGTCTGCCGAGGTCGCCACTGTGCGGTTGGCAAGCGGTCGCCAGTCACGAAAGAACGCAGTCCCGATCTCCGATGCGAGCAGGATCAGATCGCGCTGAACGCCGTCAAGAAACTGGTGCAGTCCCTGCGCGATGATCTCCTCGACTTGCCGGCCGAGAAGCGCGGCCCGCAATTCTTCGATCCGTTCCAGTGCCGGCACCGTGCCGCGCAGCCCGTACCGCCCGCGCAACTGGCCCACTAGCCACTCCATCTGTTCGACGCAGAGAAGTACGCTTCGGGGGAACGCCGTATCGGCCAACAGGAACGCCACCACATCGGCGGGTGTGAAGCCAGGTCGCGCCACCCGGCGAAATGCGTGATAGCCGGCCGCCCCGCGCAACACTGCTCCCCACTGAGTCAGTTCGGCGATCCGGCGCTCCTCGCCCGCTGCCGGCACCAGCAGGTGATAACGGATGTCCAGCAGCCGCGTCGTCTGGTCGGCCCGCTCGATCAGTCGTCCGAGCTGATAGAAGAACCAGCCCTGATCGCGGAACAACGTGCCGTCAGTGATGCCTGTGTGCGTTTGGACGCCTTCCTTAAGGAGCCTGCAAAGGCGCGACAGGCGGTCGCCTTGGAGTGCGTCCGGCGCGATTGCGATCATGTCGCGGTGAAAGACATTCAGCTGCATCCACATCTCGGTCGAAATCAGTGGACGCAAGGTGCGAGCGTTGGTCCGCGCGGCGTCGAGACTGGCCGGAATGCTGGTCGGATTAGCACGGTCAAGCAGGTAGAAGCGCTTGACCGCGTCCGCTCCCGGACGCAAGCCGCGCTCGGCGAAACACGCCTCGTCGGCATTGATGCGCACCAGAGCGAACCAGCTTTCGTCCTCCCGGCCCGGCGTTTCGAACGTCTGAGTGACATCGAGCAGACGCGCAGTATTCTCGACGCGCTCCAGATAGCGTGCCATCCAGAACAGGCTCTCGGCGTAACGCGCCAATAGCGGCGTGTCGCGCGTCACGCTCATGGCGTCGCGTCCGTGCCGACGACTGACTGCACCTCGTCCAGCACCCAGGTATCCTTGGACCCGCCACCTTGTGACGAGTTGACCACGAGGCTGCCTTCCTTGAGCGCCACGCGCGACAGCCCGCCCGGCAGCACCCAGGTGTCGCGTCCGGTGACGGCAAACGGCCGAAGGTCAAGATGGCGCGCCCGGATGCCCTGCTCGGTCAGCGTCGGCGCCACCGACAACGACACGACCGGCTGGCTGATCCAGTTCGATGGATCGGCTTGCAAGGCAGCGCGCGCCATTTCGAGTTGAGCGCGCGTGGCACGCGGGCCGATCGTGATGCCGTAACCGCCCGATTCGCCAACCGGCTTCACCACCAGGTGCTCCAGCCGCGACAGCGTGTAGGCGAGGGCTTCCGATTCGCGGCACATATGGGTCTCGACATTGGCCAGGATCGGATCTTCACCAAGGTAATAGCGGATGATGCGCGGCATGTAGGCATACACCGCCTTGTCATCGGCCACCCCGGTGCCGACGGCGTTCGCGAGCGTCACGTTGCCGCGGCGCCAGGCGCCGATCAGTCCAGGCACCCCGAGCAGGGAATCGGCGCGAAATACCTTCGGGTCGAGGAAATCATCGCTGATGCGGCGATAGATCGTGTGAACGGGGCGCCGGCCGGCGGTCGTGCGCATCCAGACATGGTCGTCGTCCACCTCCAGATCCGCCCCCTCGACCAGCGGCACACCCATCTCGCGGGCCAGGAACACATGTTCGAAATAGGCGGAATTGTAGATGCCGGGCGAGAGCAGCACGACCTGCGGATCCGCCACGGCGTCCGGCGCGATCTCCACCATGGCACCGAGCAACCGACGGCCGTAATCGTCCACGGGGCGCAAGCGCATCCCGGCCATCAGGTCGGGAAACGTGCGTGACATCAGGTGGCGGTTCTCGACCACATACGACACGCCGGACGGCGTCCGGGCATTATCCTCCAGCACCAGAAACGCGCCTGTTGAATCGCGGACGATGTCGATTCCGCAGATATGCACATACGTGCCGAACCGTACGGGGAAATCGCGCATCTCCGGCCGGAAATTGGCGTTGCCGAACACCAGCTCGGCGGGGACCGTGCCATCGTTGACGATGTGGGCGGCGTGATAAATGTCGTGGAGAAAAGCGTTCAGCGCCGACACCCGCTGGCGCACCCCTGCTTCGAGCTTGCGCCACTCGGTAGCGGTGACCAGGCGGGGGATACAGTCGAATGGAAGGATGCGATCGATCGCGGTGGCTTCGGAATAGACCGTGAAGGTGATCCCGAGATCGATCAACTCGGTTTCCGCGGCCGCCGCGCGCGCCCGCAACGCATCGAGTCCGATAGTCGCAATCCTGCTCCGCAGCGTCGCCGCGGTACCATCGTCGCCGCGACCGGGACTGGTCAACTCGCAGAAGAATCCTCCAGCATCATACGCATCGAACGGGTCGGTCTCGTTGAGCGTCATGCTTGCCCTATCGCCTGCAGCGATCACGATGCCGCTGTTTGCAGCGCACCAAGCAAACAGCATACCAGGACTGGGAGCATTGCAACCCCCGGTTTGAACCACATCGCCGAACTGCGGACTTGGCCGACTTCACCCAGGCGGGCTAGAGGATAGCAGCGGAGCCGAAGCCTCGGGAGCGCGCCGGAACTTCTGCAGGACCCGTTCCTGCCGACCTGCGGCGCGGGATCGCTCCTCGACGTGCCAGGGTCCCGTCCCACTGCCGCACGCTTGGAGGCCCACATGCGCCACGCCGCCCTAACCCTCGCCGCCGTCACCCTTATCGCGAATACGGCGCTGGCCCCGGTCACCGCAGCCGAACCCTGCGCACGCAACGACGAAAAGCAGGGATTCGATGTAGCCAGCCTGAAAAGCGAACTAATGGTGATAGCAATCGCCTGTCAGGCGCAGCCTCGATATAACGAATTCGTGGTACGGTACAAGACAGAGTTACAGGCTGACGAGCGCGCGTTGAACCGGTACTTTGCCCGTTCTGCCGGACGCCACGCGCAGGAAAGACATGACAACTACATTACCAACCTTGCCAACACCCAGTCTGAGGAAGGCGTTCGGCAGGGCACGCTGTTCTGTCCGCAGCACTTGCCGCTGTTTGACGAGGTGATGGCGCTCAAGACCGTCAGGGAATTGCCTGCGTACGCCCAGGGCAAAGCCCTCGCGCAGCCGATTGCAATCGTCGAGTGCGGGGACCCCAAGCGCAAGATGCGAACGGCGTCCGACAAATAGCGCGCGTCATCCGACGCGGAGTGACCAAAGCACCACGGGGCGGCCTGGCGGGCCGCCCCGTGTTCGCTTCCGTTATGCTGTCCAACCCTATTTCAGGATGATCTCGACGCGCCGATTCTGAGGCTCGCGCACGCCCGCACCCGTCGGCACCAGCAGATGCGTATCGCCGAATCCCTGCGCGACGATCTCATTCTGCGGCACGCCGTCGCGGACGAGTTCGGCAGCGACGTTCTGCGCGCGCTGCACCGACAGTTTCTGGTTGTACGCCGGCGAGCCGGATGTGTCGGTGTAGCCGTTCACTTCGATGCGCGTCAGTTGCACATGCGTCGAGTTCTGCGCTGCCTCGGCGATGATCTGCTTCGCGCGGTCGGTCAGATCGGCCTTATCCCAGTCGAAGAACACGAGATAAGTGCGCGCGGGGGCCGGCGCAGGTGCAGCCACCGGTGCCGGGGCCGGAGCGGGCGGCGGCGGCGGCGGCGCGACGTTGAACGCGTATCGCAGCCCCAGCAGGCCCTGGTAGTTGGCCATGTGCTGGATGTTCATCCGACCCCCGGGCGCGCCCGCGACGTCGAATGACTCACTGCTGAAGTTGGCAAGGTAGCGGAACTCGGCAGTGGCCGACAGGCCCGGCACGGCCGAGATCGGGAACGACACGCCCACGATACCCTGCGCGGCACCACTGCCCTGGGTCTTATTGCTGAGGCTGTACGGCGTGCCCCCGATCGAACCGCTGAAGCCGTTCAGGGTCGTCCAGTCGTAACCAGCGCCGGCACCGATATACGGGAACATCCAGGGCACACCGATATCGAAGTCGTAGTAAACATTCACGAACGCCCCGTAGCTGTTATTGGTGCCGGAGCCGGTGATCCCCGCCGCACGGACGTCCTGATTGACATTGAGGTACATGCCCTCAATTTCGACCCGCAATCCATTGCCGAAGCCGTACCCGACCGCAGCCGGAATCGTAAAGCCCCCACTGTTGGAATGAATGTTAGCGCCAGAGACGGGAACTGATCCGCCGGGCCCCGACAGCGAATTGATAGTTTGCTGCGCGGGGTAATCGTATCCGGCGCCGAGGCTGACGTAGGGGCCACTTACCGGCTGCGCCATGGCAACCGCCGGAAGCGCGAGCAACCCCGCGACGACCAGTGACTTCCGGAGCATCATGCTGTCTCTCTCCTTTGCCTCGTGCGGCGCTTTGTGCGCGCACCAACGGATTGGGTGACTGTCCGAGCCGTTCCGTTGGCAGCAATTTATGGATCAGGGCCATGCGAGGCCAGCATCCCATACCGCATAGCGGCCAAGCCTTGCGCTTGCTCCCGCCGCTGTTGCAGCGCAGCAACATGCCGTCGCCGGGAAACCACGATCCTTTCGGCGACCTTTCGACGAGCCAAACGAGGTTTAATCGAACCCAATCGCGACCACCGCACGGCTCCGACAGGGAATGCAGGAGCGTCGGCTCACCGGACCGGCTGAGATTGGCGCGCCGGACGTTTGGTCGCGGCACCCATGATCACGGTCGGCCCGATGCCGACGCAACCCGCGCGGCGGATACGGGCAACATCCGTTTGAGTCGCTGCCACGGTTGCCGAGCGGTGGCGACGACCGTCTCGTGGCTCGCGCCACGCGTAATGGCAATCCCACGCTTGGCAATGCGGTGCTGTGCACGTCTAAACAAGCCGCGCCTCGAACGGAGGCAGCAGGTCGGGGCTTTCAAACTCCAGCACCCACAGGTCCGGGTCAATTCGCACCTGCCGAGCCACGTAGGCGTCCGCCGCTGCCTGATCGACAGGTGCCGGACCAGTGCCGCGCATCCAGGCCAGTTCGCCTGTGCCAAGCCGCATTTGCCCCAGTACCATGAGGCCATCCCGCCCACGCAGCACCACCAGTATCCCACCGGCATCCGGGTCACCGCGCCGCAGCACCGCACCGTAGCGGCCAACGGCATTGCCCAGGCGCAGCGCTGCCTGCGCCCAGACTTCCGCCCTGACGCGCGCCTCCGCCATCGCATGTGTCCTCTTGATGCCACTTGCCCGCACTGCCACAACGGCGCCGGCGCGCAAGAGGATGCCATGGCCAAGCAGATGAGCGAGGGACAGCGTAGTTACGAGGCCAAGCGAGCGGCCAAGGCAGGAGTCAGCCTGGAAAAGTGGTTGCAGATGAAGCAGCGCGAACTGCAGGAGGCGGAACGCGCCCGAGCGCAGGCGGCCGCACCACCCAAGTCGGCCAAGCCGGGCCTGCTTGCCCGGCTGATCGAGCGCGCCCACAAGCCGCTCTGACACCTCCGCTTCCATTGCGTCATGCCATCCAGCCCGCCGAGCCGTCCCGTGGCGGATCGCGTTTGGGGACGCAGGGAGCGGGCGATCAACAAACGCAGCTTGGGCAGGACCGCCACGGCGCGCTGTTCAGGGTGCAGTGCCTGCGCGTATCGCTCGGTCGTCCGCGTTGGTGAGCGGCTGCGACCTCCTGGCCGCGCATGCCGACTGGAGCATCGATCGGCGCAAGCGATGGATGACTGTCGCACAGCGCGACGGCAATAATTGGAGCGTTGCTGCGCCTCAATCCGTTGGCGATCCGGCCACGCTGTTTGCGCGCCTCACCGCCCTTTCCGGCGGATGTCCGGTGGTCTTCGGTGGCGACTTTCCGCTCGGCTTGCCCCGCGCCTATGCCGCCCGCCATGCCCGTGAGCCAAATTTTCCGTCGTTCCTGCACGCACTCGTCCGGCGGCCCGATTTTTTCACCGTCTGCGAAACGCTCGAACAGGTCCGCCCTGACAGGCCGTTTTATCCAGCCCGTGGCGTGGCAGGAATGACGCGGGCCCATCATGCGGAGGCGCTCGGTCTCGATGACGCAGACGCCTTGTGCCGTGCCTGCGACCGCGCGACCGACGAGCGGCCGGCCGGGGCACCGCTTTTCTGGACACTCGGGGCCAACCAGTCGGGAAAGGCGGCCATAGCCGCTTGGCGCGACCTGCTGCTGCCGGCGCTGGCGACTCCTACGCCGCCGCTGCTCTGGCCGTTCGACGGGGATCTGCACACGCTCATCGCACCGTCACGGACGGTTGTCGCCGAAACCTACCCGGCCGAGGCGCTTCGCCACTTCGGCATGCGGCTGGCCGGCAGCAAGCGCCGTCAGGCCGACCGCCGCGCATTGGCTCCGGCGCTCCGCGCGGCGATGACGCGACTGGGCGCGGTGCCTGACCGGAACCTCGACACGACTTTGATGCTGGGGTTCGGCGAGGACCCAGCGGGCGAGGACCGCTTCGACAGCCTCATCGGCGTGCTTTGCGTGATGAACGTACTGAGCGGCAACCGGCCAGGCAGCGTGCCGGACGACCCTTGGATTCGAACGTGGGAGGGCTGGGTCCTTGGGCAGACCGCCTTGCCCCGGAGCCAGCCCCGTTGACGCCTCTGACTGTCGGATCCCGGGATGGCCTCCGCATCCTACCCGACCTCAGGTGAGGATGGTCGGAAGCGCCAACTCCGAACCGACCCGGCCCCTCTGGGGATCAGGGAAGCGCAACAATTGATGCCACGTGATTTCAAGCACCCCATCGATCGTGTGGCAGGGAGTTGCGCCCGTCGATGAGAATCGGCCAGTTTGGTCAGGCAGCAATGAGGCATGCCACCCTGTGATGAACTTCGCGGCATCGATCGGACAGCAAGCGGACGACCGGGTTGTACCCGTCATCCTTTCAGGCGGTTCAGGCACGCGGCTCTGGCCGGTATCGCGGGAGAGCTTCCCCAAGCAGTTTTGGCCTTTGCTGTCGGAACGCTCGCTCATCGAGGAGACGGCGCGGCGCGCCGCCGGTACCGGGTTTGCCGCACCGATCGTGATCTGCAACCACGAACATCGATTCCTCGCCGCCGAACAGATGCGTCAGGCCGGCATCGTCGATGCGCGCATCGTGCTGGAGCCGATCGGTCGGAACAGTGCGCCGGCCGTCGCCGCCGCCGCCCTCCTTGCCGCCGAGGATGATCCTGGTTCCGTGCTGTGGATGATGGCGGCCGATGCCGCAATCAGCGACGTCCCCGCCCTGCACCGCCTGCTGGCGCAAGCCGTGGACGCAGCGCGACGCGGGCGCATCGTCATGTTCGGAATGCGACCAACCGCGCCGGAAACCGGCTATGGCTACATCGAGGTCGGCGCGCCGATGCCTGACCTGCCGGAGGTGCGCGAGATTGCACGCTTCGTGGAGAAACCCGACGCGGCCACCGCGGCCGCGCTCGTCGCCGACGGGCGGCACCTTTGGAATTCCGGGATGTTCGTGTTCACGGCCGCGGCCATGCTGGAGGAGATGCAGCGCCACGCGCCTGCGGTGCTGGACGCGGTTCGCGCCGCCGTCGCCGGCCGTACCCGCGACCTCGATTTCATCCGGCTCGCCGCGGCGCCCTTCGCCGGGTCGCCCAACATCAGCCTGGACTATGCGATCGCCGAGCGTACCGACCGCGCCGCCGTGGTGCCGGCCGATCTCGGCTGGTCCGATGTCGGCAGTTGGGGTGCGCTGTGGGAGCTGGGCCGCAAGGACGATGCCGGAAACGTCGCGACCGGGGACGTGCTGCTGGAGGCTGCGCGCCATTGCTACGTGCGCAGCGACGGTATTCTGACCGCCGTGGTCGGCCTTCAGGACGCGATTGTCGTCGTGACCGACGATGCGGTACTGGCCATGCACCGCGACCGCTCGCAGGATGTGAAGCACATCGTCGATCGGCTGCGAGCGGCCGGACGACGCGAGGCGGCGGAGCACAACCGCTTCTATCGTCCCTGGGGCTTCTACGAAACACTCTTCGCCGCCGATCGCTTTCGCGTGCACCGCGTGGTCGTCGCGCCGGGGCAGTGCCTGTCGCTGCACAAGCATTATCATCGTACCGAGCATCTTACGGTGCTGGCGGGCACGGCGCTGATGACCAGAGACGGTGTGACCCAGCTGACACGCGAGAACGAAAGCGCCGACATGCCGATCGGCTGCCTGCATCGGGTGGCGAATCCCGGCCGGATACCGCTGACGCTGATCGAGGTGCAGGCGGGCAGCTATCTCGGCGATGACGACGTGATCCGCGTCGAGGACAACTACGGCCGGGCCACGCCGGGCGGCTAGCGCGCTATCGATGCCGACGACACAACGTCAACGGCCAGATCAGGTGCGAAATGCGGTCAATATGTTCCTCGGCGCGGATATGCCGGCCGTGGAACAGCAACACGACGGCGACCGCCGCGGCGAGCGGGATGACGACCCGCATTCCCTGTGGTCGCGGGCCGGCCAGCCACGCCATGACCAGTGCCCCGGCAATGCCAAGCGCCGCCCCCGCCATCACATCGGAGCGGCTATGGACCTGTAATGCCAGGCGTGTGCCGCCAAACAGCACCGCAAAGACCCCTGCCACCAGCAGGACCGCAACCGCGCGCCGCGCACCGCCACGGAGTTCCGGCAGGAGCAGCGACAGCAGTCCGCCATAGACCACTGCGGCCGACGCGGTATGGCCACTCGGGCTGTGCAGACCGTGGAAGGGCAACCAGACGCCACAGGCCGCGAAAACCATCTTCGTCAGCAGGACTATCAGCAGCGTCGCCGGTACGACCAGGATCCAGGCCGCCGCGCCGCGAGGCCATCCGGCCGCCAGCAAGGCAATCGCCACGGCGACCGCGAGCGGCAGCATCACCGCAAGGTCGGCAAAATCCGTCAGAAACTGCATGCGGGCGCAACCATAGCCGAAAAGACCTGCCTCCGCTCGCGCTGACGACCGCACAGCGGCGTGTCCCGCGCGGATTTCAATCGCGAAGCCCTGAGCGGGCGCATCTACGCCACGAATTGCTCGGCGATGATGCGCTCGGACAGGCCCTGGTCGGGATCGAACAGGACGCGAACGCGGATGTCCCGGTCCTCACTGACCGCCACGCTGACCACGTCGCGGACTTCGGTGAAGTCGGCCACCGCCGCGACCGGCCGCTTGTCAGCCTCCAGCACCTCGAACAGCACGTCGGCAGAACTCGGCAGCAGCGCGCCGCGCCACCGCCGCGGGCGGAACGCGCTGATCGGCGTCAGCGGCAACAGATTCGCCGACAGCGGCACGATCGGCCCATGCGCCGACAGGTTATACGCGGTGGATCCGGCCGGCGTGGAAACCAGCACGCCGTCGCAGATCAGTTCCGGCAGTCGCACGCGCCCATCGACGGTGATCCGGATCTTGGCAGCCTGGCGCAGTTGGCGCAGCAGAGAGACTTCGTTCAGCGCCAGCGCCTCCTCGACCCGTCCTGTGGCGGTCACCGCCGACATGCGCAGCGGATGCAGCACCGCCGCCTGCGCGCGCGCCAATCGCCCCGGCAGGTCGTCCTCGCTGTACTCATTCATCAGGAAGCCGACCGAGCCGCAGTTCATTCCATAGACAGGCAGACCGCGCCATAGATTACGGTGCAATGTCTCCAGCATGAAACCGTCGCCGCCCAGGCACACGATCACGTCGGCCTCGTCGGCCGAACTGTCGCGATACCGATCGATGAGGCGTCCCCGCGCACCCTGGGCCAGAGGAGTCGGCGATGCCGCGAAAGCGATGCGGCTGAACCGCTGCCCCGGCGGGGCGCCGGTGGCGGCCTCCGTCACGGGAGCTTGCGATGGGCGAGCACGGGCATGTCCCGCCGCACCCGCTCCGTCAGGTTCGTGTCAATACGCGCAGTTGCCCAGCCCGCTCCGTCCGATGCGCGCGCGACGACAGCACCCCACGGGTCACAAACCAGCGAATGGCCATAGGTAAACCGTGGCCCTCCGCTGCCATCGCTATGGGCCCCGCAGGTCGCCGGCGCGGCCAGCCAGCACTGGGTCTCGATGGCGCGCGCCCGCAGCAGCACCTCCCAATGGTCCTTGCCGGTTTGCAGCGTGAACGCGGCCGGCAGGAAGATCAGCTCGGCGCCCGCCCTGCGCAACGCCAGGAACAGTTCGGGAAAGCGCACATCATAGCAGATCGCCAGCCCGACACGCACGCCGTCGGCCTCGCAGGTGACTATCTCGGAGCCGCTGCCGAAGGTCGCGCTCTCGCGATAACCGGCGCCATCGGGCGTGACGATGTCGAACAAGTGGATCTTGCGGTAGCGCGCAATCTCCCGCCCCTCGGGATCGAACACCACGGTGGTATTGAAGAGGCGTTCGCCGTCACGTTCTGCTATCGAGCCGCCATGCACGTGAATGCGTTGGCTGCGCGCGATGCCGCGCAGGAACTCGTAAGCCGGGCCACCCGGCTGATTGGCAAGCGGCGGTGGCAGCACCTCAGCCGCTGCGAACTTGGTCGCGCGATCGCCGCCGAGGCAGGTCCACATCTCCGGCAACCCGACGATGGCGGGACGGTCCGACGCAATGGCGCTGCCCAGCAGCCGATCGGCCTGCGCAAGGTTCTGGTCCTTGTCGTGCCCGACATTCATCTGCATGACGCTGACGCGCATCCCCACCCCTCCTGCGGCCCGCCTTACGCTACCGGCGCATGCTCATCGCGGCCAGTCAAGGCGTGGTTCCGACCGCCCGCCGGGACCCCGCATCCGGCGCGGCACATCGTCCTGCTCCCCTACCCAACCCTCCTCGTCGGCCGACGGGCTTACCCGACGGAGCGCTGCGTCCGGCGAAGGGGTCGGCGGAACTGGCGGGTGCTCCGCACGGTCGGCGTCGGGCGGCACATGCTCGGGCACGGCTCGCAGCCGAAGGGCGAGGCTGCGAATTTCCCCCTGAATCTCATCAAGCCGCGCATCGATGAGGTCAAGTCTTCCCTTCACGCCGAACACGCTGAACGGCATCAGCAGAAACACCGCCAGATACAACAGAACGGGCACCAGGACGGCGAGCGGTACCCACCAGGGCAGCCAGTCCGGCAAGACGAAGGGCATGGTCATGGAGTAAGCCTAGCAGGGGCAGCGGACCAGGGCGACACGCGGCCGGAGTGGATCGGCAGCCGAATGCGGGCGACCGGTCGGACGTTCGGAGAAGGCGAACCATGCTCTTACTGATCCCCGGCCCCGTGACCACCCGGCCGGAGGTCCGTGCCGCTGCGGCGTTGGACTATGCGCCCTGGGACCAGGATTTCCGGCCCATCTATGCCGCGGTGCGCATGGGGGTCGCCGCAGTCGCCGGCAACGTGCTTGGCAGTCATGCCGTCCTGCCGCTGCAAGGCGCCGGCCATTTCGGCATGGAAGCCGCGCTGCGCACGCTGGTTCCGCCCGACGGGCGCATCCTGATCCCACTGACCGGCTCCTACGCGGAACGCATGGCACGGCTGGCACGCGAGATCGGCCGGAGCGTGGTGACGCTGGCCATTCCCCTCGATGTCCCGCTGGCGCCCGAGCCCGTCGCGGGGGCGCTCGCGCGCGATCCGGCCATCACGCATGTCGGACTCGTCTATTCCGAGACCAGCACCGGCGTCGTCCACGATCCGGTAGCGATCGGCGCCGTCGTCCGCACAGCCGGCCGGCGCATCATCGTCGATGCCGTTTCCGCCTTTGGCGCCCTCCCGCTCGACCTCGGCCGCCATCCCGAGATCGACGCAGCGGTGTTCACTGCCAACAAATGCCTGGAGGGTCTGCCCGGCCTGTCCATCACGGTCGCACGCCTCGATGCGCTGACGAACGCAGCGCTCGGCCGGGCCGGAAGTTGGAGTTTCGACCTGCGCGACATCTATGAGGCGGGCGAGCGGGACGGCTGGGGCAGCTTCCGCTTCACGCCGCCGGCACAGATCGTGGCCGCACTCCGGGTCGCTCTCGAACTCCATGCCGCGGAGGGTGGCGCCCCGGCCCGCCTCGCCCGCTATCGCGCCAACGCCGCGACCCTTTATGACGGGATGCGGGCGATCGGACTGACGCCGTGCCTGGGGCGCGACGCGCAAGGGCCGATCGTGGTCAACGTGCTTGCCCCCGACGACGGTCGCTGGTCGTTGCAGGGGTTCGTCGATTCGCTCAAGACACGCGGTTATCTGATCAGCAATTTCTACAACACCTCCCGGCCGAGCTTCCGCGTCGGGTGCATCGGCGCGCTCACGCCCAACGACATGCGGGGGTTCGTTGCGGCAGCGGATGCCGCGCTGCGGGCGCTGGACATCCGCAAGCGCGCCCCCGCAGACTAACCCGCCTCCGGAAAGGCCCGAATAATGCCGAGCGACCTTGAGATCGCGCGTTCCGTCCAGCTACGCCCAATCGCCGAGATCGGCGAGCGCGCCGGCATCCCGGCTTCGGCGCTGCTGCCATACGGGCGTCACAAGGCGAAGATCGACTTCGCGTTCATCGACGCGGCATGCCGGCGCCCTCAGGGGTCCCTGGTCCTGGTCACCGGCATCACGCCGACCCCGGCCGGCGAAGGCAAGACCACGACGACGATCGGCCTGGGCGAAGCACTGAACGCCGCCGGTCGGCGGACCATGATCTGCCTGCGCGAACCCAGCCTCGGCCCGTGTTTCGGCGTCAAGGGCGGAGCGACAGGCGGCGGCTGGGCGCAGGTCGCACCGATGGACGAGATCAATCTGCATTTTACCGGCGACTTCCACGCCATCACCTCGGCCAACAACCTGCTCGCCGCGATGCTCGACAACCACCTTCAATGGGGCAACCGGCTCGGCATCGACCCGCGCCGGATCACCTGGCGGCGTTGTCTCGACATGAACGATCGCGCGCTGCGCGACCTCGTTATCGGACTCGGCGGCACCGGCAACGGCGTTCCGCGCGAGGACGGATTCGACATCACGGTGGCCTCGGAGGTCATGGCGGTGTTCTGCCTCGCGCGCGACCTCGAGGACCTGCAGGCGCGGCTCGGCCGGGTCGTTGTCGGGACTCGCGGCGACGGATCGCTTGTCACCGCCGCCGACCTTGACGCGGTCGGCGCCATGGCAGCGCTGCTGCGTGACGCGCTGATGCCGAACCTGGTGCAGACGCTTTCCGGTTCGCCGGCGCTCGTCCATGGCGGCCCGTTCGCCAATATCGCCCATGGCTGCAATTCCGTCATGGCGACACGGCTCGGCCTCGGGCTCGCCGACGTCGTGGTGACCGAGGCCGGATTCGGCGCCGATCTTGGCGGCGAGAAATTCCTCGACATCAAGTGCCGGCTTGCGGGCCTGCGGCCGGGCTGCGCGGTCGTCGTGGCAACGGTCCGGGCGCTGAAAATGCACGGGGGCGTGGCGAAGGCCGCCCTCGATCACCCCGACCCTGCCGCCGTCAGCCGCGGTGTGGCGAACCTGCGGCGGCATGTCGAGAACATGGGCAAGTTCGGGCTGCCGGTCGTGGTGGCGGTAAACCGCTTCACCTCCGACTCCGATGCCGAGATCGCGGCCGTCAATGCGGCGATGGCGCCGCTCGGCGTCGCCACCGTCCTGTGCACGCATTGGTCCGATGGCGCTGCTGGTGCCGCCGACCTCGCCGCCGAAGTCCTCGCCGTGCTCGACGCCGGCCGCGCGGATTTCCGCCTGCTTTATCCGGACACACTGCCGCTCGCCGACAAGATCGGGGTCGTCGCACGCGAAATCTATCGCGCCGCGGAGGTGACGATCCCTCCAGCGGTGCTGCGCAAGCTTGCGACCTGGGAAGCCGCCGGATTCGGCAACCTGCCCGTCTGCATCGCCAAGACCCAATACAGCTTCAGCACCGATCCCACGTTACGTGGGGCGCCCGACGATCACGCGTTCGAGGTCCGCGATGTCCGTCTGTCAGCGGGAGCGGGGTTCGTCGTTGCGATGGCGGGGGACATTCGCACCATGCCCGGCCTGCCGCGTGTCCCGGCCGCCTCCGCCATCGGCCTCGATGCCGCCGGGGACATCACCGGACTGTTCTGAGCAGCGTCAGCGGTCGTAAGCGACAAGCGACTCGAAGGGGATGTCGAGGCGGCTTCGGCCATTCAGGAAAGTCAGTTCGATCAACGCCGTCGCCGCGGGCACGATCGCACCAACCTGTCGCAGCAGGGCGATACCCGCCGCCATCGTGCCGCCGGTGGCCAGCAAATCGTCCACGATCACGACACGCTGCCCCGGCTCGACCGCATCGGACTGGATTTCAATCCGGTCGGAACCGTACTCCAGACCATAATCGAGGCCGACGGTAGGCCCCGGAAGCTTGCCACGCTTGCGCAGCATGATGAAGCCGCACCCCAGCTTGAGCGCGAGTGGCGCCGCCATCAGGAAGCCGCGCGACTCCAGGCCGGCCAGGAGGTCCGGCTGGTAGGCGCGTACCGCCTTCGCCATCCGGCCCATCGCGACCTGCCAGGCATCGGCATGCCGCAGCAGGGTCGCGATATCATAGAAAACGATCCCGGGCTGGGGGAAATCCGGGATGGAGCGGATGTGCTCCTTGAGGTCCATGGCGTGTCCGTCTCCTCGCCGCGGCATTCGGCTTTCAGGCGGGCGGGCCATGGTCGGAGTGAGAGGATTCGAACCTCCGGCCCCTGCGTCCCGAACACAGTGCTCTACCAGGCTGAGCTACACTCCGACGCGGCTCGCGCATATAGCGGCCGTGGCACGCGGCGGCAAGCGCATCACAAGCGTGACGGCACGCCCCGTGCTACCGGCCCCAGCACTGCGAGGCGGGCCAGCAAAGCCGGCACGCCATTCGCGACTTCGTAGAACTCCCTGGCTTCGGCAGGTGCAAAGCCATCGACCATGGCACCCTCGATGAGGGCGAGCAGCGTCGCGGCGGACCCCGCCACGTCGCAAATCAGAATCGGCTTGTCGTGTAGGCGCAACTGCCGCCAGGTGAGGATTTCGAATGTTTCGTCAAACGTGCCAAGACCGCCCGGGAACGAGACGAAAGCATCGGCCAGTTCGAACATACGGCGCTTGCGGGTGTGCATGCTGTCGGTCACGACCAGCTCTTGCACGCCCTGATGCGCCACCTCGTATTGTTGCAGGAAGTCGGGAATCACGCCGACCACCCGGCCGCCGGCGGCCAGCGTGGCATCGGCCAGCGCCCCCATGAGCCCGATCCGGCCACCGCCATAAACGAGTTGCATCCCCGCATGTGCCAGCCCCTGCCCTAGCTGGGCAGCGGCTTCACGGAACGCCGGCAGATGGCCGGTCCTCGAGCCGCAGAACACGGCGACGGAGCGGATGGCGGACATGCATTTCCTTTCGGTCAGGGCGAAATGAGGGTTTGTCGGGCATGAAGTCCGCCGGCAAGGGCCGACGCCCAGATTTTTCCACTTTCGCTTGGGTCGGGAGTTGTCAGCCAGGAGACGACATCATCTAACCACCCGTCACCAACCGGAGAGGCGGACGAATGCGACAGGGAACGACAAGGCTTGTGGCAATGCTGGCAGGCGGCCTGGCCGTGGGTAGCACACTGCTCGCCGTGGCGGCGACGCCCGAGCAGATCATCGCCGAGCGACGGGCCAACTACAAGCACATGGGGGAGAATTTCAAGGCGATGAAGGCCGCGATCGACGCCGGGGCCCCAGTGCAGCCGCTGGCTCCGAAAGCTGCGGAGATCGTCGCGTGGGCGCAGCGCATTCCGACAATGTTCCCGCCGGGGACCGAGACCGGCGGCGGCACTCACGCCAAGCCCGCGATCTGGACCAAACGCGCCGGCTTCGAGAAGGACGCCGCGACACTGCAAGAGGAAGCCCGGAAACTCGAACAGGCGGCGCAGTCGGGCGACAAGGCAGCATTCGCGGTGCAGTGGAAGGCGACCGCGCATGCGTGCGGGAACTGCCACGAAACGTACCGATACAAGCTGTCCTGATCAGGCCCTGGTCGCGATCAGCACGGTCACCGCCACCGCAAGAGCGAGCACCAGCAGCGCCAGCAGCGGGCTCGCGAATTGCGGTGCGCGCGTGGCAGCAGGAAGCCGCTTCTTGCCGGTGATCATCGGCCTGACCAGGTCATGCCCCTTGACCGCGGCATAGAACGCGATGGCAAGGATGTGCAGGACGCCCGCAGCAATCAGGGCATAAACCGCATCGGCATGTATGACGGTCAGCAGGTCGCTCGCGTAGCCGCTGATGTGTTTGGCCAGCGGCCCTTCGACGACACCGAGTCCGTCATTGGCCCCCAGGCCGCTGCCGATCTGAACACCGATCAGCACCAACAGCACCAGCACCATCCACCCTCCGGCGGCATTGTGGCCGACCTGGGTGTCCGGCGTTCGTTCCCTCAGCCGGGACAGATGCCGCATCCCGGCCAGAGGGCTGACGAGGAAGCGACCGAAACGGGCGGTGTCGCTGCCAACAAAGCCCCAGACCACGCGGAAGAGGAAAAGCGCGAGCAGCGCGTACCCCATGTCCAGATGCAGGTCCATCCAGCCGACCTTGGCCGCCACGTAATCGGCCGGCAGCAGAACCACGAGCAGCCAGTGGAATAGACGCGTCGGGGCGTCCCACACACGCATCGGCAGATAGAGCATGGTCTGGCGGACGCGCCGGGCCATCCTTGGACTCCTGTGAAAACGCTTCACCCTGGTCCCGCGACGGACGCAGCCGCGGGACGCGCGCGATCTCCGAGGTGGCCCGCCATGGCAAGCCGTTGCGTCCCCGGTGACGCGATCGTGATGCCGTGCATTGCAGACAAATGATTGGCTGCCTAGTGTCACCGTATGCCGGGCATCGTTCCGATCTCGCCCTGGCGGGGCGCGTGGCGGTCGGCCGTGGCCGGGGTGTTCGCCTTGAGCATCCTGGGCGGAGCCGCATGGCTTGCCTATCAGCACTTGCAGGACGCCGCGACCGGGCAGGCGCTGCTGGTCACTCCGACAGCCGCGGTCGGCTCGGCCCAGCAATCCGGGTCGGTGTCGGCCCTTTCGCATGGCGAAGCGACGCCGCACCCGCGAGCGGCGAAGGACGATCACCCCGTCACCGCGACGGCATCCGAGTCCCCCACGCCCGGCACGGCAAGACAGGGCACACAGTCGGCCGCTCGGGAGAGAGGAAGCCCCGGAGCCTCGCTCCCCTCGCCTCTGCCGCATCCGGCGGATGCCGCCGCAGAGGACGCTCGGCCCGCGGCGAAGGCGCAGGTTGCCGTATCGGGCGGGGTCTCGCCGCCCGCACGCGCCCCGGGCAGGGAAGCCACTGCCAATCCCCAGGTTGCGGTCGTGCGGGACGACGGCGCAGTCCCAGCAGGCGATCCTGCCTCCGCGGCCACCTCGCAGGCGCTTCGCGAACCACCGCCGCACGTCGCGGGCAAGGCAGCGACCGATGCCGCGCGACCCGACGCGCAGACGGATGGTTCGCCAGCGACGGCCGAGAGCCACGGATCCGGTGGCGACACGGTGCAGCGGCCCAGCTTTGACATCGTTCGCGTCGCGCCGGGTGGTTCGGCCGTGGTCGCCGGACGGGCCGCACCGGACGCGGACGTGGCACTTCTCGACAACGGGCGGGAGATCGGTCGCGCGAAGGCGGATGAAAGCGGCCAGTTCGTGGTCATTCCTGACCAGCCATTGCCAAGCGGCGGGCAGGAACTTGCATTGCGGGCCGATCGCCCCGGTGCCGACCCCGTCCAGGGCGATGCGCCGGCGCTGCTGGTGGTACCGGAACACAGGAGCACGAGCGCACCGACCGCCGCGACAGGACAAACGCCGCCAGCCGATGACGATGGCGGCGCCGTTGCCGTGCTTGCGCCGCCGGACGCCGCGCCGCGGCTGCTCACCGTGCCTCCCGACCCTGCGGGTACATCCGGCCAGGTGGCGCTGCGCGTCGTGGACTATGACGCGCACGGGACGATCCGGTTCGCCGGCACAGCCCGCCCCGGGACTTCGGTGCGGTTATATATCGACAACCGACTGGTTGGAGAAGCTGCAACCGATCCCCAAGGACGCTGGAACCTGGTGCCGCGGGGCGCGGTCAGCGCCGGCGGGCACCAGTTGCGCGCGGACGACCTGGGACCGCACGGGCGGGTGCTGTCGCGCGCCGAGGTGCCGTTCCAGCGCGCGGCGTTCGCGGCGGATGATCTGCACGCCGGGCAGGTCGTGGTGCAGCCACGGCAGAGCCTCTGGCGCATCGCGCGTCATGTATATGGCCGCGGCACACGCTACACGTTGATCTACGAGGCCAATCGCGACCAGATCAGTGACCCGGACCGGATTTACCCCGGCCAGGTGTTTACCTTGCCGGCGGACACGAGAGCGTCGCCCAAGCCGGACGGACCGACCGTCGGCGCGAAGTAGGCTCCGGCCATGCCGGCACATCGGCCTGGCGGTCTTGGCGGAGGCAGCTTGCCGCGTCGCCGCCGACTGCCCATAAGCGGGCTGTTCATCAAGGCGCTGCGATGTCCCTGGCCGCCACCACCCGCCTCCTGCTCGCGCCGCCGCACCCGGCCGGTCACGCGTTCGTGCTCGGTGGCGGCGTCGTCTTCGTGATCGGACTGTTCACGGCCTGGTGGCTGGCGTGGCTCGGATTGCTGTTCACGCTATTCTGCCTGTATTTCTTCCGCGACCCTGAGCGCGTTCCACCCGGCCGGCCCGGGCTGCTGCTCGCGCCAGCCGACGGCCGGGTGGTTTCCGTAACCGCCGCCGCGGCGCCCGCTGAACTCGGCCTCGGCACCGCGCCGCGATGGCGCGTCGGCATTTTCCTTTCGCTGTTCGATGTTCACGTCAATCGCGTTCCCGCCGATGGCACGGTCACGCGGATCGCGTACCGCCACGGGCGCTTCGTCAATGCAAGCCTGGACAAGGCCAGCACCGAGAACGAGCGCAACGCGCTGGCGATCCGGCTCACGGATGGGCGCGAGATCGGCGTCGTGCAGATTGCGGGGCTGGTGGCGCGACGGATCGTGTGCAGCGTGCGCGAAGGCGACGCCGTACACGCCGGTGACCGCCTCGGTATCATCCGCTTTGGCAGCCGCACCGACCTCTACTTGCCCGAAGGTGTTCGTCCACTGGTCGCGGAGGGGCAGACAATGATCGGGGGCGAAACCGTAATTGCCGACCTCAGCAGCGGCTCCGCCCCAGGCGGAGCGTACGCATGAACGCGCTGCATCCGCTCCGACCGCAGTCCCTGCGGCGGCTGCGACGCCGGCTACGGCCGCGCCAGCGCCCGCGCTTCCGCGGCCAGTCGTTCAACCGTGTGGTACCCAACCTGCTGACCATGGTTGGGCTGTGCGCCGGGTTGACCGCGATCCGCCTGGCGCTGGAGGGGCGCTTCGGGTCCGCCGCGGTTGCCATCACGGTCGCCGGCGCGATCGATGGGCTGGACGGACGGCTGGCACGGCTGCTCAAGGCGACATCGCGATTCGGGGCCGAATTCGACAGCCTGACCGACTTCCTCTGCTTTGGCGTGGCGCCAGCCATCGTCCTCTATCTCTGGTCGCTGCAGGCGCTCGGCGGCTTCGGCTTCGTGCCGTGCCTGATGTTCGCGGTGTGCATGGCGCTGCGGCTGGCGCGCTTCAACGCCGCCCTGGATAGCGGCCCGCATCCGGCCTACGCGTATAACTTCTTCACGGGCGTGCCGGCTCCGGCCGGGGCCGGATTGGCGCTGTTCCCTCTGTTCGTGGGCATGGAGGCGCACGCGCTGGGGTGGAACTGGCTGCTCGCCGCCGCGCGGTTTCCGCCGTTCTGCGCCATCGTGCTGATTGGCACCGCGCTGTTGCTGGTGTCTACCCTGCCGGTCTGGAGCTTCAAGAACTTCAAGGTCCCATCCGAATACGTGCTGCCGCTGCTGCTCGGGACGGGGCTGTTCGTGGCTCTCCTCCTGGCCGATCCGTGGGCGGCGCTGGCTGCGGCGGGGATCATCTATCTGGGGATGCTGCCATTCAGCGCCCGCAGCTTCCGCAGGCTTAAGCAGGCAGCCGAGGGCAGCGGAGACTCGGACGAAACGCCTGCCTGACCGCGCCACTCGGACGCGCGCGGCAACCAGATCCAGCCCGGCTTCAGGCTGCGTAGTCAGCACGTCGCGATGGAACGAACCTTCTTATCAATCGGCAAGATAAACTGGGCGTCATCTCTTGCAGCATCATCGGATTGCGTGAGTTTCATTCATCCGACAAAGCAACGGATAGCCGCGGGAACCATTATTCTCACATGCCCCGGATGGAATCCTCGTCCGGAATTTCTTCGCATGGGAGAGTCAGCATGAGTATTTCTCGCCTGGTACCGCGCGGCGTGCGCGGCGCCCTGCTTGCCGGGTTGTTGAGCAGCACGGCGCTCGCCGGGCTCGGTATCGGCGCCGCGAGCTTCGCCGAGACCCAGCCGCAACCGGCGCCAATCCAGCCCGCGCAGCCGAACCAGATGCTGCCAAGCTTCAGCGATCTGGTGACCCGCGTGGGTCCGGCCGTGGTTTCCGTCACCACCGACCTGAAACCGCAGGCGCAGGGCGAGGGGGCGCAGACGCCGTTCGGCATGATGATGCCGCAGCGGCCGCAAGCTGTGGAGGCGCGCGGCTCCGGCTTCATCATCGACCCTGACGGCGTCATCGTGACCAACAATCATGTGGTGCAGGACGCCAAGTCCGTGAGCATCACGCTGAGCGACGGGACCGAACTGCCGGCCAAGATCATCGGCCGCGACCCGCGCACCGACCTTGCCGTTCTGCGCGTCAATGCCGGCCACAAGCTCGCCTATGTGGAGCTGGGCAATTCGACGGACGTGAAGGTCGGCGAATGGGTCGTCGCGATGGGCAATCCGTACGGCCTCGGCGGGACCGTTACGGCGGGGATCGTCTCGGCCCGCGGGCGCGACATCGGAGAAGGCCCCTATGACGACTTCCTGCAGATCGACGCGCCGATCAATCGGGGCAACTCCGGTGGCCCGCTGTTCACCCAGGACGGTCGGGTCATCGGGGTGAACACGGCGATCCTTTCGCCCACCGGCGGCAGTATCGGCATCGGATTCGCGATCCCCTCGAACATCGTCAAGACAGTCGTCGCCGAGCTGGAGAAGACCGGGCACGTGACGCGCGGCTATCTGGGCGTCGAAGCGCAGCCGATCTCCCCCGCCATGGCGGCAGCACTGAATTTGCCGAAGCAGAACCCCGAGCACGCCGGCGCGCTGGTTGCCCAGGTCGAGTCCGACTCCCCGGCAGCCAAGGCCGGGCTGCAACCGGGTGACGTGATCACGTCGGTCGATGGCAAGGCAATCGGCAACCCACGCGATCTCGCTCGCAGAATTGCCGCCGTGAAGCCGGGTGACGAGGCGAAGCTTGAGGTGCTGCAGGGTGGACAGACGAAGACTGTCTCGGTCAACGTCGCCAGCCTGCCGTCCGAACAGCAGGTGGCGAATGCCGGTGCCGCCGGGCAACACGAAGGGGTCGGCCTGGCTCTGGCTCCGATCTCGCCGGAGCTTCGCAATCAGCTCGATCTGCCGGAGCACATCAACGGCGCCGCTGTGGTGAACGTGAAGCCCGGCTCGCCGGCCGATCAGGCAGGCATCCAGCAGGGCGACGTGATCGTGGGCGTCGGGATCCAGGCGGTCAGCTCCGCGCAGCAGGCGGCGCACGCAATCCGGGAGGCGGCGCACCGCAATCATGCCGTCGCGCTGCGGGTGTTCCGCGATGGACAGACCCAGTTCGTCGCCGTGAACCTGAAAAAGTCCGGCGCGGGCGAGGAGGGCAGCGCCGGCTGACCGATCAGGCCGTCCCGCGCGGGACCGGCGCGTCCCGCGCGGACAACCGTACAACCGCGGCGAGCAGGCGCAGCGCCTCTGGTCCGCCGCGGTCGGCGAGACCGCCGATTTCGATTTCGCCGGCCAGCGCCTCCGCCTGGCCGGCGATCGTTTCCGCGGCACGCCGCATCGCTTCCCGGGCAAGGGCGAGTTGCAGGTCGTCCGGGAGACCATTCCAGTCGGGGGACATCGGGTCCACCCTCGTTCAGGCCGTTCTGGCGTGGCACCGCGGATCAGTGCGCGCGGCGGATCGGACGAGCCTAGGCATCGGCGGGTTAACGCGGGCTTTGCGCCGGTCAGACGAAACGCAGGTCCACGTCGGGCAGCCCGTCGAACGTGACGCGGACCGCGCAGGGGCCGTCGAGCGCGACGGGTGGCGTGACGCTGCCGAGCAGCACCACCTGCCCGGCCCGCAGCCCGCCAAAAGCCGCCGCGACCACGTCGCCGGCAAGCCATGCGAGGCCGCGGAGCGGGTGGCCTAGCAGTTCGCTGCCGAGGCCGGCGTTGCGCGTGACACCATCCACCGCGACCCGCCCCTCGATCGCTGTCAGGTCCAAACTGCGCCAGGCCGCGTGCGGCGCACCGGTGACCGCGGCGGCGTGATAGAACTGGTCTGCGACCACGGTCGCCAGCCCGATCGCCGCGATGTCGCCTATGGGTGGCGGCCCGTAGCGGTTCTCGACGATCTCGATGGCGGCAAACAGCGAGTCGATCGCATCCGCGATCGCATCGACACTGTATGGACCGGGTGGCAGATCGCGGCCGAGGCGCACGGCCAACTCGCACTCGATCAGCGGGCTGCGGAACGTGGCGTAGGGAAGTTCGCATGGCGCGGCGTGGATATCGGCAGCCGCCATGAATCCGGCACAGGGATGGTCAATACCGAGGAATGCCTGCATCCGCCGGCCGGTCGCGCCGATCTTGAAGCCGCCGATGGGCAGGGTGCCGCGCCGCTCCGCCACCGCGCGCTGCACGGCGGCCGCCTGGGCGATGGTACGCGGCGCGATGTCCTGCGGCAACGGGCCCGCGGTCCGGCGAACCGACCGATGCGCCAGCAGCACGTCGGCGGCCGCAAACGGGTCAAAGCCGATCATGCGCGCCGACCGAGTTCATAAAGCGCGATCGCGGCGGCGGCAGAAACATTGAGGCTGTCGAGCGCACGGCTGCCGCCGGGCATGGCGATGCCGGCCAGTTCGTCACAAGTATCGCGCGTCAGCCGGCGCAGGCCCTCGCCTTCGCTGCCCAGCACCAGTGCCACCCGGCGCTGCCTCAGATCCGGGCCGGAGAGTGTGGTCCCAGACGTCGCGTCGAGACCGACCACCCAACAGCCGGCCGCCTTCAGGGCCACGAGGGTGCGTGCGATATTGACCGCACGCAGCAGCGGCACGGTCTCCAGCGCACCTGAAGCGGCCTTGGCAAGCGCGCCGGTTTCTTCCGGCGCGTTGCGCTCCTGCGTGATCACTCCGGCCGCGCCGAAGGCGGCAGCCGAGCGAAGGATTGCGCCGACATTGCGGGGATCGTTCACCTGATCCAGCACCAGAACCGGTCCGGCGCGATCCAGGACCTGGGCGAGTGGCGGAGGTGCCAGCGGGTCGGCGAGCAGGGCAGCGCCCTGGTGAACCACGTCGCGACCAAGCATCTGGTCGAGCCGGGCCCGCTCCACCCGCTCGGCGCCGATGGGCCAGGGCGGCGCGAGGCGCGCGGCGATGCTCGCCTCGGCGTCCTCGGTGAGCAGGAGGCGACGCAGGCGACGTGCGGGATTGGCCAGCGCGGCAGCGACGGCGTGGGTGCCATACAGCCACACGCCGCCGCGCGGCGCGTTGGCCGCGTGGCGCGATGGTGACGCCGGAGGATGATGCGCGCGCGGACGGCCGTCGCGCTGGATACGGTCAGGCGGCTGCGCGCGGCCCCCGGCGGCCGGGTGGGCGCGATGGGAATGCGGCGGCTTCATGACGCAGCCGTATAGCGGGCGCGCCCTCGTCGGACAATTCGGCCATACGGGGGCGTTTGACAGCGCCGGTCGTTGGCGATAGTCGCAGCGTCGGCCGGAGGGGTGCCCGAGAGGCTAAAGGGGACGGACTGTAAATCCGTTGGCGCACGCCTACGTTGGTTCGAATCCAACCCCCTCCACCACGGCGCGGCCCGGCAACGTCGCAGCGCCGAACGTGTCTCGCGGGTGTAGCTCAATGGTAGAGTCCCAGCCTTCCAAGCTGGCTGTGCGGGTTCGATTCCCGTCACCCGCTCCACGCGCCACACTGGGGTCAAGCCGGACTGCAGCAGATTGCTGCGTGGTGGGCGCGACTGGGATTGAACCAGTGACCCCCACCGTGTCAAGGTGGTGCTCTCCCACTGAGCTACGCGCCCACAAGCCGCGTCGGCGGCAGGTTTCCTAAGCGTCCGCCCGACATCGCGCAAGCCCTGTCGTGAGACGTCGCACCCACGCGTAAGACATGCGTCCCGTCCGCCGCGCGCCGCTGTTTTCGCCCCCCTCGTCGCTATATGATCATTTGATGCCGTTCGATATTCGCGACTTTCCCGCCGGCGCAGAGGCCGCCGCACGCAATCGCCGCCAAGTGGGCGGATGGCTGTTGACGGTCGCCTTCATGGTGTCCGTCATGGTCGTACTCGGGGGCGCGACGCGGTTGACCGGGTCGGGGCTGTCGATCATGGAATGGGCGCCGATCAGCGGCGTGCTGCCCCCGCTCACCGACGCCGAGTGGCAACGACTGTTCCATCTGTACGAGCGAATTCCACAGTACGCTCTGTTGCACGAAGGCTTCGGCCTTGATGGATTCAAGCGGATATTCTGGCTGGAATGGACGCATCGGCTGTGGGGCCGTCTGATCGGCCTCGTCTTCCTGGGCCCATTTGTCTGGTTCTGGGCGCGCGGCGCGATCGAGCCGCGGCTTCGTCCGCGGCTCGTTCTGCTGTTTGTTCTGGGCGGGCTGCAGGGTGCAATCGGCTGGTTCATGGTCGCGTCAGGTTTCTTTCCCGACAGCACGGCGGTGTCCCCCTATCGCCTGGTCGTGCACCTGACCCTCGCGCTCGTGCTCTACGTGGCCCTGTTATGGACGGGACTGTCGGTGCTGCGGCCGGATGCCGAGTCGGCGCCGGCCGCGCCGGTACGTCTCCTGCGCGCTGTGCTGCTGTTGCTGTCGCTCACCATCGTTGCCGGCGGGTTCACCGCCGGCCTGCACGCGGGCAAGATTTACAACACCTTCCCGTTGATGGACGGACGCCTGGTGCCAGCGGCCTACGCTGATCTGCATCCGTTCCTGCGCAATCTCACTGATAATGTTGCCGCAGTTCAGTTCGACCACCGCCTGCTCGCGACGACGACAGCGATATTGGCGGCAGTCACCGTCATCCTCGGCTTGCACCGCCGACAGCCCCCAACGCTGCGGAACGCGCTTGCGGCACTTGCGGTCGTTGTTTGTATGCAATATTCGCTTGGCGTCGCCACGCTGCTGCAGGCGGCGCCACCGGGACTCGCGACCGCGCATCAGGCCGGCGCAGTGCTGCTGCTGACCGCTGTCATCGTCAGTCTGCACGCCGCGCGGCGTGCCACGTCCCCGCGCTCCCTCCAGCTCGTACCGGAGCCGACATGAGCAACACTTCAGGCCCGCACCCCGGCTTCGCCGACTCGCCGCTGACGATCACTGACAGGCTTTTTTTCCAGCGCGACGGCGCGACGCTCGCTCGCGACGATGCCGAACGACACGTCAAGACGGCGCTGGCGGGCGCCGACGACGGCGAATTGTTCCTCGAATATCGCGAGAGCGAGTCGCTGAACCTCGACGACGGGCGCATCCGCTCGGCCGGCTTCGACACCACGCTCGGCTTCGGTCTGCGCGCGGTATCAGGTGAGGCGACCGGTTATGCCCATGCCGGTGATCTGTCGGAACAGGCTCTGCGCCGGGCGGCGGAAACGGTGCGCGCGGTGATCGCGGGTCGCTCCGGCACGACCGGCGAACCGCCGCCTGCACGCAACGCTCGCCTCTACTCTGACGCGAATCCGCTGGCGCTGATGCCGTTCGGAGACCGGGCTGCCCTGCTGGCCGAGATCGACGCCTATGCGCGCGCACGCGACGCGCGGGTACGTCAGGTGATGGCCTCGCTTGGCGGAGAGTGGCAGGCGGTGCAGATCATCCGCGGCGACGGGCGTCGGGTCGCCGACCTGCGTCCGCTGGTTCGGCTCAATGTGTCGGTCGTGATGGAGGCAAACGGGCGGCGCGAGACGGGCAGCTACGGGACAGGTGGCCGCTATGCCTATGATCGGATCACCGGGGCGCCGACGTGGCGGCATGCCGTCGAGGAGGCTATCCGGCAGGCGACGCTGAACCTGGACAGTCGCGCGGCCCCCGCGGGCGAGATGCCTGTCGTGCTCGGTCCTGGCTGGCCCGGCATCCTTCTGCACGAGGCGATCGGGCATGGCCTCGAAGGCGACTTCAATCGCAAGAAGACCTCAGCCTTTGCCGGTCTGCTCGGTGAAAGGGTGGCCTCCTCCGGGGTGACGGTCGTGGATGACGGCACGCTGCCGGATCGCCGCGGCAGCCTGACCGTGGACGATGAGGGCACGCCCACGTCCCGCACCGTGTTGATCGAGGACGGCATCCTGCGCGGCTACATGCAGGATCGGCTGAACGCGCGTTTGATGGGCGTGCGGCCAACTGGCAACGGCCGGCGCCAATCCTTTGCGCATGCACCGATGCCGCGGATGACCAACACGGTCATGCTCGCCGGCAACCACGCGCCCGAGGAAATGATCCGTTCGGTCCGGCGCGGGCTCTACGCCGTCAACTTCGGTGGCGGACAGGTGGACATCACCTCGGGCAAGTTCGTGTTCTCGGCCAGCGAGGCATATCTGATCGAAGACGGCATCGTGACCGCGCCGGTGAAGGGTGCGACATTGATCGGCAACGGTCCGGACGCCCTCACCCGCGTGGAGATGGTGGGCGACGACATGGCACTCGACCCCGGCATCGGCACATGCGGCAAGAATGGCCAGGGCGTTCCGGTCGGTGTCGGCCAGCCGACGCTGAAACTGGCTGGGTTGACGGTCGGCGGGACCTCGGCGGGTTGATCGGGATGGGTGGCCGTTATTCCGCGACGCCGGCGCGACGCAGCCCGTCGAGATAGTGCTGCTGGTGCTCGGGCACTTCGAACGGACAGCTGCGCAGGAACCGCCGCAGGGTGAAGCGCGGTTCGATCGCCAGCAACCGCGTCCGCACCCGCGCGGCTTCGCTGTCGAGTCCAAGGTGGCCGAGCGCTGCCAGATAGGGTTTCCACGCGGCGGAAAAAGCCGGGTTCATCTCGCTGACGGCGCGCCCGATGGACACCGCCGCCGAGTGGTCCCGCCGCAACAGGGCCACGACGCAAGGGCCGATATCGAAGAAGAATGAGCGCGGATCAAGTGGCGACAGCTTCCTGTATCGCTGGATCCGCCGCTCGCACTCGTCGAGTTCGCCCATGTAGGCAAAGGTCAGGCCGGATAGTCCCCAGGCCATCGCAAGGCTGGGGTTCAACGCCAGCGCCCGCTCGTGCAGCGTCGCCGCCTCGCGGGGGCGCCGATGCAGGAAGCTGCGGACATGGCCGGCAATGGTCAGCGCTCTTGCATCCTGCGGATCAAGGGTGATCGCTCGCTCGGCAAGTTGGCCAGCTTGGCTCGCCGCCGCGGTCGGGTCTTTCGCCCAATCCTGGCCGACCTGCAGGATGTGCCACCAAGCGTGCCAGGCGTTGACAGCCGCGCATCCCCGCTCTCGCTCGACGGCCTGACGCAGCAATTCTCCCGCGTGCTGAAATACAGGCCGGTCAAGCCGGTCAATCAACCCAATGGCCTGAAGCAGAAGATCGTATGCGCTCGCATTGTCCGGCGCGCCGCTGGCGGCATGTTGCGCCTCCCGCAGCAGGATCTCCGAATCGATTTGCGCCGCAGCCTCGGCCGCAATTTCGTCCTGCAACGCCAGCAGATCGTCGCCCACGTGCTCGAAACGGCGCGACCATACAACCTGGTTACCGGCAAGCAGATCCAGAAGTCGCAAGGAGACGCGCAACCGCCGTTGCGCGCGCAGCACCGTGCCGTCGAGCAGGTAGCTGACACCGAGTTCCAGCCGGATCGCGTGCTCGTCGCGCGACTCTGCGGTGAAACCGACAAGCGATGTCGATGACACCATGGACATCCAGCGGAACCGCGCCAACGCCGCAGTGACTTCCTCGGCGAGCGCGGCCCCGAGATACGCTTCAGCCTCGGTCATGCCGAGCATCTTCAACGGCATCACGGCGATGCGTACTGCGGCGCGCGGCTCGGCATGCCTCTCGCTGTTCGTCTGGCCGCGCCGCGCGCCTCGCGGATCGACGGGTGGCCCAGAGCGTCCATCCGTAGGGCGCGACCTTCCGCCAGCACGAATCTCAGTGATGACCTGCGTGGTCTCGTCCGAGGGCTGCGTGTCCAGCAAATCCGAAAGCACTGCCCGACAGCGCTCGTATGCCTGGATCGCCATG
Source organism: Pseudomonadota bacterium (assembly GCA_021818505.1). GTDB lineage: Bacteria > Pseudomonadota > Alphaproteobacteria > Acetobacterales > Acetobacteraceae > JAFKFJ01. Next base: position 29,023 of record JAKADX010000014.1, read on the forward strand.
CCGCGCTCGCCGCGTGCCGCGTACGAGCGCATCAGCGCGCGCCAGGCGCCTTCATGAGCGCGGTCGATCGCAAGCAACCGCTGAGCGGCCGTTATGGTCGCCTCCGGCTCGGTCTGCTCGCGCAGCAATGTTTCGGCCAAGTGACGCGCCCGGTCACGCAGCCGCTCGCGTTCGCCCGCCAACCACGCATCGAACGCCGGATCGACGCCATTCAGGTCTTCCAGCAACTCGCCGTCCAGCAGAGACAATGCCGCCGGCTTGGCCGTGGTCGCACGCAGCACTTCATCCACATCGACCCATGCGGCTCCCGGTCGCAACACCATATGATCGCGCGTCACCACCAGAGCGTTTGCACCGGCTGCGCCGAGCGTATCAGTCAGTCGGTGGATTTCCTGACGCAGCGAAGCGCGTGCCTGGTCATCCGGTCGGCGGCTCCAGAGCAGTTCAGCCAGCCGTGCCCGGAGGACCGGACGTGACGCCGACAGGGCCAGCACCGCGAGCACGGCCCGGGCCTTGCGCCCGGTCGGCAGGATGCTCTGACCGTTCAGCGTCCATGCTTCCATCTGCCCGATGAGCCGAAGTCGGATCGTAACCGAATCGGCTGGCGCAACCGAAGGTTGAACAGGCGGTTCGCGTGATGAGCCCTTGGGCATGGGGCAATAAGACTTCGCTCCTGCCTCCTTGGCAAGCGCTGCTTGCGGCTCCCGCCCGGATGATCAGGCGGCGGCGGCCGCGAAGATCGGCCGGACGTCTTGTCTCCAATCGCCGTGATACAGCGCGAGCCAGTATTCCGCCTGCGTCGGGGCGCCGGAAACAATCTCCTCGAGAGGTGCCAGAAAGTGCGTTTCGTCCTGGCCATTGGCATCGCGCCGGGAACGTGCGCGCAGGCCGTCGCGGGCAATCGCAACGATATCGGCGGCCAGCGACCGCAGTGTTCCACCCGCCCACGGCGTGGCCAACCCCAGTTTCGGCACCAGCGGACGGAGCGCCGCGAACGCTGTCCATGGGTGGGAACGAACGATCGCCTCCGCCGCCGCAAGAGCGGCGTCATCGTACAGCAGACCGACCCAAAGCGCCGATTGCGCCAGCATCATCGCCGGTGTGCCGGCATCGGCGCCGCGCATTTCCAGGAACCGTTTGACCCGCACATCGGTGAAGGCCGTCGTCATGTGGTCGGCGAAGTCACCCACCGTTGCCCGTCCGGCCGGCGTATCCGCCAAGGCGCCTGCCATGAAACGACGGAACGGCACGCCGGCCAGATCGATATACCGGCCATCGCGGACGACGAAATACATCGGCACGTCCAGCAGCCATTCCACATAGCGTTCAAAGCCGAAGCCTTCATCGAAGAAAGCAGCGGGAATGCCGGTGCGATCCGGGTCGGTGTCGGTCCACACATGCGCCCGGTACGAAAGGAATCCGTTGGGTCGCCCCTCAGTGAACGGGGAGTTGGCAAACAGCGCCGTCGCCAGCGGCTGCAGCGCCAGCGACACGCGCAGCTTGCGTACCATGTCGCGCTCGGAGCTGTAGTCGAGATTGACCTGCACGGTGCAGGTACGCGTCATCATGTCGAGTCCGAGGGTGCCGACGCGCTGCATATAGCGCCGCATGATCGCGTATCGGCCCTTCGGCATCCAGGGCATCTCCGCCCGCGACGCCGTCGGGTGGAAACCGAGGGGCGCGAAGCCGAGCCCAAGCGGTTCGGCCGCCGCACGCAGGGCCGCAAAATGCTCCGCGAGCTCGTCACGGGTCTGGTGCAGATTGGCCATCTGCCCACCGGACAGTTCGAGTTGCCCGGCTGGCTCCAAAGAAATAGAGGCATCACCGCGCCGCAGTCCGATCGGGTTGCCACTGTCGAGAATCGGCGACCAGCCGTCGATCGCCATCCGCTCCAGCAGCGCCCGAATGCCGTTGGGCGTGTAGGGCGGCGGGCTGAAGTCGGCGTACCGGAAGCCGAACTTCTCGTGCTCAGTGCCGATCGCAAACCGCTCCTTCGGCTTGCAGCCGGCCGCTATGTGCTCGGCAAGCTGACGGACCGACGTGATCGGGGTGGCGTCCGCCTCTCCGGGGTTCGACATTTCGCTCCGTGTGGTTCTGGCGCGGCGTGGTCGATCTCTTACCCGCTCCCGGGCGCCTGTAACAGCGCCAGACCCACGATGGCGGCGGTTTCCGCGCGCAGGATGCCCGGGCCAAGCGTGACTGCCCTCACAAAGGGGTAGCGGCACAGTTCGTCAAGTTCCCGCGGCGAAAACCCGCCTTCCGGTCCGACCAGCAGGCCGGCCGGTCGTGGCCACCCGCTCAACGGAGGGGCAGCTCTGCGTTCCAATGCGGCGAACAGCGGGCGGTCGGCTGGCCAGGCTCCAAGCACATCGCGAAGCGGTCGCACGGCGGCTATGCGTGGCACGGTGAGCCGCTCGCTCTGCTCGGCGGCTTCGGTCGCGATGGCCGCCAGCCGGTCCACATTGACCCGCCAAGCGCCGGTGCGCTCAGTCAGCACCGGCTGCAGCAGCGAGGCGCCCAACTCGGTTGCCTTCTGCACGACGAGGTCGGTTGCGTCCCGCTTCAGCACAGCAAATGCGAGCCAGAGGTCGGGGCCCCCCAGTTGCGGCCGCAGCAGTCGCTCTACGGCCAGGACGGCTCGGTCGCGATGGAGGGAGACGACGCGCGCCTGCCATTCCCCGTCAACCCCGTTGAACAAGGACACGCTGTCGCCCGTCGCGCGGCGCATCACGGTGCCGAGATAATGCGCCTGCCCTGGCGTTGCCTGAAGCTCGGCGCCTTGCGCCAACGGAGATGCGACATGGAGGCGGATTGACCGGGACATGGTGGCGGCGACATTAGCAGCGATGCTCACTCATACCGACATCGCCGCCTCCGGCTGGGTGGCACGCCTGCCGCGGGGGTGGACGCCCTACGTGCTGCTGGCGCGGCTCGATCGGCCGATCGGTGTGTGGCTGCTGTTCCTGCCGGGATTGTGGTCGATCCTGCTCGGCGGCCTGCCGCCCTGGGCCACGATACGCCTCGTCGCGCTGTTCGCAGTCGGCAGCGTGGTGATGCGCGCCGCAGGCTGCGTCGTCAACGATATGTGGGATCGCGACCTCGATCGTCGTGTCAGCCGCACTGCCGGCCGGCCGCTCGCGGCCGACATGCTGTCAATGCGCCAGGCAGCGACTTTTCTGCTGGTGCTTCTGCTGATCGGACTGTCGGTTCTGCTGCAACTCAACCTGAGGGCGCAGGCGCTGGGGGCGGCCTCACTCGTACTCGTGGGGCTGTATCCGCTCGCCAAGCGCGTGACCTGGTGGCCACAACTGGTCATGGGGTTCACCTTCGGCTTCGGTGCGCCACTAGGCTACGTCGCAGCGACCGGGCAGTTCGATGCCGCGCTCTGCGCGATCTACGCCGCCGCAATACTCTGGGATCTTGGCTTCGACACGATTTACGCCCACCAGGACCGAGAGGATGACGCGCTGATCGGGGTGCGTTCGACGGCGCGGCTGTTCGGGCGGCAGACGAGCCGGCTCCTCGCCGCCTGCTACGCAGCGACCATCGTGGCCCTCGCCCTCGCCGGGTGGGCGGTCGGGCTCTCGGCACCATTCTTCGCCGCCCTGGTGATACCGGCGGCCCTGCTGGCCTGGCAGGTGCGACGGCTTGACATCGATGACCCCGCACTCTGCCTGCGGCTGTTCCGCGCAAACCGGGAGGTAGGACTGGCGGTCGCACTCGCGATCCTGATCGGTCGCCTGTGACCGGTGCCGCCACGTTCATTGCCGCCCATACGGCCATCACGACGGCCGCGTTGGTGCCCGAGATCACCCTGCATCTTGCCACGGAGATCACGCCTATCTGGCAGGCGAGCGAGGACTGGCTGCGGGCGCACGGCACCGAACCCCCGTTCTGGGCCTTCGCTTGGCCGGGCGGGCAGGCGTTGGCGCGTCACATCCTCGACCACCCGGCCGAGGTCGCCGGCAGAAGGGTGCTGGACTTCGCCGCCGGCTGCGGCGTCGCCGCCATCGCCGCCGCTCGCGCCGGCGCCGCCTTCGTGGAGGCCGCCGAGATCGATCCGCTGGCGGCCGCAGCCATCAAACTCAATGCGGCGGCAAACGGCGCTGAGGTCAGGGTGCTCGCCGAGGATCTTGTCGGCACGGTCTGCCGCTGGGACCTGATCCTGTGCGGGGATGTCTGCTATGAAGCGCCGATGACGCGGCACATTCTGCCCTGGCTGCACGCGATGGCCTGGCAGACCGAAGTGTGGATCGCGGACCCGGGACGCGCCTACCTGCCTGACAGGGGACTGGCACCTTTCGCGCACTACGCGGTCCCGACCACGACGGAACTGGAGGAACGCACCGAACGCCTGGTGACGATCGCGCGAATCGACCCGAGCGCTATTCGCGCGCCAGCACCCGGTCGTTGAGGAAAGTTGACAATCCGTGGGCATGGAAGCTGGCACGCAGCGTATGCTCGTCATAATCTTTGCGCACCCACTCGATGAACGGTTGCTTGCCCTCGCCGGTTGATGCGTAGAGGAGGAAGAATGCGTCGAGCACGCCGGTGCGGGAGCGGTTGAAATGGCCAAAGCGCCAGGACAACTGGCGCAGTGCGTCACGCGAGCTTCCGCCCTCGAACAGCAATGCGAGGCCGGCGGCAAGCCCGGCGCGGTCGGCGCCGGATTTGCAGTGGATCAGGGCCGGCGTCGTCATTGAGGTGTAGATGCCGTGAAAGCGCAGAATGCGGTCGCGGTGCGGCGCGCCGCGGCTCTCGAAGGCCATGTCGATGTGATCCAGGCCGAGTCTCTCCGCCGCATCCCGGGACAGGGCGTCGGACCCGCAACGCCGATGCCCCCTCAGGTTCACCACCGTTCGCAGGCCGTAGCGCCGGGTCAGCGCCGCCAGACGCGCTGGCGTCGGGTGGTTGCAACGATACAGCCGACCCGGAATGACGGCGGCAAAATTGTCCCAAACCGTGCGGAAGACCGCATGATCGACGAACAGGCTGTCAAGCCAGGCTCGGCGGCGGCCTTCGGGCGTCGATATGTCGCCGGCAAACATGGCTCGGTCGTCCGTCGCGTGCCGACTAGACTTCCCGCTCCAGCAGCAACTGTTTGATCTCCCCGATTGCCTTGGCCGGGTTGAGGCCCTTCGGGCAAGTCTGGGTGCAATTCATGATGGTATGGCAGCGATACAGCTTGAACGGGTCCTGCAGGGCGTCGAGACGCCCGCCTGCGGCCTCGTCGCGGCTGTCGCTGATCCAGCGATATGCCGCCAGCAGGACCGCCGGCCCCAGATAGCGGTCGCCGTTCCACCAATAGCTCGGGCAGGACGTCGTGCAGCAGAAGCACAGGATGCACTCCCACAGTCCGTCCAGCTTCCTGCGCTCCTCCGGGCTCTGCAGCCGCTCCGCATCGGGCGGTGGCGGGGTATCGGCCTGCAGCCACGGCTCGATGCTGCGCAATTGCGCGTACGCCCGGGTCAGGTCGGGCACCAGATCCTTCACGACCGGCATGTGCGGCAACGGATAGATACGCACTGGCCCCTTCACCTCGTCGATCGGCTTGAGGCAGGCGAGCGTATTGGTGCCGTCGATGTTCATGGCGCAACTGCCGCAGATGCCCTCACGGCAGGAGCGGCGGAAGGTCAACGTCGGATCGACCTCGTTCTTGATTTTGATAAGAGCATCAAGGACCATCGGCCCGCAGGCGTCGAGGTCGATCTCGTAGCTGTCGGTCCGCGGGTTCTCCCCATTGTCCGGATTCCAGCGATAGATCTGAAACGCGCGTACGCGCCTTGCGCCTGCAGGTGCTGCAAACGTCTTGCCCGCGCGCACCTTGCTGTTCGCCGGCAGGTTGAATTCAGCCAAAGCGCAACCTCCTACTGCTCGCCCAGGCGCTGCCAGATGTCCCTCAACATTTCCTCTTGGGTCGGTCCAAGCAGCTCTGGGTCGCGAAACTGCAGATACTGATCGGCATCACCACCGAATGGGCCTCCCTGACGGTTCAGGGGCGGTTCCGCACTATATATCAATACGGCTTCAATATGATTGAGTATCCCCCTTGGCCCGTCGCCGATATTCTGATTTAGCTGCCCCAGACCGTCGCCGTCCTGGCCCGGCCCATCCAGAACAGGGCGCAGCCCGAACCATGAAAATTGATTCCACCTACCGGCAAGGTGGTCTCTTCGATGTTGGCCAAGCCGGGTGCGAAGACGCACATTTCCTTCGCCTGTTTGACCGACATAGACAAGCTGATAGTCAGCATATAAAATATAAATGCCGACCTGTCGTGAAAAATTAACAATCTGGCCAGCATTTCCAGATCTAAAGCCGGCAACCTGACCCGCGTTCCCAGCGCCCACCTCACCCCAGTAGACGTCTTCCGCTTTCCAAAATAGGCCAAAATTTCTTATTATGGGCATGTTGTGGCCTTCTTAACCAACTAATACACTCGCTTCTTCGGCGGAAACACCGAGACCTCGTTGGTGAGCGTCTGCATGCGCACGGGACGATAGTCGAGCCTGACCGCGCCGTCCGCGTCGCACCACGCCAGCGTATGCTTCATCCATCGCTCGTCGTCGCGCTCGGGATAATCGTCCTGCGCGTGGGCGCCGCGACTTTCCTTTCGGGCCTCGGCGCCGGCCATCGTGGTCATCGCGCAGGTCATCAGGTTCTGTAGCTCCAGCGCCTCGACCAGATCGGAATTCCAGATCATGCTCCGATCCGCGACCGACATATCGCCCAGCCGCGACCACAATACATGCATGCGCGACAGGCCTTCGCGAAGGCTGGCGTCGCTGCGAAATACGGCCGCGTGGCTCTGCATCGTCCGCTGCATCTCCGCACGCAGCACAGCCACCGGCGCACTTCCGTGTGCATGCCGCGCGCGATCGAGCCGTGCCAGGGCTTCGTCGCCGGCCTTTGTCGGCAACTCCGGCTGGCTTGCTCCGGGCTGCACCGTCTCGGCCGCGCGGTGAGCGGCGGCCCGCCCGAACACAACGAGATCGAGAAGCGAGTTAGTGCCCAGCCGGTTGGCGCCATGCACCGAGACACACGCGGCCTCGCCGACCGCCATGAGTCCGGGGACCACGGCATCCGGATCGTTGCACGTCGGGCGCAACACCTCGCCGCGGTAGTTCGTCGGAATGCCGCCCATGTTGTAATGCACCGTCGGCAGCACCGGAATCGGCTGCTTGGTCATGTCCACACCGGCGAACACACGCGCAGTCTCGGAGATGCCGGGCAGCCTCTCGTGCAGCAGATCGGCGCCAAGATGCTCCAAGTGCAGCAGGATGTGGTCCTTGTGAGGACCACAGCCGCGTCCGGCATTGATCTCAAGCGTCATCGAGCGCGATACCACGTCGCGGCTCGCGAGGTCCTTCGCGGTGGGCGCGTAGCGTTCCATGAACCGCTCACCCTCGCTGTTCGTCAGGTAGCCGCCCTCACCACGCGCGCCCTCGGTAATCAGGCAACCGGCGGGAAAAATGCCGGTCGGGTGGAACTGCACAAACTCCATGTCCTGGCATGGCAGTCCCGCGCGCAACACCATACCATTGCCGTCGCCGGTGCAGGTGTGCGCCGAAGTACAGGACTGATACGCCCGTCCATAGCCGCCGGTCGCCAGCACCGTCGTCTGGGCGCGGAATCGATGGATGGTGCCGTCCTCAAGGCACCAGGCGATCACGCCGCGGCAGACACCCTCGGCGTCTACAATGAGGTCGAGGGCAAAGTACTCGACGAAAAACTCGACTTCGTGCTTGAGACTCTGCTGATAGAGTGTGTGCAGGATGGCGTGGCCGGTTCGATCGGCGGCGGCGCAGGCACGCATCGCCGGCGATTTGCCGTAATCCTTCATGTGCCCGCCGAACGGACGCTGATAGATGCGGCCGTCCTCGGTGCGGCTGAACGGCACGCCGAAATGCTCCAACTCGTAAACCGCCGGCACCGCCTCACGACACATGTACTCGATAGCGTCCTGATCGCCGAGCCAGTCCGACCCTTTCACAGTGTCGTACATGTGCCAGCGCCAATCGTCCTCGCCCATGTTGCCGAGCGCGGCACCGATCCCGCCCTGCGCCGCGACGGTGTGGCTGCGCGTGGGGAACACCTTGGTGATGCACGCGGTCTTCAGGCCCGCCGCACCCATGCCCAGCGTCGCCCGCAGTCCCGACCCGCCTGCCCCCACGACCACGACGTCGTAGGTGTGGTCCTCGATCGCATATGCCCCGTTCGAGGGTTTCGAGATCGCGTTCATCCCCGTCAGGTCACCCCGAAAAAGCCAGCTTCAACACCGCATAGAGCGCGAGCAGTCCGAGCAGAGCGGCCGCCCCCTTGATCGCCAGCAGCGTCGCCATGCGCAGCCGGTCGGCGTGGACGTAATCCTCCACGACCACCTGCAGACCGAGTTGGGCATGATGAAAGGTTGCTATCACCAGGGCTGCGAAAAGCGCAGCATTGACCGGATGCGCCATCCAATGGGCCACCGCCGGGCGCGCCGCGCCGACAAGATGAAGCACCGAGGCGACGAACCATAACACCAGCGGCACGAGCGCGATCGCGGTCAGCCGCTGGGCCCACCAGTGCCGCGTGCCGCCATGCGCCGCACCCAGGCCGCGGGCACGGCCAAGCTGACTGCGCATCTCCCGCGCCCTGGGCACCTCCCGCGGGATCTGCGGCGCTGCCGACCTTGCCGTCTCGCTCATCGCCTCCTCACATCACCGCAACGCCAACCACCCAGGTCAGCAGGGTCAGCACCGCCGTAGCGATGAGGGCCGCCCAGCCGGTACGATGGACCTGTGGCAGGGCAAATCCCCAGCCTGCATCCCAGGTCAGGTGCCGCAAGCCCGCGCAAAAATGATACCATAGTGCAGCGGTCCAGCCGAACAACACCAACAAACCAAGCGGCGAGCGCAGGAAGCCCGAGACAGCCGCGTAAGCGGCGTCGCCGCTCGCCGCCGCGACCAGCCACCACACAAGCAGCAAGGTGCCGATCGCCAGCGCGACCCCGGTCATCCGATGCAAAATCGACAGGACCGAGGTGATCTGCGGGCGGTACACTTGAAGATGCGGCGACAACGGACGGCGCACCCTTGCGCCGTCGCTAGTCCGACCAACCATCTGCGCGTCGCCGTCGCCCGTCATGCCGGCCGAACCTCCTCGAAGCGGGTCCGTTTCAGCCCCATAGCCGTGCCGCCGCCGGGGGTCAACGCGCGGATCACCTCAGGAGCCGAGCTTGAGCGCCGCGACTCCGGCCAGAATCAATGCAACGCCGGCGATGCGCACGGCGGTGAGCGGTTCGCCCTCCATGCCGATCCCCCAGAACAGGCCACCTGCGGCACCGATCCCGGTCCACACTGCATACACGGTGCCCATCGGCAGCGCGCGCAGGGACTGCGACATGCACCAAAAGCTGGCTGCCATCGCGGCGATGCATGCGATGCTTGCCCCGGGACGGGTGAAGCCATCCGAGCGCTTGAGCAGAATGACCCAAACGACTTCGAGCGCCCCGGCAACGGCGAGCCAGGCCCAGGCCACCGGTGGTCAGGCGGCCGGGCGGGCCAGCAGACCTTGCGCCACCACCGTCTCCGCGATCTGGACGGCGTTCAGCGCCGCGCCCTTGCGCAGATTGTCGGACACGCACCAGAACGCCAGCCCATGCTCAACGGTCGGATCACGACGGATACGGCTGACGAACGTCGCGTCCTCGCCTTGCGCGTCCAGCGGCGTGACGTATCCGCCGTCTTCCCGCTCGTCCAGCACCGTGACGCCCGGCGCCGCACGGAGCACCGCCCGTGCCTCACCGACGCTGATCGGCTGCGCGAATTCGACATGCACCGCCTCGGCGTGGCCGATGAACACCGGCACGCGCACGCAGGTGGCAAACACCTTGATTTCGGGATCGAGGATCTTCCGCGTTTCCACCGTCATCTTCCACTCTTCCTTGGTGGACCCGTCGTCCATGAATCGGTCGATGTGCGGGATGACGTTGAAGGCGATCTGCTTGGTGAAGTGCTCAGGCTTGACCGGATCGTTCACGAACACCGCCCGCGATTCGGCCCACAGCTCGTCCATCCCCTCTTTCCCGGCGCCGGACACCGACTGGTACGTCGCGACCACGACGCGACGAACGCCGAAGCGGTCGTGCAGCGGCTTGAGCGCGACAACCATCTGGATGGTGGAGCAGTTCGGATTGGCGATGATGCCTCGGCGGATGCGCGCAAGCGCCTGCGGGTTCACTTCCGGCACCACCAGCGGTACGTCGGGTTCCATACGGAAATGGCTGGTGTTGTCGATCACCAGGCATCCCGCCTGCGCCGCCCGCGGCGCATGGACGGCCGAAACCGACGCGCCGGGGCTGAACAGCCCGATATCCCAGCCGGTGAAGTCGAACTTCTCCAGGCTTTGCACCGTCAACACCGATTCGCCGAACGAAACTTGCGCGCCCGCCGAGCGACCCGAGGCGACAGCCGCCACCTCTTTCACCGGGAAGTTGCGCTCCGCGAGGGTTTTCAGCATCTCGCGCCCGACTGCCCCGGTGGCGCCGACGACCGCGACCCTGTAGCTCATAATGCCTCTCTCCCTCCGGCGCCGGTCTCTCCCGCGGCGCAGCAAACCGCCTAGCGCGTCGGCGCCCGAACTGACAAGCAGACTTCACGCGCACCTGGGGTCCTCACGCCGCAACAGGCCCCGGCACTGGCCGCGACGGCTAATCGGGCTTGCGCGCCCGCTCAAGGGCAGCGAGCCGCGCAGCGGCACTCGCCGTAGCCTCTGCCTCCAGAGCCCGGTATTCGGCCACGATCGCTGCTCCGGCGGCGGTGAGACGGGCGCCTCCGCCGCCGCTGCCACCGGCCGCCGTTGCCACCACGGCCGTGCCGAGGTGGCGGTTCAGGTCCTCGACCAGTTCCCACGCCCTTCGATACGACATCCGCAGCGATCTGCCGGCCGCGGAAATCGACCCGGTTTGAGCGATCGCCTCCAGAAGGGCCACTTTGCCAGGACCGATCCGCGCCCCACAGGCAAGGTCTAGCCGTATGCTCACCCGGTCACGGGGCGGCAAGGCGGTCGCGCGCGAAGGCATCGCGGTCATGGGCCGGCACGCTGTCACGTCGCGCCCGGTCGGGCAACCACGACGCATTGAGCCACCGCTGCCGGGCGCGTAGAGATGAGCATCGACCGGAATGGGAGAGTCGCGATGTCATTCCGTGGGGCAATAATAATCACAGGGATCGCGCTGGCCGCCCTGTCCACAGGCGCACGGGCCGACGTGATCGACGGGGCGTGGTGCCGCGAGCCGGACGGACGTCTGACCATCGATGGGCCAACCATCGTCACTCCGGCGGGCATCACGACGCGCGGCACCTATTCGCGCCACTATTTCAGTTATGTGGTGCCCAACGGCGAAAGCGGGGCCGGAACCACGATCGAAATGCGGCTGCTCAACGAGGAAACCATGCAGATGCGGGCGGGGCCCGCCGGGCCGATCGAAACCTGGCTCCGCTGCAGCCCGGCGGTGAGTTGGCGCGCGGCGGGGACGGCCGGCGGCTGATGCTTAGGTGTCCGGGCTGTCGGGGGTTGGCGCCTGGCCCCTGCGCGGTGCCCCCTGGCCACAGGCATCGCTGCCGTGAGTCGCGGGCCACATCAGTCGCAACCCAGGCGCGGCGAGCGGCGACGGTGCATGGCGCACGCAGCGACCCGCCTGGCGCCACCACGCGCGAGGCTGATCATTGAAGTCCATCGGCTGCAGCCCGCCCTCGTGGACGCTCGGCATCCAAAAGGCACAGTCCGCGCAGACCTGCTGTCCGACGCTCGCGTCCCCTGGCATGCCCTCACCGCACCCTTCGCTGGCGAACGTTTCCGGCCAGTGGGCGACGGTGTCGGTACTCTCGGCCGGCTCGGGGGCGTACCGGCGGCAGACCCCGCCGTTCGCGTTGTAGGCCGCCCAAAAGCGGCAGGAACCGCAGCGGACAGGCGGAGCCATTCCTTCCCGTCCGCTCACGATGCGCCTTCGACGTTGAGAGGGTTCATGACCGCCTGATCCTGTTGGGAAAGCACTGGCAGCAGTAAATCCGGCGTCACAGGCGGAAATGCAATGGCAAACCGCGACTGGCGGCCGGCGGTGAAACCTGTTTTAATTGTGACCCTTGGCACCCGCTGCTTAACCCGCGGCCGGGGTCGAGCGGGAGCGGTGCACGTCGATGATCGAGCAGGAACGGGACGCGGTGGCTGGCCCGGGGCGGCCGGCCCCGGGGCGTAAGCCGAACATACTGTTGGTCGAGGACGACCAGACCATCGCCGACGAAGTGCGCGATGATCTGATCGGCCGCGGGTACGTCGTCGAGCATATCGGCGACGGTGCCGCCGCCATGCGCGCGGTGCAGTCCCGCCATTTCGACCTTCTGATCGTGGACCGTCTGCTGCCGGGGCTGGACGGGCTGACCGTGATCGAACGCGCCCGGGCGCTCGGCATCCGCACGCCGGTCTTGGTATTGAGCGCGCTCAGCGCAGTCGATGATCGGGTTCGCGGGCTGAAGGCCGGTGGCGATGACTATCTCACCAAGCCGTTCGCCTTCATGGAGCTTGCGGCACGCGTGGAGGCGCTGCTTCGACGGCCCATCGACATGCGCGAAACCGTCCTGCGCATCGGGCCGTTGGAGATGGATCTGATCGACCGGACGGTTCGCCGCGGCGAGCGCGAACTCGATCTGCTGCCCCGCGAGTTCAAGCTGCTGGAATACCTGATGCGCCGCCCCGGCCAGCTGGTCACGCGGGACATGCTGCTTGAGGACGTCTGGCACTACCGGTTTCTGCCGCAGACCAACCTTGTGGATGTGCATATCGGCCGGCTGAGGCGCAAGCTTGACGCTCCCGGCGAACCTCCCCTTATTCAGAGCGTGCGTGGCGCAGGCTTCATATTCCGTGTTCCAGACTGAGATCTTTCGTTCGACGCCGTTTCGCCTCGCCGCAGCCTTTGCGGCCGCCATCGCTGCCGTGACGCTGTTGCTTTTCGCCTTCATCTACTGGCAGACCGCGATCTTCGAAATAGCGCGGATCGACGCCTTCCTCGAGAGCGAGGCGGCGGTGATCGCGAATGAAAGCGAGCGCGAGATCGTCCATAGCCTGTCGCACCAGTTGGCCGGCAACCTGATCCGGGTTTCGTTCGCCGGCCTGTTCTCCTCCGACGGCACCCCACTGGCCGGCAATCTGCGACACATACCGGTCGGGCTGCGCATCGACGGGCTGGCGCACCGAGTGAGCGCCGACGGAATCGAGCCTGACGCGCCGGGCTTCGCGGTTGTGCGCGCGGTGGCGCGACGGCTTCCTGATGGCAAGGTCCTGGTGATCGCACGGGACATCGAGGTGCTGGACGAACTGCGCGCCCCGGTGCTGAACGCTCTGGAGCTTGGGCTGATCCCTGCGTTCGTGCTGTCACTCGCCGCCGGCGTGCTGCTCAGCCGGCGCGCTCTCGCCCGCGTGAAGATTGTTCACGAAACAATCGAGCGGATCATGCGCGGCGACTTGCACGAGCGCCTTCCGGCGCGCGGCACGCGCGACGACCTCGATCGGCTCGCGGTGAGCGTCAACCGCATGCTCGACCGAATCGAGCGGCTGTTGCACGAGGTCAAGGGCGTCGGCGACAACATCGCACACGACCTGCGCACGCCGCTGGCTCGCGCCCGCGCAAAGCTGGAGCGCGGGCGCAACGTGGCGACCGATCTGCCGGCACTGCGCGGGGTGGTCGACACTGCGGTTGCTGACCTGGACCAGACGATCAGCATCATCACGGCGCTGTTGCGCATCGGGGAGATCGAAACCGGGAGGCGGCGCAGCGGATTCGGCGAGGTGAACCTCGCCGACATAGCGCGCGAGGTGTACGACCTCTATCAGCCCGCGTGCGAGGAGCGTGGATTGGCGCTGCGGCTCGATATCGCAGAGGCACCAGTCGTGTTCGGCGACGGCGAGTTGCTGATGGAGGCGATCGCCAATCTTGTGGATAACGCTGTCAAGTTCACCCCGGCGGGTGGCCGCGTGACGGTAGCGGTGGGACTGGAGGACGGTGCCCCGGCGCTGCGCGTGGAGGATACCGGTCCCGGGATACCCCTGGGCGAGCGGGAGGACGTGCTGCGCCGGTTCTATCGTGCGGAGGCGAGCCGGAACACAGCCGGTCACGGGCTCGGCCTGAGCATCGTCGGCGCGATCGTGCGGCTGCACGACTTCAGACTGACCCTGCGGGATGCCAAGGACGGTACCGGCGCAGTGTTCGTCATTCTCGCTCGGCCGCACGACGAGTGTCCCTCCGCAGACAAGGGGGGAGCACGTGTCAGATCTGCAGACGCAAGGCAGCCCGCGCCGGCGTGAGCCGGCGCGGGCTTCGCAATCCTGCCCCTCTTACTGGAACGGCAAGTAGCGGAAGCTGACGAAGAATACGTTCTCGTTCCCACTCGGCGAAATCATGCTACCTTTGGTTGCGCCAGCACCAGCGAACGCACTGCGGTCAAGATATTCGTACTGGACGCCCGCCTGCATCGTGCCGAAGCTGCCCTTGAAGAAGCGCCACCAGGCTCCCAACGTCGCTTCGACGACGCCGGAAGTATTGGCCGAACACGCGCCGAGTTCCATTTCGCAGCCCGCCAGATCCACCGCTGGGTTGCCGTAGCCATACGCCTTGCCCCCGGCATTGTAGGCCCTGTTGCCGATTTCCTCGGCACCGCCGTACAGATAAATGTCGATCGACGGCTTCGGATGACCGACGAATCCACCCATGATCTGATATTCGTTGAGCGCCTTGATCCTGCCGTTCGGGTCGAAGGTCACGTCGGGCAACTGCGCCGAACCATAGCGGCCGATGCCCTGGCCGACCAGACCGTTCAACTGGAAGTCCAGCATCCGGGGGATCACCGGCAGGATCATGCCGGCACCGACGCCCTGCCCCGTTGTGGTGTAGTTCTGGCCGGTCCCGGAAGCGGCGTAGGAGACGCGGCCGCTCAGGAAGCGCAGCAGGCCCCACAACTCATAGTGGCCGAACCCGGGATCGGCGGCGACCTTCGCGATGATGTCCGGAGCCCAGTTGTCGCTATAACTCTGGATCGAGTTGACGTTCGGGCCGCCGCACTGGGAGTATTCCAGGGTACCGCCACCGATGCCGGTCAGCGCCGGTGCGCCCGTCAGACAGTTCGGGCCGGCCGGCTGGCCGAAGATGGTCTGTGGCTCCTCGAGCGAAATACCGGCCCAGATGCGATGGTCGTCAAAATCCTTGGTGAGCCGCAACTGGGCCTGACGCTCCCAGTTGAAGCCGACGACGTACTGTGCGTCGATCGTCAGCGGGATGTTCTCCTGGCGGGGCACCAGACCAACGCGATACGGCGTCGCCAAACTCCATGACTGGCCGCCCAGGAAATGCAGCCCCGTGTCGGTGTTGTCATAAGTGGCGTAGAAGTGCCGCATCCGGAGCACATAGCTGTTGCTCTGGTTACTGTTCGACGAGCTGCCGGCGGCCAGGAAATCCGTCTCCATGTAGCTGGACAGCGTCGTCGCGTCGTCCACCTGCCCTTGCGCGAGCAGCGAGAAGCGGCTCTGCTGAGCGGTGAAGCGGTATTCGGGTATGTGGTAATTGGGGCTGTTGGGAAACGGGATGTTGCCGTTGAAGCCCGTATCGATGCCCGCCGCCTGGTTGCGGGAGCGATATCCGCCCTCCGCTGCCGCGAAGCCGCCCAGCGTCACGGTGACACCGCCCACGCGGAACGTGCCCAGAGGCAGTTTCGGCCCTGCCGGTGTCGGCGCCGCCACCGGCAGTTCGGCCAGCTTGGCCTGAATCGCCTGTTGCTGCGCCGTAGACGCCGCCGAGGCCGCGGTTGCCGCAGCCGCTTGGTCCTGGGCCGCCCTGGCCTGGGCCTGCGCCGCCGTGGCCTGTTCCTGCGCCGCCTTCAGTTGCTGATCGCGCGCTGCCGACTGAGCCTTCACGCGCGCCAGTTCGGCCTGCAACGCCTTGATCTCTTTCTCGATTGTCTCAATCTGCGCGTCGGACTGGGCCGCCGCCGGGTGGGTCAGGCTAGTTCCGGCCAGCGCAGTGGCCGCGAGCAGCCCGGCTCTCAACAAGGTGCGTTTGCTCATCAATTCCTCGACCAGCCAATAGGATGCGATCACCGCACCGTGAGGCGCGGCTCATGGGCACCCTAGTTGCGCGTCGGCAACTCGTGTGTGGCATGATCGTGACAATTGTGGCGCCCGGCCCGGGGAGCGACTAAACCAGATTATAGGTGTGTCCCGCCGATCCGGCGGCTAATGGCCTGCCAAGCGACAGGCCAGTTGCGCGTGTTCTGCCGCCGGGACCGCCGGTAGACTGGAGCCGACACAATGGCTGTGGCTGATGGCGGGCATTCGCCCTGCCGGACCAGGATTGATCGATGATCGGGATCGTCAGCGTCGCGCTGCGGCGCCCCTATACCTTCATTGTGCTGGCGCTGCTGATCATGATCTTCGGCGCGCTCGCATCCGTGAGCACGCCTACCGACATCTTCCCGAACATCAACATCCCCGTGGTCAGCGTTGTCTGGACCTATAACGGGCTCCCGCCCGACGATATGTCGGGTCGAGTCGTGTATTATTTCGAACGATCAGTGACCACGCAGGTCAACGACATCGAGCACATGGAGTCGCAGTCGCTCCCCGGCTACGGCGTCGTTAAGATCTTTTTCCAGAAGACCGTCAATATCAATGCGGCGCTGGCGCAGGTCACCGCCTCCGCGCAGACTGTTCTAAAGCTGTTGCCGGCCGGTATCACGCCGCCTTACGTGCTCCGCTTCAACGCCTCTTCGGTGCCGATCCTGCAGATCGCCGTCTCCAGCAAAACGCTGCCGGAACAGACGCTATTCGATTACGCGCAGAACTTCATCCGCCCGCAACTTGCAAGTGTCCCTGGCGCGGCCATCCCCTCGCCGTACGGCGGCAAGGTACGGCAGATCCAGATCGACATCGACGAGCAGGCGATGCAGCAATACAGCCTCTCCGCTCAGGATGTCGGCAACGCGCTCGCCCGGCAGAACCAGATCACGCCGGTCGGCACCCAGAAGATCGGGAAGTTCGAATACACGGTCCAGCTCAACGACAGCCCGATCGCGGTGGCTGATCTGAACGACCTGCCGATCAAGAAGGTCAATGGCACGATCGTCTATATGCGTGATGTCGCGTTCGTCCACGATGGCTATCCGCCGCAGATCAACATCGTTCGCGTGAACGGCAGCCGCGCCGTGCTGATGACCATCCTCAAGGTCGGGTCCGCCTCGACGCTGAACATCATCAGCGGCATCAAGGACCTGCTGCCGCTCGTGCGTGAGACTCTGCCGCCGGGCATCCGGCTGGATGCCGTGGGTGACCAGTCGATGTTCGTGCTGGATGCGGTGACCGGCGTGATGCGCGAGGGTGCGATCGCCGCGGCGCTTACCGGGCTCATGATCCTGGTATTCCTGGGCAGCTGGCGCTCGACGCTCATTATTACCGTATCGATTCCGCTTGCGGTGCTGACCTCGATCACGATCCTCTCGGCGCTCGGCGAGACGATCAACGTGATGACGCTGGGCGGGCTGGCGCTTGCCGTCGGCATCCTCGTGGACGACGCTACCGTCACCATCGAGAACATTAACTATCACCTCGAACAGGGCAAGCAGATCAAGGACGCCATCATGGACGGCGCCCGGCAGATCGTGGTTCCCGCCTTCGTGTCGCTGCTGTGCATCTGCATCGTGTTTGTGCCGATGTTCTCGCTTGGCGGCGTGGCCGGATACCTGTTCCGGCCCCTGGCCGAAGCGGTCGTGTTCGCGCTGGTCGGATCGTTCGTGCTCTCCCGCACGCTGGTTCCGACACTCGCGAACTATCTGCTCGCCGCACAGGCACATCAGACGCATGGCCCCCCAAGTCACGCACTGCCGGCCGCGCCGCGGCCGCGCCGCAGCATTTTCGGCCGCTTTCAGGAGGGATTCGAGCATCGCTTCGAACAGGTGCGCGGCCGCTATCGCGAGACGCTGGCGTTGGCGCTCGCGCATCCCTGGCGTTTCGTCGCCGGCTTCCTCATCGTTGTGCTGGCGTCGTTCGCCCTGGCACCCTGGCTCGGCCAGAATTTCTTCCCCTCCACGGATTCCGGGCAGATCAAGCTGCACGTCCGGGCCCAGACCGGCACCCGGATCGAGGAAACGGCGCGGCTGTGCGATCAGGTCGAGGCGACCGTGCGCGGCGTCATCCCGCCCAATGAACTGACCAGCATTGTCGATAACATCGGCCTGCCGATCAGCGGCATCAACATCGCTTACGGCAACTCGGGCACCATCGGCGTCGAGGACGCCGACATCCTGATCACGCTCGATGCCGACCATGCGCCGACTGCCGACTACGAGCGCCGCCTGCGCGAAGTACTGCCGCGGCTCTACCCCGGAACCACCTTCTCCTTCCTGCCGGCCGACATTACCACGCAAATCCTCAATTTCGGGCTGCCGGCGCCGATCGACGTGCGCATTACCGGTCCCAGCCGGCAGATGGAGAAAAACCGCGCCTACGCGGACGATGTGCTGGCCCGCATGCGACGCGTACCCGGCGTTGCCGACGCCCGAATTCAGCAGGCGTTCAACCAACCGACGCTCTACGTGGACGCCAACCGGACATTGGCGGGCCTGACCGGACTGACCGAGCGCGACGTGACCAACAGCCTGCAGACCGCGCTCGCCGGCAGCATCCAGACGGCGCCGACATTCTGGCTCGACCCGCGCACCGGCGTCTCCTACCCCATCGTCGTTCAGATGCCGCAGTACGACATCGACTCGATCGGTGAACTTGAGAACCTGCCGATCACGGCCAACGGGCAGACACAGTTGCTCGGCGCCTTGGCAACAGTACGAATCGGCACGTCGAATGCGGTCGTAACGCACTATAACGTCCAACCCGCGATCGACATCTATGCTGCAGTGCAGGGTCGCGACCTCGGCGCCGTCGCAACCGACGTCAACGCGATTCTCGACAGCACGAAATCGGCGGTGCCCCGCGGCAGCCAGGTGGAACTCGCCGGGCAGGTGACCACGATGACGAGCGCCTACAGCCAGCTGTTCTTTGGCCTGGGCTTCGCGATCCTGCTGATCTACCTGGTAATCGTCGTCAACTTCCAGTCCTGGCTGGATCCGTTCGTCATCATTACGGCGCTGCCTGCGGCCCTCGCCGGCATCGTCTGGATCCTGTTCGCCTCCGGCACCACGCTGTCGGTGCCGGCGCTCACCGGCGCGATCATGTCGATGGGGGTAGCGACCGCGAACAGCATTCTGATCGTCAGTTTCGCGCGCGAGCAGTTGGCGCTCGGCCGGGATCCTGTCTCGGCGGCACTGGAAGCGGGTTTCACCCGCTTCCGTCCGGTCCTGATGACGGCGCTGGCGATGGTGATCGGTATGGCCCCCATGGCGCTCAGCGCCGACCAGAATGCGCCCCTGGGCCGGGCCGTGATCGGCGGATTGGTTTGTGCTACCATTTCCACCTTGTTTTTCGTTCCAGCCATATTCAGTTTGGTGCATCGCGGCCATGAACAGCCATCGCGACCGGCACCGCCGGTGGCGCAGATTCAAACGCCCGTTCCGACCCACACCTGAAAAGCGGACCACGAATGCGTGACACTTCGGAGCAATCCCTCGACCCGGCGCCCCGCCGCTCCCACACCGGCCTCAAACTGGCCGGAGTGACGGCGCTGATCATCGCTCTCGCGGTTGCCGGCTTTGGCATCTGGCAACGCAACGACCATGAGCGGAAACTGGCGACATGGACTGACGCCCAAGCGGTGCCGACGGTCGCGATCGTGCGCCCGCAACCGGAAACCAAGGCTCAGACGCTGACGCTGCCGGGCAATGTCGATGCCTGGTTCGAGGCGCCGATCTATGCCCGGGTCCCCGGCTATTTGCAGATGTGGTACAAGGATATCGGCGCGCGCGTGAAGGCGGGCGAGCTGCTCGGCGTGATCGACACGCCCGACCTCGACGAACAGCTTCACCAGGCCAAAGCCGACCTCAATTCCGCGCAGGCCAACCTGGCGCTGGCCGAAGTGACGGCGAAGCGCTGGAAAGCGCTGTTGTCTTCGTCAGCGGTGTCGCAGCAGTCGGTGGACGAGAAAGTCGCCGACGCAGTGGCGCTTAAAGCGAAGGTGGCTGCCGCGCAGGCAAATGTCGATCGTCTCAATGCTCTGGAGAGCTTCAAGCGCTTGGTTGCGCCCTTCGACGGTGTGGTGACCGCGCGCAAGACCGATATCGGCGACCTGATCAATGTCGGGGCCAGCTCCAGGCCTGCGCTGTTCGCGGTTGCCGACATCCACGCCATGCGCGTTTACGTGCGGGTACCGCAGGCCTTTTCCGCCCGGATCGCCGTCGGTATGAAGGCAAATCTGAGGCTGCCGCAATATCCCGATCAGACGTTCTCGGCGACGGTGCTGACCACCTCCAACGCGATCAACCGAGAGAGCCGCACGGTGCTGGTCGAACTGGTCGCGGAGAATCCGGACGGCAAACTCTGGCCCGGCACATACGCCGACGTGAGCTTCGACCTTCCGGCCGACACCAAGATCGTGCAGATCCCGGCGAGTGCGCTGCTGTTCCAGTCCGAAGGCTTGCAGGTCGCAGTGCTCGGCCCGGAGAACAAGGTGGAGATCCGCTCGGTTCGCGTCGGACGCAACTTCGGCACGATGGTCGAGGTGCTATCAGGCGTCAGTGCCGGCGATCGGGTGATCGACAGCCCACCCGATTCGATCGTTGCCGGGCAACTGGTCCATCCCGAGGAGCAGAACCCCAACATTGCCCGCGATACCGGAGAGGTCCCGGCGAAACCAACGGCGGCGGCGCGTGGCGATCAGCCCGCGGCCGGCCAATAATGCGGCGTCTGGCGGCGGTGGCGCTGAGCGGAGCGCTGCTTGCCGGATGCGATCTGGCCCCGCCCTACAAGGCTCCGGTCGTGACGGTGCCGGCCTCCTACCGCGACACCGTCATCTGGCGAACGGCCACGCCAGCGGATCAGGCACCAAAGCCCGACTGGTGGCGGGACTTCAACGATCCGACCATCAACAGGCTGGTGGACGATCTCGACCACAAGAACTTCACTCTCGCCGCAGCCACAGCAACGTTCGATCAGGCGCGGGCCTACGCCGGCGAAGCGGACGCAGGTCTGTTTCCACAATTCGGCGTGCAGGGCGGTATCTCCAGGACCCAGTACACGTCAAATGAAGCGGGGAAGTCAGATTTTCTGAAGGCTCATGGGCTTCTCCCCGATTTCATAGCGCGCAATACGCTTGCTGGCGGACTAACCTACGAGATCGATTTCTGGGATCAGATCCATAACCAGATCGCCGCGGGCGAGGCCACCGCGCAAGCCACTGGCGCCGACCTGGCCTTTCTGCGGCTCAGTCTGCAGGCCGAGCTGGTGAACGATTACCTTCTCCTGCGTGGGCTGGACGCCGAGCAGGATCTGCTCAAACACACGGTCGCGGCGTATCAGCAGGCACTGAATGTCGCGCAGAACCGCTTCATCGGCAAGATCTCACCGGCGATGGATGTGACGCGCGCGCAGACCCAGCTGGAATCGGCCCGCGCGCAGCTTGACGATGTCGGCGCGCGACGCGCATTGGCTGAGCACGCCATTGCCACTCTGGTCGCGGTGCCGGCGCCAGCCTTCTCGATCCCACCGTCGCTCGCCCCGATCAAGCTGCCGCCGCTGCCGCCCAGTGTTCCCTCCTCACTGTTGCAGCGCCGACCTGACATTGCGGCGGCGGAGCGTCGTGTCGCCGCGTCCAATGCGACGATTGGCGTGGCGCGCGCGGCGTTCTTCCCGAATATCGCACTGAACGCGATCGGTGGCGTGCAGTCGAGCAACCTGAACATGTTCACGGGACCGGCAACCTTCTTCTCGCTTGGCCCGACGCTGCGACTGCCGGTCTTCGAGGGCGGATTGCTCAATGCGCAGGAGGCGGCGACCATCGCCGCGTTCAATGTCAGCACGGCCGACTATCGCAACACGGTGGTGACCGCGTTTCAGGAAGTCGAGGACGCACTGGCGCAACTGCACTACTACGGAGTCGAGCAAGCCGACGACAAGCGGGCCGTGGCCGCCGCACAACGCACGCTCGACATGGCGATGGCGCTCTACCAGGATGGGGCCACCAACTTCCTCGAAGTCGTGGTGGCGCAGGAGTCGCTGCTGAGCGCACAGCTGCTCCTGCTGCGGTTGCAGACGCAGTATTTGCAGTCCGGCGTGCGGCTGGTCCGCGCACTCGGCGGCGGTTGGAGCAATCAAGACCTACCGAAACTCGACCAGATGCCCCTTTACCACGTGGACATCGGACAATAGTCGTCAGCGCCGCGACCCCGCGGTGCGTGGAAACGGGACGACCACACCGCCCGATCCGTTCGGCGGCCGCGGGGAGACGAGCGGCGGCGCCGGCAGGATCGGCGCGCGCGATGGCGGCGGAGGAATGTTGCGCACCCACGCGGCATAGGTTCGGCGGGCTTCCTCGCGCTGGGCCGCGATTGCCGCTCTGCGGCGGTGACGCCCACGCCACCAGCGCCGCAGGTCGCCGGAAAAATACACACCGTAGGCGGCGATCCACACGACGGCGGCAACGGCGGCCAGTATCGTGTCGAGCATCGTCCTCCCCTGAACGCGCCAGGGCCGGGCTAGCGCCCGGTCAGAATGCGATCGAACAGTTGACGCACCGTCGGGATGAAGCCGTTGCTGTAAAATGGGTCCGTGCCGAAGCGGAAGCCGTTGTGGCCGCTGAACATCAGATTATGTTCCATGATCTCGTCGCGATCGGAATCGTGCGCCACGGTCTGCAACGTCTTCTGGATACAGAAGCTGCGGGCGTCGGCCTTCTTCCCAGTGCTGAATTCGGGCTCGACCTGCGACCAGTTCGAGAACCTGCATTGGCTGAGGCAGCCCATGCAGGCGACCTGGTCGGCGAGGATTTCTCGCGCTTTTTCGGGCGTGACAAAGATCAGCGTGCTGTCGGGGGTTCGCAGCGCCTCCGTAAACCCATGCGCCTCCCACTCCGTGACCCGTCCCAGGTCGGCGGGTGTGAGATAGACGGTACGCTTGCGCGGCCCGACCCCGAACTCCGCGAGGTGCTCGCCCACCGGCTCGGCGGTGTAGGCGACCTGACGCTCGTTGCGCTCTCGCAGTTCGCTGATGAAGGCATTGTTGACTGCTGAGGAATAAAAACCGGTCGGGCTGAAGCGGTTAAGGAAGATGTCGCCTTCCTTCAGCGTCAGCAGCTTTCGCTTCCAGGCATCGCCGATCGGGCTTTCCTGTGTGAGCAGCGGGCGGGTGCCGAACTGGAAGGCGATCGGGCCGAGTTCCGGGTTGTCGATCCAGTGCTCCCACTCTTCCAGCCACCAGACGCCACCGGCCATGATGATCGGCGTCTCTGCCAATCCCGATTCGCGCATCACGTTGCGCAGCGCCAGCACGCGCGGATAAGGATCCTCCGGCTTGGTCGGGTCCTCGCTGTTGGAGAGCCCGTTATGCCCGCCGGCCAGCCAGGGATCCTCATATACCACGCCGCCGAGCAGCGCCGCCGCCTTGTGGTAAGCCCGCTTCCACAGCGCGTTGAAGGCACGCGCCGAGGACACGATCGGGTAGTAATGGACATTGAACTTGGCGGCGATGTCCGACAGGCGATACGGCATCCCGGCGCCGCAGGTCAGGCCATTTATCAGCCCTTTGGCCTGTTCCATGATGCCGGTGATGACTCGCTCGGCCCCGCCCATCTCCCAGAGGATGTTGGCGTGGATGCGCCCCTTGCCGCCCGCGATCTCATAGGCGCGGCGGGCCTGCGCAATGCCGCCGGCGATGGCGTAGCGGATGAGCTCCTCGTGGCGCTCGCGCCGCGTGCGACCGCGATACACCTGCGGTATGCGGTTGCCCTGCTCGTCATAGCTGTCGGCATTGACGGCGCTCATCGTTCCGATGCCGCCGCACGCGGCCCAGTGCCCGGCGGTGACGCCGGTCGAAATGGCCACGCCCTTGCCGCCCTCGACGAGCGGCAGCAGGTCCATCCCACCCATGCGGATCGCGTTGATGGCCTTCATCACGGCTATCCCTTCGCGCCTGCGGCCGGGCTACTCCCCCGAACCCGTCATGCCAGTGTAACGCAGGCAACACCCGTCCGCACGCCTCCGCGAGCGGACGGGCAGACCTCGCGCCCTACTCCGCCGCCGCTTCGCGTTCGCGGCGACCGTCACCCCGACCGCCCTTCGGCCCGACCTTCTCGCTGATGTCTTCACCGGTCGCCTGATCGACCACCCGCATCGACAGCTTTACCTTCCCGCGCTCGTCGAAGCCGAGGACCTTCACCTTCACCGCGTCGCCGACATTGACCACGTCGGTGGTTTTGGCGACCCGTCCCTGCGTCAGTTCGCTGATATGCACGAGCCCGTCGCGGGAACCGAGGAAATTCACGAAGGCGCCGAAATCCGCCGTCTTCACGACCTTGCCGGTATAGATGACACCGACCTCCGGCTCGGCGACGATGCCGCGGATCCAGTCGATCGCGGCCTGCGCGCGGTCCGCTTCGGTGGCCGCGATCTTGATCGTGCCGTCATCTTCGATGTCGATCTTGGTGCCGGTCTGCTCGACAATCTCGCGGATCACCTTGCCGCCGGTGCCGATGACGTCGCGGATCTTCTCCTTCGGCACGTTGATGACGTGAATCCGCGGCGCGTTCGCCGCCACGTCGCTGCGCGCCCCGGTCAGCGCCTTGGACATCTCGCCAAGGATATGCAGCCGCCCTTCGCGCGCCTGATCCAGCGCCACCCGCATGATTTCCGGCGTGATCGACGTGATCTTGATGTCCATCTGCAACGAGGTGACGCCGCGATCGGTCCCCGCCACCTTGAAGTCCATGTCGCCCAGATGATCCTCATCGCCGAGGATGTCGGACAGCACCGCGTAGCCGCGATCCTCCTTGATCAGCCCCATGGCGATCCCGGCCACCGGGCGCGCCAGCGGCACGCCGGCATCCATCAGCGCAAGCGAGCTTCCGCACACCGTCGCCATCGAGGAGCTGCCGTTGCTTTCGGTGATCTCGCTCACCACCCGCAACGTGTACGGGAACTTGTCCTTCGAGGGCAGCAGCGGATGCACGGCGCGCCAGGCCAGCTTGCCGTGGCCGATCTCGCGCCGCCCGGGGCTGCCCATCCGCCCGGTTTCGCCGACCGAGTACGGGGGGAAGTTGTAGTGCAGCATGAAGTGGCGGCGATGCTCGCCTTCCAGCGCGTCGATGATTTGCTCATCCTGCGCGGTCCCCAGCGTGGCCACGCAGAGCGCCTGCGTTTCGCCGCGGGTGAACAGGGCGCTGCCATGCGCGCGCGGCAGCACCCCGACCTCGGCCACGATGGGGCGCACAGTGCGCGTATCGCGTCCGTCAATACGGTGGCCGGTGTCGAGGATGGCGTTACGGACGATATCCGCCTCCAGCTCTTTGAACAGCGGCTTTGCCGCCGCCGCGTCCAGCCCCTCGGCCGTCAGTGCTTCGGCGGCCGCCTTCTTCGCCGCGTCGATGCGTTCATGGCGAAGCTGCTTCTGCTGCTCGCGATAGGCGTCCGTCAGCGCGCCCCGCGCCAGCGCCTCGACGCGGCCGGCCAGCGTCTTGTGCCCTTCGTCCGGCTCCGGCAGCGGCCAGGGCTCCCGCGCGGCATGCTCCGCGAGCGCGATGATGGCGTCGATGACTGGCTGGAACTGCGCGTGCCCGAACGTCACCGCCCCAAGCATCACGTCCTCGGGCAGTTCCTGCGCCTCGCTCTCCACCATCAGCACGCCTTCGCGCGTGCCGGCGACCACGAGGTCCAGCTGCGAGAGCTGCGCCTGATCGGGCTGCGGGTTCAGCACATACTGGCCATCGACGTAGCCGACACGCGCGGCGCCGACCGGGCCGAAGAACGGGATGCCGGACAGCGTCAGCGCCGCCGAGCAGCCGACCATCGCCACGATGTCCGGGTCGTTCTCCAGGTCGTGGCTCAGCACGGTCGCGATCACCTGGATCTCGTTGCGGAACCCGTCGGGGAACAGCGGCCGGATCGGCCGGTCAATGAGGCGGGAGACGAGCGTCTCATGCTCGCTCGGCCGCCCCTCGCGCTTGAAGAACCCACCAGGAATTTTGCCGGCGGCAAAGCTCTTTTCCTGGTAGTTGACGGTCAGCGGGAAGAAATCCTGCCCCGGCTTGGCGGTCTTGGCGCCGACGGCGGTGCACAGCACGATCGTGTCGCCATAGCGGACCATCACCGCGCCGTCCGCCTGGCGCGCGATCTTTCCGGTTTCCAGCACGAGCTTGCGCCCGCCCCAGTCGATTTCCTTGCGGAAGTAATTGAACATCCTGTCGTCCCTGTTCGGATGCGCGCGGCGCACGGTGTTCAGGGGCGATCCGTGTCTCCTGCGGGAACGGCGTCTCGGGCTGCATGGGAGCGGCCTGCAACGTGGCGCAGGACCGCGGAGCCATGTGGCCGGAGGCGCCGTCCAGTCCCCCGCATACGGCAGAGGGTGCCGGATCGACCGTCTGACGGTCCGCCGCTGGCGCGCGGCAGTCCGGGGCTCAGCCCCGGTCGGCGTTCCCCCGTGTCCCCATGACGCGGGGGTGATGCCGGCGCGACATCATATAGTCGCGCCGGCCGGCAGAACCACTCGAACGCTGTCAGCGGCGGAGATTGAGCCGCCCGATCAGCGTCTCGTAGCGGGCCTGGTCCTTCTTCTTGAGGTAGTCGAGCAGTCGCCGGCGCCGTCCGACAAGCACCAGCAGCCCGCGGCGGCTGTGGAAGTCCTTGGCGTGGGTCTTGAGGTGCTCGGTGAGGTTGCCGATCCGCTCGGACAACAGCGCGACCTGCACCTCCGGGCTGCCGGTATCGGCGGCTGCGGTGGCATATTCGGTAACGAGCGCCCGGCGGCGCTCCGCGGTAATCGACATCATCTGCTCCTGGATGAAGGGTTGCGGCGTCGCGTGCCCGGCTAGAGCAGCCGCTCGGGCTTGAGCCAACCATCCTCCAGCCGGCAAAGCCCGATCACGCGCCCCCCCGCCATCGCGCGCGCCAGCCCTCCATCGGGGTTGGCTGCCTTCGGAATCCGGCCCATCAGCGCAACCAGGCTGATCGCCTGGCCGTGTCCGAGGCCGTAGGCTTCCGCCTCCGTCAAGGCCAGCGCCGGGATGTCGGCCAGCGCGGTCGCGACGGGGAGCAGGAAGTCCGGGGAAGTCGGCGGGGTATCCTCTGCGCGCGCCAATTTGTCCAGCGGAATCGCGCTTTCCTCGGTGAAAGGTCCGACCCGCTTGCGACGCAGGGCGGCCACATGGCCCAGGCTGCCGCAGGCCAGGGCGAGGTCGCGGGCAAGGCTGCGCATATAGACGCCCTTGCCGGACTGGACCTCGAAGATCGCGGTATCAGCGTCGGGCCGCTCGATCAGCTCGAAGCGGTCCACACGCGCCGGTCGTGCCTCCAGCGCCGGCGGCGCGCCCGCGCGCGCGAGGTCGTAGGCGCGCTCCCCGGCCACCTTCACCGCCGAATAGGCCGGCGGCACCTGCAAGATGTCGCCGCGGAACTTCTCCAGTGCCGCCGTGATGGCGGCATCGCTGGGGCGGGCGTCGGTCGTGGCCGTCACCTTGCCGTCGGCGTCATCGGTGTCGCGCGCCTCGCCAAAGCGCAGGGTGAAGCGATAGATTTTGGTGCCGTCCATCACATAGGGCACGGTCTTGGTCGCTGCACCGAACGCGACCGGCAGAACACCGGTCGCGAGCGGGTCGAGCGTGCCGCCGTGCCCGGCCTTTTGCGCGTCGAACCAGCGGCGCACGCGGTTGACCACGTCGGTGCTGGTCAGGCCCGGTGGCTTATCCACGATCAGCCAGCCATCGAGCTTTCGGCCGCGCGGCTTGCGGTGACGCATCACAAAGTCCTTCGGAAACGCGGTCCAGGCCGGGTATCCAGCAGGACGGAGGGGCGCGGGGTGAAGCAGATCGCGCCGCTCATGGCAAGCCGTCCGGAGGCATTACGGCGCCTTCCCAAGGTCTGTGCGCGCCGCCGGTCCTGCCGCGGGCGAGCACCTGCGCAACCCCGTGTTCCGTGATTGCAGACGGCGCAAAACTGAAGAACAGCACGAGTGCTAGGTTCAGGTTTCCCCACATCGTGCCGGCGACCATGGCTGGCAGCGACTGGCGGCAGGGCCGGCAGGCCGCGCGGATCACGCATCGGCGCGGCCGCACCGGCCGGCGTGCGGTCGAAGCGCCCGACCAGCAGAAGGGTCATCGCCGCCAGAACGGCACGCCGAGATTCGTCCAGCGGTTCCCGGCCATCGCGTCGTCCCCCCGCTACTCGAGGTCGCGCAGCACCTCGGGCCGATGAAGCAGTTCGTCCACGTGCATCGCATAGTCCAGGCTGGTGTCGGCCTGGAACGTCAGGTCGGGCGCGTAACGCAGTCGCAGCGCGTGCGCAACCTCACGCCGCAGGAACGGTGCGGCATGGCGCAGCGCCGGCAGTTTTTCAGCCACATCCGATCGGCCGAGCCGGGTGACGAACGCGGTCGCGTGGCGCAGGTCGGGGCTGACCCGCACCTCCGTCACCGTCAGCACCACGGCGGCCAGATCAGGGTCGCGCACCTCGCCGCGCGCGAAGATTCCGGCGAGCACGTGGCGGATTTCCTCCGCCACCCGCAATTGCCGCTGGCTCGGCGCGTGTGCCGCGTCATGCGCTGCGCCGTGGCCTCCGCCACGCTTCACGCCGCCACCATCTCCGTCTCGTAGCACTCCACCACGTCGCCCTCCCGCAGATCGTGGAAGTTGGCGAATGACAGGCCGCACTCATACCCGCGCGCGACCTCGCGCACGTCGTCCTTGAAGCGCTTGAGCTGGGTCAGCTCTCCGGTGTGGATCACCACGTTGTCGCGCAGCAGCCGCACGCCGGCACCGCGCTTCACCACGCCCTCCGTCACCATGCAGCCGGCGACCTTGCCGACCTTGGTGATGTCGAACACGCGGCGGATCTCGGCGTAGCCCAGGAACTTCTCACGTGCCTTCGGTGCGATCTTGCCGCGCACCAGCTTCTCGATGTCATCGGAGAGGTCGTAGATGATCGAGTAGTAGCGGATATCGACGCCGTCCCGCTGTGCCAGATCGCGGGCCTGGGCCGTGGCGCGCACGTTGAACGCCACCACCACCGCGTTCGACGCCTTGGCAAGCTGCACGTCGCTCTCGGTGATCTGGCCGACCGCGGCGAGCAGCACGCGCACCCGCACTTCGTCGTTGGCAAGCTTTGCGACCGTCGCCTGGATCGCCTCGGCGCTGCCCTGCACGTCGGCCTTGATGACGAGCGCCACTTCCTTCTGCTCGCCGGCCTGGATGCGCGCGAGCATCTGATCGAGCGTTCCGCGCGCCGCGGTGACCGCGCCAGCCGCCTTCTCGCGCAGCTTCCGCTGGCGGAATTCGCTGATTTCGCGCGCACGGCCTTCGTTCTCGACGACCACGAACGGCTCCCCCGCCGTCGGCACGCCATCGAGACCGAGGATTTCCACCGGCACCGACGGCCCGGCCTCCTTCATCTGCCGGCCTTTGTCGTCCAGCATCGCGCGCACGCGGCCCCATTCGGCGCCGGCCACCACGATGTCGCCCTGCCGCAGCGTGCCACGCTGCACCAGCACCGTCGCCACCGGCCCCCGCCCGCGGTCCAGCCGGCTCTCGATCACCGAGCCTTCAGCCGAACGGTTCGGGTTGGCCCGAAGGTCGAGGATTTCCGCCTGCAGCAGGATCGCCTCCTGCAGCTTGTCCAGGCCCGTCTTCTTCGTCGCCGACACTTCGACGTCCTGGGTTTCGCCGCCCATTTCCTCGACCACGATTTCGTGGCTGAGCAGCTCCTGCCGGACACGGGCTGGATTGGCGTCCGGTTTGTCCATCTTGTTGATCGCAACGATGATCGGCGCCTGAGCGGCTTTCGCGTGGCGGATCGCCTCGATCGTCTGCGGCATGACGCCGTCATCGGCCGCGACCACCAGCACGACGATATCGGTTACGCTGGCGCCGCGCGCGCGCATCGCCGTGAACGCGGCATGGCCCGGCGTGTCGATGAACGTGATGCGGTCGCCGCCCGCCAGTTCGACCTGATAGGCGCCGATATGCTGGGTGATGCCGCCGGCCTCGCCGGCCGCGACATCCGTCGCGCGCAGCGCGTCGAGCAGCGACGTCTTGCCGTGATCGACATGGCCCATCACCGTCACCACGGGCGGCCGCGGCACCAGGTCGGCCTCCGCGTCAGTGGCGCCGGTCAGCCCGAGTTCCACGTCGTCCTCGGACACGCGCTTGGCGCGGTGGCCGAATTCCTGCACCACGAGTTCGGCGGTGTCGGCATCGAGGCTCTGCGTGATGGTCGCCATCACACCAAGCCGCATCAGGGTTTTGATCACGTCGGGCGCGCGGGCCGCGATGCGGTTGGCGAGTTCCTGAACGGTAATGCTTTCCGGCAGCACCACCTCGCGCACCACCTTCACCTGGTCGGAGCGCAGCCGTTCCAGCTCGGCCTGCCGCCGCTCACGCTCGCGCTGCCGGCGAACCGAGGCCAGGCTGCGCACACGATCGTCCTCGCCCTCGATCGCCGCCTGCACATCGATCTTGGCGCCGCGGCGGCGGTCCTCGGTTCCCTTCTTCGCTGCCGGGACCTGCGGCTTGCGCGCGACCAGGCCTGGGGCAGCGCCGGCGCGACGCACCGGACGACCCTCTTCGTCCTCATCGCCCAGCCGCGGCGCTTTCAGCCGCAGCGTCTCGCCGGCCGTGGCCGGGGGCGCTGCCGGGGCAGGTCGGCCGGCCGGGCGGACCGGCCGTCGATCCTCCGCGCCACGGGCGCTCGGGCCGGCGCCGGCGGCAGCCGCCTGGGCCGCAGCCGCCGCTTCGGCGACGCGCCGCGCCTCCTGCTCGGCGCGCTCGCGGGCCTCGTCCTCGGCCCGTTGCCGCGCCTCCTCCTCGGCCGCCTTGCGTGCCTCGTCCTCGCGCCGCCGGGCTTCCTCGGCGGCGGAGAGAATGGAAATCTTCTCCTGCTCGCGCCGCTCTGCCTCCCGCCGCGCAGCCTCACGCTGCTGCTCGGCGAGCGCGCGCTGCCGGGCCGCCAGTTCGGTCGCGGTCAGCGCCCGTCCCGCACCCGCCGGCGGGCGACCCACCGGACCGGGCGCAGGGCGTGTCGCCGCCGAAGGAGTGCCGGCCGCGGCGCTCGGCAAGGCAGCGCCGGCACCGCCAGGGCCAGGGGCGCGCTTCTTGCGCACCTCGACCTGCACGACCTTGGAGCGGCCGTGACTGAAACTCTGTCGGACGGACCCGGCATCCACGGTCCGGCCCAGCTCCATGCGACCCGTCGGCCGCAGCGACAGCCGGCCCTTGCCCGCGTCCTGATCGTTGCCTTCGCTCATCTACCCGCCTGTACCTTGCCTTCGTTCCGCCCGGACCTGCCGGTCGGCCTCCCACCGGCCGGAGGGGTTCGCAACCCGTCCAGCCGCTCCGCATCCTCGCCGATCCGCACCGCCAGCCGTCCCGCCGCAACCGCGACATGCACGGCGTGGTCCCGCCCGAACACACCGCCCAGGGCGGCGCCGTCGAGCGGCGTCACCACAGTCCCCTGCCAGCCCCGCAGCAGGCGCGCCCGCTCGTCGGGGCTGCCGTCCGCGGCCTGCACGATCAGCGCCGCCCGGCCCGTCTCCAGCCACTCCCGCACCTTGGTGAACCCGGCAACCGCCTGCCCGGCACGCCGGGCGAGACCCAGTTGCTCGCCAATCCGTCGCGCCAACGCCCTCTGCAACCCGGACAGGAGATCGGGAGACACCGTCACCGGACCGCGCGCCGCCCTGGCGAATCCGCCCCGTGTGCGAGCGGTTTCTACCACATCGCCAAGCGCACTCAACCAGATTCCCCGCCCGGGCAGCCGTGCACCCAGGTCGGGCACCACTGCGCCGTCCGGCGCGATAACGAACCGAATCATCCGCTCCTTCGGCAGCCGCGCGCGTGTTACGGCGCAGCGCCGCAAAGGCCCAGTCTGCGGCTCATCGCCCTCTTCGTCTCCGGATGCAATCGGTGCGTCAGTCGTGGCCTGCCTCCTCCGACCCGCCATGCGATGCGGCGGCCGCCTCACCCCCATCGGCAAACCAGTGTGCGCGCGCGGCCATGATGATCTCGTTGGCCGTGGCCTCGTCCATGTTGGCGGCGCCGATGATCTCGACAAGCTCGTCGGAGGCAAGATCGGCCAGATCGTCGAGCGTCCTGACGCCCTTCTCGCCCAGCGCGACCAGCATCGCCGGCGTCAGCGCCTCGATCGCGGCCACTTCATCCGTCACGCCCAACGCCGCGCGTCGCTCGGTCAGTTCATTGTCGCGGCGGATCAGGAACTGCTCGGCGCGGCGGATCAATTCATCGGCCACCTGCTCGTCGAAACCCTCGATGGACGCCAGTTCGTCGCGGGGCGTGAACGCCAGCTCCTCGATGCTGTTGAAGCCTTCCGTCACCAGCAGGCCGGCGATCACGTCGTCCACGTCAAGCGCCTCAACGAACAGCCCGGTGCGGCGGCGGAACTCCTCCTGTCGGCGCTCGCTCTCCTCGGCTTCGGTCAGGATGTCGATGTCCCAGCGGGTCAGCTGGCTCGCCAGACGCACATTCTGACCGCGCCGTCCGATCGCAAGCGAGAGCTGGTCGTCCGGCACCACCACCTCGCAGCGCCCACCCTCCTCGTCCATCACCACCTTGGTCACCTCGGCGGGTGCCAGCGCATTGACCACGAACGTCGCGGTGTTGGCGGACCAGGGGATGATGTCGATCTTCTCGCCCTGGAGTTCCTGCACCACCGCCTGCACGCGAGAGCCGCGCATACCGACGCACGCGCCAACTGGGTCGATCGACGAATCGCGCGAAATCACCGCCATCTTTGCGCGGCTGCCGGGATCGCGGGCGACCGCCTTGATCTCGATGATGCCGTCGTAGATCTCGGGCACCTCCTGCGCGAACAGCTTGGCCAGGAAGCCGGGATGCGTGCGGCTGAGGAAGATCTGCGGCCCGCGGGGTTCCTCGCGCACGTCGTAGATATAGGCGCGGACACGGTCGCCGTTGCGGAAGCTCTCGCGCGGGATCAGCTCGTCGCGGCGCAGCAGCGCCTCGGCGCGGCCGATCTCCACCATCAGGTTGCCGTACTCGGTGCGCTTGACCACGCCGTTGATGATCTC
Source organism: Pseudomonadota bacterium (assembly GCA_021818505.1). GTDB lineage: Bacteria > Pseudomonadota > Alphaproteobacteria > Acetobacterales > Acetobacteraceae > JAFKFJ01. The sequence goes on from JAKADX010000014.1 coordinate 62,230, forward strand.
GCCCACGCGGTCCTTGAACTCATCGTACTGCTGCGCACGCTCGTATTCGCGCACGCCCTGCACGATCACCTGCTTGGCGGTCTGTGCGGCGATGCGGCCGAAATCGATCGGCGGCAGCGGATCGACCAGAAACTCGCCGACCTTGATGTCGGGCTTGAACTTGCGCGCGATGTGAATGGGGATCTGCGTCTCTTCGTTCTCCACCGTCTCCACCGCCTCCGTCCAGCGGGAAAGCCGGACTTCGCCGGTCTTGCGGTCGATGGTGGCGCGGATGTCCTTCTCGTGGCCGTATTTCGCGCGCCCGGCCTTCTGGTACGCCTTCTCTAGGACGTCGAGGACCTTTTCCCGGTCGAGCGACTTCTCGCGCGCAACGGCATCGGCCACCAGCAGCAGCTCGGGGCGGGAGATCGCGGTATCCATCGGGGAAGCCTCTCAGTTGGTCCGGGTTGGGGTTGCCGTGGCTTCGATCAGGGCGTCAGTGAGCACCAGGCGGGCACGGCGCAGATCGGCGAGCGGCAGTGCGACCTCGTTACCATCGTCCAGCCGCAGCCGGGCGTACTGCGCGTCGGCACCAAGCACGACACCGCTGAACCGGCGCCGCCCCGCCATGGGCGGATCGAGTTCGACCCGCGCCAGGTGACCAGCGAAGCGGTTCCAGTCCTTGACACGTGTCAACGGCCGGTCAATGCCCGGCGAGCTGACCTCCAGCGTCCATTCCCCAGACATCGGATCGGCCACGTCGATCACGGCGCCGAGGGCGCGGCTGATATGCTCGCAGTCCTCCACCGTCATGGGCGCCGCGTCGGCGCGGTCGGCCATGATCTGCACCGTCGGACGGTCCCGGCCGGAGACGGCGACGCGGACCAGTTCATAGCCCATGCCTTCCAGCGTGGGCGTGACGATCTCCGCAAGACGGGCCTCTAGCCCGGTATGACGCGGTTGGTCAGGGTTCAAAACAAAAAAGGCGGCCCTTTCGGGGCCACCCTCCGTGATCGGTCGGAAGATGTTTGATTGTCCATCAGATAGGCGATCCCAGGGCGCGGCGCAAGGGCAGGCAACGGCGCGCCCGAAGGCCGTATGAAACCACGCCTGCCTGATCGGACTTAATCAGCCGCCGGTGCGCCGCCACATACGGCAGCAGCGCCATGGAGCAAGCACATGTCGGCAGGACACCGGACCCTGTGGATCGTCATCGCTGACGGCGGACACGCCCGCGTCGTCGTCGCCAAGGACCATCCTGGCCAGTTTGAGACGGACTGGGCGGTCGATTCGCCGGACGCCCATCATGCGGGGCGCGATCTCGTCAGCGACCGGCCGGGGCGCGTCTTCTCCAGTGCGCGTCGCCCGGGCCGGGCCGGGGGCGGCCTCGCCTCGGGCCGGGGCACGGAGGGTACGGCCGTGGCGCGCCATGCCCTGGTGCCGCCCAGCGATCCGCGTGAGGAAGCCAAGCGCAGCTTCGCGGAGCTGCTGGCGCAGTTTCTGGATGACGAAGCCGGGCGCGGCGCGTTCGACGAGCTGGTGCTGGTTGCGCCGGGCCATGTCATGCACGACCTGCGCGCGCGCCTCGGTCGGCTGGCGAACGAACGCGTGACCGGAACGCTGCTCAAGGACCTGACGGCGATCCCCGACCGCGACCTGTCGCAGCATCTGGCGACGTGGTGGCGTCCGCCGCGGCAGGGCGACTGATCCGCCGCACCTCATCGGCGGCACAGGCACCAGAACAGCAGCTTGCGCCCCGCCTGCGCCGCTTTCGCCTCATACCGCGTCGCCGGCCAGCCTTCCGGTCGCGACGTCGCCGGTGGCGGCACGTCGAAGAATGGCTGATCGGCAAAGACCTCGGCCACCCACGCCTGATACGTCGGATCATCGGTCGCGATGCGCCATTCCGCGCCAGACCTCAGCACCCGCGCCACCTCCGGCACCAGCGCCGGATGCACGAAGCGACGCTTGGCATGACGCGCCTTCGGCCAAGGGTCGGGAAACAACAGGAACAGCTTCTCCAGGCTCGCATCCGGCAACAGGCGGATCAGCGCCCGCGCGTCGCGATCCCAGAGCCGCAAATTGCCCGGCAGCTTCGCCGTCGCCTCGCCGCCCTCCGGCACCAACCGCGACAGCAGCGAGCAGATGCCGTTTTCGAACACCTCGCTGCCGATCAGGCCGACATCGGGATGCGCCGCCGCCTGCGCCAGCGTGTGCTCGCCGCCGCCGAATCCCACCTCCAGCCAGACAGCCCGCACCGGCGCCGGGAATGCCGCCCGGGGGTCGCTGGCGCGCGTCACGTCGAAGCGCAGCCGCGGCAGCGTTTCGGCCAGCAGCTTCACTTGCCGCGGTCGCAGCGCGTGGCTGCGCGGGCGGCCGTAGAGCCGCTCCGGCGGCGGCTTCAGGCGCCGCCCCGTCGCTTCGCTCAGCGGTGCAGTGCCGAGCGCAGTGCCGGAACCAGGTCGGTGCGCTCCCACGTGAAGGTGCCCCGCTCCTCGTCCGGCTCACGGCCGAAATGGCCATAGGCGGAGGTCGCGGCGTAGATCGGGCGATTGAGATGCAGATGCTCGCGGATGCCGCGCGGCGAGAGGTTCACCAGATCGCGCAGCGTCCGCTCCAGCTTCGCCTCGTCGACGTCGTAAGGATTGCCGTGCAGATCGACATAGACCGACAGCGGATGCGACACGCCGATCGCATAGCTGAGTTGCAGTGTGCAACGGTCAGCCAGATCGGCGGCGACGACGTTCTTGGCCAGGTAGCGGCAGGCATAGGCGGCGCTGCGATCGACCTTGGACGGGTCCTTGCCGCTGAACGCACCGCCGCCATGCGGCGAGGCGCCGCCATACGTATCGACGATGATCTTCCGCCCTGTCAGCCCGCAATCCCCGTCGGGGCCGCCGATCACGAACTTGCCGGTCGGGTTGATGTAGATGTCGCGGGCCGGCGGCATCCAGCCCGGCGGCAGGCTGGTTTCGATGATCGGCAGGACGATGTCCCGCACATGGTCCTGACTCAGGCGGTCTTCGTGCTGGGTGGACACGACGACGCTCGTGGCCGCGACCGGCTTGCCGTCCACATAGCGCAGCGTCACCTGGCTCTTCGCGTCCGGCAGCAGCCCCTGGACCGAGATGTCGTGGATGCGCCGCAGCTCGCTCATCCGTCGCAGGATCAGGTGGGCGTAGTAGAGCGGCGCCGGCATCAGCGTCGGCGTCTCGCGGCAGGCATAGCCGAACATGATCCCCTGGTCGCCTGCGCCCTCGTCCTTGTTGCCGGCGGCATCGACGCCCTGGGCGATGTCGGCGGACTGCGCGTGCAGGTGCACCTCGACCGTGGCGTGCTTCCAGGAGAATCCCGCCTGGTCGTAGCCGATGTCATGCACCGCGAGCCGCGCCTCGTGCGCCAGCAGTTCCGGCGTGATCGTCTCCGGGCCGCGAGTCTCGCCGGCCAGCACGATTCGGTTGGTCGTCACCAGCGTCTCGCAGGCGACCCGCGAATACGGGTCCGCCGCCAGGTACGTGTCCAGCACGGTGTCGCTGATCCGGTCGGCGACCTTGTCGGGGTGACCTTCCGAGACCGACTCGGAAGTGAACAGGAACTCGCCCTTGTCGCGCATCTAGGTGTCCGTACTGGTGGCAATGGATAGAAAAAGCAGGAACAATCGGCCGGCGGCGCTCAATGACGGAAAACCGGCCGCCGGGTCAAGCGCCGCATCGGCCGGGCGCTATCGAATTCCCAGGACGTCCATCATGGAATAATGTCCGGGTGCCCGGCCGACCACCCAGCGCGCCGCGCGCACCGCTCCGGTGGCGAAGACCCGCCGGTCGAAGGCGCGGTGGGACACCGCGATATGTTCCCCGGCGGCAGCGAAGATCAGGCTGTGCTCGCCCACCACCTGGCCGCCACGCAGGGCGGCGAAGCCGATCGCGCCCGGCTTGCGCGGGCCGGTATGCCCATCGCGCCCGCTCTCACGCACCACCTCCAGCGCCACGCCGCGGCCCCGCGCGACCGCCCGGCCCAGCCCCAGTGCCGTGCCGGACGGGGCATCGACCTTCTGTCGGTGATGCATCTCGACGATCTCGGCGTCGTAGTCGTCCCCCGGAAGCGCCGCGGCCATGCGCTCGGCGAGTGCGAGCACCAGGTTGACGCCGGGGGAAAAGTTAGGCGCCTGCACGACCGCGATCCGCCGCGCGGCGCTCGCCACCGCCACGTCGTCGGACTCGGAAAGGCCGGTGGTACCGAGCACCCAGGCCGTCCCCGCGGCTGCCAGGGCCGCGGCGTGGCCCGCGACCGCACTGGCATGGGTGAAATCCACGACCACGTCCGAGTCGACGGCGAGTGCGGCGATGTCGGGAAATAACCGTACGCCCGCCGGCGCGACCGCCTCGCGGTCGATCCCGCCGACCAGCCTGATGCCCGCCGCGGCGGCTTCCTCGACCAGCAGGCGCCCCATGCGACCGGCGACGCCCGCGATTCCGATACCCTTGTCCATGTCCCCGACTCTGCGTCGGCGCGTGGGCGGACACAAGCGCCGTGGCGGCGCGATCCGCTCTGGAACCGCGCCGCCGGCACCCGGCCGCGGCGCAGGTGGGGGGAACGGCGCCGCGGATAAGTGCCAAACGTGCTCTGTGCGCGGAAGTTGCGATGCCACGCGTTCGGCGCGACGCCGAGGCATCAAGTGCTTGGGAGAGTAGCCCGACCCGAACCTCAGCCGCGCCCGGCGAAGAATTCCCGCGCCTTGGCGAAGAAACCCTCGTGCTCGGGGCTGCCTTTGCCGCCGGCTTCCGCCTCGAATTCCTCCAGCAGCTCGCGCTGGCGGCGCGTCAGGTCGTGGGGCGTCTCCACCTGAACCTGGATCACCATGTCGCCGCGTTGGGCGCTGCGAAGCACGGAGAACCCCTTGCCGCGCAAGCGGAACTGATCGCCGGTCTGCGTCCCGGCCGGCAGCTTCACCCGCGCCGGCGTGCCGTCGATCGCAGGAACCTCGATCTCCGCCCCCAGCGCTGCCTGGGTCATGCGGACCGGCACGCGGCAGTACACCATCGCGCCTTCGCGTTGAAAGATCGGGTGCGGCTTGATGGCGACGTGGACATACAGGTCGCCCGGCGGCGCGCCCGTGCCTCCGGCCTCGCCCTCGCCCGCCAGCCGGATGCGGGTCCCGTCCTCCACGCCCGCGGGAATCTGCACCTGCAGCGTGCGGTCGCGCTGCACGGTGCCGGCGCCGCCACAGATGCGGCACGGATTGCGGATCACGCGACCCTGGCCGCCGCAGGTCGGGCAGGTCCGTTCGACCACGAAGAACCCCTGTTGGGAGCGCATTTTACCCGCGCCATGACAGGTCGGGCAGGTTTCCACGCCCCGGTCCTTCGACTCCGATCCGGTGCCGTTGCACGCCTCGCACTTGGCGCGTGTCGGGACGTGCAGCGTCGTCTTGGTGCCGGCAAACGCTTCGGTCAGTTCGATCTCGACCGCCGCGCGGATGTCGGCCCCGCCGCGCGGCCCGCGCCCGCCGCGGCGCCCGCCGCCGCCCATGAAGTCGCCGAACATCTGTTCGAAGATGTCGCCGATCCCGCCGGCCGCAAAATCAAACCCGCCGCCCGGACTCCCGCCCTGCTCGAAGGCGGCATGACCGTAACGGTCATAGGCGGCGCGCTTCTGCTCGTCCTTGAGGACGTCATAGGCTTCGTTGATCTCCTTGAACTTCGCCTCGGCCTGCTTGTCGCCCGGATTGCGGTCCGGATGGTGCTGCATCGCCAGCTTGCGATAGGCGCGCTTGAGATCGTCGCCGCTCGCGTCGCGGGCCACCCCCAGCGTGGCGTAGTAGTCCTGCTTCGCCATCTCAGCCCTCTACCTCGTCCCCGCGGCCACGGGGCAGACACGAAGATGCGCCCGGCTTGCGGCGAAGCGCGGGCGCATCCTTCATCATCAGTGACGCATGGCGGCGTCAGGCGGACTTCTTCCGCTTGTCGTCCACTTCCTCGAATTCGGCGTCAACGACCTTATCCTCGCCCGGCGCCGCACCGGCGGAGGCACCGCCGGCCGGTCCCTCCGGACCGCCGCCAGCCGCCTGCTGGGCCTTGTACATCGCCTCGCCGATCTTCATCGCCGCCTGACTCAGCCGGTCGGTCGCCGCCTTCAGCGCATCGGTATCGCTGCCCTCCAGCGCCGTGCGCGCCGCGGCGATCGCCTGCTCGCACTCGGCACGATCGCCGGCCGCGACCTTGCCCTCGTTCTCCTTCAGCGTCTTTTCGACCTGATGGATCATCGCCTCGGCATGGTTCTTCGCTTCGACGAACTCGCGGCGTTTCTTGTCGGCATCCGCGTTCGCCTCGGCCTCCTTGACCATGCGCTGGATGTCGGCCTCGTTCAGCCCGCCGCTGGCCTGGATGCGGATCTGCTGCTCCTTGCCGGTCGCCTTGTCCTTCGCCTGCACCGAGACGATGCCGTTGGCGTCGATATCGAACGTCACTTCGATCTGCGGCACGCCGCGCGGCGCGGGCGGAATGCCCATCAGGTCGAACTGGCCGAGCAGCTTGTTGTCCGCGGCCATCTCGCGCTCGCCCTGGAACACCTTGATGGTCACCGCGGTCTGCCCGTCGTCGGCAGTCGAGAAGATCTGACTCTTTTTGGTCGGGATCGTCGTGTTGCGCTCGATCAGCCGGGTGAACACGCCGCCCAGCGTCTCGATGCCGAGCGACAGCGGCGTCACATCGAGCAGCAGCACGTCCTTGACGTCGCCCTTCAGCACCGCGCCCTGGATCGCGGCACCGATCGCCACCACCTCATCGGGGTTGACGTTGCGCGCCGGATCGCGGCCGAAGAAGGTCTTGACGGCGTCAATGACCTTCGGCATCCGCGTCATGCCGCCGACCAGGATCACCTCATCGATCTCGTTCGCCTTCACGCCGGCGTCCTTGAGCGCCGCGCGGCAAGGTTCCAGCGTGCGCGTGATCAGATCGTCAACCAGGCTCTCCAGCTTCGCCCTTGTCAGCTTCATCACCAGATGCTTCGGCCCGGAGGCGTCGGCGGTGATGAACGGCAGGTTGATCTCCGTCTCCTTCGACGAGGACAACTCGATCTTCGCCTTCTCCGCCGCTTCCTTCAGCCGTTGCAGCGCGAGGCGATCCTTGCGCAGGTCGATACCCTGCTCGCGCCTGAATTCGTCGGCCAGATAATCGATCACGCGCTGGTCGAAGTCCTCGCCGCCGAGGAACGTGTCGCCGTTCGTGCTCTTAACCTCGAACACGCCGTCGCCGATCTCCAGCACGGAGATGTCGAACGTGCCGCCGCCGAGGTCATAGACCGCGATCGTGCCGGTCTTCTTCTTGTCCATGCCGTAGGCGAGGGCAGCCGCCGTCGGCTCGTTGATGATGCGCAGCACGTCCAGGCCGGCGATGCGCCCGGCATCCTTGGTCGCCTGCCGCTGCGCGTCGTTGAAGTAGGCCGGCACGGTGATGACGGCCTGCGTCACCTTTTCACCCAGATACGCCTCGGCCGTCTCCTTCATCTTGCCGAGGATGAAGGCACTGATCTGGCTCGGCGCGTATTTCTCGCCCTTCGCCTCCACCCAGCCGTCGCCGTTGTCGCCGCGCACGATCTTGTACGGGACGAGCGCGATGTCCTTGGCGACCATCGGATCGTCGAAGCGCCGTCCGATCAGGCGCTTGACGGCATAGATCGTGTTGGTCGGGTTGGTCACCGCCTGGCGTTTGGCCGACTGGCCCACCAGACGCTCGCCGCTGTCGGTGAAGGCGACGATGGAGGGCGTAGTGCGCGCCCCCTCGGCATTCTCGATCACGCGGACATCCTTGCCCTCCATGATCGCCACGCACGAGTTCGTGGTGCCGAGGTCGATGCCGATGACTTTGCTCATCGCTGGTATGCTCCTTTGCAGCGGACCCGGGCGGCCCGGCTCGGCACCACCCTCATCCCCAAGGTCTGATTGACTGCCCCCGATGTATTGACCGCACCCCGCCGGGGCAAGGGCGGCGTTCGCGGAATTTGTGCAGGTGCGGTGTTAAGCCACGGTGTCAACCCGCGCGCCGGCGGCACCGTCCGCCGGGGTCGGGGCCTTCGCGATCACCACCATCGCCGGGCGCAGCAGGCGGCCGTTCAGTGTCCAGACAGGGGTCCAGGCCTGCAGCACGGTGCCCGGCGGATGTTCGTCCGTCGGCTGCTCCGCCATCGCCTGATGCAGGTTGGGGTCAAACAGCGCGCCGGCAGGGTCTTCGCGCCGGATGCCGTTGCGTTCGAGCACGGCGAGCACGTTGCGCTCGACGCCCGCGAAGCCCTCGCGCATCCGCGCCACCACTTCCGGCTCACCTTCAGCCGGCGGGGGCAGGCTGTCCAGGCCGCGACGGATGTTCTCCAGCGCCTCCACCATGTCGCGGGCGAATTTCTGCACCGCGAACTGACGCGTCTCGTCCACCTCGCGCTTGGCGCGGGCGCGCACATTGGCGGTTTCCGCCTCGGCGCGCATCCAGCGGTCCTTGAGATCGAGGCACTCGGCCTCCAGCGCCGCGATGCGCTCGGCCGCTGCACGCATCAGATCGTCCTGCGTCGCCGGCTCGGCCGCTGGCCGGTCCTGGGTCGGGTCGGTGGTCATCGGGTCATGGTTCATGGCGCCGTTCAGTTAGTTGGCCGAGGCGCCCCGCACAAGCGGCGCGACCGCGCCCGTTGCTACGAACCGTCGAAGGCCATAACGGCGGCGCCGATCGCCGCCGAGCCAAAGGTGACGGCAAAGCCCGCGCACAGCATCGCGACGGCGATCCAACCCTGCGGGCTGGCCAGGATCAGGGTCCGCAAGGCTCCCACATCCAGCGCCAGCAACGCCGCAACCCCAACCTGCCCCGCGAGCACGCCTGCCAACCCCGGCAGGACAATGTAGCGCCTGATTTCCGGCACGCGCGGCCAGGGCCGCGGGGGTCGACGGGATTGCGCGCCCCGGCCCGTCACGCCGCGACCGCCCCGGTTTCGTCCGCCTGCAGGCCGAAGGCGGCGGCGATCAGCGCCCGCGTATATTCGGCACGCGGCATCGCGAGCACCTCGGCGGCCGCGCCCTGCTCGACCACCTTGCCGTGCCGCAGCACCACCAGCCGGTGCGCAAGCGCGCGCACCACCTTCAGGTCGTGGCTGATGAACAGGTAGCCGAGCCGGTGGTCTTGCTGCAGCCGCCGCAGCAGGTCCACGATCTGCGCCTGCACCGACATATCCAGCGCACTGGTCGGCTCATCGAGCACGACGAAGCGCGGCTTGAGCACCATGGCGCGGGCGATCGCGATGCGCTGGCGCTGCCCGCCGCTGAACTCGTGCGGATGGCGGTGGGCGGCCTCGGCTGGCAGCCCGACCTCCTCCAGGGCCTCGGCGACGCGCCGGGCGCGCTCGGCGGCGGACAGCTTCGGCTCATGCACCGCCAGCCCCTCGGCCACGATCTCGCCCACATGCAGCCGCGGCGACAGGCTGCCATACGGGTCCTGAAAGACGATCTGCATCCGCGCCCGCAGTTCGCGCATGTCCCGTTTGCAAAGCTGGGAGAGATCGCGCCCCTCGAAATGCGTCGCGCCCTGGCCGGGGACCAGGCCGAGCATGGCATAGCCCATGGTGGACTTGCCCGAGCCGCTCTCGCCCACCAGCCCGACCGTCTCACCCTCGTGGACATGGATGGAGCAGCCGTCCACGGCCTTCACATGGCCGACCGTGCGCCGCAGCACGCCCCGGCAGATAGCGAAGTGCACGCGCATATCGCGCGTCTCCATCACCGTCGGCGGGGTGGCCGGAAGCTTTGGCGGCGTCCCCTTCGGCTCGGCTGCCAGCAGCATGCGCGTGTAAGGGTGCTGCGGGCCGAGGAACACGTCCACCACCCGCCCCGCCTCCACGATCCGCCCGTCCTTCATCACGCAGACGCGGTCGGCGAAGCGGCGGACGATGGCGAGGTCGTGCGTGATCAGCAGCAGCGCCAGCCCGCGCGCCTGCTTCTGCTCGGTCAGGAGCTTGAGGATCTGGGCCTGGATGGTGACATCCAGCGCCGTGGTCGGCTCGTCGGCGATCAGCAGTTTCGGATCGTTGGCGAGCGCCATGGCGATCATCACGCGCTGGCGCTGGCCACCGGAAAGCTGGTGCGGGAAGGCGGCCAGCCGATTCTCGGCATCGGCGAACCCGGCCTGGCCGAGCAGCTCGACGACGCGCCGGCGCAGCTCGCCGTTGCCCATCGGCGTGTGCAACCGCACCGCCTCGGCCACCTGACGGCCGATGCGGGTGAGCGGGTTGAGGCTGGTCATCGGCTCCTGGAACACGATGCCGGCAACCCCGCCCCGCAGCCGCCGCAGCTCGCGCTCCGGCGCGCCGATGACGCTCTGCCCATCCAGCACGATGCGTCCGGCCGCCTGCCCCCCGGAGGGCAGCAGTTGCAGCACGGACAGCGCCGTCATCGACTTGCCCGAGCCGCTTTCGCCCACCAGCGCCAGCGTCTCGCCGGGGTCAAGGCGGAAGGACACGCCGTCCACCACCCGGCGCGCCCCGAAGCTGACCGACAGGTCCTCCACCTCCAGCAGGCTCATCGCTGCTCCCTCACGGCGCCGTGCGGCGCGGATCGAAGGCGTCTCGTACCGCCTCGCCGATGAAGATAAGCAGCGTCAGCACGCCGCCCAAGACCACGAAGGCGGTGATGCCGAGCCAGGGGGCCTGCAGGTTGTTCTTGCCCTGGCTGACCAGCTCGCCGAGGGAGGGTGAGCCGGGCGGCATCCCGAAGCCCAGGAAGTCCAGGCTCGCCAGGATGGTGACCGAACTCGACAGCGTGAACGGCAGGAAGGTCAGCGTCGCCACCATCGCATTGGGCAGGATGTGTCGCCACATCACCGCCCCGTCCGACACGCCGAGCGCCTTGGCGGCACGGACGTAGTCGAGGTTGCGTCCGCGCAGGAACTCCGCGCGTACCAGGCCGGTCAGGCTCATCCAGCTGAACAGCAGCAGGAAGATCAGCAGAATCCAGAAATTGGGCTCGATGATGCTGGACAGGATGATGAGCAGGAAAAGCTGCGGCATCCCGGCCCAGATCTCGATGAAACGCTGGAACAGCAGATCCGTCAGCCCGCCGTAGAATCCCTGCACCGCTCCGGCCGCGATCCCGACGGCCGAGGAGATCGCGGTCAGCGAAAAGCCGAACAGCACCGAGATGCGGAAACCGTAGATCACCCGCGCCAGCACATCGCGCGCCTGGTCATCGGTGCCGAGCAGGTTGTGCCACGTCGGCGGCGAGGGCGCCGGCGACGGCAGGTTCTTGACAATGGTGTCATAGCTGAAGGGGATCGCCGGCCACAGCATCCAGCCATGCGCGGTGATGGCGCGCCGCAGGTCGGGATCGGTGTAATCGGCCTCCAGCGGCATGAACTGCGGGCCGAACGCATCCTCGCTGTAGTCCTGAAGCACCGGAAAGTACCAGTGCCCGGCGAAACGGATCGCCAGTGGCCGGTCGTTGGCGATGAACTCGGCGAACAGCGACAGCACGAACAGGATCAGGAAAATCCACAGCGACCAGAAGCCGCGCCGGTGCGCGCGGAACACCCCGATCCGCCGGCGCGTCAGCGGCGACAGGCCGAAACGGCCCTGGATCGGGACGGCCAGCAGCGCGGGATCGTCCCTCACCGCCGCTGCCTCATCGGCGCGCCTCGAAATCGATGCGCGGATCGACCAGCGTGTACATCATGTCGCCGACGATCTGCATCAGCAGGCCCAGCAGCGTGAAGATGTAGAGCGTCCCGAACATCACCGGATAATCGCGCTGGATCGCCGCCTCGAAACCGAGCAGCCCCAGGCCGTTGAGCGAGAAGATGATCTCCACCAGCAGCGCCGAGGTGAACAGGATGCCGATGAAGGCCGACGGGAACCCGGCCACGATCAGCAGCATCGCGTTGCGGAACACGTGGCGATACAGGATGCGCCGCTCGCCCGCGCCCTTGGCCCGTGCCGTCACCACGTACTGCTTGCGGACTTCCTCCAGAAAGCAGTTCTTCGTCAGGATCGTCAGCGTCGCGAACCCGCCGACCACCAGGGAGGTGATCGGCAGCGCCATGTGCCACAGATAATCCATGACGCGCGCCAGCCAGCTCCAGTCCTGCGACCCTTCGCTGACCAGCCCGCGCAGCGGGAACCACTGCAGGTAGCTGCCGCCGGCGAACAGCACGACCAGCAGCACCGCGAACAGGAATCCCGGGACCGCGTACCCGACCAGCACGAACAGCGAGGAGATCAGGTCGAAGCGGCTGCCGTCATGCACCGCCTTGCGGATGCCGAGCGGGATCGAGATCAGATAGACCAGCACCGTGGACCACAGCCCGAGCGAGATGCTGACCGGCATCCGGCTGAGGATCAGCGACAGCACGCTGCGATCACGGAAGAAGCTGCGGCCGAAATCCAGGCTCAGATAGCCTTTCAGCATCAGCCAGAACCGCGTCAGCGGCGGCTTGTCGAAGCCGAACATCTTGCGGATATCCGCGACCAGTGCGGGATCGAGCCCGCGCCGGCCGCGATAGACGCTGCTTTCCCCCGCCGGCGCATGTATGCTGACCGTCTCGCCGCCTCCGCCAGACATGCGCTCGGTCGCGCTGCCGCCCCTGCCCTTCAGCTCGGCGATCATCTGCTCCACCGGCCCGCCCGGCGCGAACTGCACGACCGCGAAGTTGATGGCGATGATGCCGAACAGCGTCGGGATCACCAGCAGCAGCCGGCGGATCAGATAGCCGCCCATCAGAACCCGCTGCGGCGCGCGGCATCCGTCTTCTTCGCCAGCTCCGGATCGACCCACCAGGCATTGAACGCGATGCCGCTGCGCACCGGAACGTCGGAGAAGCCGAAGCGGTCCCACCACGCCGCCCACACCGCCTGCAAGTGCCAGTGCGGCACCACATACCATCCCCACAGCAGCACGCGGTCGAGCGCGCGCGCCGCCACCACGAGGTCGTCATGGTCCTTCGCCGAGACCACCTTCTCGATCAGCGCGTCCACCATCGGATCGGCGATGCCGCACAGATTGTCGCTGCCGGTCTGCCGGGCCGACGCACTGCCCCAGAAGTCCCACAGCTCATTGCCCGGGCTGTCGGATTCGCCGAACGTGTTGATCGTCATGTCATAGTCGAAGTCGTCGGTCATGTGCTGGTACTCGGCAGGATCGACGGTGCGCACACGCACCTCGATGCCGAGCCGGTCGAGCCATTGCACATAGGGCAGCGTGACGCGCTCGAAACTCGGGTCGTCGAGCAGGATGTTGAACGACATCTGCTTGCCCGAAGCGTCCAGCATCTTGCGCTTCCTGATCTGCATCCCGGCGGATTCGAGCAGCTTGAGCGCGCGCATGTAGCCTTCACGGTTGTTGCCCGAGCCGTCGGTCACCGGCAGCGTGAAGGGCTGCGTGAACAGCTCGGGCGGCAGCCTGTCGCGATACGGCTCCAGCAGTTTCAGCTCCGCCTCGCCCGGCAGGCCGGAGGAAGCGCAGTCGCTGTTGCTGAAGAAGCTCGTCGTGCGCGTATAGAGGCCGTAGAAAAGGTTCTTGTTCTCCCATTCGAAGTCGAACACCTCCACCATCGCCTGGCGCACCCGGCGGTCGGCGAACACCGGGCGGCGGGTGTTCATCGCGAAGCACTGCATCCCGGTCGGCAGGCTGGAGGGAAAGGCGCGCTTGTTCACCAGCCGCTTCTTCACCGCCGGGAAGTCGTACTCGGTGGCCCACACCTTGGAGATGTTCTCGCGCCGGAAATCCAGTTGTCCCGCCTTGAACGCCTGCAACGCGACCGTTGCGTCGCGGAAATACTCGGTGCGCATGATGCCGAAATTGTCCAGTCCCCGGCCGGTCGGCAGGTCACGCGCCCAGTAGTCGGGCACCCGCTCCAGCACCAGCGTGCGGCCGAACTCCGACTTGCCGACGCGATACGGGCCCGAACCGAGCGGCGGCTCGGTCAGCGGCGCGGCGAAGTCGCGTCCCTCCCACCAGTGCTTCGGCAGCACCACCAGCTCGCCGAGGATCGTCGGCAGTTCGCGGTTGCCGGTGGTCTTGAAGCGGAACACCACGCGCGCCGCACTCTCCGCCACGGCCTTGTCCACGGCCGCGTAGTACTGGCGGTAATACGGCCGTCCCTTCGTCCGCAGCATGTCGAAAGTCCACGCCACGTCCTCGGCGGTCACCGGCGTGCCGTCGTGAAAGCGCGCCTCGGGCCGCAATTCGAAGGCGACGTAGCTGTGGTCGGCCGCGACCTCGATCACCTGGGCGAGATGCGCATAGGCAGCGCCCGGCTCGTCGGCGGAACTGCGAGTCAGCGTGTCCCACACCCGCCCGATCGCAACCGGCGCGGTCCCGCGCACGATGAAGGGGTTGTAGCTGTCGAAACTGCCGAGATCGGCGGTCGCCACTTCGCCGCCGGTCGGCGCGTCGGGATTGGCGTACGGGAAATGCGGGAAGTCCGCCGGCAGCTTGGGCGGGCCGAGCAACGACAACCCGTAGGTGCGCAGCGGCGGCGCGGCGGCGCGCGCGCCGGGGCCGATGCGGGCGGCAGCCAGGCCGGCGGCTCCGGCGATCAGCAAATCCCTGCGGCGCATCTTTGTCCCTCCCTCGTCCTGCTTCCAAGGTATAGGGCGTCGCGAGGATTGCGTCAGGTCAGCCGCCGAGCAGTGCCACCGCCGGCGCCAGCAGCGCCGGATCACCCACCGCCAGCGCCCGCCCGTCGCTCCCCTCGCGCAGCGGATCGCCGCGCCAGTCCCGCACCCGGCCGCCCGCCCCCTCGATCACCGGAACCAGCGCCGCCCAGTCCCAGATCTTCAGGTCGGCCTCGGCAATCACGTCGATCTGGCCGAGCGCGAGCAGCCCATAGGCGTAACAGTCTCCGCCGAAGCTGACCCGCCCGACCGCACCCGCCAGACGCTGCCAGCGCGCATACTCATCGGGCGGAAACATCAGCGGGCTGGTGCAGGACAGTTCGGCGCGTTGCAGCGCGCCGCACGCCCTGCAGCCGGCGCGCCCGCCGAGCGGGCCGCGGAATTCCGTCGGCCGCCCGGGTGCCGCCAGCCAGCGTTCGCCGGTCACCGGCTGGTCGATCACGCCCAGGATCGGAACGCCCCCGTCCAGCAGCCCGACCAGCGTCCCGAACAGCGGCCGGCCGGTGATGAAGGCGCGGGTGCCGTCGATCGGGTCGAGCGCCCAGCGGAAGCGGGCATCCGCCCCGGTCGCGCCGAATTCCTCGCCGATGATGCCGTGCCCCGGACACAGGCGCGCCAGCACCGCCCGCATCGCCTCCTCCGCCGCCCGGTCGGCCTCGGTCACCGGGCTGCGGTCGTCCTTCAGGTCGGCGGCCAGACCGCTGCGGAACAGCGGGCGGACCACCGCCGCCGCCGCGTCGGCGGCGGCCTCCGCGGCGGCGATCCAGGCCGCGATCTGCCCAGGGAGGGGCGATGCCGCCACGCCGCTATTTTGCCGGCAGCGGTTCGGGATTGTCGGACAGGGTGCGCAGATAGGCGATCACCGCGGCCCGCTCGGTCTCCTTGCGCAGACCGGGGAAGGCCATGCGGGTGCCGGGGGCGTATTTGGCGGGGTTGGTCAGCCACTCATTCAGTTCGTCATAGGTCCACGGACCCTGCTTGGCCTTCAGCCCGGCCGAGTAGTCGAACCCCGCCTCGTGCCCGTGCGGCGCGCCGACCACGCCCCACAGATTGGGGCCAACGACCGGCTTCCCACCCTTGTTGAAGCTGTGACAGACCGCGCAGTATTTCTGCACCAGCTTCTCGCCCTCCGCCGGTTGGGCGGCGGCGATCATCGGGCCGATCGGCGGCGCGGCAGGCGCGGCGGCGGCGGCAGCGGCGGGTGCGGCGGCAGGTGCCGCCGCCGGCGCGCTCGCGGGCACCGCCGGCAGCGGTTCCGGACTCTTCGACAGCGTCCGCAGATAGGCGATGACGTTGGCACGTTCCTTGGCGCTGGAGATGCCGGCGAAGGTCATCTTGGTGCCGGGCGCGTAGGCCGAGGGCTTGGTCAGCCACTCGTTCAGCGCGTCATAGGTCCACGGACCCTTCTTGTCCTTGAGCGCGCTGGAATAGTCGTAGCCGGCCATGTGTCCGTGCGGCGCGCCGAGCACGCCGTAGAGGTTCGGCCCGACGCCGGCCGGCTGGCCCTCGCCGAAGGTGTGGCAGGCGGCGCAGACCTTGTGGGCATAGGACTCGCCGGCCTTCTCGTCGGCACTGGCGAGCAGCACCGGCAGCGGCGTCTCCGGCGCCTTGGCCGGACCTTCGGCGGCCGTCGTCGGGACCTCGACCTGGATCGCGCTCTTCTTGAGTTCGGTCGGGTTCACCAGCCCGTCCGAGATGATCGTTGCCGCCATATACGCTATGCCGGCCACCAGGACCGCGGCGATCGCCTTGTTGACCTCCAAGCTATCCATGCCGCGCAGAACCCCCTGGTGACATCGTCCAAAACCGGCGGGTTCGCGCCGCCGCGTTGCCCGACGCCGGCCGCCCCCGTAACTTGCCTCGCTTAATAAGGAAACGAGCCGCTTGCCACAACCCGCCTTCCGCACCGTCGCGCGCCGCCGATGAACCCGGTCGTCGTCATCCCCGCCCGCATGGCGGCCACCCGCCTGCCCGGCAAGCCGCTGGCGGAGATCGCCGGACGGCCGATGATCCTGCACGTGCTCGACCGGGCGCGGGAGGCCGCGATCGGCCCGGTCATCGTCGCCTGCGGCGAGCCCGCGATCGCATCGGTGGTGCAGGACGCCGGCGGCGTCGCGGTGCTGACCGACCCCGCACTTCCCTCCGGCTCGGACCGGGTGCAGGCGGCACTGGCGCGGCTCGATCCGGCCGGCCGGCACGACGTGGTCGTCAACCTGCAAGGCGACCTGCCGGCGCTGCCGCCCGACTATCTGCGCGCCGTGCTGGCCCCGCTCGCCGACCCAGCCGCCGACCTCGCGACGCTGGTCGCGCCGATCACCGACGCGGCGGAGGCAGCGGCGGAACAAGTGGTGAAGGCCGCCTGCGCCTTCCGAGCCGGTGCAACGGTCGCGCCCGCCCTGTATTTCTCCCGCGTCGCGATCCCGTGGGGCGACGGACCGCGCTGGCACCATATCGGCATCTATGCCTGGCGCCGCGCCGCCCTCGCCCGGTTCGTGGCGCTGCCGCCATCGGCGCTGGAGCAGCGGGAGAAGCTGGAACAGTTGCGGGCGCTGGAGGCGGGGATGCGGGTGCTGTGCGCCCGCGTCGATGCCGCGCCGTTCGGCGTCGATACGCCGCAGGATCTTGACCGCGCCCGCCGCATCCTCGCCGCAACACCGGAGCCGGCATGAACCGCACCATCGCCTTCCAGGGCCGCCCCGGCGCCTATTCCGACCTCGCCTGCCGCACCGCGCTGCCGGACTGGCGCACCCTGCCCTGCCCGACCTTCGAGGCGACCATCGAGGCGGTGCGCGAGGGCGCGGCCGAGCGCGCCATGCTGCCCTGCGAGAACAGCCTCGCCGGCCGCGTGCCCGACATCCACGCGCTGCTGCCCGAATCGGGCCTCTATGTCGTCGGCGAGCATTTCCAGCGCGTCGAGCATTGCCTGCTCGCCCCGCGCGGCGCCACGCTGGCCACCCTCAGACGCGCGCACTCACACGCCGTCGCCCTTGGCCAGGTGCGGCGCCTCTTGCGCGAACTCAACCTCGCGCCGGTGATCGAGGCCGACACCGCCGGCTCCGCCGAGCAGGTGGCGGCCTGGAACAATCCCGAGGACGCCGCCATCGCCTCGTCGCTCGCCGCCGAGATTTTCGGTCTCGACATCCTGCGCCGCAATGTCGAGGACGCCGCCCACAACACCACCCGCTTCTACCTCGCCGCCCGCGCGCCGGCACGCCACCCGCCGGAGGCGGAGAACCTGATGACCACCTTCGTCTTCCGCGTCCGCAACGTGCCCGCGGCGCTCTACAAGGCGCTCGGCGGCTTCGCCACCAACGGCGTGAACATGACCAAGCTGGAGAGCTACATGCTCGACGGTCATTTCACCGCGACGCAGTTCCTCTGCGACGTGGAGGGCCACCCGGAACAGCCGCCGCTGCGTCGGGCGCTGGAGGAACTGGAATTCTTCTCGCGCGAATGCCGCATTCTGGGCGTCTATCCGGCGGCGCCGTTGCGGTTGGAACAGATGGACCGGGGCGATTAGGGTCAGGACTCGTCTGAACACCCGCGCCCGGCGACGACGGCAACGGAGGACATGCATGAACCTCGATCTGGCCAGCCGCGCCGTGCTTGTCACCGGTGGCGCCAGGGGGATCGGCCTCGCCTGCGCGCGTGCGTTCCTCGCCGAGGGTGCGCGCGTCGGCATCGCCGCTCGGACGCCCGCCACACTGGAGGCCGCGCGCGCCGCGCTCGGCCTGTCCTTCGCGCACGACGCGGACCTGACCGATGCGGGACAGGCCGCCGCGATGGCGGAGGCCTTCGAACGCGACGTCGGCCCGATCGACATCCTGGTCAACTCGGCGGGGGCGGCGAAGCGCACGCCGCCGGACGACCTCGCGCCCGCCGCGTGGCGCGCCGCCATGGACGCCAAGTATTTCAGCTACATCAACGTCATCGACCCGGTGGTAAAACGCATGGCCGCGCGCGGGACCGGCGTGATCGTCAACGTCATCGGGCAGGGCGGCAAGGTCGCCTCGCCCGTGCATTTGCCGGGCGGGGCGGCCAACGCGGCCCTTATGCTCGTCACGGCCGGCCTCGCCACCGCGTATGCCGCACGCGGCGTCCGCGTGGTCGGCGTCAACCCAGGATTGACCGAGACCGACCGCGTTGCCGAAGGACTGAAGGCCGACGCGCGCCTTGCCGGCATCACCGCAGAGGAAGCGCGCACCCGCGCCATCGCCCGCATTCCGCTCGGTCGCATGGCAAGCGCGGAAGAGGTCGCCAATGCCGTGGTGTTCCTCGCCTCCCGCCGGGCCAGCTACGTCACCGGGGTGACCGTGACGATGGACGGCGCCGGATCACCGACCATCGTTTGATCGCGTGGCGCGGCGCCTGTTGCAGGATTCAGGGCCGATGCGGCCGGCGTACGGCGCACAGGCGAAGCGCCATGCGCCAATGCAGCCCGGTGACGCGGTAATTCGGCTCTGGCCGGCAGAGCCTGACACGTCAGACCGCAACGCGCTTGATGGTCGCCACGCTTGCCGGCTGCGGAGCTTTCCGGGCTGGACATCCTGCGCCGCAACGCCGAGCACGCGGCCCACACCACCACCCGCTTCTGCCTCGCCGCCCGCGCCCCGGCGCGCCAATCGCCGGAGGCGCCGCACCTGACGACGACCTTCCTCTTCCGTGCCCGCAACGTGCCCGCAGCGCTCTACAAGGCGCTCGGCGGCTTCGCGACCAACGGCGTGAACATGACCAAGCTGGAGAGCGACATGGTCAACGGCCAATTCACGGCTACGCAGTTCCTCTGCGACGTGGAGGGCCACCCCGAACAGCCGAAGCTGCGGCGGGCGCTGGAGGAACTTGAATTCTTCTCGCGCGAATGCCGCATTCTGGGCGTGTATCCGGCGGCGGCGTTGCGGCTGGAGCAGCGCGGCGACGCCGACTGACCGGCAATGCCGGCGCCACGCGGGAGGGGCGCGGCGCCGGCACGCGCATCCTTCCGGCGAGGCGCTACGAACTGGGCTCCGACGGAATGATGCAATGCACCGCGGCCGCGGGCTGATAGTCGATCGAAATCTCCTGATACGGTCCGGGAATGAAGAATGTCCCCGCGGGATCGTCGGACGGACCCAGGGGAATGCTGTCGATCAGCGCAACGCGGACCTTGAGATTCTTATGCGGGGACTGAAAATTGAATATGTCGGAACACATGTGCGGCCCCCACCTGTCCAGGAAATCCTGCGCGAAGGCCCGTAACGAAAGTCCCCCGGCGTCCTGGAACGCCCTGGACGGGAGTTCGACCGACACACCGCCCGCGGCGCTCGCCCCGAACGAGGGGAAGCCGCCGTGGCGGCCGCTCCAGATATCGTCGGGAACCGGCCCCTGAACATCTTCGGCCCAGACCGGCGCGGGAAGCAGCAGCGCGACTGCAATCGCCAGGTTCTTCGGGGTCATGCTCGAACTCCCTTGGAAGCCATTACCATCAATGCTGCGCGGGTGCCCGCGCAGTACCGACTCTGCCTGCATGCTGCGAAAGATAATACCCTCGGGCATGGTAAAAATGCTGGCGTTTCGTGCCGGTGCCCGCGCCGCCGGCCGGGCACTGAGGGGTTGCCCAGGTCGGGGTCCGTTTGTTAGTATTCCTGTCGTGACCGCTCCTCCCTCTCCCGCCCCGGCCGAGCGCCTCGCCGGCATCATCCTGGACCTGTGCGCCGCGGTGGCGGCGCGCGGCGGCGGGCGGGACCGGCTGGCCGGGCCGCTGGTGGTCCTGATCTGGACCCGGCTGCGCCGCATCGCCGCGCAGGTTGCCGCCCTGGCCGGGCGCATCGCGGCCGGGCGTCATCGCCACTATCCCGCCCGCCGGCCACCCCGCCGCCCGGCCGCGCCGCGCCGGCGCACCCCGCCGGTCCTGCCGCACGGCTTCGCCTGGCTGCTGCCGCTGGTGACTTTCGAGGCAGCCGGACGCGCCTCGCAACTGCGCC
>JAKADX010000095.1 GCA_021818505.1 Pseudomonadota bacterium
AGCGTCGATTGTCGACGACCGACGCGTAGTACTGCATGTTGATCCAGTTCGCGACCACCATCGGCGCCGTCATGATGAGTTCGAGCACGCCGAACCCGGAATCCTGCCGCCAGACGTATTCGTGCAGGAAGGCGCGGCCGGCGAGGTGGAGCGCCGCGGTGCGCGATCGCGGCGCGGCGATGAACGCGGCGTTGTTGGCAAGAGCCCATTCCGGGCGCACCTGGGCCCAGTCACGGCTGCGGCTGCGGATGCGGGTCTCGATGCCGCGGTCGGTCGTGGCGGCGATTCCGAGCAGGGCGGCGCGCTCGAGACGCGTCAGATCCGCAGCCTGTTCCAGCCACTGCCGCAGGCGGGCGAGATCGGGGGCCAGCGCCGCCGGGAGCTCGTCGGTGTCGAAAAGCTGCAACGCATCGGTGGTGGTGTCGTGGAGCCCGGCGAGGAACCAGGTGTCGTCGGGAATGTCGATCCCGCGGCGGCGCAGTTCCGCGCGGACGGCGCGGTCGTTCAGCAGGGCGACGACCACCCGCGCGCTGGCCTCTCCGGTCTGTCCCGCGCAGGCGCCGCAGTCGAGCGCCGATCCATAGGGGTTGTTGACGGTGCTGCTGCCGTGGCCGGCCAACAGCACGATGCGCGCGAAATTGGCGGTGAGCGACATCGCCCGCAGGATCCGCTCCGCATGTCCGGCGCGCTCCTCGGGCGGGATGCCGGCATGGGCGTGGTCCGGGCTTCGCTGCGCCGGCGACACATCCTCGATGGTCGGGCCGACGCGATCGGCGGCCGCCTGGTCGAGGCCTTGGGTCCGTGGGTCGGGAACGGGCCGGGTCCAGCCGAAGCTGTCGGTGATGAGCTTCGACACATACATCAGTCCGGCTGCTTCGACGAACGAAAAGCACGATGGCGCCGAGAACTTGAAGCCCTTCCAGGCCTTGTAGAGGCCGATCCGGCGGCGGCGTTCGACCATCACGGCATCGGGGTCACCGTTCTTGACCCGGTCGTAGATCGGATACCCCGGCCGGAACAGCACCGGGACATGAACGTGGCCGGCGGTGGAACCCAGCGGGACGTGCTCGATGAAGATGCCGAAAAACCCGGCGAACCCGATCGTCTGGATCGGCGAGGCGACGGTCTCGAGCGCACGCCGGAACACCTCGGAACGCACGTCGATGCAGAACGCCGCCTGGACCGCCGGCCGTCGGGAGGGAGTCGGCGTCGGGCCGACGTCGGTCTGCGAACCGGCCGCGGCGGCAACTCCGGCGATGATGCTGCGCTGAAACCCCACCTCCATCGCCGTCAGCAGGATGCGGTCGATCTCTGCCGAAGCCTGGCGCTTGGCCGATGGCGGACGCATGCTGGCGGCGAGCATTTCGCGCCAGCGCGCCACCAGGGCCGCCGAGCGCTTTTCCTCATAGAGGAGCATGTCCCACATCAGCCGGATCGCCAGCAGATCGACGATCGCATCGTCGCGCCCGCCTTGCAGTTCGGCTTGCCAGCGCAGGTATCGCGCCCATGCCGCCCAGCCGCTGATGCTCATCAGCGAGGCATGCAGATAGCGTTCAACCGCCGCGGCCGGAATGGCGAGGCGGCGGATTGCGAGCGCGATCGCGGCCCGCGGATCTTCCGGCAGGCGGGTCACCGCCGAGCGGAAGTCGAAGAGCCCCATCATCGACGGGCTGCGATCGATCGCCGCCGCTTCGCGCCAGGCGGCATAGAGCGAGCGGTCGCGCCAGGGCATGCGGATCGTGGCCTGGCCGAGGTCGAAGTAGGCGGCGCAATGCAGGCTGATGCGCTCGGTGACGAAGCTCGACCACAGCCCGCCTTCGACGCGCTCGAGCACTTCGCTGACCGCCGCCATCCCGAGCTTGGGCCGCGGCGCGTCCGTCGCGAGGGCGCGCTCCACGCGATCCGGATCGAGGGCACTGTCGCAGCGGCGAATCGCCACGGCGATGTCCTCGCGCGTGATTCGCCCCTCGGCAAATTGCGCCCGATAGTAGTCGCGGGGCATGTAGAGGCCGGCACCCGTGATCCGCGCCAGGGTGTCGGAGGCCTCCTGAAACGTCTGGTCGCGCAGCCCGAAGAACGGATTTACCGCCACGAAGTGCTGCAGCGGCCACAGCGGCGCAATGCGGGCGCAGGCCGCATCGATGTGTGCGCGCAGTTCGTCGGGCGTCGGTGCTGCCAATTCGCTGGGGTCGCGGGTCAGGAGATCGGCGGTCGGTTGTGCGTTCATGATCCACCTCGAGTGCCGGGAATGGTTGCGAAGGGAGCGGGCGGCGAACCCATGTCCGCCGGCGGACTGGGCCAGACACGCTGCAGCAGCCGCGTGATGTACACGTCGACATACAGACCGTTGTAGAGGTGCAGATACAGGCCTTTGCCCAAGGCCGTGGGGTCGGATTTCAGGATGCGCTGGACCACCAGCAGGACGAGGAAGACGCCGACCACGGTGGCCGCGAGCACGGCCTGGAAGCGTCCCTCCGGATCGGGCACCGGGAGCACGCTGGTCGCGAGTGCGGCTTCGAAGCCGGCATGCAGCGTGAAGTAGGCCACCACGACGATGATGCCCAGGCCCAGGGCGCGCGGGAACGAAGGATTGCCCTCGGTCTCGGTGATCGCCAGCAGCAGCAATTGCGAGGTCGCGATCGCGACCACCGTCGCGGCGGCAAGCAGCGCCGGCGCGCTGTGCGTGGTGATCCCGAATGCGGCGGCGGTGACCAGGGTCAGCGCGCTGCCCGTCAGCAGAGCCAGCAATAGCCGGCCCAGCCGAAGCCCGCCGCGGGGGTAGGGCAGGACCGGCGCGCGGAAGGTGTCGACGCTGCTTCCGGAAGCGAGGAACGCATGCGCCTTGTAGAGCGAGTGCGTGACGACGTGCAGGATCGCAAGGCTGTAGAGGCCGAGTCCGCATTCCAGCAGCATGAATCCCATTTGCGCCGTGGTCGACCAGGCAAGCGACACCTTGATGCTGGTCTGGGTCAGCATCACGAGCGACGACAGGGCCAGTGTGATGAGGCCGATGGCGACGAGGACGCAGCGCGCCGTTTCCGAGTGCGAGATCACCGGGCTCATGCGCACGACCAGAAACGCGCCGGCGTTGACGATGCCGGCATGCAGCAGCGCGGACACCGGCGTCGGCGCTTCCATCACCTGGATCAACCAGCCGTGGAACGGGAACTGCGCGGATTTCAGTGCCGCACTGACGACGATCAGCAGGGCGGCGAGATCCAGCGACGCCGGAGCCCGGATTCCCGGCGTCGCAAGGATGTGAAACATCCCGGCGAAATCGAGCGTGTGCAGGCTCGATCCGATGAGCGCGACGGCGCAGAGCAGGCTGACGTCGCCGATCCGGCTGGCGACGAATTTCTTGTGGGCGGCCAGCACCGCCGCCGGTCGCTCGCGGTAGAACATCAGCAACTGGTGCAGGCACAGGCTGGTGGCGATCCAGGCGAAGGCGAACAGCAGGAGATTGCCGGACACGATCAAGGTGAGGATCGCGGCGAGCGTCATCGCCAGCCATTTGTGGAAGCGGCCCTGGTTGGGGTCGCCGTCGAGATTGGGCCGTGCGTAGCGGGTCACCACCGCGCCGACGAAAGACACCAGCAGCAGCATGGTGACCGTCAGGCCGTTGACATAGATTGCCAGGGGGAAGCTGCCCAGGCTGCCCAGCGCGACCGGATGGATCGTCCACGACTGGGCGGAATCGAACCCATGGGCGACGGCCGTCGCGGCGGCCCCGACCAGCGCCGCCCAGGCGGCGTTGGTG
>JAKADX010000096.1 GCA_021818505.1 Pseudomonadota bacterium
TCCAGCGTCTCGCAGGCGGCGCGCTTCTCGTTGATCGCGGTCAGCGCGTTGGCCAGCCCGAGCAGGCTGTCGGCGGCATGGGTGCCGGTGCGGCTGCGGTTATAGGAATCGTCATAGGCGACGGCGTCCGCGGAATAGTCCCGCTTGCCGGCCAGCGCCTGCGCCAGGAGGAACTGCGCGTCGGTGGCGCGCGGTCCCTTGCCGTTGGCGAGCACTTCCTTGGCGGCGGCTTCCGCCCGCGCGTAGTCGCGCCTGGCAAGCGCCGCGTTGCCGTCTTGCAGGATCATCTCGGGGGTGCGCTTGGCGGCCGGGGCCGGCGGCGGGGGCGTCGGCGGCGGGGGCGGCGGCACCAGCGCGGCCGGTGCCGTGCCGCTGGCGTCCGGCGCCGCCGTCGCAGCGCCCGTGACGGTCGTCCCCGGCGCGGCGGGCGGCACAGCCGGGGCGACGCCGAGCTTGAACGCAAGATCGTCGATTTTCTTGTTCAGTTCGTCGTACTGGCGCTGGCGGCCGTTGTTGGCGTCGTCGATCTGCCCGCGCAGGTCGCGCACCGCCTCCTCAAGCCGCTGCACCCTGTCGAGCAACTGCGCCTGCAACCCGCCCGCCGCCGGCGCGGGCGTCAGCGGCGTCGGCTGGTAGGCGCTGCCGAGCGACGATCCGGGGGCGCCCGCGCGGCCGACCTGCTGGCGCAACGCCTGAATCTCGTGCTGCAGCTCCAGGAGCTGATTCTGCAGCGCGATGCCCTCGCGGCTTTCGATCTGTGCCCGTGCGGCCACCGGGGCGGCGGCCAGCGCGACCGCCACGGTCAGGCATCCTGCCACCCTCACTCGCATCCTCGTCCCTCCTTGGCGCGACGGCATCGGCCCGCCGGCAGCGCGGCGCCGTGCCATCGGCGGCGCGTTTTACGGCGACTCGCCGCGAAGGCAAACGTACGAAGGCAAGCGTACAAAGCCAACCGGCGACCCCTATGGGCCGCCGGCTTCCGTCCCGGACGGGTCGCGCGCGCTCCGCGAACGCGGCTGCCGTTACTTCACAGAAGTGATAGCGTTGCGGTTCTTCGACCAGCAGGACTCGTCGTGGCACAGCGCGTCCGGCTGCGGCCGGTCCTTGCCGTAGCTGATCGTGGTAATCCGGGTGGCCGCGGTGCCCTTGGCGACGAGGTAGTCGCGGGCGGCGTTGGCACGGCGCTGGCCGAGCGCGATGTTGTACTCCTCGGTCCCGCGCTCGTCGCAGTTGCCGGCCACCTGCACGTTCACGTTGGGATACTTGGCCAGCCACGCCGACTGGCGGTCCAGCGTCGCCTTTTCGTCGGTCTTCAGGACCGACTTGTCGAAGTCGAAGAACACGCGATCGCCGACGTTCTTCGCCAGATCTTCCTCGCTGCCGGGAACGATCGACGGGGCCGCGGCGGTCCCGGTTCCGGTCGCGGCAGCGGTCTCGGTCTTCTTTTCGGCGCAGGCGCTCAGTAGCACCAATGCGGAGAGGGCGCCGATGATCTTGATGTTCATTTCACTTGCTTCCCTGGCAGATATCCGAGCGGACGCAACACGCGGACCCGACCCGCGAAAGTTGCTGGGTGTAACGGAACGGTGGTCCCGGCCATGCGTCGCGCGCCAGCGCGCGCGGCGCCTGCCCGACGCGCAGGCGGCTTAGCCCGGCGTAACAAACTTGGTCAAGGAGCAGTTCCGTCAACGTGCGCATGTCGCCCTTGCCGGAAACGACGAATGCCATACTGTTGCTGTCAGGACAACAGCGGCGACCATGCCGGGTCGGAGGCGTCGGTCGGCGTGGTCATCTCCCGCTCGTTGAAGCCGGTGATGTCAATCGAAACCAGGCGGGAGGAACCGCCCCGCCCGGTCTTCCCGCCACCCGGTGTCTGGCGGAAGAACATCAGCACCCGCCCGTTGGGCGCGAAAGTCGGACCCTCCACATACCAGCTTTCGGAGAGGATGCGCTCGCCGGTGCCGTCGGGGTGCATCACGCCGATCGCGAAAGTGTCACCAGAAATGCGGGTGAAGGCGACCAGATCCCCACGCGGGGACCACACGGGCGTCGCGTAGCGCCCGTGACCGAAGCTGATCCGCTTCACGCCGCTCCCATCCGCGGCCATGACATAGAGCTGCTGGTCGCCATCGCGGTCGGAGTTGAAGACGATCTGGTTGCCGTCCGGGCTGTAGCAGGGGGACACGTCGATCGCCCCGGAATCGGTCAGTCGGCGGAACCGGTGGCTGGCCAGTTCGACGCTGAAGATGCTTGCCCCGCTGTCGTTGGTTTCGGAGATCACCACGCTGCTGCCGTCCGGGCTGAAGCGCGGCGAGAGGGTGATGCCGCGGAAGTCGCCAAGCAGTTGCTGCCGCCCGCTGCCCAGGTCGAACAGATAGACGCGCGGACGGTCGTTCGCGTAGCTCATGAACGCGATCTCGTCCTTGGTCGGATGAAACCGCGGCGTCAGCGCCATCGACGACCCATCCGTCAGGAAGCGGTTGTTCTCGCCGTCCTGGTCCATGATCGCGAGCCGCCGGATGCGCCGGCCGCGCGGCCCGCTGTCGGCGATATAGACGATGCGGGTGTCGAAATAGCCCTTCTCACCCAGCAGCCGCTCATAGATCACGTCGCTGATGATGTGGGCGATGCGGCGCCAGTTGGACAGCGTGGTGGTATAGGCGGTGCCCTGGATCTGCGCCTGCGGCAGCACGTCCCACAGGCGGAACTCGACGCGCACCTTGTCGGCGCCCTCGCTGTCCACCTTGCCCGTCACCAGGGCCTGGGCGCCGATCGCCTTCCAGTTCGCGAAATTCGGCACATCGCCCTGCGCCGCCGCGCCGATGAAGCCGGCCGGGTCGATCGGGCGGAACAGGCCGCTGTGCGATAGATTGTTGGTGATCACGCTGGCGATGTCGCGGCCGATGCGATCCGAATCCCCGCCGGCGCCGGCAAGCGGCGGGATGGCGACGGGGATCGGCTCGGTGCGCGCGCGATCGACATCGATCACGGCACTCGGCGCGCCGGGCGCGGCCGCTTGCTGCTGAGCAAAGCCGCCGCGCACGCCCAGCAGCGGCACCGCCAGCGCCGCGGCGGAGCCCGCCACCAGCCCGCGCCGGCCGATCCGGATCACGGGCGGGGGCAGTTCGCGTGCGGTGATCGGGGGCATGGTGTCGTCCTGGCGATTCATCGGGGCGGCCTCATCGGTTCAGGGGCGGAAACGGAACGTCAGTTCGTTGACGCGGCCGAGTTCGTTCTTGGGCAGCGGCAGATTGGCGCAGCGGGGATCCATCACCGCTCGCACGGCGCGTTCGGCGAAAGCCCGAAAGCGCGGGTCGGCGATGCGCGCGCGGTCCTCGGGAGCAACGACCGCCTCGCGCGCCACGCCGGCGGCGTCGGTGGTGACAGTCAGCATGACGCTCATCTTGTCGAGATCAAGTGCTCCGGCATCCTTCGTCCAGCATTCACGAACCTTATCGCCGATCAATCCGCGTTGCGCGGCACTCAATCGCGCGGTGATATCACCCTGCGGCGCGCCCCCGGTATTGGGGGCACCTCCCTGCTGGGGATTGTATCGCGCCTTGGGCGGCTGCTGCTGCTTCATCAGGGACCGAAGCTTCTCCAGCGTGTTGTTCAGCGCGGTGCTGTCCGGCGCCGGATTCTTCGTCGGGTTCGGCTGGCTGGTCTGGCTCGGCCTGGCGGGCGGCGGCGGCACCGGCGGCGGCGGCACCGGCAGCGGCAGGGGCGCGCCGGACTGCGCGGTCTGCTGCGGCG
>JAKADX010000015.1 GCA_021818505.1 Pseudomonadota bacterium
CGCCCAGGCCGCCGCCGCGCAACGAGCCGCCCGGGCGGGCCCGAACCGGCCTGCCTGCCGCCCGGCCGCCGCCGGGGCAGGTCTGACTGCAAAGCGCGGCGGTGCGGCCAGATCGTTCCGATCAAGAAACAATATTGCCAGCATCGCGCCATTTGAGGCGGCAAGCAAACTCTAAATATAGCTTTACACGGCTGGTCCTTTAACTCCGAACGGCGCGGACCGACGTCAGTGCCAACAGAGCGTGTTCGGGGCGGGGGCCATGTTCTCCACGTGCCTTCGGCGGCGGCGGAACGTCGCGCGTGCCGCCGGCGTTGCCGGCATGGCCCTCGCGCTCGGTGGCTGCGTCTATCCTTACGGCTACGGCTACGGCGGCTACCCGGCCTATTCCTATGGCGGGTACGGCGGGTATCCGGCCGCCGGTGGTGCGGCTGCCTTGGGCAGCCCGCCGGCCGCGGGCGGCCCGGCCGCCGCCTCCGGCTCGCCCGCACCCGGCGGCGCGCCGACCTCCATTGGTTCGCTGGCCCCAGGGGGCGCGCCCGCCGCCAGCGGCACGCCGGCCGTGGGCAGCTACCCGGCGTATCCGGCCGCCGGCGCTCCCGCGTATGGCTACGGCGGCTACCCGGCCTATGCGTATCCCGCCTATCCAGCCTATCCCTACCTCTCCGCCTACGCAGCCTATCCGTATTACGGGGATTGGGGGTTTCCGTTCTTCGGCGGGTTCTACGGCGCCGGCTTCTATGGCGGCGGGTTCTACGGCCGAGGATTCTACGGCCGCGGTTTCTACGGCGGCGGCTACGGCGGCCGCGGGTTCTATGGCGGCGGCTACGGCGGCCGCGGGTTCGCCAGGGGCGGCTTCGGTGGCGGGGGGTTCCACGGGGGCGGCGGCGGCTTCCGCCACTGACCGGCGGCGCGCGACGGCGGCAGCGTGTGTCGGCGATTTCGCCTCCGCCCGCCGCGCCGCTACACTCGCGTGCCGTGTCCGCCACCACTCCGCTCGCCGACCGCCTCCGTCCGCGCACGCTTGATGACGTGGTCGGCCAGGATCACCTGGTCGGGCCGCAGGGCGTGCTGACGCGGATGCTGACGCGCGGCAGCCTCGCCTCGCTGATCCTGTGGGGGCCGCCGGGGGTGGGCAAGACCACCATCGCCCGCCTGCTCGCCGACCGCGCCGGCCTCGCCTTCGTGCAGTTGTCCGCCGTGTTCTCCGGCGTCGCCGACCTCAAGCGCACGTTCGAGGAGGCGGCGCGCCGCCGCGCCGGCGGGCAGGGCACGCTGCTGTTCGTCGATGAGATCCACCGCTTCAACCGCGCCCAGCAGGACGGTTTCCTGCCGGTGGTGGAGACCGGGACGGTGACGCTGATCGGGGCGACGACGGAGAACCCGTCCTTCGCGCTCAACGGCGCGCTGCTCTCGCGCTGCCAGGTGCTGGTGCTGCGCCGCCTCGATGACGCGGCGCT
This sequence comes from Pseudomonadota bacterium, assembly GCA_021818505.1. Lineage (GTDB taxonomy): Bacteria > Pseudomonadota > Alphaproteobacteria > Acetobacterales > Acetobacteraceae > JAFKFJ01. The sequence continues at coordinate 1,458 of JAKADX010000015.1, forward strand.
GGAGAAGCTGCTGGAGCGGGCGGAAGCCGCGCTCGGCACGGCCCTGCCGCTGACGGCGGAGGCGCGCGCGGCGCTGCGCGCGATGGCCGATGGCGACGGGCGGTATCTGCTCAACATGGTCGAGCAGATCGCTGCCCTGCCGCCGCCGGCCGCCCCGTTCGACCCGGCGGCGCTCGCCGACCTGCTGGCCCGCCGCGCCGCGCTCTATGACAAGGACCGGGAGGAGCACTACAACCTCATCTCCGCGCTTCACAAATCCTTGCGCGGCTCGGATGCCGATGCCGCGCTCTACTGGTTCGCGCGCATGTTGGCGGGCGGCGAGGACCCGCGTTATGTCGCGCGCCGGCTGGTGCGCTTCGCGGTCGAGGATATCGGGCTGGCCGACCCCAACGCGCTGGTGCAGGCGCTGGCGGCGTGGGAGGCGTATGAGCGGCTCGGCAGCCCGGAGGGGGAATTGGCGATCGCGCAGTCGGTGCTGTATCTGGGCACGGCGCCGAAATCCAACGCCGCCTATGTCGCCTTCGGGCAGGCACAGGCGGCGGCGCGCGCCACCGGCAGCCTGATGCCGCCGGCGCACATCCTGAACGCGCCGACGACGCTGATGAAACGATTGGGCTACGGTGCCGGCTACGACTATGACCACGACGCGCCGGACGCCTTCTCCGGCCAGAACTATTTTCCGGACGGCATGGCGCGCGCCGAATTCTACCGCCCCGCCGACCGCGGGTTCGAGCGAGAGGTGGCCAAACGCCTCGCCTACTGGGCGCGGCTGCGGGCGGAGCGCGGCGCATGAGCGGCGTGGCAACGCGCGCGGTCGCGGAGGATGAGGCCGATATCCGCCTCGACCGCTGGTTCCGCCGGCACTTCCCGGCGCTGACCCAGGGCGTGATCCAGCGCCTCTGCCGCACCGGGCAGATCCGCGTCGATGGGCGGCGCGTGGAGGCCGCGACCCGGCTGCTCCCCGGCCAGTCGGTGCGCATCCCGCCGCTGCCCGCCGGGCCGGCCGAGCCGCAGGCGGCCCCGCCGCCCGATGCGCGGGCGCGGGCGGAGCTGGAGCGGATGCTGCTCTATGCCGACGATCACCTGCTGGTGCTCGACAAGCCGCCCGGCCTGCCGACGCAGGGCGGGCCGGGGATCGCGCGGCATGTGGACGGGATGCTGGCGGCGCTGGCCAGCGGGGAGCACGGCCGGCCACGGCTGGTCCATCGGCTCGACCGCGACACCTCCGGCGTGCTGGTGGTGGCGCGCTCGCCGGGCGTTGCCGCCAAACTGGCCGCCGCGTTCCGCACCCGCGCGGTGGAGAAGGTCTATTGGGCAGTGGTGGTCGGCCGGCCGGTGCCGGTGGAGGGGCGGATCGACGCCCCACTGGTCCGCCATGAGCCGGGCATCGGCGGCGCCCGCGTCGCGGTCGCGGAGGAAGGGGAGCGCGACGCTGCGCGGGCGCTCACCGACTACCGCACGCTCGACCATGCCGGGCGCAAGCTGGCCTGGCTGGAACTGCGCCCGCTGACCGGGCGGACGCATCAGTTGCGGGTCCACTGCGCCGCGATCGGCGCGCCGATCCTGGGCGATACGGCCTATGGCGGAGCGCCGGTGGAGGGCCTGTCGGAGGCGCTGCACCTGCACGCCCGCCGCATCGTGCTGCCCCACCCGGCGGGCGGGACGCTGGCGGTGGAGGCGGGTCTGCCGGCGCACATGGCCGCGACCTTTCGCGCGCTGGGATTCACCGCCCCGGCGCCGCAACCGCCGCTGCGCGCATGAGGCGCCCGGGCGTGCCGCGCCGCCGTCGGCGCATTGTGCTGCGCTGGCTGCTCGGCGCCGTGCTGCTGATCGCGGTGCTGGTGCTCGGCGCGGGGCTGGCGGCGACGCTGCTGATCGACCCCAACAGCTTCCGCCCGCAGGTCGAGGCGGCGGCGGCACGCGCCACCGGCGGGACGCTCACGCTGCGCGGGCCGATTCACATCGTCTGGGGCCTACCGCTGCGGCTGGAGGCGGACGATCTCGCCTTCAGCGGCCCCGGTGAGGTGGTGCGGGCGCAGGTTGGCCGGGTGGCGGCGCGCATCGCGGTGCTGCCGCTGCTGACCGGGGCGCTGGACATCGTTCGCCTCGATCTGCTGCACCCCGATGTCCGGCTGCATCCGGGCATGGGCACGGTGTCCGTGTCCCCCGCCGCCGCGCCGCCCGCGCCGCCGTCCGCCGTGCCTGGGCCCGCCGGCGGCGCCGCGCGGCTCACGATCGGGGCGGTGCATGTGCGGGGCGGACGGGTCACCTGGCGCGGCACCGAAATCCAGGTGCCCCGCTTCGACGCCATCGCCGCCGCGCCTGGGGCGGATCTGGTGCTCTCCGGAGAGGCGCTCTGCGCCGGGCGGAAGCTGACGCTGAGCGGAGAGAGCGGGCCGGTGGAGCGTCTGCTCGATCGCGCCGGCGCGCCGCCCTGGCCCGTGCAGTTCGTGGTGCAGGGGGAGGGGGCGCGGCTCGCGGTGCGCGGCACCCTGGCCGCGCCCGTCGGGCGCGGCGCCTATGCGCTGCAGGTGGATGCCGCAGCGACCGACCTCGCCGCCTTCGCGCCGCTGCTGCCGGTCGCCCCGCCGAAGCTGCACGACATGTCGCTCTCCGCGCGCCTGACCGACGGCGGGGGGGCTCCGCCCACGCTCAGCGCGGTGACGCTGCACGTTGCCGGACTCGATCTCGGCGCGCTGCTGCCGGGCCTGGTGCTGACCCGTGCCGACGTGGCCGCCCCCGACCTGCGCCGCCCCGCGCAGGCGGATGTGGTGGCCACGCTGAACGGCGCGGCGCTGAACGTGCACGGGACTGCGGGACCGTTGGCGGGCACGGCGCTGCCGCTGACGCTGACGCTGACGGCGGCGACGCCGCCGCTGCTGGAGGCAAGCGCGGGCGTCACCCTCGCCTGGGCGCCCCCCCACCCGGCGGTGCGCGGCACGCTGGCGGTGGCGCGCCTGGATCTCGACGCGCTGCTGGCGGCGCTGCCGGCGCCGCCCCCGCTGCCGGCGGGCGCGCCCGGCGCCGCGCCGCCGCTCTCGCCGCGTCCGGCGCGGCTCATCCCCGACCAGCCGATCGACTTTGCCGCGCTGCGCCGCGCCGATGCCGACCTGCAGATCAGCGTGGCGTCGTTGCTGACCGGCGGCGGAACCTATTCCAACGTGACCGGCCACCTTGCCCTTCAGGACGGGCGGCTGGCGCTCGACCCGTTCGCCGGGCAGTCGCCGGGTGGGCCGCTCGATGGGCGGCTGGCGATCGACGCCAGCGTACCGGCGCCGCCGGTGGCGCTGGTGCTGCACGCCCCGGCGCTGTCGCTGGCGCCGCTCGCGCAGGCGCTTGGGCATCCTGGCGCGCTCACCGGAACCGCCGCGGTGCAGGCGGACCTGAAGGCCGCCGGCGATTCCCCTCACGCGCTCGCGGCCAGCCTCACCGGCCAGGCATCGCTGACCGCCAGCGACGCCGAGATCGACGACGCGCTGCTGGCGGCCTTGATGGGCGACGTGATGAAGGCGGCCCGGTTGCCGGCCAAGGCGCTGATCGGCCTCGGACGCACCCGTCTGAGCTGTCTCGACCTGCGGCTGGACGCGCATGATGGAGTGGTGAACGTCGCCTCCCTGCTGCTCGACTCGCCGAAGCTCATGATGCAGGGCAACGGAACCGTGGACCTGGGACCGGAGACGCTGAACCTGCATCTGCGCCCGATGCTGCGTGTGGGGCCGGGCATCGTGGTGCCGGTGCGCGTGGGCGGCGCGCTGCGCGAGCCGAAGGCGCAGGCCGATACTGGCGCGGCGGGGCGGGCGGCGCTGCTGGGCGCGCTGGCCGGCGCGCTGGGCGCGCAGCGCGCCCCGCCGGTCCCGCCGACACCCTGCCCGGCGGCGCCGTAGGAGATGCAGATGCAACGCTTCTGGGAGAATGCGCGGGTTGCGCCGATTGACGGTGGCTGGCGCATCCTGCTCGACGGCCGGGCGGTGCATCTGCCGGGCGGGGCGGAACTGCGCCTGCCGCACCGCACGCTGGCCGAGGCGATCGCCGCCGAATGGCAGGCGGCGGGCGGCGGCAGGGGCGGGCAGACCTCGTTTGCCGACCTGCCGCTGACCCGCATCGCCGGCACCGGGCAGGTGCGCATCGCCCCCGACCCGGAGCCGATGGCGCTGGAACTGGCCCGCTTCGGAGAGACCGACCTGCTCTGCTACCGTGCCGCCGAGCCGCCGGCGCTGGTGGCGCGGCAGGAGGCGGTCTGGCAGCCGTGGCTGGACTGGCTCGCCGCGCGGCACGGCGTGCGGCTGATCGTCACCGCCGGCGTGGTGCCGGTGACGCAGCCGCCGGAGGCGTTGGCGATGCTGGCGGCGGCGCTGGCGGCACTGGGGCCATTCGCGCTGGCCGCGCTCGGGATTGCCGTGCCGGCGCTGGGCAGCGCCGTGCTGGGGCTGGCGCTGGCCGAGGGGGCGGTGAGCGCCGAGGCGGCGCACGCGGCGGCGACGCTGGATGAAACCTTCCAGGAGGAATTCTGGGGCACCGACGCAGAGGCCCTCGCGCGGCGCCGCCGGATCGGCGATGACATCGCGGTTGCCGCCCGCTTCCTGGAGTTGCTGCGCGCATGACCGCCAAGCGCCTGACCATTTCCGGCCGCGTCCACGGCGTCGGGTTCCGTGCCTGGGTCGCGTCGCGGGCGGCGGCGCTGGGGCTGTCGGGCTGGGTGCGCAACCGCCGCGATGGCAGCGTGGAGGTGCTGGTGGACGGGGATACCGCCGCGGTCGAGGAACTGGTGCGCGCCTGCCGCCGCGGCCCGCGCCTGGCCGAAGTCACCGCAATCGAGGAGGCGTTGGCCGATCCGCCCGAGCAACCGGGGTTCCGCCAGTTGCCGACCGTATGACGGGTTTCATCCAGGCGCACGCGGCATGGGTGGTGCCGGCCGCGTTGCTGCTGGCATTCTTCAAGTCGCTCGCCTTCGTCTCGCTGGTGGTGCCAAGCTCCTTTGTCGTGGCGATCATCGTGGCACTGGCGCAGATGGGTCATGTGTCGCTCTGGCCGGTGTGGCTCGCGGTCGCGATCGGCGCGGCGCTGGGCGATTGGGCATCATATGTGCTCGGCGACCGGCTGAAGCATCGCGCGCGTGACATCTGGCCGTTCACGCGCCACCCGGAGCTGATGCCGCGCGGGGAGCGGTTCTTTCTGCGCTATGGTGCGATGAGTGTGGTGCTGTGCCGCTTCTTCAGTCCGCTGCGCGCGACGGTGCCGTTGCTGTGCGGCGTTTTCGAGATGCCGCTGCTGATCTTCCAGATCGCCAATGTCCTGTCGGCGCTGCTGTGGGCGGCGGTGGTGCTGCTGATCGGCGAGGGTGTGCTGCAGATCTTCGGTTGAACTGGCGGGTCACTGCAACGCATCTTGGTCCTGGGAAAACTGGAAAGCACGATGATGACCGAACAGTCCGCCGATCCATTCGGCGCCTTCAAGGCGATGCAGCGCGCGGCATGGGCGAGTTTCGCGCCGATCGAAACGTTCACGACGGCGCCGGCGGCAAGGTTGGTGCGGCTGGCGGGGATCGGCGATGCCGCGCGCGTGCTCGACGTGGCCTGCGGCACCGGCGTCGTCGCGATCACCGCGGCACTGCGCGGCGCGCGCGTCTCCGCGCTCGACCTGTCACCTGCGCTGCTGGAGCGTGCCCGGCGCAACGCCGAGGTTGCTGGGCTGGACATCGAGTTTGTCGAAGGTGATGTCGAGGCGCTGCCCTGGGCCGATGCGCAGTTCGATGTCGTGGTCAGCCAGTTCGGCCACATGTTTGCGCCGCGCCCCGATGTGGCGTTGCGCGAGATGTTGCGCGTGCTGCGCCCCAGCGGGCGGCTGGCTTTCGCCACCTGGCCGCCGGAGGGGGTCGTCGGCCGGACCTTCGATCTGCTGGCGCGCTACATGTCGCCGCCGGCCGGCGCGCCGAAGCCGGCGGCGCCCGCTGCCTGGGGCGATGTCGGCATCGTGCGTGAACGCCTCGGTGCCGCGGTGCGCGGCCTGCGCTTCGCGCGCGGCACCATGCTGATGCAGACATTGAGCGTCACGCACGCCCGGCTCATGCATGAAGCCACGATCGGCCCACTGGCGAAACTTGTCGAGCAGCTCGGCAACGATCCGCCGGCGCTGGCGCGGCTGCGCGACGAGTACGAGGCCATTCTCGCAGACGCTTTCGAGGAGAACTGCCTGCATCTGGAGTTCGTCATGGTGCGCGCCGAAAAGGCGGGCTGACACCCGCCCTGGCCGGCGTCAGCGGCGCACTTCCACCTCGACCACGTCCGTCTCGATCACCTCCACCGGCTCGTACATCCAGCGGGCCAGCGCGCCGGCGATCACCGCGCCGAGCAGAGGGGCGAGCCAGAACAGCCAGAGCTGCCCGACATAGGCGCCGCCCGCAAACAGCGCCGGCCCGGTGCTTCGCGCGGGATTGACGGAGGTGTTGGTGACCGGAATAGAGATCAGGTGGATCAGCGTCAGCGCCAGCCCGATCGGGATGCCGGCGAACCCCACCGCGGCGCCCTTGGATGTCGTGCCGATGATGATGAAAAGAAAGAAGAACGTCAGCAATGCCTCGGTCACGAAGCAGGCGCCGACGCTGTACTTGCCGGGACTGAGATCGCCATAGCCGTCGGACGCGAAGCCGCCGGGCACCCAGCCCGCCTTGCCTGAGGCGATGAACCACAGCACCGCCGCCGCGACGATCGCGCCGATCACCTGGGCGATGATGTAGGGCACGACAGTGCGGCCTGGGCAGCGCCCTGCGGCCCAGAGGCCCACGGTCACGGCGGGATTGAAGTGACCGCCCGAAATGTGGCCCACCGCATAGGCCATCGTCAGCACGGTCAGCCCGAAGGCGATGGCCACGCCGAGGAAGCCGATCCCGAGGCCGGGGAACGCGGCGGCCAGCACCGCCGCGCCGCAGCCGCCGAAGGTCAGCCAGAAGGTCCCGAAAAACTCCGCTGCCGCAGGCCGCGTCAAGTCGCCGTTCATGCCACCGCGCTCCCCCCCGAGGATGGACGTCGCTACTTCGCACCAAGGTGGAACGTCAAGCCGATCGGAGGGGAACAAGCTGGTGGCAAAACGATTGACGATACCAAACTGTTCGGGCACAACCCGTCCCGCGGATTAAGGGATGGTTCACCGATGCGCTGGATGATCCTGCGGATGATCGCCACCGGATCGCTCTCCGCGTTCTCGACCGCGGTCCCGCAGGGGCCGGCGGCGCTGCCCGCCGGCACGGCGCCGCTGCGGACCGCCAAGGCATCGGTCGCCCCGGCGACGACGCCAAAGCTGTCCGCTCCGGCACCCGGCGCGGCGCAACCCGCGCGCACGTTGCCACGCGGCTCGCTGCTCGACCTCTCCGTGTGACGGACCGGCCACGTCGGCCGTGGTGTCGGCGCTACATAGCTGCGCGACGGTTGTAAGCGCCGGCCGTACGGCCCACCATGACTTCATGCCGGAGTTCGTGCGCCTGATCCCGGAGGGCGATACGCGCGAGCGCCTGGTCTGCACGACCTGCGGGCATATCGACTACGAGAACCCCAAGGTCGTCGTCGGATCGGTGATCGCCCATCAGGATACCGTCCTGCTCTGCCGGCGCGCGATCGCGCCGCGCCGTGGTTATTGGACGTTGCCCGCCGGCTTCCTCGAACTCGGCGAAACCGCCGAGGAAGGGGCGGCGCGCGAGGCATGGGAGGAGGCGCGGGCGCGCATAGCATTCGACGGCCTGCTCGGGGTATTCAGCATCAGCAGCATCGGGCAGATCCAGTTGATCTACCGGGCCCGGTTCGCCGGCCCCTCATCGGTGTCGTTCGCCGCCGGGCCGGAGACGGCCGAGGTGCGGCTGTTCGGCTGGGACGACATTCCCTGGAACGACCTGGCCTTTCCGTCGGTTCATTGGGCGCTCGCCGCATGGCGCGCGGGGAAGGCGGCGTCGCTCGGCCAGCCCGTCGCAAATCCGGCGGAGGACCCGCGCGGAGAGGGGCGGATAGCCGGGACGGCGATTTTGCAAGGAGGCGGGCTATGACACGCTTGCGACCCCTGCTGCTGGTGGGCGCGCTGCTGCTGGCGGCGGCGCCGGTCGGCAAGCTGGCGGCGGCACCGCCGTCGCCGCCCTCGCCGTTGGCGACGCCCGCGCCGATGCCCGATCTCGACCTGACGCAGCCGCCCGGGCCTGACAGCGGTCCCGCCCGGCCGTCGCTGATGCCCGGCCTGTCGCGACCCGGCTACGGCACGACCGCCGACAGCCAGGGTTATACGGCCGGCTCGACCTATTCCGAAGCTTTCGACGGCCGGTTCCGGGTGATGCCGACGCTGCGCCTCAGCGTGCCGTTACAGTAGCGCCGCGCGCCGCCGCCACGGCGCCCTGCAACTCGGCCAGTTCGACCGCTCCGGCCACGAGTTGCTGGCCGATGACGAAGGCCGGCGTGCCGTCCACGCCGAGCTGGTGCGCCAGGTCCAGATTGTCCTTCAGCCGCGCCGCGATCGCCGGGTCCTTCATGTCGCGCTGCAGCCGTGCCCAGTCGAGCCCGGTTGCGCGCGCGGCCGCCTGCACGCTGTCCTCCGTGATCTGGGCGCTGCCGTGCATCAGGACGGCCTGGAGCCGCGCATACGCGTCCGGCCCCTGCCGCTGCGCCGCCAGCACCGCGCGCGCGCCGATCACGCTGCCGGGGCCGAGGATCGGGATGTCCTTGTACACCAGCCGCACGTTCGGGTCGCGCTTGAGCAGCGCGTCGATCACCGGGAGCATGCGGCGGCAATACGGGCAGCGCAGGTCGTAGAACTCCACCACCGTCACATCGCCTTTGGGGTTGCCCGCGACCGGGTCGCCGGGCGCGTGGCTCAGTGCCGGCTCGGCGGCGGCGATGGCGCTGCGCGCCTCGGCCTCGCGGTTCGCCGAATCGCTGGCCTGCAACGCGGCGACCGCGTCGCGCAGGATCGACGGGTCATGCACCAGCGCGTCGCGCAGGATACCGACGATCTCGGCGCGCTGCGCCGGTGTGAACGGTGCAGGGCCGTCGGCGGCGCGCGCGGCGGGCACCAGCACGAGGCCGAGCAGCAAGGCGATGACGAAACGCATGGGCAGCGAACTCCACGGCGGTTGTCGGTTCCGGCGAAGGCGTCTATGGCGTCGCCCGGCGCGATCAGGCGGGTCGGCGCGTGAACGCCGCGCTTGCGCGGACAGGGAGGCAAGGTGACGCAGGTGGGCAGCGACGGCAACAGCACCGGCAGCAATCGTGCCGGGAGGACAGGCCGCGTGGCATCCGCCGTCCTGTTTGCCGTGGCGGTCTCGGCCAGCGGCTGCGGTGTGCCCAACGTGGTCAGCAATCTCACCGGGCCGAGCGGCCCCCCCAACGGCACGCCCGGCTATGTCCGCGGCTTCCTTGGCGGGGTGGCCGCCGATGAGCCGAGCGCCGCCCTGGTCGGGCGGGAGGTGCTGTCGGCCGGCGGCACGGCCGCGGACGCGGCGGTCGCGGTCGGCTTCGCGCTCGCCGTCACGCTGCCTTCCCGCGCGGGCCTGGGCGGCGGCGGCGCCTGCCTCGCCTATGACCCGGCGCGCAAAGGGCCGAACAAGGGCGTGCCGGAGGCGGTGCTGTTCGTGCCGCCCGCGCCAGCGCATCCGGGGGCGGCGGACCGGCCGGCGGCGGTGCCGATGCTGGCGCGCGGCCTTTATCTGCTGCATTCGCACTATGGCACCCGCCGCTTCGACTCGCTGATCGCGCCGGCCGAGGCGATGGCGCGCGACGGTGTCACGGTGTCCCGCTCGCTTGCCCACGACCTCAGCATCGTCGCCGCGCCGCTCGCCGTCGATCCGGGAGCGCGGGCGGTGTTCTTCCCGGGCGGCGCGCCGGTCCAGGAGGGGGCGCGGCTGGTGCAGCCGGGGCTGTCGGGGACGCTGGAGGAACTGCGGCGCAGCGGCGTGGGCGACCTCTACCAGGGCGCGCTGGCGCATGAGCTGGCGGATGCGGCGCGCGATGCCGGGGCTGGGCTGACAGTGCCCGACCTGCGCGATTCGGTCGCCCGCTTTGCCCCGGTGCTGGAAGTGTCGGCGGGCGAGACGAAGATCGGCTTCCTGCCGCCGCCGGCCGATGGGGGGCTGGCCGCCGCGGCGGCATTCACGGCCCTGCGGCAGGCGCCGGCCGATCTGTCCGCAGCGGGCGCGCGGGCGATTGCGGTGGCGGCGCGCTGGCGGCAGGGCGGTGGGGATCCGCGTGCCGTGCTCGACGCCGCCGCGACGTTGCCGGGGGCGAGCCTGCCGGCACTGCCGGCCTCGACGTCCTTCGTGGTCATCGACCGCGGCGGCGACGCAGTGGCATGCGCGCTCACGATGAACAATCTCTTCGGCAACGGCCGCGTCGCCGCCGGCACCGGCATTCTGTTCGCGGCCTCGCCCGCCGTCGTGCCGCCGCCGCTGCTCGCCGCTGCGCTGGCATGGAACCCACGCCGCCACGCCTTCCGCGCCGCGGTCGGCGCCTCCGGCCAGGAGGGTGCGGCGCTCGCCGCGGCCGTGGCGATGCAACAGGCGCTCGGTGCCGCTGTCCCGGCCGGACCGGTGCCGGCGCCCGGACGGGCCAATGTGATCGACTGCCCCGGCCTGTTGCCCGGCGAGCCGCGGACCTGTACCTGGAGGGTCGATCCGCGCGGCTCGGGCCTCGCGGTCGGCAACGCCTCGGGGCAGATCGCGCCGGAGAAGCCGGCGCTGCCGGACAACTACGCCCCGGCACCCGGCATTCCGACCTACCGCTGATGGCGCTGAAAACCGGCCGGGGCGCGGCGGCGCCGCCGTTCATCGTCATGGACGTGATCGCCGCGGCCAATGCGCGGCAGGCGGCGCTGCCCGCCGGCGCGCCGCACGTCATTCGCATGGAGGTCGGCCAGCCCGGCACCGGTGCCCCGGCGGGCGCCGCCCGCGCCGCCGAGGCCGCACTGCGCTCCGGCGCGCCGCTGGGCTACACCGAGGCGTTCGGCCTGCGCTCGTTGCGCGCGCGCATCGCGCGGCATTACCGCGACTGGTACGGGCTGGAGGTGCCGACCGCCCGCGTGGCGGTGACGATCGGGGCGTCGGGGGCGTTCCCGCTCGCCTTCCTCGCCGCCTTCGACCCGGGCGACCGCGTGGCGCTCGCCGCGCCGTTCTATCCGCCCTATGTCAACATTCTGACCGCACTCGGTCTGCAGCCGGTGCTGCTGGAAACGGACGCCGCCAGCCGCTTTCAGCCGACGGTGGCGATGCTGGAGCGGCTCGATCCGCCGCCGGACGGGTTGATCGTGGCCAGCCCCTGCAATCCGGCGGGAACGATGCTGCATCCGCACGAACTGGCGGCGCTGGCGCGCTGGTGCGACGGCGCCGGCGTGCGGCTGATCAGTGATGAGATCTATCACGGCCTGCACTATGACGCGCCCATCGCGACTGCCGCCGCGCTCAGCGAACATGCCGTCGTCATCAACAGCTTTTCCAAATACTTCAGCATGACCGGCTGGCGCGTCGGCTGGATGGTCCTGCCCGACGATCTCGCCCGGCCGGTCGAGCGGCTGGCGCAGAACTTCTTCATCAGCGCCCCGCACATCGCCCAGGTCGCCGCCGAGGCGGCGTTCGAGTGCGGTGACGAGTTGCAGGCCAATGTCGCGCGCTACCGCCGCTCGCGCGACCTGCTGCTGCGCGCGCTGCCGCAGGCCGGGTTCGCTCTGGGTCCGGCGGAGGGGGCGTTCTACCTGTTTGCCGATGTGTCGCGACTGACCAACGAGAGCGAGGCGTTCTGTGCGCGGATGCTGACCGAAGCCGGAGTCGCGGCGGCGCCGGGCGTGGATTTCGACCGCACGCGCGGCAACCGCTTCGTGCGCTTCAGCTATTGCGGGCCGGAGGCCGACATGGCGGCGGCGGCCGAGCGGCTGGCCGCGTGGGCGGGGCAGCGCGCATAGACGCAATGCGATGAGTACGGTCGTTTTACCCGGATAAGTACGGCGGGGGGCTCGGCTGCTGCGCCAGCGTCAGGCTCATGGGCGACAGCGGGGAGCCGTGGCGAATTTCGCCCTATCCCCCCGGCATGGCGGTCTGCTGGCCATGCAGCAGCAGGCGCACCAGTTCAGCCTGCCGGTGGGTGTCGGTCTTGGCCATGATGTTCTTCAGATGCCGGCGCGCCGTCTCGAACGCGATGCCCAGTGCCTCGCCGATCTCGCGGGGGCTCTCGCCGTTGATGAGACGGTATGCCACCGTATTCTCGACCGGCGTGAGGCCGTAGAGAAGCCGCCAGATGTCCCGCGGCTCCGCGGCCCGCTCCTCCGGGTCGGTGATCAGCACGGCGACGCGGGGCGCGAGGCCGGCGAACTGATCCGACGTCCGGCTGGGAACAGGCAGGACCAGCAGCCCGAGTGGACGCTTCTGCGACGGACGCGCGAGCGCCAGTGCGCCGCCGCGAGTTCCCAGAAGTCGCGTGTCGGCAGCCGTGGCGAGCAGGCGCCTCAGCGCCGCGGTGTCACGCGCCATGGCCGCGCACAGGTTTCCCCGGCGGATCGAAAGGCCGTCGTTACGGACGATGATGCGCTCCGCCGTCGCGTTGCAGTGAACCACGCGCTCCCGCCCGTCGAGCAGGACCACGCCGCAGGGCATCCGCTCCAGCATTGCGAGCGCGCTTGCCTCGCGCGCCTGCGCCACCGCGAGGTTCTGCGAGATCTGCACGGCGCGCCGCAGATGCGGCAGCAGCAGGTAGCCGAGCTGCATCGCGGCGTCGTCAAAGCCGCCCTGGGCAGGGGTGCGGTACAGCGAGAGATAGGATTGCAGCACATCATCCTTCATCGCCACGACGCCGAGGCCATAGGCGACGCCGCGCTTGCAAAGGTAGTCGTGATAGAATTCCGTCCGCACAAGCTCTTCACGCGGCGCGAGGCGGTGGTCCGGCACCACGGTTCCCGCCGGCAGGCGCGCGAGGGACGGCAGCCAGGGGTTACGTGTGATGTGATAGCGCGCGTAATCCTCAATCCGTTGCGGGTCAGTGCGCGGGCCGTGGAAGACGGGGATTTCGTTCCGTTGAAGGTCCTGCACGACGAAATGGCTGGACTGCGCGCCGACCGCGTCGGCGATCTCGTTCAGGACGCGGGGCCAGAGCGTGGGATCGACGGCAGCGTCATACATCCGACCGATCAAGGCCAGCAGCGCATCGCTGTCCATTGCCGAAACCCCCGATTCCGACACCGGTTGATCTCAGTCTTCCAACGCATCGACAAAGGGCGACGACAACCGGGGTCTCCCTGTCGGGTTGACCTTACACGGATGTAATTGATTGCACAACGGCTCCGACTCGGGAGGCGGGGGCCGGTCTCTCGGACCGGGTATGACCCAGATGGGTCATGCGGGTGTCGCGGCGGGCCGCCACGCTGCGGAGGCCAACAATACCGGGAGGCAAGTCATGCAAAACGTACTGCGACTCGTGGGTGGGGCGGCGTTGATGCTGGGGCTGGCCGTCGGTGCCGGCCAGGCGCGCGCCGAGGAGGCAGGACTGAAGGTCTCGCTGGTCGCGTGTCCGTCCGACAAGACAGTCATCGGCGGGGTGAACGCCTGCGGCAAGATCTGGGCGCTGCAAGCCGGGGAGGCGGAACTCGGCCAGGATGGCCGCGTTCACGTGGAATTGCGCGGTCTGGTGCTGAATGACCCGACGACCGCGAAATACAACGGCACGCCCGATGGCGTGGACGCGGTAGCGGTCGCCGTCGTGTGTGGCGGCACCAGTGCTTCGGTCGTCGCACAGGCGGAACCGGTGGCGCTGTCCCAGAAGGGGGATGCCATGATCGACGCGAAGCTGGCGATGCCCGCTCACTGCTTCGCCCCGGTCGTCCTGGTGCGTGAACGCTACGAAGGCAAGATCGGCGGCTGGCTCGCGGCCTCCGGCTTCTGACGACTGGCGGCCTCGGCCGGCCAGACCGGCCGCCGAGGCCCGCATCCGGCGCAGGGCGCGCGCCGCGTCGCTCCGCTGCCGGTCCCGCGCCGCTCTACCGTCGCCACCAGCCGCGCCTGCGCTCCTCCGCCGGGGGTTCCTCGGCGATGACGATCGGCTGGATCGCCGGGGCCGGCGGCGGTTCCTCGGCGGGCAGCGGCGCCTCGGCGGGGGCAGGCGACGGCGCGACCTGCGCCGCCTCGGGCGCAATCTCCGACACTTCCTCTGCCGCCTCCACCTGCTGCGCGGGCGCGATCGCTTCGTGGGCGACCGGTTCGGGCGCGGCCGGCCCTGCCGGCTCGATCGGCGCCGGAGCGATCTCCTCGTCCATCATGTCGAAGATGTCGAACGACACGCCTCCGAACGGGTCGGCGGGGGTGGGGCCGACATAGGCCGGCACTTCCGGGGTTTCTAGCGCCGCCGCCGGCTCCGCGAGGCCGCGGCGGCGTCCGCCGCGCCGGCCGCGGCGGCGCGCGCGCGGCAGCCCCGCCTCGTCCAATGCGTCCGGCGGCAGACTGGGCTGCTCCGCCAGGGCCAGATCGGTCGGCGCCAGGGACGGCTCGCCCGGCTCGGTCGTTTCCGCCTCGGATGGCTGCAGCGCACCGGGCAGCGGCGCGCCCGCCGCCGGCTCGCGGCGGGCACCGCGGCGGCGACGGCGGCGACGGCGGCGGCGTTCGGCATCCTCGCCGGCCTGCCGCGCCTCGGCATCGGTCGGCGCTGCGGCCTCGGCGCCGCCCTCCTCCGCTTCTTCCTCCGCCTCGACGAACTCGGCTTCGGCCTCCTCCGCCTCCTCCTCGGCCGCCGGCAGCGCCGGGGCGGCGGGGGCGACCGGCGCGGGCAGCGGGCGCTCGGCCTCCGGCACCTGCGGGCGCAGCCGCTCGATGCGGATCTGCGGCGGCACCAGCGTTTCGTCCGGCTCGAAGGTCACGCGCATGGCGTAGCGCGCCTCGATCTCGGCCAGCCGGTCACGCTTATGGTTGAGCAGATAGAGTGCGACCGCGCCGGCCACCTGCACGCGGATCGCCGCCGCGCGGCCCTTCGCGCCCTCGTCCTCGATCGCGCGCAGCACATGGATGGCGCTGCTCTCGGTCGAGCGCACATGGCCTGTGCCGCCGCAATGCGGGCAGGGCGAGAAGCTGGTTTCGGCCAGCGACGGGCGCAGCCGCTGGCGGCTCATCTCCAGCAGGCCGAAATGCGAGATGTGCCCGACCTGGATGCGCGCGCGGTCGATCTTCAGCGCATCCTTCAGGCGCCGCTCGACCATCGCGTTGTGCTTGCGTGCCTCCATGTCGATGAAGTCGATGACGATCAGCCCGGCGAGGTCGCGCAGGCGCAACTGCCGCGCCACCTCGTCGGCGGCTTCGAGGTTCGTCCGCAGCGCGGTCTCCTCGATCCCGCGCTCGCGCGTCGAGCGCCCGGAATTCACGTCGATCGCGACCAGCGCCTCGGTCTGGTTGATGACGAGGTAGCCGCCGGAGCGCAGTTGCACCGTCGGCGCCAGCATCGCATCGAGCTGCGCCTCGACCTGGTATTTCGCGAACAGCGGCTGGCCGTTGCCGCGCCAGAGCTGCACTTTCTTGGCGTGGCTCGGCATCAGCATGCGCATGAACTCGTGCGCGCCGCGCCAACCCTCCTCGCCATCGACGATCACCTCGTCGATGTCGCGCGAATAGACGTCGCGGATGGCGCGCTTGATCAGCGAGGCTTCCTCGTAGATCAGCGCCGGGGCGACGGATTTCAGCGTGTGCTCGCGGATGTCGTCCCACAGCCGCATCAGGTATTCGCAGTCGCGCTTGATCTCCGCCTTCGGCCGGTTGGCGCCGGCGGTGCGCACGATCAGGCCCATACCCTGCGGGATTTCGAGTTCGGACGTGATCTCTTTCAGCCGCCGCCGGTCGGCCGCCGAGGTGATCTTGCGCGAGATGCCGCCGCCGCGCGGGGAGTTGGGCATCAGCACGCAGAAACGTCCGGCGAGCGAGATGTAGGTGGTCAGCGCCGCGCCCTTCGTGCCGCGCTCCTCCTTGACCACCTGCACCAGCATGATCTGCCGGCGCTTGATGACTTCCTGGATGCGGTAGTTGCGCAGGAAGCGCGATGCGCGGCGTACGCGCGCCTCCTCCGCGCCCTCGCCGCCGTCGGTCTCCCCGCCGATCGTCTCGGGCGGCGGGATGTCGGACGGCGGAACGTCGAGTTCCGTCGTCTCACCATCGCCCAGGACTGCCTCCTCGGGCTGGTCGGTGTGTTCTTCGGCCTCGGCCACCGGGCCGAAGCGTTCCTCGCGGTCGATGGCGGCGGCCTGGGCGGGACGGGGCGGGGCGTCGGGGTCCGCCGGCGGATCGAGGGGTTCCGGCGCGGCTTCGACGGCCTCGGCGCGGGCGGGTGCAACCTCGGCCGGCACCTCGCGCGGCTCCGGTGCAACCGCGACGGACTCGGGTACAACCTCGGCGGGGGGCGGAGGTGCAACCGGCTCGGCTACGGACGTAACCTCGGCCGGGGGTTCGGCTTGCGGCGGTCCGGCTTCGGCCGCGGGTGCGGCAGCCGCTTCCTCCTCGCGCTCGGCCTCCTCGCGCGCCTCCTGCGCCTGCAACTCCAGCAGGCGCTGCCGGTCGGCAACGGGGATCTGGTAGTAGTCCGGGTGGATCTCGCTGAACGCCAGGAAGCCGTGGCGCCCGCCGCCGTACTCCACGAACGCCGCCTGGAGGCTCGGCTCCACGCGGACGATCTTGGCGAGGTAGATATTGCCCTTGAGTTGCTTTTTGGTCGAAGTCTCTACGTCGAAATCTTCAAGCCGGGTACCGTCCAGCACCACCACGCGGGTTTCTTCCGCGTGGGTGGCGTCGATCAACATGCGTTTGGTCATTCAGCCCTGAACTCCGGTATGCCGCCCGGCGGTGCGAAGTCTGGCTTCGCGATCGCTGCCCTAGCGGGCGACAGATTGGGTGGGTCGAGGGCTGATGGGTCCGCAGCGACAGCACGGCAAAGGCGACGCTCCCGCCCCGTCCGACAACCGGCGCGGCCCGTGTCGGGCGGCACCATGCAGAAGGGGGAAACAGAGAGGGACCGGCGTCGGCCATGAAAACCTATGTCTGCGGGCACACCATTCGCCAACGGACGGCGCTGCCCTCGAATCGGGTTCCGGCGGCGCTGCGACCACGGCGCGGCCGTCCGAAGCGGGCCACGCCGGCGCGCGGCCGGTTACCACACGATGGCGCAATCAGGCCCGCGCCGCAAGCACAACCGTGGCAGGGCTGCCACGTTCCGACGGCGATGCAGGCGTCTGACAACCGCTTCATCAATGCGTAAGGTGCGGAACCGGAGTCGGCACGTTAGAAAAGCGAGCCAGTTCACGATTCCGAAGGGACGCGCCTGGTGATTACCCGCCGCCTGCTTCTCGGCCCCGGCGCCGTGGCAAGTTTCATGCTTTCCTCCGCCGCGGAGGCGAAGCGGCGCGGCCGCGTAACGTCCTCCTCAGCGCCGTTGGTGATGCTCGATCCGGGCCATGGCGGCAAGGACCCGGGCGCGATCGGCGTCTCCGGCACCTATGAGAAGCGGGTGGCGCTGGCCGCGGCGCAGGAGTTGCGGCGGCAGTTGCTGGCCGCCGGGCGCTATCGGGTCGAGCTGACCCGCGGCCGCGACATCTTCATCCCGCTGGAGGAACGGGTCGCCATCGCGCAGCAGCGGGGCGCGGCATTGTTCGTCTCCATGCACGCCGACGCGCTGGCGGACCATTCGGTCCGGGGGGCCAGCGTTTATACGTTGGCGAATACCGCCTCAGATGCGCAGACGGCGGCACTGGCGCGGCGGGAGAACGCCGCCGACCGCTTCGCCGGCCGGCAGTTCCACGGCGTGGCGCCGGACGTGGCGCGCATCCTGGCGAGTCTGGTGCGGCAGGAGACGCGCAGCGGCTCGGCGCGGTTGGCGCGCCGGCTGGTGGGCAGCTTTTCCTCCGAGCAGATGGACCTGCTCGACAATCCCTCCCGCCACGCCGGGTTCGTCGTGCTCAAGGCGGCCGACATCCCGAGCGTGCTGGTCGAGATGGGGTTCATGTCAAATCACGAGGACGAAGCCGCATTGCGACAGGCGCAGCACCGAACGCGCATCGCCGCGGCGATGCGGCGGGCGATCGATGCCTGGTTCGCCCAGACGGAGCCGCCGCGCCCCGAGCCGACTCGCATGGCCGGCTGACCGCGCGCCGGCCGTCGGGTGCGGGCAACCCTGGCACGACCCCGCCGGCTACGCCGCAGTGCGGAAATCGTGTAAGTCCAACTCATGCGCGCCCCCCTGACCGCCGGCGACCCGATCGCCATCCCGCCGCGCCCGCGCCGCCGCGAAAAAGGCGGGCGGTCGCCCGCGCCGCCGCAGCACTCGCGGCGCCGGCGCGGCGGCGGCTGGCTGGGGCGCCTCGCCGGCGCACTGCTCGGCCTGCTGGTGCTCGCCGTCGGGCTGGGCGGGGCCGTGGGGTTCGTTGCCTGGCGCCACTTTGCCGCCGGCCTGCCGGACGTGCAGGGCCTGCGCGACTTCCAGCCACCGGTGATGAGCCGTGTCTATGCCGGCGATTCCCGGCTGCTCGCCGAACTGGCGACCGAGCGGCGCATCTTCGTCCCCTACGCCGCCATCCCCGACATCGTGAAGCGCGCCTTCGTCTCCGCCGAGGACCAGAACTTCTTCATCCACCACGGCGTCGATCCGCTCGCCATCCTGCGCGCAGGGGCAACCGACCTGATGCGCATCGGCTCCGGCCGCCGTCCGATCGGCGCCTCCACCATCACCCAGCAGGTCGCCAAGAACATGCTGCTGGGCAACGAGGTGTCGTTCCGCCGCAAGGTCCGCGAAATGCTGCTGGCGCTGCGCATGGAGCAGGTACTGAGCAAGGAGCGCATCCTCGAACTCTATCTCAACGAAATCTATCTCGGGATGCAGTCTTATGGCGTGGCCGCGGCGGCGCAGGCGTATTTCGACAAGTCGCTCGACAACCTGACCGTCGCGGAGGCAGCGTTCCTGGCTGCACTGCCCAAGGCGCCGAACAACTACAACCCCTACCGCTTCCCGCAGGCGGCGCGCGACCGGCGCGACTGGGTGCTGGACCGCATGGTCGATACCCGCACCATCACCGCGGCGCAGGCGGCGGCAGCCAAGGCAACGCCGATCATCCCGGCGACCTTTCACCGGCCGGAGCCGGTCCAGGGTGCGGACTACTTCGTGGGCGAAGTGCGGCGCGAACTGATCGACCGCTTCGGCCAGGACGTGACGACGCAGGGCGGGCTGGTGGTGCGCACGACGCTCGACCCGGCCTTGCAGGACGCCGCCGACAGGGCGTTGCACGCCGGATTGCTGCGCTACGACCAGTCGCATGGCGGCTGGCGCGGGCCGGTCGCACGGCTGCCGGCGGGGCCGCAGTTGCGCAGCGGCTGGGCAACGGCGTTGGCCGCCGCGGCGCGCCCGCCGGGGATGCTGCCCGACTGGCAGTTGGCGGTCGTGCTGGAGGTGGCCGAGGCCGAGGCGAAGCTCGGCATCCTGAATGCCGTGCCGGGCGGCGTCGCGCCGGCGCCGCGCGTGCTGCCGCTGCAACTCGCCGATCTCGGCTGGGCACGCTCCCCGCCGCACGACGCAGTGCCGCTCGGCCCGCCGCCACGCCGCATGGCCGATGTGGTGCAGCCCGGCGACGAGGTGATGGTTCAGGTCGTCCCCGCCGAGCCGGGGCGCGGCAAGGCGCCGGCGCGGCCGGAGCGGCTGCTGCTGCGACAGGTGCCACGGGTGCAGGGCGCGCTGGTTGCGATCGACCCGGCGACCGGGCGCGTGCTGGCGTTGAGCGGCGGCTGGTCCTACGACCTCAGCCAGTTCAATCGCGCCACCCAGGCGCAGCGTCAGCCGGGGTCGAGCTTCAAGCCGTTCGTCTATCTGACGGCGCTGGAGCAGGGCATCTCGCCGGCGCAGAAATTCCTCGACGCGCCCTTCGTGGTCGATCTCGGCGCGCAGGGCAAATGGCGGCCCGGCAACTACGAGGGTGACTTCATGGGCCCGGTGCCGCTGCACGTGGCGCTGGAGGAGAGCCGCAACCTCGTCACCGTGCGCGTGGCCAACCAGATCGGCATGAAGGCGGTGGCCGACACCGCCATTGCCTTCGGCATGGAGGACAAGATGCCGCTGGTGCTGCCGGCGGCGCTGGGCGCGGTCGATACCACGGTGCTGCGCGAGGCCGGCGCGTATGCGGGGTTGGCGGCGGGCGGCAAGCGGGTGGTGCCGACGCTGATCGACACCGTGCAGGACCGCGACGGTCACGTGGTCTGGCGCGCCCCCGGCCTGAGCTGCGACCAAGCCTGCGAGGACCCGACGAAGCCGCCGGAACTGACCGACGCGCGCGAGCAGATCGCCGACCCGCAGAGCGTCTATCAGCTCAATCTGATGATGCAGGGCGTGGTGCAGCGCGGCACCGGCAAGCGGGCGAGCTTCGGCCCGGATCGCCAGATCGCCGGCAAGACCGGCACCAGCCAGGATTTCCAGGACGCATGGTTCTCCGGCTTCACGCCCGACCTGGTGACCATCGTGTGGATCGGCTTCGACTCGCCCGAAAGCCTCGGCAACAACGAAACCGGCGGCAACCTCGCCGCGCCGGTCTGGCACGACTTCATGGCAACCGCGCTCAAGGGGCGGCCGGTGCTGACTTTCCCGGTGCCTGAGGGGCTCACCGTCGCCAGCTACGACAGTGGCTTCGGCACCGTCACCGACGCCTTCAAGCCGGGGCAGCAGCCGGGTGTCTCGGCGCCGATCGGTGCGCCCGCGCCGGCACAGGCGGAGGCCGCGTCCGGCGATGGCACGAACGCCGCCGCGCCGTCCGGCGGCAGCGCGGGACAGGGGAGTGACATGACGATGCCCGGCCTGTATTGAGCGCGGCCCGCAACCGAGCACGACAATGTCCGCCGAATCCGACGCCCTTCATGAGCAGATCAGGCAGTCCGTGGCGCTGCTGAGGAGGCATCTTTGACTGGGATGCCGCCGTCGCCCGCCTGGATGAACTGAACGCGCGCGCCGAAGACCCGAACCTGTGGAACGATGCGACGCTCGCGCAGAGCGTCATGCGCGAGCGCAACCGGCTGGCCACCGCGATCGACGGCGTGCGCGCGCTGGAGCGTGAGGTTGCCGACGCGGTCGAGCTGATCGCGCTGGCCGAGGACGAGGGCGACGCGGCGATGGTGACCGATGGGGTCGCGACGCTGCGGCGGCTGGCCGAGGAGGCGAAGCGACGCGAGATCGAGAGCCTGCTGTCCGGCGAGGCCGACGGCAACGACTGCTACGTCGAGATCAACGCCGGCGCCGGCGGCACCGAGGCGCAGGACTGGGCCGAGATGCTGGCGCGCATGTACACGCGCTGGGCCGAGCAGCACGGTTACAAGGTGCAGTGGATCGAGGAGAGTGAGGGCGAGCAGGCCGGCATCAAGTCGGCGACCATCCAGGTGAGCGGGCCGAACGCCTATGGCTGGCTCAAGACCGAGGCGGGCGTGCACCGCCTCGTGCGCATCAGCCCCTTCGACGCGGCGGCGCGGCGGCAGACCAGCTTCGCCAGCGTCTGGGTCTATCCGGTGGTGGATGACACGATCGACGTGCAGATCAACGAGAGCGACCTGAAGGTCGATACCTATCGCGCCTCCGGCGCCGGCGGGCAGCACGTCAACAAGACCGAGAGTGCCATCCGCATCACGCACATCCCGACCGGCATCGTCGTCGCCTGCCAGACCGACCGCAGCCAGCACCGCAATCGCGCGACCGCGATGGCGATGCTGAAGGCGCGGCTCTATGAGGCGGAGTTGCAGAAGCGCGAGGCGGCGGCGACGGCGCAGGAGAACGCCAAGACCGATATCGGCTGGGGCCACCAGATCCGCAGCTACGTGCTGGCGCCTTATCAGTTGGTGAAGGATCTGCGGACGGGCGTCGAGAGGGGCAACCCGGCGGCGGTGCTGGACGGCGATCTGGATGCGTTCATGGCGGCGGCGCTGGCCGCGCGTGTCGGCGCCACGCGCAGCGAGGCGAGCGCACAGGCGCAGTAACGGCGGCGCGACAGGATGCGCCCGGAGTTAGAAAAATAAAGAAATAATAGTTAAGTCAAAACGTCAATTCTGCGTGTCATTTGCCAATACGCGTTGACTGCCGGCACGAACCCGGCTTGAGTTGTGGGGTCGTGTTCGTGGGGTCGTGCCATGAGGCGTGCCCTTTTGTTATCGATTATTTCAGTGTCGGTGGCTGCTCTGGCGTTGCCGTCGCTGGCTGATGCGGGCGGCGGTGGCATGTACGGGCACGGCGGCGGGTCACCCCACTGGGCGCCTGCCGCACACTGGGGCCGCCACTTCCAGCGGGGGGCGGGAATGCGGCGCCCCGGACAGGCCGGCAGTCTGCTTCGACGAAGCTTCGCGAACCGATTCGGTTTCGGGCCAGGCTATGGGCGGCCATACGGTCCGGTGAACTACGGGTCGATCTATGGCCCCCTTGGTTATGGTGCGGGCTTTGGGCCGCTGGGCTACGGATATCCCTTTGGTCCCCTGGGCTACGGCACCGGCATCGGGCCGCTCGGTTATGGCGCGGCCCTTGGATCGCTGGCCTATGGCTGGCCCTATGGCCTGTTCGGATACGGGTGGCTCGGCAATGTGTGGCCCGACACGGGGTGGCCGGACAGCGGGTGGCAGACCACCGGCGTGCAGTATATCGCACCGCCGCCGCCCGAGATGCCGCCGCCCCAGGTCATCGTGATCAGCGCGGATGCGCGCGGCCAGACACCTCCGCCCTCGGGGCCATTGCCGGACTATTCCTACGTTGCCGGCTGCCACGCGATTCCGAACGGCTATCATTGCGCCACTGCCGCGGGCGCGAACTGATCGCGCATCGCCGGCAAGCGCGGTTTATTGCACAGGCGGCTCGGCTGACTCGGTGGGCGGCGCGGCCGGCGCAGCCTGGGCCTTTTCAGTGCGCTTGCGCAGTTCCGTCAGGAAATTGTCGTAATAGACGAGATATTCATCCGTCTTGGCGACGCTGCGCTTGTTCACCAGAGCGGCGGCGAAGATGGCCGCCACGATCTTGTCGGTCTCGAACATGCCGTTTCCTCCGATTCGGGACGCCCGAGGATACACAAAACGGTGCGCCGTGGAGATCGTTTCGGACTGCTGCGCCATCGCCCGCGGGATTGGACCATGTTGCATCCGATTTCATGCCGCCGGATCATGCGCCGGACGGGCGGCGCGACAGGCACGGAGAGGACGGCAATGGCGCGGATGAAGGGCGGAGAACTGATCGGAGAGTTCCTGCATAGGGAGGGGATCGAGCACGTCTTCGGCATCTGCGGCCACGGCAATGTCGGAATGCTCGACGTGCTGTACGGGATGCGCGACCGCATCACCCTGGTCTCGCCGCGCCATGAGCAGACGGCCGGGCACATGGCCGATGCCTATTTCCGGGTGAAGCACCGTCCGGCGGCGACTCTCACGTCCTGCGGGCCGGGCTCGGCCAATCTGGTGATGGCGCTGGCCAATGCCTATGCCGATTCCTCGGCCGTGCTGGCGCTGACCGCCAACGTGCCTACGCAGCAGTTCAACCGCGGCCCGTTCCAGGAGCTGTACCGGCAGAAGGAAGCCGATTTTCCCTCCGTCCTGCGCCCGGTGGTCAAACGCAGCTTCCAGCCGACCCGGGTGGAGATGCTGCCCTCCGCGCTGCGGCTCGCCGCCGACACCATGCTGGGCGGGCGGCCGGGGCCGGTGCAGGTCGATATCCCGTTCAACCTGTTCCAGGAGGACGGCGATCTGGCGGTTGAGGCCAGCAGCGCCGGCCGCACCGCGCGCCGTGGCGGCGCCGCGCCCGAGGACGTGGCCGAGGCAGCGACGCGCCTGCTCGCCGCCCGCCGCCCGGTACTGTTTGTCGGCCACGGCGTGACGCTCGCCGAGGCCGGGGCGGAACTGGTGGCGCTGGCGGAGCGGCTGTGCATTCCGGTGATCGCCTCGCCGAATGGCATGGGCTGCATGCCGATGAGCCATGCGCTCTCGCTCGGGTTCATCGGCCGCAACGGTGTCTATGCCGCCAACCAGGCCGGCCGCCACGCGGACCTCGTGCTCGCCATCGGCGCGCGCTTCGACGACCGCTCCGCCTCTTCCTGGATCGAAGGCTATTCTTGGAATTTTCCCGACTGCGCGCTGGTGCAGGTGGACGTGGACGTGACCGAGATCGGCCGCAACTATGCCGTCGATCTCGGCATCGTCGCCGATGCGCGGGTCTTCGTGCGGCAGTTGCTGGGCGAGATCGACGCGCGCGGCGCGGCCGCGCCGGAGCGGCGTGAATGGCTGGCGATGATCGAAGCCTGGCGGGCGGAGTGGGACGCGTTCGTGCGACCCAACTTCGCGATCGACACCACACCGCTGCGGCCGGAACCGATCGTGGCCGCGGTGCGGCGCGTGCTGCCGGACGATGCAATCATCTCGCTCGACTCCGGCGTGCACCACAACTGGTTCATGCAGTTCTGGGAGGCGCGGCGGCCGCAGACCATGCTGAATGCCTGGGGGTTTTCCGCCATGGGGTTCGGCGTCAGCGGCATTCTCGGCGCCAAGTTGGCAGCCCCCGACCGTGTTTGCGTCTCGATCTGCGGCGACGGCGGATTTACCATGACGCCGCACGTACTCTGCACCGCCGTCGAATACGACATCCCCTGCATCTGGCTGATCTGGAACAATTTCGCCTGGGGCGCCATCCGCGACATCCAGTACGGTCTGTTCGCGGGCCGTGAGCACGGCACCGCCTTCTACAGCGGCGAGAACCGCGCACCGTACAACCCGGATTTCGCGGCGCTCGCGCGGGCGCACGGCGTGGCCGGCGTCACCGTGACGCATATTGCCGACCTTGCCCCGGCGCTGGAGGCGGCGATCGCCGCAAACAAGCCGTGCGTGCTGGACGTGCATGTCGATGCCAATGTCCGCCCGCCCGCGACCGGCACGTGGGCGCTGCCGCCGATCCCGCACAAGGAGCCGGTGTTCGGCCGCCGCCTCACCGCCGCGGAGCGTGTCGCCTGACGCCGGCAGGGAGGGTTTCGTCATGTTCGAAAAGAACGGCGCCAGCATTCGCAACATCGCCGAGGTGATGTGGGAGACGCCGCCCGCGCATTACGACGCGCACAGCAAGATGCTGGTCACACCGGCGACCAGCGCCAGCCGGCGCTTCGACCACCGCATCTCCTCCTATCAGCCCAAGGGCTATGTCGCCCCGCACAGACACAAGGTGCAGGAGCAGATCTATCACGTGCTCGATGGCGAGGGGCTGATGGAGATCGACGGGGAGCGCGTCGTGGTGCGTCGCCACGACTGCATCTTCCTGCCGCCCGGCGTTGAGCACGCGATCTACAACACCGGCTTGCAGGATCTGGTGTTCCTGGTCATCACCACGCCGCCCACGGATGAGTGACGACGCCGGCGCCTGCGACGTCGTCGTGATCGGCGCGGGCGCGGGCGGCATGACCGCGGCGGCGGTCGCGGCGGCCGAGGGACAGCGCGTGCTGCTGATTGAAAAGACCGGGCAGGTCGGCGGCACCACCGCGTGGTCCGGCGGCATGGTATGGATTCCCGCCAACAGCAGGATGGCGTCGGTCGGCCTGCACGACAGCCCGCAGGCGGCACGTGCCTATCTCGCCGCCACCGTGCCGGAGGCAGAAGGCGCCGCGCTGCGCGAGACCTTCCTGGCGCGCGGCGAGGAAGCCATCGCGTATCTGGAAGCGCGCACCGCGCTGCGGCTGCAACCGGTGCGTGCCTATCCCGACTATTACTCCGACCGGCCGGGTGCCACGCCGGGCGGACGGGCGCTGGAGCCATGCGCCTTTGACGGACGGTTGCTCGGCGCGGACTTTGCCCGGCTGCGTGCGCCGCTGCCGGAATTCACGCTGTTTGGCGGCATGATGGTGAACCGGGCCGACATCCCGCACCTGCGCCGCATGTTCCGCTCAGGCCGCTCCGCCGCCGTGGCGGCGCGGCTGCTGGCACGGCACGCGACGGAACGGGTGCGCGCGCCGCGCGGCACCACGCTGCACCTGGGCAACGCGCTCGCGGCGCGGCTCTATCGCTCGGTGCTCGACCTGGGCGTGACGGTGATGTTCGACGCCGCGGTGACGGCACTTGCGACCGAGCGTGGCCGCGTTCTCGGTGCCACGATCCGAACGGGGAACGGCCTGCGGCACGTGACCGCGCGCCGCGGTGTGGTGCTGGCGACCGGTGGATTCTCGCATGACGCGGCGCTGCGGCAGGCGTATTTCCCCTCCGCCGCTGGCGCGATTTCGGCCGCCGCGCCGGGCAGCGCGGGCGACGGCGTGCGCCTCGGTCTCGCCGCTGGGGGATCGTTGGGGACCGGGTTGGCGAGCACGGCGTTCTGGGTGCCTGCCTCGGTGTTCCGCCGCGACGACGGCAGCGTCGGCGTGTATCCGCACACCGTCACCGACCGAGCCAAGCCCGGCGTGATCGCGGTGAACGGAGGTGGCCGGCGCTTCGTCAACGAGGCGCTGTCGTACCACGAACTCGTGCTGGCGATGCTGCGCGACGGCAGCGCCGCCACGTCGTGCCACCTGATCTGCGACCGTGAGTTCCTCTGGCGCTATGGGCTGGGGCGCGTGCGCCCGTTCACGCTGCGGCTGCGCCCGTATCTCGCGACAGGCTATCTGACCCGGGCGGCGAGCATCGCGGCGCTGGCGACGGCGCTGCGCCTCGATCCCGCCTCGTTGGTGCGGACCGTTGCGACATACAATGCCGGAGCGCGCGCGGGGCAAGACCCGGAATTCGGGCGTGGCGGCACGCTGTATGAGCGGCACATGGGCGATCCCGCGCACTGGCCCAATCCCTGCGTGGCGCCGATCCTGCGCGCGCCGTTCTACGCGCTCGCGCTGCATCCGGCAGATCTCGGCACCGCTGCCGGCCTGGTCACGAACGCGCAGGCGCAGGTGGTGCGGGCGGACGGGGCGCCGATTCCCGGGCTCTATGCCTGCGGAAACGATATGAACGCCATCATGAACGGACACTATCCCGGGCCCGGAATCACGCTCGGTCCAGCCCTGATCTTCGGCTACATTGCCGGCCGGCACCTCGCCGGACAGCCGGCAGCGGAGGCGGGACGATGAACGACGTGGCGGCGCGGTTCGGCGTCAACACCTACGCCTATATCTACGAAAGCTCGGCCGCCGACTGCATGCGCCGGTTCGCTGAGCAGGGCTACGGCGCGACGGAACTGATGCTCTCGCCCGGGCATCTCTGGCCTTCCGAACTCGACGCGGCGGCGCGGCGGGAGCTGCGCGGGCTCGGCGAGACGCGGCTGCCCATCGCCACGCTGAACATGCCCAGCCTGGACATCAACATCGCGTCGAGCGCGGAGGAGGTGCGGGCCTATTCGCTTGCGCTGCTGACCGATTGCGTGCGCTGCGCGGGCGATGTCGGCGCCGGCGGCGTGGTCATCGGTCCGGGCAAGGCCAGCGCGCTGCGGCCGATGTCACGCGCACAGATGGTCGGCCATTTCCATCGCGCGCTGGACACGCTGGCGCCGGTCGCCCGCGCCGTCGGGACGCGGCTGCTGATCGAAAATGTCCCGTTCGCGTTCCTGCCAGCGGCCGACGAACTGATGGCGGCAATCGACGCGCACGGCGATCCCGACATCCGCGCGATCTACGACTTCGCCAATGCGCATTTCATCGGCGAGGACCTGGCCGCCGGGCTGCGGCGGGTGCAGGCGCGACTCAGCTTAGTGCACGTGTCGGACACGACCCGCGCCGCCTATCGCCATGACCCGCTCGGGCAGGGCGATCTCGTCCTTGCCGGATTGCCCGAGGTACTGGCGGAGGTGGGTTATCGTGAGCCGATCATGCTGGAGGTGATCTCCGCGACACCCGACGCCGACATCGCCGACAGCGCGCGGCGGATGGCCGCAGCCGGGTTCGCCTGAAGTCCGGCCGGTGGCCGGGCGGCACGCTATGCCGCCGTGACCGTCGTGCCGGCGGGCAGGCGCAGCACCGGCGCGATGCCGTCTTCCTCGGCCATGGCGGCGATGTGGGCGTGGTGGGTGAACAGGATGGTCTGCGTGTGCGGTCCGCCTGCCGCCAGTACGCGCAGCGCCGCGCGCGCCCGGCGGTCGTCGAAATTGACCAGAAGGTCGTCGGCGATCAGCGGCAATGACTCGCCCGTACCGGCCTCGCCCGCGATTGCTGCGAGCCGCAGCGCCAGATAGAGCTGGTCGCGCGTGCCGTCGCTCAGTCGCTCCACCGCGCAGGAGCCGCCGTCGCCGCGCACCGCTGTGACCAGCGGGTCGCCTTTGTCGTCGGCATCGACATCGAGCCGAACATAGCGGCCCTCGGTGAGGTCCGCGAACAGCGCGCCGGCGCGCGCCAGCAGCGGCCCTTGCGAGCGGCGGCGGAACCGCTCGATACCGGCGTTGAGCAGCGTCTGCGCCAGCCGCACGCGAACATAGCGCGCCGCCGCTTCCTCGGCCTGTGCCAGCGCGTCGCGCATCGCCTGGGCTGCCTCGGGTGCGTCGTGGCCGCGCTCCATCGCGGCAAGCTCGGCGCGCAGGACAGCGAGCCGTCCGCTGCGCACATCCGACTCGGTCGCCATGTCGGCGAGCCGCCGGTCGATCTCGGCGATGCGCGGACGCAGCGAGTCGGGGTCGATGTCCGCGGCCTCCGCGTCGAGTTCGGCACGCGACTTTCCCTCACCGAGCCGGTGCAGTTCGGTTTCGCGCTCGCGGATGCGCTGCGCGAGCGCGGCATGCGCGGCGGCGCGTCGGATGGCCTCCTGCAACGCGGCATCATCGGCGGCGCCGGCGAGGCGGCGAAGGGCGGCGAGAGTTGACTCCGCCACATCGTGCTGATGTTCCAGCGCGGCGACGCGGGCCGCAGATTTCTGCGCAAACGCGTCGAGTTCGCGCCGTCGCGCGTCGGCCTTGCGCGCCGCGTCCAGCCGGGCAGCGAGGCTGCGCACCGCCTCGTGCGGCCCGGCCGGGTCGAGGTCGGGGGCGACGCGGGCCACCAAGGCCGTCACCGCTTCCGCATCGGCGCGCACGGCCAGCGTCATCTGCTCGATGCGGTTGCGCGCGGCGCGCCACTGATCGGCCAGCCGGTCGATTTCCGCCCAGAGTTGCAGCGCCAGCTTGGCGCTTTCGACCGGCGCGTCGGGCCGGAGCGCCAGCGGTGCTGTCGCCGCGCGCCACGTCTCCCACCACGCGGTCAGCGCCGCCTCGACTTTCTGCGTCTGGATACGCTGCTTTGCTGCCTCGGCCTCCGCCGTGGCGAGTTCCTTTTGCGCAGCCGTCCAGGCTGCATAGGCCGTTTCGCGCGCCGCGCAGACCCGTTCGGCAGAGTCGAGCAGCGCGGCCAGTCGGCCGCCGTGCGGGGCGGCTTCCTCCGGCAGCAGTGCGGCCAGCGCGGCCGAGACGCTCGCGTGGCGGGCGGCCAGCGCGCCGCAACGCCGCTGCGCTTCCTGCACCGCGAGCCGCTTCGACAGCACTTCCTCCCGCCGGCGCAGCCAGTCGCGCATCGAGTCCGGGTCGGACGCAATCACGCCCGCCGGGCGCCACAGGGCCGCCCAGTCCGCCCGTGCCGCGTCGCGCGCCGCCACGGCCGCCTGCTCCGCCACCGCGTCGTGGGTCCGCAGCACCCGCTCCTGCGCGTCGCGGGCGCGCGCTTTGTCATAGGCGACCACCCGCGCAAGGTCGCCCGCACGGTGGTCGGCGAGCGCGTCGGCGGCGTGGAGCAGCGCCTCGAACGTCGCCGGCAGCGCGCTCGCTTCGCCCAGATCAGCCAGTTCCTCCGGCGAGGGAGCCGCGCCGCCTTCGATGTGCCGGCGGCGCAACAGCCGCCAGGCGCGGTCGCGCCGGTCACGTGCCGCGCTGATCGCCGCCTCGGTCGGCACCTCGCCGGTGGCGAGATAACCCTGCAATTCCGCCGCGATCTCGACCAGGGCTTCGTCGCGGCGGGCGATCGCGTCGCGGGCGACTCGCAGTGCGGCCTCGGCGGCGCGCAGCCGGTCGGCGGCGGCCGCAAGATCGGAGTCGAGGGGAACGGGGGCGGCGGCGAGCGCGTCGGCGGTGCTGTCCCAGAGCGGCAGCGCGGCCAGCGCAGTCGCCAGCGCCGCACTCGCCGCCGCCAGCACCCGCGCTGCCTCGTCCCGCTCGGCATCCAGCCGGCCTTCGGCGCGGGCGGCCGTGATCGCCGCACGCAGCTCGGCGAAGGGCGGCGGTTCGGGCAGCGTGGCCACCCGCGCCGCCGCCGCAACCACCGCGCGGGCGGCGTCATCGGCAGCCGCCTCGGCGTCCTGGCGGCGCGTGGCAAGCCGGTCGTAGGCACTCGCAGCGCGTGCCACCGCGTCACGGGCCAGCGCATCGGGGATCCGGGCGACCAGGGCGTGCGGGTCGTCGGCCCGGCCGAGCCGCTGTGCCGCGTCCTGCAATGCCCGAGCGGCCTGCGCCTCGGCAACGCGCTGCGGTTCGCGCTCGCGCTCGGCGGCCTGGACGCGGCTGCGGTCGGCAGCAAGCGCGTCGATCGCCGCGCCCTCCGCCAGCAGCGCCGCGTCGATCACCAGCGCGTCGCGTTCGGTGCGCAGCGCTGCGGCCTCCAGGCGTTCGCGCTCAAGGTCGTGCGCGGCGCGCTCGCTCGCAGTGCGGGCGTCGCGCCATTGTGCTTCGGCGTCCGGCGGCAGCGACGGCACGTCGCCGAGAGCGGCAAGCTCCGGCAGGTCGCGCGCCAACGCCGCGCGCGCGGGGGCGGTGGCCTCGATGCGGGCGAGGCGGGCGCGCTCGGCGTGCAGCGCGCGCGCTTCGCCGGCGGCGGCATCGCGGTCGGCGACCAGCCGCTCCGCCTCGTCCCGCGCGCGCGCGAACGCCGCCGGCGGCACGATCCGCGCCTCCACCCGCTCGCGCTCCGTCTTGAAAGTGTCCACCGCGACGTGGAAGACGCGGCGTCCGTGCCGCGTGCCGAACAGCCGTCCGGCCTCCTCGCCCAGGCGGTCGGCCAGCGCGCGCAGGCCGGTCAGGCCGGTACGCGCCTGCAGAATGCTCTCGCTCAGGTCGCCGCGCCCTTGCAGGATCGCCTGCCCGCCCGCGCGCAGTGCCGCGCCGTCGAGGCCGAACACCCGCCCGAACCGCTCGCGCGTCACGCCGCCGAGCAGGGCGGCCAGCGCGCTTTCCGCCATCGGCCGGCCGTCAGCGTCGAGCAGGTCGTTCTGGTTGCGCTTGATGCGGACGAACAGCCGCTCGCGCCCGTCCTCGCCGCGCAGGCCGATCGTCACGCGCAGGTCGCGGGTGGCGTGCACGAAGGCGTAGGGCGTGACGTGCGGGAAGCCGAACAGGGCGTCGCCGACGGCAGCCAGCGTGGTCGATTTGCCCGCCTCGTTCGGCCCCAGCACGACATGCAGGCCGGAGTCAGGCGGGAAGGCGAGCGCGAGGTCGCTCAGATGCCCGTAACGGTCCAGGACGAGGCGGGTGATCCTCATGCGCCGCCCGCCAACATCCGGGCCACCATCTGCCATGCGTCCGGCGCGAGCGCACGCAGCGCCTCCGCCGTCTGGGGCAGGTCGGGCGGCGGCTGGTTCGCCAGGCGAGGCATTTGTGCAGCGAGGTTGCGGAAATCGGCGAGCAGCCGTTCCGTGGCGTCGGGATCGTCGAGCGCCGCGGCGAAGGCGGCCGCAAGCTCCGCCATGCCGTCGCCACCCTCGGGCGCCACGGCCGGCGGCGCGGTGGCGAGGCGGACCCGCTCGATATGCAGATCGCCGCTGATCGCGGCGGCGGCTGCGCGGCACTCGGCGTCCAGCGCCTCCTCATCGCCGAGCAGCGCGCCGTGCAGGGGCGTCGCACCCCGGAGCACCACGCGCGCGATCAGCGGCCGGCCCTCGGCGCCCGCCTCGGCGTCGGCCAGCGCGAAACGGATGCGTGCCGCCAGTTCCGCGCGCGTCTGCGCGCCGGCGGCGTCCACCGGCACATGCGCCCAGCGCAGCACGTCGGTCGCGTGGGCGGTCAGGCCGACGACGCGGCCGTCTTCGACCTCGACCAGCGTGCAGCCCTTGGCGCCGGTTTCGCGGATGCTGCGGCCCTGAATGTTGCCGGGAAACACGACGTAGGGCTGTTCGTGCAGCACGCGGCGGTCGTGGATGTGGCCGAGCGCCCAGTAGTCGTAGCCGCGCGCGGCCAGCCCGGCGGCGGTGCAGGGCGCGTAGGTGGCGTGCGGGCCGGGATCGTCTGCGGAGGTGTGCAGCACGCCGATATTCAGCCGGCCAGGCAGCGGATGCGGGTAGTCGCGCGACAAGTCCTCCGGCACGGCGCGATGGGGAAACGAGCGGCCATGCACCGCGACCCCGATCGCCTCAAGCCCGTGGAACGTCTCGGCACGGTGCGAGGAGAACTCATGGACGTTGGCCGGCAGCGTGAGCTGACGCGTGATATGGGAAGCGGCGTCGTGGTTGCCGCGCACGATCAGGCAGGGTCGTGCGAGGCGGCGCATCTCCTGCGCGAAGTGCAGGCCGGTGCTGAAATCCTTCCAGTCGTCGTCATAGAGGTCACCGGCAATGACGACGAAGGCCACGTCCTCGCGGATCGCGAGGTCGATGAGGTTGGCGAAGGCGCGGCGGGTGCAGTCGCGGGTGAGGTGCATCGGCACGCGGTCGCGCCGCGCCAGCCCCGCGAGCGGGCTGTCGAGATGAATGTCGGCGGCGTGCAGGAAACGGAACGATGTCATATCAAATTGGTTCGATCCGCCGACCGCCCTGCCAGACCGCGATGACGCGCAGATCACCGTCGAGTGCGACCAGATCGGCCCGTGCGCCGGCGGCAATGCGGCCGCGATCGGGCAGGCCGATGTGGTCCGCGGGCGTCGCGGTTGCCATCCGCAGGGCGGCGGCCAGCGGCAGGCCGACCAGGCGCACGGCGTTGCGGACGGCCTCCGCCATCGACAGATGTGCCCCGGCGAGCGTGCCCGCCGCGTCGGTCAGCCGCCCGTCGGCGAGGGTGATCCGCTGTCCGTTGAGCATGAACCCGTCGCGGCCGGCGTCGTCGGCGACCGTCGGCATGGCATCGGAAATCAGGAACAGCCGCGCCCCGCCGATCGCGGCGAAGGCGAGGCGGATCGCGGCCGGATGGACGTGCAGGCCATCGACGATGATGCCCGATGCGGCCTGCGCGTCGTCCAGCGCCGCGCCGACCATGCCGGGCGCGCGCGCGCCGAGCTGCGACATGGCGTTGAACAGATGCGTGAAGCCGACAGCGCCGGCGCGCAGCGCCGCCGTAGCCTGCTCCAGCGTCGCGTCGCTGTGGCCGAGGAAGACCCGCGCGCCGGCGGCGGACAGGGCGGCGATCTGCGTGGGCGTCACGATCTCGGGCGCCACGGTCAGCAGCAGAGGCGCGGGGAAGGGCACACACAATTCTGCGATATCGGCCTCGCCCGGCCGCGTCAGATTGGTCGCATCGTGGATGCCGCGCCGCGCGGGGGCGATGAACGGGCCCTCGACATGGAGGCCGCAGATGCCGGGCACGCGCTGCGCCAGCGCATCACGCACGGCCTGGGTCGCCGCGCGCCGCAACAGTGCCGGCGCGCTGATGAGCGTGGGCAGCAGCGCCGTCGTGCCGACGCGCGCATGGGCAGCAGCGATTCGACGCAGCCCGTCGGCGGAGGGCGCGTCGTTGAACAGCACGCCGCCGCCGCCGTTCACCTGCAGATCGACAAATCCCGGCGCCAGTACAACATCATGCGGCAGATTGGTCACTTCGGCGCCGGAAGGAGCGGCCCCGTCCACCGCGACGATGCGCGCACCGTCGAGAGTTACGATCCTCGGCCCGAGCAGCGCATGACCGTCGAACAGTCGGGCGGCGGCCAGCGCGATCACGGTTCCAGCTCCGCCAGCGCCGCGCGCAGGTGGCCGCCGTGGCGCGCCAGCACAGCGCACGCGGCTGCCGGATCGAGGCCGCGCAGAAGCAATACGGCGGTCTTGACGTTGCCGCCCGAAGCCGCGAGCGCGGCTTCCGCCGCCGCAGGCCCGGCGCCGGTCAGGTGGCGGAGCATCCGCAGCGCCCTGGCACGAAGTTTGGCGTTGGTGGCCCGCAAATCGACCATCAGCCCCGCGTGAACGCGCCCGAGCCGCAGCATCAGCAACGTCGAAAACAGATTGAGCACGATCTTCTGCGCCGTGCCGGCCTTGAGCCGCGTCGAGCCGGCGATCGGCTCCGCCCCTGTGTCCACCAGGATCGGGTACGCGGCCAGCGCAAGAAGATTTGTGCCGGGGCTGTTGGCGACCGCGACGGTGAGCGCGCCGCGCGCCGCGGCCTCCTGCAGGACGGCACAGGTGAAGTCCGTGCGACCGCTGGCAGCGACACCAATCGCGACGTCGGCCGCGCCGACGCCGTTCGCGCTGACCGTGCTGCGGGCTGCAGCGGCATCATCCTCCGCATTCTCCGCCGCTCTGGTCAGGGCGGCAGTACCGCCGGCGATCAGCAGCAGCAGCCGCTCCGCCGGCCAGTCGAAGGTCGGCGCCAACTCGACCGCGTCCTGTGCGGCGATCCGGCCGGACGTGCCGGCGCCAGCATAGATCAGCCGCCCGCTGTCGCGCAGCCGTTCGACGCTGGCGGCGACGGCGGATTCGATCGCCGGCAGGGCGGCCCGGGTCGCGGCGGCGGCGGACAATTGTGCCTCGAACAGCGCAGCCAGTGCCGACTCCGGCGGCCAGGCGTCGATTTCGCGATAGCGCGGATCGGCGCATTCGGTGGCGGGCAGCGGATCGGACGCATCCACGCGGCAGTGTTCCGAATCGGTGGAACAATCCACAGACCACGCCGCAGCGCGCCGATCAAGCCGTGGCCGGCGGCGTAACGGAGCCGGCCGCCGGGCCGGGGGTTGCGCCGGGATGAAGCCTGCGGCAAGAAAGCTTTTGCGCGCCGACAAGATCGCTGTTAGGAGCGGTGGACTTTCGGTTACGCTGGCGGAGCGGGCGATTCGCGCCTGCGCCGGCCAGCGGCGGCAACAAGAAAGGGAAATGAATCGCATGTCCAAAGCCTTCATCGCACAGGTGATCCAGGAGTCGGCCGAACTGACCGGCACGGCGGCCAACAAGGCGGCCGGCGACGTGATCGAGGCGATCGTGCGCGAATTGAAGAAGAACGGTCGTTTCACGCTGCCGAGCTTCGGCACGTTCATCGTGCGCAAAACCAAGGCACGCAAGGGTCTCAACCCGCGCACCGGCGAGGCGATCAAAGTGAAGGCCGGCAAGACCGTCCGCTTCAAGGCCTCGCCCACGCTGAAGAAAGTCGTCTAAGTCCGACGACCGTCGCGTCACCCCCTCCCTGATCGGGAGGGGGCGGGCGGGGTGCTTTGCCTCCCGGAACGATGCGGATGACGCCGCAATGCTGATGCAGCGTGCCGAATTCGCCGATCCGGCCGACCTCGCGGCCCATCGGCAGGCCCTTTGGGAACGGCAACGCGCCTATGTGCTCGCCGCCTCGCCGCTGCACCGCCGGCGCTGGGCTGGCAAGGCGCCGCCCGCGCGGCTGGAGTCGCTGGCGGAACTGCCGCTGATCGACAAGTCGATGTTGCGCGAGAGCCAGCGGCTGCATCCGCCGTTCGGCGACTACCTCGCGGCGTCGGAGACCAGGATCGCGCGAGTCCATCGCACGTCGGGCACCACGGGCACGGCGATGAACCTCGCCCTGTCGGCTCGCGACGCGCATGAGACGGCGATGGTCGGTGCGCGGGCGCAGTCGGCTGCCGGGCTCGGCCCGGGCCATCGGGTCGTGCATTGCCTCAATTATCGCCTGTGGATGGGCGGCTTCACCGACCATACGACGCTGGAGGCCACGGGTGCCACGGTCGTGCCGTTCGGTGTCGGCGAAAGCCGGTTGCTGGTGCAGACGATCCGCGAACTGGCGATCACCGCGATTTCCTGCACGCCGTCCTATCCGGCGGTGCTGGAGCGCACGCTGGCCGAGCACTTTCCGGGCCTTAACCCGCGCGATCTCGGCCTGCGGCTCGGCCTGTTCGGCGGCGAGGCGGGGCTGGACGATCCGGCCTTGCGGCGGCGCATTGCCGATACCTGGGGCATGGAGCCACGCAATGCGAATTACGGCGTCTCCGACGTATTCTGCAACTTTGCCAGCCAGACGGAGAACGATCCAGATCTGCACTTCATGGCGCTTGACGTGCTTCACCCCGAACTGGTGGCCGCGGAGAGCGGCGCGGTGCTGCCGTGGCGGGAGGGGCAGCGCGGCGAACTGGTGCTGACGCACTTGTCGCGCGAATGCCAGCCGCTCGTGCGTTTCCGCACAGGTGATATCATCGAACTGACCGGCACCGGCCGCGCCCGCTGTGGCCGCACCGCACCGCGCTTTCGGGTGGTCGGGCGCAGCGACGATATGGTGGTGGTGCGCGGCATCAATGTCTTCCCCGTCCAGGTGGCCGCTGTGCTGAACCGCGAGGCGGCCTTGTCAGGCGAATATCGAATCGTGCTCGACGGCCAGCCGCCCTATGACGCGCTTTCGGTCGAGGCGGAACTTGCGGAGCACGGGGTGCCGGCGGATGCCCTTGCCTCCGCCATGTCGGCGGCAATCAAACGTGAACTTGGCGTGACAGCACGCGTGACGTTACTACCGTTCGGAACATTGCCGCGCAGCGAGGGCAAGACCCGGCGCCTGATCAGGAGGGACAGGACATGACGGGCACCGTGCTGACGGAGGACGCAGGGGGCGGCGTGCGCGTCGTCACGCTGAACCGTCCGCACCGGCTGAACGCAATCCTGCCCGAACTGCTGGAAGACCTGGTGCCGGCGTTGCGCGCCGCCGACGCCGCGCCGGAGGTCCGCTGCATCCTGCTGACCGGGGCCGGCCGCGCTTTCTGCTCGGGTGACGATCTGAAGGATTTTGGTACGCAGGCCGGGGACGAGGCGGCAGCGCGCGCCTATATCGCGCGCATTCAGGACGTGACTCGCGCTCTGGTGACAGGCGACACGCCGGTGGTCGGCGCGATCCGCGGCTGGGCGGTCGGCGGCGGGCTGGAATGGGTCATCAACTGTGACTTCGCCGTCGTCGCCGAGGGCACGCGCTTCTTCTTTCCCGAAGTGTCCTGGGGCATGTTCGTGACCGGCGGCGTCACCGAACTGCTGCCAAGACTTGTCGGACTGCAGCGCGCGCGCGAGTTGATGTTGCTGGGCGAACGGTTCGACGCGGCGCAGGCGGCGGCCTGGGGGCTGGTGTACAAGGTGGTTCCCGACGCGGCGCTGATGGCCGAGGCGCTGGCGCTGGCGCAGCGGATCGCGGCGCTGCCGGCCGGCCCGGTCCGTGACCTGCGGCGCATCCTGGCGCGCCGCGCGGGCGGCGGGCTGGAAGCGGCGATGGCGGCCGAAACCGATGCGACCGTGCGGGGGTTTCTCGATCCCGAAACCGCGAAGCGGATCGCCGCGTTCGGGTGAGCGACGCCGCTATACGTCCACGTCGGCGACCGTGCGCGCCCGTTCCTGGATGAACTGGAAACGCAGTTCGGGCCGGCGACCCATCAGGCTCTCGACGAGGTCGCTGGTCCGGGCGCGATCCTCCGGCCGCGTCAGCACCTTCAGCAGCGTGCGGGTCTGCGGGTCCATCGTGGTTGCCTTGAGCGCCGCCGGCGGCATTTCGCCCAAACCCTTGAAGCGGCTGATCTCGACCTTGGTCCCGATCTTGAACTGACGCTGCTTGCGGGTGAGGTCGACGTCGTCCATGGCATAGATCGACTTCGCCCCCTGCGTCAGCCGGTAGAGCGGCGGCTGGGCAAGATAGACGTGACCGTGGCGGATCAACTCCGGCAACTCACGATAGAAGAACGTCATCAGCAGCGAAGCGATATGCGCGCCGTCCACGTCGGCATCGGTCATGATGATGACGCGGCCGTAGCGCAGGCGCGCGCGGTCGAACCGCTCCCCGACGCCGCAGCCCAGCGCCTCGATCAGGTCCTTCAACTCCTGGTTCTGCCGCAGCTTGTCGGCCGAGGCGCTGGCGACATTGAGGATCTTGCCGCGCAGCGGCAGCACCGCCTGCGTCGCCCGGTCGCGCGCCTGCTTGGCGGACCCGCCAGCGCTGTCGCCCTCGACGAGAAAGATCTCGGTCCGCCCGGCGTCCTCAACAGTGCAATCGGCGAGCTTGCCGGGCAGGCGCAGTCGGCGCGTCGCGGACTTGCGCGGCGTGTCCTTGAGTTCGCGCCGGCGCAGCCGTTCCTCGGCGCGTTCGATGACGAAGGCGAGCAGGTTGTCGGCGGTGGCGGGATCGCCGGCGAGGAAATGATCAAAGCGGTCGCGCAGCGCGGTTTCGACCAGCCGTGATGCTTCCGGGCTGGTGAGCTTTTCCTTCGTCTGGCCCTGGAACTGCGGATCGCGCAGGAACAGCGAGAACTTCGCGGCGAGCGGGCCGAGCAGATCCTCCGCCGTGATCTGCGCCGCGCGGCGGTTGCCCCGCTGCTCGCCCCAGGCGCGAACGCCCTTGAGCAACGCGCCGCGAAAACCCGCCTCGTGCGTTCCGCCCTGTGGCGTCGGCACGGTGTTGCAGTAGCTGTGCAGGAATCCCTCGTCGTTCTCCATGCAGGCGAGCGCCCATTCGATGCGCCCTGGGCGTTCGCCGCCGGGGCCTGCCGGCAGATCGGCCTCGCCGGCCCAGATCGGCAGGACAGTCGCGGCACCGTTGATGTCGGCGCCGAGGCTGTCGCGCAGTCCGCCGGGGAAATGCAGCACCGCCTGCGCGGGGGTTTCGTCCTTGGCCGCGATCAGTGCCGGATCGCAGGACCAGCGGATTTCCACCCCGCGGAACAGATAGGCCTTCGAGCGGCACAGCCGGTAGAGCCGTGCCGCGCTGAAGGCGGCGTCACCGAAAATCTCGCGGTCCGGTCTGAAACGGATGAGCGTGCCCCGACGGTTCTGCACCGGCCCGGCGTTGGTGAGCCTCGTCGTCGGCTTGCCGCGCACGTAGCTCTGCCGCCACAGCACACGGTCGCGTGCCACCTCCACCTCCAGCGACTCGGAGAGCGCGTTGACCACCGAACTGCCGACGCCGTGCAGCCCGCCGGAGGTCTCATACGCCTTGCCGCCGAACTTTCCGCCGGAATGCAAAGTCGTGAGGATCACCTCCAGCGCACTGAGGTTACGGAACTTCGGATGCGGATCGACAGGAATGCCGCGCCCGTTGTCGCGGATCGCGAGATGGTTGTCGGCCTCCAGCGAAACCTCGATGAAACTGGCGTGACCGGCCACCGCCTCGTCCATGGCGTTGTCGAGGATCTCGGCCGCGAGGTGGTGCATGGCCGATTCGTCAGTGCCGCCGATATACATGCCGGGACGGCGGCGCACCGGCTCCAGCCCCTCCAGAACCTCAATGTCCTTGGCTGAATATCCGCCGGGGTCGGCCGTCGCCGCGGCCGTGCGGCGCTGCGAACGTCCGGCGGGGGTCGCGCTGCCGAACAGGTCGTCGTTCATGCTGTGTTCCCGTGCTCTGGCGGCACTCTAGCGACCGCGCCGCGCCGCAGGCAAGCGGCGTCGGCGGCCACTGGGCACGCGCGTCGGTCGCATTCGGCGGCAGGCGCGTCGTGGCGCGAACCGAGGAAGTTCCGCAGCGCCGTCGAAGGCCGCGCGCACGCGGCACGGCAGGAGAGCAATGATGAGCACGACGAATCGGCTCGGCCGAGGCGCGGCTATATCCGCGTCACACGGTGGAGATGCTGCGCGTGCTGTATCGCGCCACCGATGCGGTGATCCGCGACGAGCGACCTCGGTGCTGGTGCCGCACCGGGCACGCCCCACCGGCTGGCGCGGCAATCGACGCCGTGGGCGCAGGCGGGGGCCGCAATATGGGCAAGGGCGAGCACGGGTTCATCTCGTTGCGAATTGGAAGGCGCTGTGGCAACGCCTCGCGTGACACTGACAGTTCCGCAGGGTCCATGGTCTGGTTGTCGGCACCGGAGCGCGGCCAGCGACTTGCCCGCACAGTGTGCCGGGCGCAGATTGTGCAGCCGAACCGGTCCGCGCAGTTGGGGCCGGAACCACGCCTCTGCCCGCGCGGACGAGCGCGGGATGGGCGAACAAAAAGGGGAGACGCGGATGATGGTCACGGGTCCGGCCTTGGGCCGCCGCCACTTGCTCGCCGGCGGCGCCGCCATATTGACTCTCGGCAACGCCCGCGTGGGTCGTGCCGCCGGGGCGGCAAGCCAGTGCGTGCTCGGCGTCACGCAGGAGGCAGTGAATTTCAACCCGCTGCTGTATGTCAACACGGGCGTCGAAACCTCCGTAGAATACATCGTGTTCGACGCGCCGTGGCAGATCGGACCCGACGGCAACTTCTTCCCCAATCTCGCGGCAGAGATACCGACGCGTGCCAACGGCGGCATCAGCGCCGATGGCCGGACCTGGACGGTCAAGCTGAACCCCGCCGTGCGCTGGCATGACGGGACGCCGTTCAGCTCGGCCGACGTGGCCTTCACGCTGGATACGATCATGAACCCGAAAGTGGCCGTGCGCAGCCGCAACGGCCACGACCATGTCGCCAGCTACGATACGCCGGACCCGCAGACGATCCGGATCCAGCTTAAGGACAATTTCGCGCCTTATCTGGTGTCCTGGCAAAAGACCAGCATCATCCCCAAGCACATCCTCGGCGGGGTTGCTGACATAAACACGGCTCCCTTCAACACGGCGCCGATCGGCACCGGCCCCTTCAAGTTCAAGGAGCGGGTCGCCGGCAGCTACATATCCTTCGAGCCGAACACGGCGTACCATCGTGGCGCGCCAAAGCTCACCTCCCTGATCCAGAAATACGTCCCCGATCAGCAGACGCTCTATGCGCAGTTCCAGACCGGCGAGGTCGATATCTACGACCTGCAGGGCATTCCGCCGCTGCTCTACAGCCGGGCCAAAAAGCTGCCCGGCAGCCGCATTCTGCTGAGCCCGTCGCCGTTCGTGGAATTCATCTACTTCAACTGCGGTAAGCCGCAGTTCAAGGACAAGGCCGTGCGCAAGGCAATCTACATGGCGATCGACAAAAAGGGGTGGATCGACGCCGTTTACTACGGCGTGCCGCAGCCGACTTTGAGCTACCTGCCGCCGAACCACTGGGCCTACAACAAGAGCCTCAAGGATCCCGGCTATAACCCGGCGCAGGCGGCCGCGATGCTGGATGCGGCAGGCTGGAAGGTGGGGTCCGACGGCGTCCGCGCCAAGGATGGCGTGCGGCTCGCCTTCACGATGTCCACAACGGCCGGCAACAAGTCGCGCGAGCAGGCGCAGCAACTGGTGCAGCAGAATCTCAAGAAGATCAATGTGGAGATGACGATCAAAAACATGCCGGCCTCGGTGGTGTGGGGCGACTACACGGTCAAGAGCGAGTTCGACACGTTGATGGTGGGCTGGGACCCGCTGCTTTACCCGGATCCCGACTACACCGATCGCATCGCCAGCAACCTGATCCCGGCAAAGGGCGGCAGCGGCTCGAATTACGTGCAGTATGAGAACGCGGAAATCGATGCGCTGTGTGCCAAGGGCACAGCGACGCTGGAACAGGCCGAGCGCAAGCCGATCTACGACCGCATCCAGGAAATCCTGCTCGACGACATGCCGTTTGCGCCGATCTTCGCTTATGAACTGGTCATCGGCGTCAAGGACCGTGTTCACGGCTACGAGGTCAACCCATACACGCCGATCAACTCGTGGAACACCGGCGCATGGTCGGTGGGCTGACGCGGAACGCAGGGCGGGCCGGGTGATGGCCCGATACCTGCGAAACCGCATCGGCCAATCCTTGCTGCTTCTGCTCGGCGTGTCGGTCATCGGCTTCGCGCTGATGCACCTCGCGCCGGGCGGCCCGCTCGCCGTCTATACGCTCAATCCGACCGTCACAGCGCAGGACATCGAGCGGGTGAAGCACCAGTTCGGCCTCGACCAGCCGGTCTATGTGCAGTACGTCAAGTGGGCATTCGGACTGGTCACCGGCCACTGGGGCTACAGCTTTTTTGGCGGTCGGCCGGTCGGCAGCATTGTGCTCGAACGCATCCCGGCGACGCTGGAACTGATGGGATCCAGTCTCGCACTCGCGCTGATCGTGGGTGTTGCAAGCGGCATCCTGGCGGCAGTTCGGCGGAACACCATCATCGACTACGCCACGGCGACGGCCGCGATGCTGGCGCTGTCGTTGCCGACCTTCTGGTTTGGTCTGCTCGGTATCTACGTGTTCGCGCAGACGCTGGGCTGGCTGCCGGCCGGCGGAATCGCCAGCACCGGCGGGGGCGGGCTGCTGGATCGGCTGCTGCATCTTCTGCTGCCGATGCTTGTGCTGGCCTTCGTGCTGGTGGCGCAGTGGAGCCGTTACACGCGGTCCGCGATGCTTGAGATTCTGACGCAGGATTACATGCGCACGGCGCGCGCCAAAGGGCTCGGGCCGGCGCGTGTGTTGCTGGGCCACGGATTGCGTGCGGCGCTGGTTCCGCTGGTGACGCTCGCCGGGCTGCAACTGCCGCTGCTGGTGGGCGGTGCACTGGTGACGGAAACCGTGTTCAGTTGGCCCGGGATGGGGCTGCTGTTCGTCAATGCGCTCGGGATGCGCGATTATCCGGTCCTGATGGCGATCCTGATGGTAGGTGCGCTGGTCGTCGTCCTTGGCAACCTGCTCGCCGATATCATCGTGGCCCTGATTGATCCTCGCATCAAACTCACGCATGTCTGACATTCTGCTG
The DNA here is from genome assembly GCA_021818505.1 of Pseudomonadota bacterium. Taxonomy (GTDB): domain Bacteria; phylum Pseudomonadota; class Alphaproteobacteria; order Acetobacterales; family Acetobacteraceae; genus JAFKFJ01. The sequence continues at coordinate 44,082 of JAKADX010000015.1, forward strand.
GAAGAGGTTTCGATCCGGCCGCCGTCGGCACGGCGGGGCGTGCTGCGGCGGTTCCTGCGACACCGGCTCGCCGTGCTCGGGGTGGTGCTGATCGCGCTGCTGGGTATCGGCGCGGGCGGCGCGCCCTGGCTGGCGCCGCACGACCCCGACGAGATCGCCATCGCCGAGCGTTACGTACCGCCGCTGAGTGCCGACCGACTGCTGGGCGCCGACGATCTCGGTCGCGACGTGCTCAGTCGGCTCATGTATGCCGGCCGAATCTCGCTTTCGGTCGGCATCGCGGCGATGCTGGTCACGCTCGTGGTCGGCTTCGCCATCGGCGCGTTCGGCGCCTATCTCGGTGGCTGGATCGACGTGGCGCTGATGCGGCTGACCGACGTGATGCTGTGCTTCCCAAGTGTGTTCCTGCTGTTGTTCGTCGCTGCCTTTGTCACTCCCAGCCTTGGCAGCATGGCGCTGATGATCGGGCTGACCTGCTGGATGGAGATCGCGCGCATCGTCCATGCCCAGATCCTCGCCCTGAAATCCGCCGACTTCATCGCCGCCGCGGAGCTTGCCGGTGCGCCGGCCTGGCGGATCGTGGTGCGGCAAATCCTGCCGAACACGCTCGCGCCCATCCTGGTCGCCGCGACTCTGAACACCGCCAATGCGATTCTGCTCGAAAGCTACATCAGCTTCCTTGGCTATGGCATCCAGCCGCCGCAGGCGAGTTGGGGCAATATGCTGACCAATGCGCAGAGCGACTTTCAGGTCGATGCATGGCTCGCGGTGTTCCCCGGTCTCGCCATCACCTTGGCGGTCGCCAGCTTTAACTTCATCGGCGACGGGCTGCGCGACGCGCTCGATCCGCGGGTGCGCGACGCGTGACGCAGTTGCTGGAGGTGGACGATCTCGTCGTATCGTTCGGCGCCCTGCGCGCCGTCGATGGCATCTCCTTCGCGGTTACGCCCGGCGAGACGCTTGGTCTGGTAGGGGAGAGCGGCTGCGGCAAGTCGACGACGGCTTTGGCGCTCATGCGGCTGTTGCAGGGTGCGACGTTGCGCGGTGCGGCGCGGTTCGCCGGGCGCGACCTGCTGGCGCTCGATGAGGCGGCGATGCGGCGTGTGCGGGGTGCCGAGATCGCCATGATCTTTCAGGATCCGGGCACCTCGCTGCATCCGCTGATACCAGTCGGTGAGCAGGTTGCGGAGGTATTGCGCGCGCATCTGGACATTCCCGCGACCGAGGCGCGCGCACGGGCGCTCGAGCTGTTCCGCAAGGTCGGCATCGCAGCTCCCGAGCAGCGGCTGCGCGCCTATCCGCACGAACTCTCCGGCGGCATGTGCCAGCGCGTGATGATCGCCGCCGCGATTGCCTGCGGACCGCGTCTGCTGCTCGCGGACGAGCCGACGACCGCGCTGGACGTGACCGTGCAGGCGCAGATTCTGGACCTGTTGCGATCGATCGCACGCGACTCGGGCATGGCGGTGATCCTGATCACGCACGATCTCGGCGTGGTTGCCGGGCTGGCCGATCGGGTCGCGGTGATGTACGCGGGCCGCATCGTCGAAGCTGCCGACACGCGGACCCTGTTTGCCAACCCGGCCCATCCCTACACGCGCGGCCTGCTTGGCGCGGTGCCGCAGCTTGACCGCGGCTGGGACGAGGACCTGCCGACGATTGCAGGCAGTGTGGAGACGGCACTGGCAGCGAAGGGCTGTCGCTTCGCGCCGCGCTGCAACTTCGCTTACGCTGCCTGTGCCGAACGGCCGCCGCTCGAAGCAGTGGGTGAGGGGCATGTCGCGGCGTGTTGGAAAGTGCGATGAGCCCGCCGCTGGTCGAAGCGGTCGGGTTGGCGCGGCACTATCGGGTGGAGGGCCGCCTGCTGCGCGCGCTGGACGGGGTGGACGTAGCGATTGCGCGCGGCGAGACACTGGGTCTGGTCGGCGAGAGCGGCAGCGGAAAATCGACGCTCGGCCGCACGCTGGTCGGATTGCAGGCGCCGAGCCGGGGCACGGTCCGCTTCGACGGCATTGACACACAGACCATCACCGGTGCTTCGCTACGCCAGCTCCGCCGCCGGCGGCAGCTCGTATTTCAGGACCCGTCAGGCGCGCTCAATCCGCGCATGACAATCGGCGCGACGTTGACCGAGCATCTGCGCGTGCAGGGCTGGGACCGCGCGGCTGCGCGGGCGCACGTGCCCGATGTACTGCGACAGGCCGGTCTGTCGTCCGAGTATGCCGCCCGGTACCCGCACGAGATCTCCGGCGGGCAACGCCAGCGTGCGGTGATTGCGCGCGCGATCAGCACCGACCCTGACTTCCTGGTGGCCGACGAGCCGGTGTCCGCACTTGACGTCTCGACGCGGGCGCAGATCATCAACCTGCTGCGCGCATTGCAGCGGGTGCGCGGGCTCGGAATGCTGTTCATCAGCCACGACCTCAGCGTCGTTGCGCATGCCTGCCGCAATGTCGCGGTGATGTATCTTGGTCGCATCGTCGAATTGGCTCCGCGGGAGGCGCTGTTCGCCGCGCCGATGCACCCCTACACCGCTGCTCTTCTATCCGCGGTGCCACGGGCCGATCCGGCGCGCGAGCGCGCGCGCGACCGCATCATTCTGCCCGGCGAGACGCCCGATCCGTCCGCACCGCCGCCGGGCTGCCGATTCCATCCGCGCTGTCCACTCGCAACGGACGTCTGCAAACGCGACGATCCTCCGGTGCGCGCGCTGGGACGCGGTCACGTCTCCGCCTGTCATCACGCCGAGCGGGTGCCGCAGCTCGCGGCCGGCGGAAGCCGCTGATGCGTGCCGTGGTGATCGGCAATATCGCGATGGACGAGACGCTGCGGGTGTCGCACCTTCCGGCGCCCGGCGAAACTCTGCTCGCGCGGGCGAGCTTTGCCGGCGCCGGCGGCAAGGGCGCCAACCAGGCGGTAACGCTGGCACGGTGCGGCGTGCCGACACGTCTGCTGGCGCGCCTCGGCAACGATGCCGCCTCGGTGCGCGCGCACGCATTGCTGGCGGCGGAGGGACTCGATCTCTCGACGTTGACCGGGACCGAAGCGCCGATCGACCGCTCGATCGTGCTGCTCACCGATGCCGGGGAGAACGCCATCATCGCCACAATCGTGCCGGCTCCGCCGTTCACCAGTGCGGAACTGCATGCCGTCGTAGCCGGATGCGGCGTCGGTGACCTGCTGGTGCTGCAGGGCAACCTGACGGAGGCGGTGACGGAGGCGGCGCTGCGCATCGGGCGGGCGCGCGGGATGATCACCGTGTTCAATGCCGCGCCTGCTTCGCCCGGCTTTGCCGCACTGTGGGCGCTTGTGGACCTTGCCGTGCTGAACAGCGTCGAGGCGCGGCAGATGACGGGCCTCGACGATCCGGAAGCAGCGGCGCGCGCCATTCATGCCGCCGGTGCACGGCAAGCCGTGGTCACGCTCGGCGCGGCCGGCGCATTGCTGTGCGATGCCGGCGGCGCGGTGCGCGTTGCGGCGGAGCCTGTGGCGGTGCGCGACAGCACAGGGGCCGGGGACTGCTTCACCGCGGTGCTGGCGGCCGCGCTCTACGTGTGCCGGGTACCACCGGCCGCGGCACTCTCCGCTGCGTCGCGCGCCGCCGCGCTGGCGGTGGGGCGCATCGGCGCGCTCACGTCGCTGCCGACAGCGGCGGAACTGGCGGCGATTCTGGACGACGCCGCGCGATGACGATGATCCGCTACGCGGCGCCGACGATGTTGGCCGCCTTCTGGCGGTCCCAGTTGCCGGGCAGCGATGCTGCCACCTTCAGCCCCGGCGCTTTCGCCGCCAGCTCCTCGCGAAAGCCGGTGGCGCGCTTCTGGCCGGTGATGTTGCCCGACAGCCCCTCGATCACCAGCACGGCGCCCTTGGCGTCCGCGCCGAGCTTCTGCACCAGCCAGTCGGCCCCTTGCTTGCCCGCGGCGACGTTGTCCGAGCCGATGGTGAAGGCGATCTTCACACCGGCTTTCGCCGCGATGGCGTGATCGAGATTGGCGTCCAGATCGACCACCGGCATGCCCAGTTCATTGGCGCGTTTCAGGCATGGCAGCAGGATCGTCGAATTGATTGCCGCGGTGATCATCACCGCCGGCTTGCGTTCCAGCATCGTGTTGCAGGTGTTGAGCTGCGGTTCGGCAGCCTGATCGGATTCGACCGCCTGCATGTAGTACTGCACGCCGGCTTCGCGGGCGCCGTCGCGGATGCCTTTCTCCATCGCACCCCAGAACGGATTGGACAGCGTCTTGAGCAGCACGCCATAGACCGGACCGACGGCAGCCTGCGCACCGGCGCCCAGGCCGAATGCCAGCACGGTCGCGGCCAGCGCGCCCGCGATGTTGCGTCGCTTCATATGATCATCCTCCCCTGGATTGCCGAAAAGCCGGGCGGCGCGCGCGGCGTCGGGCCGCGGCATCGGCAGGCGGCGGCCTCGTCGCGGTGGCCGCGCCAAGCACGTCGAAGGCCGCGGCCGCCGGCGGTCACGTCAACGCAACCGGCTTGCTGCGCAGCCGCGACGCCAGCGTCGGGTCCGCCCGTCGGCACAGTTGCGGCGGCAGCCCGCGCAGGATCAGCTCGGCATCGGCGACCGTCATCCGGCCGATCTCGAACAGCGCCTCCGGCATGCCGCCGCTGCGGTGGGCCGAGAGCAGCAGCCCGTCGATGCGGCGGAGCGGATCATCCGCGGCCACCGGCTCCTCGGGGAACACGTCGGTGGCGACGCGCAGCCGGCCCGATCGCGCCTCGGCCAGCAAGGCCGGGAAATCGACCACCCCGGCGCGGCTCATCAGCAGCACCGCCGCGCCGTCTGGTAACCTCGCGAGTTCGCGCGCGCCGAGGAAATGCGCATTCTCGGTCGTCGGCGCGGCGAAGATGAACAGCACGCGCGACGTGGCCAGCACCTCGTCCAGCGGCGCGGCGCGGCAATCATGGGCGGCGATCAGCTCGGCGGGCAGCCAGGGGTCATAGACCGTCACCGGGTTGCGCAGCGGCACCAGCAACCGGCGCAGCGCGCGGCCCAGATCGCCGAAGCCGATCAGCCCGACCGGAGCGCCCGCGAACAGGAAGCAGCCCGCGTTGCCGGCCAGGCCATAGCGTTCCGTGCCGGCGCGGAAGGCGCGATCGGCGCCGGTGATGCCGCGGGCGAGATCGATCGCCATGGCCAGCGCGCTCTCCGCCACCGCGCCGGCGAAGGCCGAGGTCGGGCTGAGCACCGCGATGCCGCGCTGCTGGCAGGCGTCGTAGTCGATATTGGGCAGGAAATTGGTCTCGACGTTGAAAATCGCCCGCAGCTTCGGGGCTCGGTCGAGCCGGTCGCGCGGCATCGCGGTCTGGCCGATCAGCAGCACCGTCTCCGCCAGCAGCCGGTCCACTTCGGCGTCCGGCGCCGGCGCATCCTCGAACACCGCAAGCCGGCCGAGTGCGTCCAGCCGCCGGCGCGTCGGCGCATCACAGATCGCATCCAGGGTGCGCGGCAGCGGATCGACCAGGATCAGCGGCGTGGCCGGTGCCATGCATCTCCCCCGTCTTCGGCGGCCGCCGAAGGTATGGCAAAAGCCAATTCCGGGAAAGCCACGGACTGTCGGACACCGCCTCAGACCGCCAGTTCGCGGCTCCGGGCGCCGGCCGGCCGGACCATGCCGCGCAGGAACTCGCTCGCGCGCTCGGCGATCATCATGGTCGGCGCATTGGTGTTGGAACTCACCAGGCTCGGCATCACCGAACTGTCGCAGACCCGCAGGCCCCCCAGCCCGCGGACCCGCAATTCGGGATCGACCACCGCCAGGGCATCAACGCCCATCCGGCACGCGCCGCTCGGGTGATAGCCGGTTCGGCCGGCGGCGCGCACATACGCCTCCAGGTCCGCATCCGGCCCCGGCAGGTACTCGCCCTTCACGAACGGACCGAACGCCGGCTGGCGCATGATCTCGCGCATCCGTGTGACCGCAGCGAGCGTCAGCCGCACGTCCTCGGGATCGGCGAGGAAGTTCGGGTCGATCGCCGGCGGCGCATCGGGATCGGCGCCGCGCAGCGTGAGCGACCCCCGGCTCCTCGGGCGCAGCACATAGGCGTTGATCATGCAGCCATCGCGCGCGGGCAGGGGCGGGAACCCCTCCGTGGGCCCGGCGCCGGCGACGAAATGCAGTTGCGTGTCGGGCGAGCCGGACGCCGGATCGGCGCGCAGGAAGGCGCCGCCCTCGACAATGTTGGAAATCGCCGGCCCGCGCCGCAGCAGCGCGTATTGCAGCGCCGCCAGCGCCTTCCAGTGCCGCCGGTGATAGCGATCCAGCCCATGCGGGCCGCTCAGTTCGTAGGTGAGGTCGATCGTGTAGTGGTCCTGCAGGTTGCGTCCCACACCCGGCAGGTCATGTACCACCGGCACGCCGACCTCGCGCAGATGTTCCGCCGGGCCGATGCCCGAGCGCAGCAGCAGCAGCGGGGAGCCGATGCCGCCCGCGGTGACGATCACCTCGCGCGAAGCCCGCGCCTGCATCGCCTTGCCGCCCTGCTCATAGGCGACGCCGACGGCGCGTCCGTGTTCGACCAGGATGCGGCGCGCGCGGCAGCCGGTTGCGACGCTCAGGTTCGCGCGCGCCCGCGCCGGGCGCAGATAGCCGACGGCGGCGGAGCAGCGGCGGCCATTGCGTGCCGTCGTCTGATACACGCCCGCACCTTCCTGCCGTGTGCCGTTGAAGTCGTCGGTGCGCGCGATGCCGGCCTGCGCGCAGGCGTCCACGAACGCCCGTGTCAGCAGATTCGGCGCGCGCGTTGTGACCCCGAGCGGCCCGCCCTTGCCGTGATGTGGCGCGCCGAGCGTGTCGTTGTCCTCCATGCGCAGGAAGCAGTGTTGGATGTCCGCGAAGGACCAGCCGGCACAGCCTTCCTGCGTTGCCCAGCGGTCATAGTCCTCCGGCGTGCCGCGCGTGAACACCTGCGCGTTGATCGAACCGCCGCCGCCCATCACGCGCGCTTGCGTGTACGCCATCGCGCGATTGGCGGCATGGCGCTGCGGCACGGTGCGGTAGCCCCAGTCGAACTTCGCCGGGTCCATCGCGAAATAGCCGGCGGGGATGTGGATCAAAATGTCATTGTCGGGCGGCCCGGCTTCCAGCAACAGCACCGTTGCATCGCGCTGCTCGCTCAGGCGCGCCGCCAGAGTGCATCCCGCGCTGCCGCCGCCCACCACGATGTAATCGTGCTCCGTCGCAAGCTGCCGCATCCCGATCCTGCCCGTCGTTGCGCGCCCACTCTGCCCAGGGCGAAGTGCGCGACTCAACGGGAGGCGCTGGCCGCACCTGTCACAATCGCGTTGAGCGACGACGGGTTCCGCCGCGTCAGCGCACGAGATTGGCCGGTTCGCGACCGGCCAGCACGGCCTCGATGCCGTCGAGCACGAGGTGGCCCATCGCGTCGCGTGTCTCGCGCGTGGCGCTGCCAAGGTGCGGCAGCAGCACCACATTCTCCAGCGCCAGGTAGCCAGGATTGAGCGCCGGTTCGCCGGCATAGACGTCGAGCCCGGCGAAGCCGACCTGCCCGGTCTGCAGGGCAGCGATCAGCGCGGCATCGTCGATCAGCGTGCCGCGCGCCGCATTCACCACCACCGCCCCGCGCGGCAGCAGCGCGATCCGCTCGGCATTCAGCCAGTCGCGCGTCGCTGCGCCGCCGGGCGCGTTCAGCGACAGCACCTCGCTCGCGGCGAGGAAGCTCGCGTCGTCATCGTGCCAGATCGCGCCCGCCTCCAGCGGCTCCGGCAGGCGTGCCACGTCGCGATAATGCACGGACATGCCGAACCCGCGCGCCATCCGCGCCAGCTCGCGCCCGATCCGCCCCATTCCGAAAATCCCCAGCCGGCGGCCGGAGACTTGCGTGCCGAGCAGTTGCGTCGGTGTCCAGCCGGTCCAGCCGCCGCTGCGCACCAGCCGCTCGCCCTCGCCGGCGCGGCGGCTGGCGGCCAGGATCAGCAACATGCAGCACTCGGCGGTCGCTACCGACAGCACATCGGGTGTGTTGACCACCGGCAGGTTGCGCACGCGGCAGGCGGCGATGTCGATGTGGTCGAAGCCGACCGAGAACGTGCCGATCACCTTCACGGTTGCCGGCAGTGCGCCAATGGTGGCGCCGTCGAGTTTTTCCGCCGGGCAGCACAGCACGGCATCGGCGCCCTGCGCGAGCCGCAGGATGTCGGCGCCGCTGCGCGGCGAATCGTCGGGGTTGAGCCGCGCGTCGAAATGTTCGGCGGCGCGCGCTTCCACGGCCGGCGGCAGACGTCGCGTGATCAGCAGCACGGGCTTGACCATGGCCGCCTCCTTCAGTTCCACAGCGGATCGATGGGCGGCCGTCCGGCCAGCACGGCCGCGATGTTGTCGAGTGCCCGCATTCCCATCGCCGTGCGCGTCTCGATCGTCGCACTGCCCATGTGCGGAAACAGGAAGGTGTTGGGCAACTCGGCCAGCCGCAGGTCGAACGCCGGCTCGTTATGGTACACGTCGAGCCCGGCGGCGAACAGGTGCCCCGAGCGCAGCGCCGCGATCAGCGCCTCCTCATCGACCAGGCCGCCGCGCGAGGCGTTGACGAACACGGCCCCTTTCGGCAGCAGCGCGAAGGTCTCGGCGTTCATCAGTCCGGCCGTCGCCGGGCCGCCGCGCGCGTGCAGCGTCAGGATATCGCATTGCGGCAGCATCTCCCGCAGATCGGCGAAATACGTCGCACCCTCCTCGATGTCCTCGGGCAGCCGCCGCGGGTTGTTGTAGAGGATGCGCATGTTGAAACCGCGTGCGCGCCGCGCCACTGCCTGGCCGATGCGGCCCAGCCCGACGATGCCGAGCCGCTTGCCGCTCGCCCGCACGCCCAGCATCTCGCCCAGGCCATAGCCGCGCCGCCACCCGGCGCGCATGATCGCCTCGTATTCATGCGCGCGCCGGCAGGCGCCCAGGATCAGCAGCATGGTCAGATCGGCGGTGCAATCGGTCAGCACGTCCGGCGTGTTGGTCACCGGCAGACCGCGCGCACGCGCCGCCGCCACGTCGATATGTTCGAAACCGACGCTGCACGTCGCGGCGATCCGCACATGGTCGGGGATGCGCGCGATCACCGCCGCATCGAGCTTCAGATGCGAGCTGAACAGCAGCGCCTCCGCCTGCGTGTCGCGCACCTGTTGCAGCATCTCCTCGGCGTCCATGTCGCGCCCCTCGGGCCACGGGCAGTCGAACTCGGCGCGAATGCGGGCGCCGACCGGACCCGGCATCTGGCGGCTGACGATCAGGCGCGGCTTCATGCGTCTCTCCCCCTCGTGAGGCGCATGATGGCGGTCCCGGCGCGGTTGCGGAAGGGGCGAGCGCGCGCCACCCTGCGCGGCCCACAGGAGACCGCGATGCGCCCCACCGTCACACCCGACCTCGGTCTCGCCGAGGAGCTGTTCGCCACGCTGCGCGACGCGAGCTTCGAGGGCGTCGGCATCACGCGCGAAGCCTATGGGCCGGGCGAGCGCATCGCCCACGCGATCGTGAGCGAGCGGGCGCGGGCGCTGGGGCTGGAGGTCGCGGTCGATCCCGCCGGCAACCTGCTGCTGACCCTGCCGGGGGCAGACCGGGCGGCGCCGGTGCTGGTGATCGGCAGCCATCTCGATTCCGTCCGTCAGGGCGGCAATTACGATGGTGCGGCCGGCGTGCTGGCCGGCCTCGCCGCGGTCGCCGGGATGCGCCATGCCGGGTTCGTTCCCGCCTGCGACATCACCGTGCTGGTGGCGCGGGCGGAGGAGAGCGGGTCGTGGTTCCCGACCAGTTTCCCCGGCAGCCGCGCCGCCCTCGGCCGTCTGCCCACCGAGGCGCTCGCCGTCCGGCGCCTGGACACCGGCCGCACGCTGGCCGAGCACATGGCCGAGGAAGGCTTCGATCCCGACGCGGTGCGCGCTGGCGCGTGCCTGCTGCCGCCCGCACGGGTGCGCGCCTATCTGGAGCTGCATATCGAGCAGGGGCCGGTGCTGGACGCGGCGGGCATTCCCGTCGGCATCGTCACCGCGGTCCCCGGCGCGCGCCGGCTGCGGGCGGCGCGGGTGCTGGGCGAATACAACCATTCCGGCGCCACGCCGCGCCGCTTCCGCCGCGACGCCGCGATCGCGCTGGCGGAACTGGCCTACCGGCTGGATGAGGCGTGGGCGGCGCTGGAGGCGGCGGGACAGAGGCTGGTCTGCACCTTCTGCGTGCTGGCCACGACCGAGGATGCCGGGTTGGGCAAGATCGCCGGCGAGGCGCGCTTTCAGCTCGACGTGCGCAGTGTCGATGCGGCCAGCGTCGATGCGCTCTATGCCGCGCTGCACCGGCTGGTGCCCGAGATCGAAGCGCGGCGCGGCGTGCGCTTCGAACTGGGCGAGGAGGTGCGCAGCCCGGCCGCGCCGATGCACGCGGGCGTGCAGGCCGCGCTGGCGCGCGCGGCGGACGCCGCCGGCGTGGCGTGGCGGTCGATGCCCAGCGGCGGCGGCCACGACGTGGTTTCCTTCGCCCAGGCCGGCGTGCCCGCGGGCCTGCTGTTCGTGCGCAACCAGCACGGCAGCCACAACCCGCAGGAGGCCATGCGCATGGAGGACTTCGCCGCCGCCGCCGCGGTGGTGACGGGGTGGGCGGTGGCGGAGAGCGTGGCGGACCGCCCAGGTTGATCGGGGCAACGGCGGGGCGCACACTCCGCGCGAGACGACGGGACACCCATGAGTACCCTCTACGACGCCGACATCGTGCTGTGGTCCGAGCAGCAGGCGGAGAAATTGCGCCGCATCGCGCGCGGCGAGCAGCCGAACGAGGTGGACTGGGAGAACATCGTCGAGGAGATCGAGAGCGTGGGGCGGAGCGAGATGTACACGGTCCGCAGCCTGCTGCTGCGTGCCCTCGAACACCTGCTGAAGGCCGCCGCCTGGCCGCATGCCCAGTCCGCCCGCAAGTGGCTGCACGATGCGCGGACGTTTCTCCGCGACGCGCGGCTCACCTGGGCGCCGAGCATGGCGCAACGGATCGACCTCGCCGACCTCTATGCGGAGGCTCTGGCGAGCGTGCGGGACCTGGCGTTCGAGGAAGGGCCGCCCGGACCGCTGCCCGCGGACTGTCCGGTGACGCTGGCGGAACTGATCTCGGGCGACGTGATGGGGGTGCTGGCGCCGCGCTTCCGTCCGCCCGCCTGACCACGCCCCGGGGCCGGTGATCGGCCGGGGCAGACTTTTGTGCTTGCCCAGGGGGGCGACTGTTGTGTTAGTATATCTGTCATGTCCTCCACCACCCCGGCGCAGCGGCTCGCCCTGATCATCGAAGGTCTGCGCCGGGCCGTGGCCGCGCAGATCGCCGGGCGGCGGCTCGCGGGGCCGTTCATCATCCTCATCTGCTCGCGGCTGGGCCGCCTCGCCGGGCTCGCCGCAAGGGTCTCTGCGGGCACCGCCGGTCCCCGGCGTCGCGCCGCATCCCGTCAGCCGAGCAAACGGCCCCGTCCGACCTATCAGCGCCTGCCGCGCCGCTTCGCCTGGCTGCTGCCGCTGGTGCCGGGGGAGGCGGCGGCGTACGGGTCGCAGTTGCAGCATCTCCTGGCTGACCCCGAGATGGCGGCGCTGATCGCCGCCGCCCCGCAGGCCGGCCGCATCCTGCGCCCGCTCTGCCGGATGCTGGGGGTCCGCCTGCCGCCCAGCCTGCGGCAACCAAGCCTGCGCCAACCAAGCCTGCGCACGCCGCGGCCATCCGCGCCCGCTGCCGGGACGGCCGGCCCGGTGCTTGCGCCGAGGCCGCCGCCGGCCGCGCTCTCCTCGCCGCGTCCTGCGGCCGCCGGACCGACGCGGCTGCCGCCCCGACACGCCTGTGGCCCGCCGGTGCCGGCATGAGCGCGCCGCCCCGCGCGCGGATAATGTTCCACTATGACAACAATACCGACATAGCGGGACTGGCAGCGCCCACAGGCCTGACGCCCCCTTGACGCGCCGCGCCGCGCCGGCAACGTGACGCCATGACCTCCGCCCGTCTCGCCGTCGATATCGGCGGTACCTTCACCGATCTTGCCCTTGAACGCGACGGCCGGCGCACCACTGTCAAGGTGCTGACCACGCCGGAGGCGCCGGAACGCGGCGTGATGCAGGGCGTGCGCACCATCCTGCACCGCGCTGCCCTCGGCGTCGCGGACCTCGCCATCGTCATCCACGGCACCACGCTCGCCACCAACGCCGTGATCGAGCGCAAGGGCGCCCGCACGGCGCTCGTGACCACCGACGGGTTCCGCGACGTGCTCGCGCTGCGCAACGAGAGTCGCTACGACCAGTACGACCTCAACCTCGTGCTGCCGGAGCCGTTGGTGCCGCGGCATCTGCGCCTGCCGGTGCCGGAGCGGCTGGACAACCAGGGCCGCGTGCTGCTGCCGCTCGATGAAGGTGCCGTGCGCGCCCTGGTGCCGGTGCTGCAGCGCGAGCGGGTCGAGAGTGTTGCCATCGGCTTCATCCACGGCTTCGTCAATCCGGCACACGAACGCCGCGCCCGCGACATCCTCGCCGCTGCACTGCCCGACCTGCCGATCACGCTCGCCTCCGACGTCTCGCCGGAGATGCGCGAGTGGGAGCGGTTTTCCACCGCCGCCGCCAACGCCTATGTGCAGCCCCTGATGGCGCGATATCTGTCGCGGCTGGAGCAGGAGTTGCGCGCCGAGGGGATGCGTGCGCCGCTGTTCCTGATGCTGTCGGGCGGCGGGTTGACCACCGTTGCGACGGCCTGCCGGTTTCCGATCAGGCTGGTGGAGAGCGGGCCGGCGGGCGGCGCGATCTTCTCCGCCCATGTCGCGCGCGAATGCGGGCTGGATCGCGTGCTGTCCTTCGACATGGGCGGCACCACCGCGAAGGTCTGTCTGATCGACGACTTCCGCCCGCAGACCGCGCGCAGCTTCGAGGTGGCGCGGGTGGGGCGGTTCAAGAAAGGCTCGGGCCTGCCGCTCAGGATTCCGGTGATCGAGATGGTCGAGATCGGCGCCGGCGGCGGCAGCATAGCGCGCGTCGATGCGCTCGGCCGCATCACCGTCGGGCCGGACAGCGCCGGCGCCGATCCGGGGCCGGCCTGCTATGCGCGCGGGGGTGAGCACCCGACCGTGACGGACGCCAATCTTCTGCTTGGCCGCTATGAGTCGCGCCGCTTCGCCGGTGGGCGCTTCAACCTCGATGCCGAAGCCGCGCGCGCGACTCTCGCGGCCGACATCGGCGATCGGCTTGACCTGTCCGCGGAAATGGCCGCTCTCGGCGTGATCGAGATGGTGGACGAGACGATGGCGAACGCCGCGCGCGTGCATGCCATCGAATCGGGAAAATCCTATGCGGGGCGCACGCTGATTGCCTTCGGCGGCGGCGGCCCCGTTCACGCCTGCCGCGTCGCCGAAAAGGTCGGCATCCATCGCGTGCTGGTCCCCTCCGGCGCGGGCGTGGGCAGCGCCATCGGCTTTTTGCGCGCGCCGGTCGGCTACGAGGTGGTGCGCAGCCTGTATCAGCGGTTCTCGACGTTCGATGTCGATGCCGTCAACGCATTGCTCGACGACATGGCGGCCGAAGCAAAATCCGTTGTCGTGCAGGGCAGCTTCGGTGCCGCGTTGCACGAGACGCGCGTCGCCTATATGCGCTATGTCGGGCAGGGGCACGAGATCGCGGTGCGGTTGCCGCCGCACCGTCTCACGGCGTCCGACGTGCCGGCGATCCGCGCCGCCTATGACGACGAATACACGCGGTTCTACAATCGCCCGGTGCCGGGCTCGGACGTGGAAATCCTCAGCTATGCCGTCAGCGTTGCGACCGTCACGGACGATGAACCGCCGTCGCCGCCGGATGCCGTCAGGCACGCCGCGCGCCCGGTCCGCACGCAACTCGTGCGCGACACGGCGAGCGGTGAGCAGGCGGAGTGGCCGGTGTTCGAGCGCGCGGCGCTGACGCCGGGCGCAGTGCTGCAAGGCCCCGCCATCATCGCCGAGGACGAAACCTCCACCCTCGTCGGCCCGTCCTGGTCGGCGCTGATCGACGGCTACGGCTACATCGTTCTGTCGCGGGAGGCAGCGTGATGTCGGCACTCAGGGAAATCCATCGGCAGGTGATGTGGAACCGGCTGATCGCGGTGGTCGAGGAACAGGCGCAGACCATGATCCGCACTGCCTTCTCGACCACGGTGCGCGAGGCCGGCGATCTCTCCGCCGGCATCTTCGACGTGCAGGGCCGGATGCTGGCGCAGGCCGTGACCGGCACGCCGGGCCATGTCAACTCGATGATGGAGAGTGTCGGTCATTTCCTGGCGAAATTCCCGGCGCACACGATGCAGCCGGGTGATCACTACATCACCAACGACCCGTGGCTCGGCACCGGCCATCTGCACGACCTGACGGTGGTGACGCCGGCCTTCCATCGCGGCCGCATGGTCGGCCTGTTCGCCAATACCGCGCACGTCATCGACGTGGGCGGCCTCGGCTTCGGCCCCGAAGGGCGCAGCGTGTTCGAGGAAGGACTGTACATCCCGATCGTCAAATGCTTCGACCGCGGGCAGCCGAACGAAACCTTCTTCGACTTCATCCGCGCCGGCTCGCGGCTGCCGGTCGAACTCGAAGGCGACATCTTCTCGCTCTGCGCCTGCAACGAGGAGGGCGCGCGGCGGCTGGCGCACATGTTGGACGAATTCGCGCTCGACGGGCTGGACGATCTGGCGGACTTCATCTTCGCCAGTTCGCTGCGCGCGACCGAGGCCGAGATCGCGAAACTGCCGCGCGGCACCTGGCACGCCGAGCTGCACTCCGACGGCTACGAGCAGCCGGTGACGCTGCGCGCTGCGCTGAGCATCGACGCCGACGGAATCGGCGTGGATTTCGCCGGTACCTCGGGCCTGTCGCAACGCGGCATCAACGTGCCGGCGGCCTATTGCCGCGCCTATGCCAGTTTCGGGATCAAGGTCGTGGTGGCGCCGGAGGTGCCGAACAACTGGGCCAGCCTGCAACGCTTCCGCTTCGCCATTCCCGAAGGCTGCATCCTGAATGCGCCGCGGCCCTATCCGGTCTCGGTGCGCCATGTCATCGGCCAGTTGCTGCCCGACCTGATGATGGGCTGCCTGCATCAGGCGCTGCCCGATCGCGTGGCGGCCGAGGGGTCGTCCGCACTGTGGAACCCGCCTCTGCGCGGCGGCGGCGCGGTGTCCGGCCAGGGCGGCGGCAATCGCCGCGTGCCGGCGGATTTCGAGATCATCACCTTCAATTCCGGCGGCACCGGCGCGCGCCCGGCGCTGGATGGCCTCGACGGCACGGCGTTCCCGTCAGGCGTGCGCACCATGCCGGTCGAAGCAACCGAGAACGCGGCGCCGGTGGTATTCTGGCGCAAGGAACTGCGCCCGGACTCGGCCGGCGCCGGCCGCACCCGCGGCGGTTTCGGGCAGATCATGGAGATCGCGGCGAAAGACGATCTGGAATTCGCCGTCAACGCCGTGTTCGACCGCGTCGCCAACCCGCCGCGCGGGCGCGACGGCGGCGGCGACGGGGCGGCGGGCGCGGTGGCATTGAAATCCGGCGCGCGGTTGCGGACCAAAGGGTTTCAGATCATCCCCGAGGGCGACCGGTTGCGGCTCGACCTGCCCGGCGGTGGCGGGCTGGGCGATCCGGCGACGCGCGACCCGGCGCTGGTGGCGCGCGACGTGCGCGACGGGCTGGTGAGCGCGGCGGCGGCGCGCCGCATCTACAAGGTGGCGCTGACCGCCGACGGCGCACCTGACCTCGCGGCGACGGCGGCGCTGCGCGGCATCCCGCCGCCGATGTGACGCTGCCGTCCGTCAGTTCGGAGGGCGCTGCCAGGGAGGGGTCGGCACGTTGCGCGGGACCTGGGCGCCCTGCTGCGGCGGCTGGCGGCTTTGCGCCTGCGGCGGCGGGGCGCCGCTTCGGCCAAAGGATCGCTGCGGCGATGCCGGGGGGACGTTGCGCGGGCCGTAGGCGCCACCTTGCTGCGGCGGCGGGCGGCCCTGTCCCGGCGGTGGGGCACGCCCCGGGCCGCCCTGTGGGCCGCGGTCGCGCTGCCAGTTCCGGTCGCCCGGTCCGCCGCGATCGTAGCCGCGACCGTAGTAGCCACCGCCGAAACCGAAGCCGAGGGCAGGGGGCACGCCGTAGAACGGCGGCGCGTAGTAGTAGCCCGGCGCGTAGGGCGCGACATAGCCGGGGGCATAGCCGTACCCGTACGTCACCGGCGGCGCGTAGCCATAGCCGTATCCGTAGCCGGTCGTGGCGTAGTCGTCCGCGACGATGCAGCCCGACAGCAGCAGCAGGCCGGCCGCGAGCATGAGCCGGTGCCGGTCGCGTATGGCCTCGCGCATCATGGTGCTGGGCTTCCTTCGCATCCTCTGCGTCGCGGCGCCGACGTGGCAGCGCAATATGGCACGGCGGTGGCGGGCCGGCGGACCCTGCCGCGAATTCACGCGGCCGACGGCGCGCGGCCATGCAACGCGCTGCGGCAACAACCGGCGTCGCCGCGCCCGGTTGCACCGCACGCCCTCGACGCTGCGGCGCATTGACCTGTGTCAATGCCGCGACGTCCTCCGCGACGCTTGCGTGTCGCCCTTCGCAACGAGGAGGGGACGATGACGCGCGGCGAGATGTGGTATCTGGTGATGGTGCTGGTGGCGTTTGCCGTGTTCACGGCAGTGCTGGCGCACGAATCCTGGCAGCAAAGGAAGGCGCGCCGGGCCGCGGAGGCGACATCCCCGGCGCCCGCGGCCGGGCCAATTCAGCAGCCGGGCTGAGGCGCCGCACGCCCCGCCGGCTGTGTCACGGGGCGTCCGGCGACGGACGCCACTGGCGCCGCGTCAGTGGTCCTCGCCCCAGCCGCCGCCCCAGCCGTGCTCGCCCTCGCCGCCCCAGCCGCCGTCGCCCCAGCCGCCATCCCCCCAGCCGCCGCCCCAGCCGATGCCGGGCAATGAGGCGAAGGGGCTCGCGAAGCCGCCGTCGCCTTCATAGGGCGCGCCGATGCCGAATCCGCCGAGCGAGATGTCGCCCATGATCGGCTGGCCCTGACATCCAGGCAGCAGCAGCGCCAGCAACAGCAGCCCACTGGGCGCGGCGGCGCGACGTTGGAATTTGCGCATGAATTGCTCCCGGGCCTTTCCGCGTCCGAGACTACCGCCGGCCGCCGACCTCGTCGAGGTGGCGCAGCAGATCGGCCGGGTCGGCATAGACGCGTGCGGCGCCGGCCCGTTCCAGCTCCTCCTCGCCATAGCCGCCGGAGAGCAGCCCGACGCCGAGCGCGCGGCAGCGGCGCGCGGCGAGCATGTCCCAGATGGCATCGCCGACCACCACTGCCGTTTCGATCGGCGCGCCCAGCCGCTCGGCGGCGGCCAGGAACAGGTCGGGGTCGGGCTTGGCGTATTTCACCTGATCGCGCGTTACCACCGGCACCTTTGCCGGATCGACACCGAGCGCGCCGAGATTCGCCGCCGCCGTCTCCATCCGCCCGCTGGTCGCGATCGCCCAGGGAATTGCGTTCTGCGTCAGTGTCGCGAGCAGTTCGCGCGCCCCCGGCAGCGGCCGCACCCCCGCCACCAGCCGCCGATAGCTCTGCGTATGTCCCTGGCGCAGCCGTTCCAGCCGCTCCGTGCTGACCTGCATCCCGGTCTCGCGCAACAGCATGTTGGTGAACAGCCCGCCGCTCATGCCGATCCTGCGGTGGATGCGCCAGACCGAGAGTTCGATGCCTTCGGCGTCCAGCGCCTCCTTCCACGCCAGCACGTGCTGATAGACCGAGTCGACCAGCGTGCCGTCGAGGTCGAACAGGAAAACCGGCTCGATGCGGGTCACGCGGTCACATCCAGTGCGCCGGCACCCAGGTCCAGGTGCGGTTCGGATTCTGGTTGGACCAGTAGCCGTCCTGCCATTCGGTGCCGTGGCCGGCGCGCGGCATCCACTGGCCCTCGCGCCAGGAATAGCCGTTGCCGACCCAGTCCCAGTGGCCCGGCTGCCAGATCAGCGGTTCCTCCGACACCGGCGGCTTGGGGATGACCTCGGTGCGGACCGGTGGCGGCGGCGGATAGGGGTTGGTCATCGCGACCGGCGAGGGCGCGCCCTGCGTGCAGGCGGCGGCGCCGAGCGCGAGCAGCAGCGCGGCGGCCGGACCGACGAAAGACAGGCGGGCGAAGCGGACGGACATCGGCGGCACACCTCCCAGGCAACAATCGGCGGAAGCTACAGAATCGGCTGCGCTCCGACCAGCGCCGCCGACGGCGTGGCAACGGTGTGGGCGAGGAAGTGAACGCGCGGCAGAACCTGTTCGAGGAACACTGTTGCCGCCGCGCGCACTCCTGCCGGCGCCCCGGGCGCGGCGATCGCGCGGGCGCACAGCCAGCCGGCGGTGACGGTGCCGAGCAGATGCAGGAAGGGCGTCGCCCCCGCCTCGGCCTCGCGTGCGCCGGCCTGCCGCAGCCAGGCCGAGCCATCGGCGGCCAGCCGCGCGGCATGGCGCAGTGCCTCGCCGCCCTCCTCCGCCGCCGCGATCTCCGCCAGCAGCGCGCCGCAGGCAGCCCCCTGATCGCGCAGCAACCCCCGGCGCAGCAGCGTCAGCGCCTGGATGCCGTTGGTGCCCTCGTAGATCGGCGCGATGCGGGCATCCCGCAGGTGCTGCGCGGCCCCCGTCGCCTCGATGAAGCCGGCGCCGCCATGCACCTGCACGCCCAGTGAGGCGGCCTCCACACCTGCGTCGGTCGCCCAGGCTTTCGCGACCGGGATCAGCAGGGCGCCGCGCGCGTCTTGCGCCAGCGCGGCGTACAGGGTCAGCAGCCGCCCGCCGAGCGCCAGCGCGCGCATGGTCAGCAGCATCCGCCGCACGTCGGGGTGCTGCACGATGGGCGCGCCGCCCTGCACCCGCTCCTCGGCATAGGCGAGCGCGCGGCGGAAGGCACGCTCGGCGACCGCGACGCCCTGTGCCGCGACCCCGAGGCGGGCCGCGTTCATCATCGCGAACATGCAGGCCAGACCCTGGTTGGGCGGGCCGATCATCTCGGCCTGGGCGTCGGCGAACTCCATGGTGCAGGTGGGGCTTGCGTGGATGCCGAGCTTTTTTTCCACCGCCAGGCACCGCACGCCGTTGGGCTGGCCGTCGGCGCGCAGCTTCGGCACCGCGAACAGCGAGATACCGGCGCTGCCCTCCGGCGCGTCGGGCAGGCGGGCGAGCACCATGTGCAGGATGTTCTGCGTCATGCCGTGCTCGCCGAAAGTGATGAAGATCTTCTGCCCGCTGATGCGAAACCCGCCGCGCCCGTCCGGTTCGGCGCGGGTGCGCACGCCGGAGAGGTCCGAGCCGGATTGCGGCTCGGTCAGGCACATCGTGCCGGTCCAGGCCCCGCCGATCAGCCTGGGCAGGAACCGCGCCTGCTGGCCGGGCGCGGCATGCGTCTCCAGCAGATGGATCGCGTCCTGGGTCAGCAGCGGGCACAGGCCGAAGGCGAAGTTGGCGCTGGTGAACATCTCGTGCGCGGCGATGCCCAGCGCGGCCGGCAGGCCCTGGCCGCCGTGCTGCTCGCCCGCGGCAAGACCGATCCAGCCGCCTTCGGCGAAGGCGCGATGCGCCTCGGCGAAGCCCGGCGGCACGGTGACGACGCCGTCCTGCCAGAACACCCCGGTCTCATCGCCGCTGCGGTCCAGCGGCGCCAGCACCCCCTCCGCCAGCCGCGCGGCCTCCCCCAGGATCGCCGCGGTGTCGTCCTCGCCCACCGCGTCGAAGCCGAGCACGTGATGCAGCAGCCAGGCGGTCTCCTCGGGCGGGGCGGTGATCGGCATGGGCGCCTCCTCCTCAGTCCGGCAGCAGGATGGTGGCGACCGCCTGCGCCGCAATCCCTTCCATCCGTCCCGTGAAGCCGAGCCGCTCGGTGGTGGTTGCCTTCACCGACACGCGCTCCGCCGCCACGCCGAGCAGGTCGGCCAGCCGCGCCATCATCGCCGCGGCATGGGGCGTGATCTTCGGCCGTTCGCAGATCAGTGTCACGTCGGCATTCGCCAGCATCCCGCCGCGCGCTGCGATACGGTCGGCGGCGTGGCGCAGGAAGCGCGCGGAATCCGCATCTTTCCACTCGGCCTCGCTCGGCGGGAAGTGGCGGCCGATATCGCCCTCGGCGAGCGCGCCGTAGATCGCGTCGCACAGCGCATGAATGCCGACATCGGCGTCCGAGTGCCCGGCCAGGCCCGCCGTGTGCGGCACCTCGACACCGCACAGCACCAGCCGCCGCCCCGATTCGAGCACATGCACGTCGAACCCGGTACCGACACGGGGCAGCAACGGTCGGTCGGCACGGGCTGGCACCAGCGCGACCGTGCAGCCGGCGGCCTCCAGCAGCGCGACGGCCGCGGTTGCACGCTGGGCTGGGGCGAGGTGCAACCCGGCGGCGGAGCGCAGCGCAACCGGGGAGCGCAGCAGGTGGACCCCCTCCGCCGGTCGGGTTGCACCCGCACGACCGTCGGGCTGAACCTCCGCCAGCGTGCCGGCGAGCGGCTGCGCCGGCACCGCCGCATCGGCGCCCAGCAGGGCCGCCAGCAGCGCGGCCACGGTGCCCGGCGGGATATCGGGCGCGTCGGCATCGTGCAGCAGCAGCGCCTTCGGGGCATAGGGTGCCAGCCTGTCGATCGCCTCGCGCAGGCTCGCCGCCGGCGGCAGCGCGTCCGCGATCGGCGCGATGGCGCCGACCGGCAGCAGCAGATCCGCCTCGTGTCGCAGGGCCGCGGCGGCGCGGCGCACGGCGAGCGGCGGGGTCCCGGCGGGAACGAGAAGCACGGCGGCGACCGAGTTAGAAATGCGTGTCATGTGGGCCACAGAATGCCGTGGGCGTGTTGCACGTCAACCCAGTGGGGACTATGGTGCCTAAATCATGGGCAATCCGAGCGAAGGCAGGCAGGCGACGGCAGTGTTGCGCCCGATCGACCTCGGCGGCGGCGCGCGGATCGCGACCCCGGTGATTCTGGCGCCGATGTCCGGTGTCACCGACCTGCCATTCCGGCGGCTCGCCCGCCGGCTGGGCGCGGGGCTGGTGGTCTCCGAGATGATCGCGTCCTGGGCGATGGTGCGCGAGAACCGCAACACACTGCGGATGGCCGAGGCGGACGGCAAGCCCACCTCGATCCAGCTTGCCGGCTGCGAGCCTGCGGCGATGGCCGAGGCGGCGCGCATCGCGGTCGGGCGCGGCGCGGATATCATCGACATCAATTTCGGCTGCCCGGTCAAGAAGGTCGCTGTCGGCCAGTCCGCCGGCAGCGCGCTGATGCGCGACGAGGCCGCCGCCGCGCGCATCCTGGCGGCCACCGTCAACGCCGTCGCCGTCCCGGTGACGCTGAAGATGCGCATGGGCTGGGACCATGCCAGCCTCAACGCGCCGCGGCTGGCGGCGATCGCCGAGCAGGTCGGCATCCGGATGGTCACGGTGCATGGCCGCACGCGGCAGATGTTCTACACCGGCACCGCTGACTGGGATTTCGTGCGGCGGGTGAAGGATGCCGTGCGCATTCCCGTCATCGTCAACGGCGACATCGCCACCGAGGACGATGCGATCGCGGCGCTGCATCGCTCCGGCGGCGACGGCGTGATGATCGGGCGCGGCTGCTATGGCCGGCCGTGGTTTCCCGCCCAGGTCGCGCACGCGCTGCGCACCGGCGCACGCCTGCCCGACCCGCCGCTGCACGCGCAGAAAGCGATCATGCTGGAGCACTACGACGCGATCCTGGCGCATTATGGGAGCGAGGCCGGGCTGCGGCTGGCGCGCAAACATCTCGCCTGGTACTCGCGCGGCCTGCCCGGCTCGGCGGAGTTCCGCGCCGCGGTGAACCGGCACGACACCATCGCCGACGTGCTGGCGCTGATCGATCGCTTCTTCGATCCGCTGATCGCGCGTGCGCCTTCGCTTGCGGAGGCGGCGTAGTGAGCAACGCGCTGGCCCGCGGCGTGCTGGCGGTGGTCGGGCGCGGCGCGCAGCGGCAGCCGGATCACGCGGCGCTGCTGTCGGCGCTGCCGGTCGCGGTGCTGCTGCTCGATCGCGACAACCGCTTCCGCTTCGCCAACCACGCCGCCGAGCAATTCCTCGGCCTGTCGCTGGTGCAACTGGCGCAGCACGCGCTGTCGGATCTGGTGCCGGCGGACAACCCGATCTTCCTGCTGATCGAGCAGGTGCGCGAGAACGACGTCACCATCAGCGAATACGACCTGACGCTGGAAAGCCCGCGGCTGCACAAGCAGGGGGTGACGGTGCAGGGCTCACCGCTGCCGGAGGAGCCGGGTGGGGTGGTGCTGGTGTTGCAGGACGCCTCCGCCGCGCGCGCGCTCGATCGGCAACTGACGTTCCGCAGTGCGGCGCGTTCGGTCACGGGCATGGCGGCGATCCTGGCGCATGAGGTGAAGAATCCGCTGTCGGGCATCCGCGGTGCCGCGCAACTGCTGGAGAGCAGCGTCAATGAAGCCGACCGCGAACTGACGGTGCTGATCCGCGACGAGGCCGATCGTATCCGCGCACTCGTCGATCGCATGGAGATCTTCGGCGAGAAGCCGATCGAGCGGCAGCCGGTCAACATCCATCGCGTGCTGGAGCATGTGCGGCGGATCGCGCAGAACGGCTTTGCCGCGCATCTGCGCATCCAGGAGGTGTACGACCCGTCGCTGCCGCCGGCCTGGGGCAACCGCGACCAACTGGTGCAGGTGGTGCTCAATCTGGTGAAGAATGCCGCCGAGGCGATCACTGCCGCCGCGGTGCCGAACGGCGAGATCGTGCTGATGACCGGCTTTCAGCACGGCGTGCGGCTGGCCGTGCCGGGCAGCGAGCGCCGGCTGCACCTGCCGCTGCTGGTCGCTGTCCGCGACAACGGGCCGGGCATTGCCGATGACATCCGGCCCAATCTGTTCGATCCCTTCGTCTCCTCTAAGCCCTCAGGCAGCGGCCTCGGTCTTGCTCTGGTGGCCAAGATTGTCGCCGATCACGGCGGGCTGATCGAGGTGGAGAGCCGTCCTGGCCGCACCGAATTCCGCCTGCATCTGCCGGTCGTGCAGGACGAGGCCGAGGGGATCTGAGCCATGACACCGCCGACTGTGCTGATCGCCGATGACGACCGTTCGATCCGCACGGTGCTGACGCAGGCGCTGGGTCGCTCGGGCTATCAGGTGCGCAGCACCTCCAATGCCGCAACGCTGTGGCGCTGGGTGGAGGAAGGCGAGGGCGATCTGGTGATCACCGACGTGGTGATGCCGGACGAGAACGGCCTGGACCTGATTCCGCGCATCCGCCGCGTGCGGCCCGATCTGCGTGTGGTGGTGATGAGCGCGCAATCGACGCTGCTGACCGCGGTGAAGGCGGCGCAGCGCGGCGCGTTCGAATATCTGCCCAAGCCGTTCGACCTTCAGGAACTGCTCGCGGTGGTCGGGCGCGCGCTGGCGGCACCGGCCGCGGATGCGCAGGTGTCACCCGCAGCGCCGCGCGACGCGGATGAGAAGCTGCCGCTGATCGGCCGCAGTGCGGCGATGCAGGAAATCTACCGCACCATCGCGCGGCTGACGACGGCCGACCTGACGGTGATGATCAACGGCGAAAGCGGCACCGGCAAGGAACTGGTGGCGCGCGCGCTGCACGATTACGGACGCCGGCGCGGCGGCCCGTTCGTGGCGATCAACATGGCGGCGATCCCGCGCGAGCTGATCGAGAGCGAGCTGTTCGGCCATGAGCGCGGCGCCTTCACCGGTGCCACCAACCGCAATGTCGGGCGCTTCGAGCAGGCCAACGGCGGCACGCTGTTCCTCGACGAGATCGGCGACATGCCGCCGGAGGCGCAGACGCGGCTGCTGCGCGTGTTGCAGGAGGGCGAGTTCACATCGGTCGGCGGGCGGCAGCCGATCCGCGCGAACGTGCGCATCATCGCCGCGACCCATCGCGACCTGCGCCAGGCGATCCGCCAGGGCAGCTTTCGCGAAGACCTGTTCTATCGGCTCAATGTCGTGCCGATCCGCCTGCCGCCGCTGCGCGAGCGCAGCGAGGACGTGGCCGATCTGGCGCGGCATTTCCTCGATCGCGCGCGCGCGGAGGGGCTGCCGGCCAAGACACTGGACGGCGGCGCGGTCGAGGCGCTGCGCGGCTATCGCTGGCCGGGCAACGTGCGCGAGCTGGAGAACGTGATGCGCCGACTCGCCGCGCTGTGTCCCGACGAGGTCATCGGCGCCGCCGCGGTGCGCGCCGAACTCACTGATGTCGAGCCGCCGCCTGCCGCCGACGCACCATCGGCGGAGGGAGCGGCGGCAAACGAGCCGCTGGGCCGCGCGGTGGAGCGGCATATCCGCCAGTTTCTCGCCGCTTATCGCGACGGCATCGCGCCGGCCGACATGTACGACCGCGTGCTGGCCGAGGTGGAACGGCCGTTGATTCAGATGACGCTGGCGGCAACACGGGGAAACCAGATCAAGGCGGCGGCGATGCTGGGTCTGAACCGCAACACGCTGCGCAAGAAAATCCGCGACCTGGAAATCCCCGTCATGCGCGGGATCGCCTGACATTGGCGGGACGTCTGCTCCTGTTGCGAGCGGGTCAATCGCACACGAGGCGGGCGCCATGAACGCGCCTTTCCTCCGCCGCAGCCTCGCGCCGCCGGAGACCCCACGGCCACGCCGGCGCGTGATGTTCCTGCGCCGCGGCGTGGACGCGATGCTGGGCAAGATGCCCACGCTGATCCTGGCCGCGGTCGCGCTGGTGCTCGGCATCGCCACCTTCGCCACGCTCTCGGGCGGGCTGCCGATGGTGGCGCGGCCGCGTCCGGCGATCGCGCTGCTGCTCGCGAATTTCGTTGTGCTGCTTGGCCTCGGCGCCGTGCTCGCCGGGCGGCTCACGCGCGTCTGGGTGGAGCGGCGGCGCGGCTCGGCCGGTTCGCAGCTGCATGTGCGGCTGGTGTTCATGTTCTCGGTCGTCGCGGTGACGCCGGCGATCGTGATGGCGGTGTTCGCCACCTTCTTCTTCGATGTCGGCATCCAGTCCTGGTTCAACGACCGTGTGCGCACGGCGCTGCAGGAGAGCCTGCAGGCCAGCCGCGGCTATCTGGAGGAGCATCGCAACAACATCCGCGCCGACGCGCTGGGCATGGCGAACGATCTGGCGCGCGCGGGCAGCCTGCTGGCCGACAACCCCAATGCGTTCGGCGAAGTGCTGGCGACCCAGACGGCGCTGCGCGGCCTGACCGAGGCGCTGATCTACGAGCCGGTCACCGGCCAGACCATCGCCGCCGCCGGGCTGATGTCGGGCATCGGCATTCCCCCGCCGCCGAGCTGGGCATCCGAACAGGCCAAGGGTGGCGACGTGGTGGTGCTGGGCGGGCCGGATTCGACGCGGGTGCGCGCGGTGGTGGCGCTGGATTCGACGCCCACGCTGATGCTGATGATCGGCCGGCCGGTTGATCCGGCGATCCTGGATCACATGGTACGCACCGAGAAGGCGGTGACGGAATACAACCGGCTGGACGAGAACCGCTCCGGCCTGCAGGTCACGCTGGCGCTGATTTTCGCGCTCGTGGCGTTGCTGATGCTGCTGGCTGCGACGCTGATCGGGCTGGTGCTCGCCAACCAGATCGCCCGTCCGATCGGCCGCCTCATCACCGCCGCCGAGCGCGTGCGCGCGGGCGACCTCGGCGTGCGCGTGCCGGAGGCGGCGACGGGCGATGAGGTCGCGGGACTGTCGCGTGCCTTCAATCGCATGACCGGGCAGTTGGCGGCGCAGCGCGCCGAGCTGATGGACGCCTACAGCCAGATCGACAGCCGCCGGCGCTTCACCGAGGCCGTGCTGTCCGGCGTCTCGGCCGGCGTGATCGGGCTGGATGCCGAGGGGCGCATCGAACTGCCCAACCGCACGGCCAGCGAACTGCTCGGCATCGATATCCTGGCAGCGATCGGCCTGCCGCTCGGCGAGGTGGTACCGGCCTTCGCGCCGCTGGTCGGCGCCGCGCAGCTTGCGCCGGAGCGTGCCCATACGGCGGAGCTGGAGCACGGTCCGCCGGCGCGGCGGCGCACGCTGCTGGTGCGCATCGGTGCCGACCGCAAGGACGGCAGCGGCGAGGCGGCGAGCGGCGAGGGCGGTGCGCGAGGCTTCGGTTTTGTTGTTACTTTCGACGACATTACCGAACTGCTGTCCGCCCAGCGCAAGGCCGCCTGGGCCGATGTGGCGCGGCGCATCGCCCACGAGATCAAGAACCCGCTCACGCCGATCCAGCTCGCCGCCGAGCGGCTGAAGAAGCGCTTCGCGAAGGAGATCGTTTCTGATCCCGAGACATTCACCCAGTGCGCGGACACCATCGTCCGCCATGTCGCCGACATCGGGCGGATGGTCGATGAATTCTCGTCCTTCGCGCGGATGCCGCAGCCGGCGATCCGGCCGGAAGATGTCGGCCGCGCGGTGCGCGAGGCGCTGGTGCTGCAACGCACCGCGCATCCCGAAATCGACTATCGCACCGACATCCCCGAGCGCGGGCCAATGGCGCCGTGCGATCGCCGCCTGCTCGGCCAGGCGCTGACCAACCTGTTGCAGAACGCCGCCGATGCCATCGCCATGCGGCCAGGGGCGGGGCGGATCGAGGTGGCGGTCCGGGCCGGCGATGCGGAGGTGACAGTGAGCGTCGCCGATGACGGCGTCGGTCTGCCCGCCGAAGATCGCGGCCGGCTCACGGAACCTTATGTGACGCATAAGGCGAAGGGGACCGGACTCGGGCTGGCCATCGTAAAGAAGATCATGGAGGACCACGGTGGCCGAATCGTGCTGGAGGACCGGATGCCGCGCGCCGACTGGGACGGACCAGGTACCGTGGCGACCCTGAGCCTCAGATTGGCAGATCAGCAAGAGGCCGCGCAGCCGGTGAGGGCGAGCCATGCCGCATGAAATCCTGATCGTCGATGACGAGCCCGACATCCGCCTGCTGGTGGAGGGCATCCTGCGCGACGAGGGTTACGACACCCGCCAGGCGGGCGACGCGGACCAGGCGTTGGCGGCGTTCCGCGCGCGGCGCCCGAGTCTGGTGGTGCTGGACGTCTGGCTGCAGGGATCGAAGACCGACGGCATCGGCATCCTGCGCGCGCTGCACCGCGAGGAGCCGCAGGTGCCGGTGGTGATGATCTCCGGTCACGGCACGATCGAGATGGCGGTCTCGGCAATTCAGGAAGGCGCTTACGACTTCATCGAAAAGCCGTTCCAGTCCGACCGGCTGCTGCTGGTGGTCCGGCGCGCGCTGGAGGCGGCGGCGCTGGCGCGCGAGAACATGGAGCTGCGCCTGCGCGCCGGGCCGGAGACGGAACTGACCGGCGGCGGCCACGTCATCGCGCAGTTGCGCGCGCAGGTGGAGAAGGTGGCGCCGACCGGCTCACGCGTGCTGATCCAGGGGCCGGCGGGATCGGGCAAGGAGGTGGTGGCGCGCATGATCCACGCCCGCTCGCGCCGCGCCGACGGGCCGTTCGTGGCGCTGAACTGCGCCATCCTCAACCCCGCGCGCTTCGAGGAGGAACTGTTCGGCGTCGAGGGCGGCGCCGATCCGCTCGCCCAGCCGCGCCGCGCCGGCGTGCTGGAGCGGGCGCATGGCGGCACGCTGCTGCTCGACGAGGTCTCCGACATGCCGCTGGAGACGCAGGGCAAGATCGTGCGCGCCTTGCAGGACCAGACCTTCGAGCGGCTCGGCGGCTCGACGCGCGTGAAGGTCGATGTGCGCGTGCTGTCCACCACCAACCGCGACTTGCAGGCCGAGATCGGTGCCGGGCGGTTTCGCGAGGACCTGTTCTACCGCCTCGCGGTGGTGCCGCTGCGCGTCCCGGCGCTGCGCGAGCGGCGCGAGGACATCCCGGCGCTGGCTCAGCATTTTCTCAGCCGCTCGGCGGAGCTGTCGGGCATGCCAGGGCGGGAGCTGTCCACCGACGCGCTGACGGCGTTGCAGGCCTATGACTGGCCGGGCAATGTGCGGCAATTGCGCAATCTGATGGACTGGCTGCTGATCATGGCGCCGGGCGGGAGCAGTGACGCGATCCGCGCCGACATGCTGCCGCCGGAGGTGAGTTCGTCCGCCCCGGCGCTGTTCAACGCCGATCCTTCGGCCGACATCATGGCGCTGCCGTTGCGCGAGGCGCGGGATCTGTTCGAAACGCAGTATTTGCAGGCGCAATTGCTGCGCTTCGGCGGCAATATCAGCCGCACCGCCGGCTTCGTCGGCATGGAGCGCAGCGCGCTGCACCGCAAGCTCAAGCAGCTTGGCGTGGGGTCGGAGGATCGGGCGGGATAGGCGCAGACTGCACGGAAGGTTCCGGAACGTGTCGGACAAGCTTTATCAGACTGACGTGTTTGCGTGGTCGGCCGAGCAGGCGGCACTGCTGCGGCGTGTCGCGCGCGGCGAGCGGGTCAACGGTCTGGACTGGGAGAATGTGATCGAGGAGATCGAGGATGTGGGCCGGTCGGAGCGGAATGCGGTGGAGAGCCTGTTGCGGCAATCGCTCGTGCACCTGCTGAAAATCTGCGGCTGGCCCGGCAGCGACGCCGTGGAGCACTGGCGCGACGAAGTGCTTTCGTTCCTGGCGGATGCAACTGCCCGATACACTCCGGCCATGCGGCAGAGCATCGATCTCGATACGCTCTACCGCCGGGCGCTGAAGCAGACGCAGCGTGTCCGTGTCGGAGGCGCCGCGCCCGCTGGCTTGCCGCCACAATCCCCGTTCACGCTGGACGACCTGCTGGCCGACGATCCCGATCCCGACGCACTTGTCGAAAAGCTGCTGGCTGCCGCGCCGCACTGACGGGGACTGCGTATGACCGAACCCACCGGCCTCGCCCGCGGCCTGACCAATTACGGCGACCGCGATTTCGCGACCTATCTGCGCCGGTCCTTCGCGCGCTCGACCGGTATCTCGCCCGAACTGCTGGGCAAGCCCGTGGTCGGCATCGCGGCCACGCCCTCGGGCTTCAACAACTGTCATCGCATGGTGCCGGACCTGGTCGAGGCGGTCTCCCGCGGCGTGCTGGCGGCCGGCGCGCTGCCGCTGCCGTTCCCGACCGTGTCGCTGGGCGAGGTGTTCCTCAGCCCGACCAGCATGATGTTCCGCAACCTGATGGCGATGGACACCGAGGAGATGATCCGCGCCCAGCCGATGGACGCGGTGGTGTTGATCGGCGGCTGCGACAAGACCGTGCCGGCGCAACTGATGGGCGCGATCTCGGCCGACCTGCCGGCGGTCCAGCTCGTCACCGGGCCAATGAGCACCGGCCGGCATCGCGGCGTGCGGCTCGGCGCCTGCACCGATTGCCGCAGCTACTGGGCGCGCTATCGCGCCGGCAGCGTCAGCGCCGAGGAGATCGCATCCGTCGAGGGCAGCCTTTCGGTGACGGCAGGTACCTGCGCGGTGATGGGCACCGCGAGCACCATGGCCTGCATCACCGAGACGCTCGGCATGGCGTTGCCGGGCTCGGCGGCGATCCCGGCGGTGCATTCCGCGCGTCTCGTTGCCGCGGAGGCATCGGGGCGCGCCGCGGTCGGGCTGATCGGCACGAAGATCCGGCCATCGGACGTGATCACCGAAAGATCGATCGAGAACGCGCTGCGCGTGCTGACGGCGCTCGGCGGCTCGACCAACGCCGTGATCCATCTGGCCGCGATCGCGGGGCGGCGCGGCATCCGCATCGGGATGGACCGCCTCAACGCGATCTCCGACGAGACGCCGGTGCTGGTCGATCTCAAGCCGGTCGGCGAAGGCTACATGGAGGATTTCTTCGCCGCCGGCGGAGTCGGCGCGGTGCTGCGCGAACTGAAGCCACTGCTGCATCTCGACACGATCGACGTGCTGGGGCGCCGGCTGGGCGAGCGGCTGGCGGAACCGATCGACTGGGTTGACCGCGCGGTGATCCGCCCGTTCGATGCGCCGGTGTCGCGGGTCGGCGGGCTGATCGCGCTGCGCGGCAGCCTCGCGCCGGACGGTGCGATCTTCAAACGCGCCGCCGCCACCCCCGCGCTGTTCGAGCACGAGGGCCGCGCGGTGGTGTTCGAGGGGCTGGAGGACCTCAGCCGCCGCATCGACGACCCGGCTTTGGACGTCGCTCCGGAGGATGTGCTGGTGCTCAAGGGCGCCGGGCCGATCGGCGCCGCCATGCCGGAGGCCGGCTACCTGCCGATCCCGAAGAAGCTGGCGCAGGCGGGGGTGAAGGACATGGTGCGCATTTCCGACGCCCGCATGTCCGGCACCGCCTTCGGCAGCATCGTGCTGCACGTGGCGCCGGAGGCGGCGGTCGGCGGGCCGCTGGCGGCGGTGCGCAACGGCGACCGCATCCGTCTGTCGGTCGCCGCCAAGCGTATCGACCTGCTGGTTGACGACGCCGAGATCGCGCGCCGCCTCGCCGCGCACCAGCCGCCGACGCCGCCGGCGCGCGGCTATCGCGCGCTCTACGCCCGCAGCGTGCAGCAGGCGCCGCTGGGCTGCGACTTCGACTTCCTGGCCGCAGCCCCGCCGTAGCCCGGTTCAGGCCGCGGCGTGCGCCTGCGCGGTCTGGGCGGCCGAGCGGCGGCGCTCGGCGACCTGGGCGTGCATCGCCTTCTGCAGCTTCTCGAAGGCGCGTACCTCGATCTGGCGTACCCGCTCGCGGGAGATGCCGTATTGCTGCGACAATTCCTCCAGCGTCGTCGGATTGTCCTTCAGCCGCCGCTCGATCAGGATGTGGCGCTCGCGCTCGTTGAGTGACTTCAGCGCGCCGTTCAGCAGCGCCTTCCGCCCGGTCATTTCCTCGCGCTCGGCAATCGCGGTTTCCTGGCTCTCGGTCTCATCGACCAGCCAGTCCTGCCACTCGCCCTCGCTGTCGCTGCGCACCGGGGCGTTCAGGCTGTGGTCGGGTGCCGTCAGGCGGCGATTCATGCTGACCACGTCCTGCTCCGGCACATCCAGCGCGTGCGCGATCTTGGCCACCTGCTCGGGCTGCAGGTCGCCGTCCTCGATCGCCTGCATCTGCCCCTTCAGCCGGCGCAGGTTGAAGAACAGCTTCTTCTGCGCCGCCGTGGTGCCCATCTTCACCAGCGACCAGGAGTGCAGGATGTATTCCTGGATCGCGGCCCTGATCCACCACATCGCATAGGTCGCCAGCCGGAAGCCGCGGTCGGGGTCGAAGCGCTTGACCGCCTGCATCATGCCGACATTGCCCTCGCTGATCAGCTCCCCGACCGGCAGGCCGTAGCCGCGATAGCCCATGGCGATCTTCGCCACGAGTCGCAGATGGGAGGTGACAAGCTTGTGGGCGGCTTCCATATCCTGGTTGTCGCGCCAACGGCGGGAGAGCTCCAGCTCCTCCTCGGCCGACAGCATCGGGAATTTGCGGATCTCCTGGAGATACCGCGTGAGGTTGCCCTCGGGGGCGACGTTGATGACGGCAGAGGCCAAGGCAGGCTCCTTTCGTCGGCACAGCGGACGACATGCCCTATACGGCGCAGACGACCGCTCGGTTTCGTGGTGCCCCTCCTGAAACGGGGCATGGCGGGATAGGAGGCAGGGCACGGACCGGCCGCGCGGCCCCAGACGCAAGGCAACCAGGGGCAAGTCCGTCAGGACGAAGCAGGGCCTCGTTTGCGTGGACTGTATATAGCGAGGCGACGGGGACGTCAAGAATGGGGACTGATGGAGTCCTGATTAAGTTTGCGCCATGCCCAGCGCGTCCAGCAGCGCCTGCATGTCCGGCGGCGGGGGAGTGGCGAAGCTGAGCGGCGTGCCGGTGCGCGGATGCGCGAAGCCCAGCCGGGCAGCGTGCAGCGCCTGACGCGGAAAGTCGAGCAGGGTCCGGCGCAGCGGCTCGGGCAAGGCGTGGGCGGCGGCGGGGATGCGACGCAGGTAGAGCGGGTCGCCGACCACCGGATGGCCGCGGCTGGCCAGATGCACGCGGATCTGGTGCGTGCGCCCGGTGGCCAGCCGGCATTCCAGCAGCGCCGCGGCCGGCGCGTGGGCGGCCAGCGTGCGGTAATGCGTCAGTGCCGGCTTGCCGCCGCGGGACAGCACGGCCATGCGCTTGCGCTCGCGCGGGTCGCGGCCGATCGGGCCCTCGATGCTGCCGGCGGCCGGCGCCGGCACGCCCCAGACCAGCGCGAGATAGGCACGGTCGAGGTCGCGCGCTGCAAAGGCAGCCGACAGGGCGGCCAGCGCCGCCTCGGTCTTGGCCACCACCATGACGCCGGAGGTGTCCTTGTCGAGCCGGTGGACGATCCCCGGCCGCCGCTCCCCGCCGATGCCCGGCAGGCTGTCGCCGCAATGGGCGAGCAGCGCGTTGACCAGCGTTCCGTCCACGTTGCCCGGCGCGGGATGCACCACCAGCCCTGCCGGCTTGTCGAGCACCAGCAGGTCGGCGTCCTCGTAGAGGATCGGGAACGGGATCGCCTGCGCCGCCGGCACGGCCGGCGCGGCGGGGGGCAATTCGATGGCATAGCGGGCCCCGGCCCGCACCGGCTCGGCCGGCTCGCGCAGGGGCGCCCCGTCGCGGCTGACATGCCCGGCCTCGATCAGCGCCTTGAGCCGCGAGCGCGACAGTGACCCGAGTGCGTCGGCCAGGAAGCGGTCGGCTCGCTGGCCGGCATGCTGCGGCCCGGCGACGGCGGCGAGGCTGGTCGGGCTTGCGCCTTGCGGGCTTGTCAGGGGCATCGGTGCCGGTTAGCGCGAACCGGCGCAGAGGGCGAGGGCAGGGGCAAAGGTGGGGGACATGGCGGCGCTGAAGGCGGCGGTGATCGGGATGGCGGTGCTGATCGTGGCTGGGGTGACGGTGATCGTGGTCACGCTGATCCATCGCATGATGACCCCGCCAGAGACCGCGACCATCAGTACGACGCTGGAGGAGCCGGCCGGAACCCGCATCGCCGGCGCCTCGGCCGCCTCCGACCGGCTGGCGGTGACGCTGCAGGGCGGCGGCCCCGATCGGGTGCTGGTGATGGACTTGCGCACCGGCCGGGTCGTGGCCAAGGCCGCTCTGGCCCACTGACCGCGACCGCGTGCGGCTTGATGCGCGAGCCGCTTGGCCCTAGAAGGCTCCCGCCTCATGTCCCGTTCGTCTAGAGGCCCAGGACACCGCCCTCTCACGGCGGTAACAGGGGTTCGAATCCCCTACGGGACGCCAGTTCGGTATAAAACTGCGAACGCCAGACGCCGCCGATTTCCCGCCTGCGGCGGCGGTGAGGGTGCGCAGCAGTGCGGTCTTCGAGCCCATGATGCGGACCTCGCCCTGGCCGACCTCGACCCGCTGGGCCAGTGCCCGAAGGTGGTCGCGGCGGTAGCCGCCGGCGTCGGCGCGGGCCTGGTCGCGGACCGTGGTCAGCTCGGCGATGCGATCCTTCAGCATCGGGTCGGCCAGGTCGGCGACGCCGGCCTCGATGGCATCGTAGAGGCGCTTGAGCTTGGCCTCCGCCTCGGCCGCCCGCCGGCGCAGCTCGGTGACGTGGCCGGTCCGCCGCTCGGCCCATTCCTCCCGGCGATGCAGCACCGCGGCGAGGATTTCCTCCAGCCGTTCGGGATTGAGCAGCCGTCGCTCCAGATGGTTGGCGACCAGGGTGTCGAGCTTCTCCATGGGCACCGTGCGGCCCTGGCAGCCGGTGTTGCCCTGCCGGGCCCTGGTCGAGCAGGTGTAGTAGCGATACCGCCCGCCTTTGCCGGTGCGCAGTGTCATGGCCCCGCCGCATTGGGCGCAGAAGCAGATCCCGGTGAGCAGCGTCGGCCCGCTGACGGTGCGCGGCGCGATGAAGGCCGGGTTCCGGGCTTTCAGCCGGGCCTGGACCTCGGTGAACGTTGCTTCGTCGATGATCGGCGGCACGGCCATCTCGATCACCTCCGCCTCCGGCTTGCGCTCCTTGGTCCGGGCACAGCGGAGGTTGAACCGGTGCCGGCCGATATAGGCGGTGCGGGTCAACACCTTGTGGACGGCGGCAATTCCCCAGCGCCCGCCATCGCGGGTGCGGATGCCGGCGTCGTTCAGATGCCTGGTGATCGACTTGATGCCCATGGCGCCGGAGTGCACGTCGCCTTCCAGGGCGAGGCGGAAGATCAGCCGCACCGTCTCGGCCTGGATCGGGTCAATCTCCAGCCCCTTCTTGGTCTTCTGCCCGCGCTGTTCCACCGCGACGACGCGGTAGCCGATCGGCGGCAGGGCGCCGTTCCAGAAGCCCTGGCGGGCGTTTTCCTTCATGGCCCTCAGGGTGTGCTTGGCGTTCTCCTTCGACTGGTATTCGTCGAACAGCGCCATGATCTGGCGGATCATGGTGCTCATCGGGTCATCGCCCAG
The DNA here is from genome assembly GCA_021818505.1 of Pseudomonadota bacterium. Taxonomy (GTDB): domain Bacteria; phylum Pseudomonadota; class Alphaproteobacteria; order Acetobacterales; family Acetobacteraceae; genus JAFKFJ01. The sequence continues at coordinate 78,338 of JAKADX010000015.1, forward strand.
TTCCTGGGTGATGGAGGCGAGGCGGACCCCGCTGCGGGCCAGGCGGCGGACGTAGAATTCGAGCTGGAACTGGTCGCGGAAGAAGCGGCTGAAGCTGTGGACCAGGATCACGTCGAAGGGCGGCGGCTTGGCGGTGGCCGCGTCGATCATGCGCTGGAACTCGGGCCGCCGTTCGTCGGTGGCCGAGGCACCGGCCTCGACATACTCGGCGGCGATCTCCCAGCCGCGTCCGGCGCAATAGGCGGTGGCCTGGCGGCGCTGGTCGGGAATGGAGAGGTCACTCTCGGCCTGACGGCCGGTGGAGACGCGGAGGTAGAGGGCGGCACGGGTCGGGGCGGTCATCGGGCACCTCCGGCCCGAGATTATGGGTCGTGTCCCCGGGCGTGGTGTAGGAGGCACTGAGCGGCTTGCCGGAGCGACCGGCGAGCGTCTGGCATAGGCGAGCCGGTCAGTGGCCACCGCGGCGCTCCTGGGTGAGGGTTGGGTTGCGAGACGCAACTCTAACCCGA
>JAKADX010000065.1 GCA_021818505.1 Pseudomonadota bacterium
GGCCGGCTGGCCGGGCCGCTGATCATCCTGATCTGGCGGCGACTGAGCCGGATGGGCGTTCGCTTCGCCGCCCTTGCCGCCCGGCACGACGCCGGCACCCTGCGTCCTCCCCGCCGCCGCCCACGCGCCTCCCGCGCGGCGCGGCCCCGGCCGCCCGACCCGCTGCCGCGCGGCAAGGCGTGGCTGATCCGGCTGGTGCCGCAGACGGCGGGCGGTGCCTCGCAGTTGCAGCACCTGCTGGGCGATGCCGAGATGGCCGCCCTGATCGCCGCGACGCCGCAGGCGGGCCGCATCCTGCGGCCGCTCTGCCGAATGCTGGGGCTGCGACTACCCACCGTGCTGGCGCTGCCGCCACCCGCCGGCCGGACGGTTCCGCGCCGCACGGCGGCGCGCCGTCCACGCAGACCCTCCGCCGCGCCGATCGCCGCGCCGCCGCGTCGGGCCCCGGCACCCCGGCCCCCGGCCCAGGCCTGCGGCCCGCCGCTCGCGTCCCGCTGACCGCGCGGGACTGACGCGCGACCATGTTGTTACGTTGCAGGAATATTATGGCGCGGCGGCGCGGGCTGGTGCTCCCCGGGCGGCCCCTTTGCATCCCGTCCGCACTGCGGACTAGGCTTCGATCCACAGGAGGTCCGGGGAAGATCATGGCTCGTCGCGCACGCGCCGGTGGTCTCGTCATGGTGCTGGCACTGCTGGTGCCCGGCGTGTCCGCGCCGGCGCAGCAGCCCACCCAGGCCCAGCTCGGCGCGATCCGCCAGTCCTGCCGCGCCGACTACGGGACGGTGTGCGCCGGGGTGCCGGCCGGCGGCGCGGCGGCGCTGCAATGCCTCCAGCAGCACGCTGCGGGTGTCTCGGCGCCCTGCCGTCAGGCACTGGCCGCGATCCCGGCCACTCCAGCGGCGCAATCCGTCGCCGCGACGGTGCCCGCCAGCCCGACCTGGCCGCACACGATCACCCGGAATGGCGCCAGCGTCACCGTCTATCAGCCGCAGGCGATCGCCTGGCCGGACCGGCGCAAGCTCACCGCGCGCGCGGCCATCGCCATCACGCCCGCCGGGCAGACCAAACCGCGACTTGGCACCGTCACGCTCTCGCTCACCACCGAGACCGACGCGGCCGCCGGGCTTGTTCATCTCTCCGAGCCCGAACTGCTGGAAACCCATTTCCCCGCCCTCGACACCAGACAGGCAACGGACCTGGAGGCGAAGATCCGCTCTGCCCTGCCGACGATGCAGATGCCGGTCGTGCCGCTCGCCGCCGTGCTCGTCAGCCTCCGGCAGGTGCCGGTCGCCGCGGTCGCGGTGAACAACGATCCGCCGGTGATCTTCTATTCCAGCCGGCCGGCGAGCCTGGTGGTGTTCGATGGCGACCCGGTACTGGCCCCGGCGGGCAAGAGCAGTCTGAGTTTCGCGGTCAACGTCAACTGGGACGTCTTCGTCGATCAGGGCACCTGGTATCTGCTGAACAACGGCGTGTGGCTTTCGGCCCCAGCGGCCGCGGGGCCGTATGCGCCGGTCGGGCACCTGCCGTCCGCCTTCGCTGCCCTTCCCGACGACGCCGATTTTGCCGAGGTGCGCCGACACATCCCGGCGCGCCCACCCAAATCGGCCGCCCAGGTGCCGACGATTTTTGTCAGCAGCAAACCGGCGGAAATCATCGTCACCGCCGGCCCACCGCAGTTCCAGCCGATCGCGGGCACCGGGCTGCAGCGCGTCGCCAACACGCCGGCCGCCCTGTTCTTCGATCCGGCTCAGGGACAGTTCTACGTGTTGCTCTCCGGCCGCTGGTTCGCGGCCCACGGCCTGGACGGTCCGTGGAGCTATGCCACCGACAAACTGCCCCCGGATTTTGCCCTCATCCCGCCCGACAGCCCGGCCGGTGCCGTCCTTGCCTCGGTCCCCGGCACGGTCGCCGCGCAGGAGGCGGTGCTGAAGGCGCAGATCCCCACGACCGCGACGCTCAGGCGCGACGCGGCGACGATCAGCGTGGCCTATGTCGGGCCGCCGCGCTTCGTGCCGGTGCCCGGCACGGCGATCCTGCACGCCGTCAACACGCCGACCGTGGTGCTGAAGGTCGGCGACGGATACTATGCCTGCGAGAATGGCGTGTGGTTCATGGCCGTCGCACCGACCGGCCCGTGGCGGCTGGCGGACAGCATCCCGCCGGCCGTGGCGACAATCCCGCCCAGCAGCCCGCTCTATCCCATCACCTACGTGAACGTGTACGCGGCCACCCCGACAACGGTCACCTATGGCTACACAGCCGGTTACATGATGGGATTCGTCAGTGCCGGCGTGCTGGTTTACGGCACGGGCTACTACTATCCGCCGGTGATCGTGCCCGGCCCAGTGCCGATCTATTATCCGCACCCTTATACGTACGCGGGCGGCGTCTGGTACAATCCGACCAGTGGGGCCTGGGCGCGCGGCGGCACGGTCTATGGGCCGTATGGCGGGGCTGCCACCGGCGGACGCGCCTACAACCCGACCACCGGCGCCTGGGCGCAGGGCGGCGCGATCTATGGCCCCAACGGCGGCGCCGGCGCGTGGTCGGCCTATAACCCTTCGACCGGCTCCTACGCCCGCGGCAGCGCATCCTGGAGCTACGGCGGCGGCGTGGCCAATGCCAGTTTCTACAACGGACACACCGGCGCGTCCGGCTCCACCAACCAGAACTGGAATCCCTACAGCCGGTGGGGATCAAGCACGATCAGCGGGTCGGACCAGACCATCCATACGCAGAGCGGCAGCAATGCCAGCGGATCGGCCGGTGGCTTCAGCTCCAGCACCGGCGCGGCCGGAGCGGGCTATCACAGCAACATCACCGGCAACAGCGGCGGCGCGGTGCAGACGAAGAACGGCGATGTGTACGCCGGACACGACGGCAACGTCTATCAGCACACCGACAGCGGCTGGTCGAGATGGAGCAACGGCGGCTGGACCCCGGTGCAGCCGCCCGCCGCCTCCGCCAGTCGCCAGCCCGGCGGGACCACGGGCAATGCGCCCGGCGGCGCGCAGCGCCGGTTCGGCGGCAGCCGGTTCGACAGCTCAAGCTATCAGCAGCTCGAACACGACCGCCTCGGGCGGCAGGCCGGGGAGAGGCGTTTCGGCGGCGGGTTCGGCGCCGGCAGCCGGTTCCGCTGAACCCTATGGCAGCGCCCGCACGCATTCCCTGATCTTCTCAAGCGCGCCCGCTTCAATCTGGCGAATCCGTTCGGGCGACACGCCATAGAAGCGGGCGAGACTCTCCAGCGTGGCCGGGGACGACGCCAGGCGACGCTCGAAAACGATGCGGCATTCCCGCGGCGTCAGCAGCTTCAGGGCCCTGACGAGCAGAAGGCGACGCCGGGCATCCTCCTCCCGGACGGCGCAGATCGCCTCCGGGCTGTCCGTCCCGTCCGAGGTGCTCGCGAGATCATCGGTCAGCAGGTGGTCGCGGCGCCCGACGCGCAGGGTCATGTTGATGACCTCACGCGCCGGCACGGCGAGGGAGTCGACCATCGCCGAAACCTGATCGTGTCTCAGTTCGCCGTCGCCCTGCGGTTCCTCGGCCCCCTGCATGCAGCGTATCCGGAAGAACAGCTTCCGTTGCGCGGGCGTCGTCCCGATCTTCACGAGCGACCAGGTGTGCATGACGTGTTCCTGCACCGCCGCCTTGATCGGACGGATCGCATAGCTGGCGAGACGGAAGCCGCGCTCCGGGTCGAAGCCGTGGACGGCGCGGACCAGCCCGACATTGCCTTCGCCGATCAGGTCGGCGGCCGGCACGCCGCTGCAGCGATAGCGCAGCGCAATCCTGGCGGCGAGGCGAAGATGCGAGGTCGTCAGCCGATGCGCGGCTTCGGTGTCGCCGCAATGACGCCAGCGCCGGCCGAGCGCACATTCCTCCTCGCGCGACAGGATCGGGAAATCAGCGATCTGGCGGAGGTAGCGGCGCACCGGGCTGTCGCAGTCGTTGGTCCGTTGTTGCGGGATCATGTGAGTCCTCGTCCAGATCAATGAGCGAGCGGCGTCAGACATGCCGGGACTCTCGCGGGGGGATCGGCGCGGAGGCGCCCGGCGTGGTCAGTTCGGGATCGTCGCCGTGCGGCCGCTCGGCGATGCCGGAGGCAAGCCGGCTCAGATCGGCGAGCAGGCGGTCGAGAAGGATCGCGACGAACAACCCGGCGAACAGCGCGATCAGCGAAATCAGAAAGCTCACTGTCACCTCCCGGAATGGCGTGACGCCGTGCCTCAGCCCCAGCCCAGACCGGGACTGGCGACATGCTCGTAATGGTCGGCCGGCGCGGCGGCGCCGGCGGGCGCGGTCGTCACCTGGTCGGCCACGGGTTGGGCCAGCGGCGCGGCGGCCTGCGGGATCTGTTCGGCGCCCGCGACAGCGTGCCCGGAGAGCACGACGGCAGACGCGATGAACGCCACGAACACCAGGGACTTGCTGACCACGACACTCTCCATCGGCCTGATCGGAGCCGCTCCGGCGGCCCGTTCGATGCGAGAGGCGTAGCGCCGGCGCCGACGGCGCGATCTGAAATGCTTCAGGGCACGGGTGAGGACGGGTGCTGTCGGCCGGCGCCTGCTGCGCTAGGATCGGGATGGACGACGGGTGAAGCCGGCAGGGGACCGCACCATGCCTGAGCGACCGACACCACCGATGCTGCGGCGGCGCTTCACCAGCCTCGACCTCTATCGTCTAGTGGACACCTTTGTCCGCGCCGGCGAGGACATCATGGCGCGGCCGCTGCGCATCTCCACCGAAACGATGCGCCGCGCCTCCCGCCAGGTCGGGCAAAGCCTGCTCGGTCCGTGGAGCGCGGAGCGGCTGATCACGGGACTTGCCGGAGACCTCGCCGACCTAGTGCTCGGCCTGTCGTTGGCGACGCCGGGGGTGTTGCGACGGGTCGCGGGCCGGCTGGCGACGCCGCCGAGGACGGCGCTGAGCGAATATGACGTTCCGATCTCCGGCGCCGGACCGGCCGAGCTTGGCCTGGCGATCGATATGCCGGACGATCCCGGGCGGCCGTTCGTCCCGCCGGCGCGGATCCTGGACGCATCCCAGGGCTGGGCAATCTGGTTCGTACCGATCGAGAAGGCCGCCGCACTCCTGCAATCAGCGGGCGAGGAAGGCGCGCTGATGCATTTCGAGCCGATCGACTGTGGCGCCGGCCGGGCGATGATCTGCCTTCTGGGCACCGACTATCGCGTGTCGGATTTCGGACGGTATCGGGAAATCGCTTTGGCGGCGGTCGTCACACCGAGGGGCCGTGCCGTCGAGCCTGGCTCCTTCATCGCCCACATTGTCGTCAGCGCCGGTGCCATGCAGCAGGTGCCGGTGGGGCAGCTCTGGGGCCTGCACGCCACGCCCGCCCCGCGATTGCAGGTCACTTACAGCGACGGCACGGCAGGGTTCCATGCCGCCCCCGGCGGCACGGCGGGCCGCGCCTTTCACGTCAGCTTTCCGCGGTTCGGCGGCCGGCGAACGTTCGACGAGCCGCGGATCATCTTCTCGGTCCGCCGGGCGGCGCTGCGACAGGGGGCCACCGAACCGCTGCGCAGCGTGCTGGAGCAGAATGGCAGGGGCCAGGGCCTGCAGGTCGGCGGCAATGTCGCGCTGCGGCTCGGCGACCCGTCGGAGGCGGGGTGCCTCTGCGTCAGGGACGGGCGCTGCCTGTGCCGCGATCTGCGCGATCTCGGCATCGCCGGCTTCCTGCCGGCGGCGAATGGCTGGACGGAACGGCTGACCGGGCAACTGCTGCCGCCGGGACCGCCCGGCCTTCAGCCGTTGGGGAACCAGGCGCGATAGCCGCGCCGCGCCGCGTGATCGAGCGTCGAACCGGCATAGGCCATGTAGGCAAACGGTCGCGATGCGTGCGCCATCGCGCTGACGGCGGCGACCGGATAGCGGTCCGGCAGGCGGATGCGGATTGCCGGTCCCTTGCCGCTCCGGCGCCGCACCGCCTCGGCAGCCATGAGGCCACTGACCACGGCTGCCTCGATCGTCACGACGTCGATCGCCGTCTTGCAGTAGTCGCCCGCGATGAACAGGTTGGCGATGCCGGTCGTCGTGCCCGGCCGCCACTCCCAACTGCCGACCTGGTTGACGAACAGTTCCTGCCCGACATTGGTCTGCACGTGCGTGCGGCAGGACAGGATATCGGATTGGTCGAACGCGATGTAACGCTTCAGCTCGTCGAGCATGATACCCACGATCTCGTCATCGCCGTACGGGATCAGTGCGTCGGCGGACGAGGCGATCACGTTGAGCGATGTCCAGTCGTTCGGCTGGCCGCGCCAGTTCTGCGAGGTGTCGAAGAAGCTCATCTCGTGCGCCGAATTCAGAAGCACCGTGATGCTGTCGGGAATGCCGGCGAGCCGCCTGCGGAAGAACAGGTCGAGCGAGATCATCGGCTCGGTACGGAGATAGCGCACATCGGGCAGGCGCGGCGCCCAGCGCGCCACCCGCGGCGTGACCAGGGCGCTGAGTTGCGAGAGCGGAAGTGCGAGGATCACGACATCCCCCTCACCCACCGGCTCGGTATACTCGCCGTCCAGCCCGCCCGGCCGCGAGGCCGGCGGCAGCAACGCTTCGCCGCGATGAATGGTGGGCGAGTCTTTGTTCGGCACCAATCCGAGCTGGCTGACGCGCCCTGTCGCATCGACCTCCATCCGCGCGAGCGAGGTGAGCGTCCTCATCTCGAAGCGGTCCGAGTACCTGCTCTGCAGATAGTTGCGCCACGGCGCGAAGATCATCTGCTCGGTGGGGCCGCGCAGCAGCCAGATCGACGGCTCCGGCAGCCGGAACCCGAAGCTCAACAGCGACTTGAAGCTGCGCGCGGAGCTGAGATAGCTGGGCGAGGCGAAGGCCTGCGCCGTCGTCCGGTAGGTTCCGGCGAGTGATTCCTCGGTCGCGTAGCCGCGCGACTGCAGAAAGGCGGAAATGCTCGTCCGTTCGAGCCAGCCGTTCCGCCGCGCCGGTTCGGCCACGAGATCCGCCGAGGTCTGCGCCAGCAGAAACATGTCGAGCGCGGGCGCGTAGCCCGAGAACAGATTGCGCAGTGCCGTCCAGGGCGATCCGCCGTTCACCATCGGGATCGGGGGTTGGGCCGTATCGGACGTGCCGCGCGGATGAATGTTGTAGATCGACGGTTCGGGCCGGAAGTTGTCGATGGCACCGATCTCCGCCATGATGTCCCAGAAATTGTGGTACCAGTTCAAGTACATGTGATAACAATGCTCGTGCCAGTCGGAGGCACGCGGACAACCGCCGGGCAGGTTGCGGCAGACGTCGCAGGTCTGGTGATCCGGCGGCGGCGTGCCGCCGGCGTGATCGCCCGGATCGCAGTGCGCGCCGAGGTTGCCGCCGATGAAATCGTTGGCTTCGATCAGCGTGACGGCATGGCCGCGCTCAAGCAGCCGGTGCGTCGCCGTCAGGCCGGCGAGGCCGGCTCCGGCGACAAAGACGCGCGGCCTGCCGTCACGATCTGTCGAGTCCATCGAATCACTCACTTGGTGCGTGATCGCGCTGCTTCGGGAGGTGCTCGGTGACATCCGACTATGCCAGCATGTGGCGCACGGCCGCGCAGGTCCAGGGCGCGATGATCGGCACCTGGCTCGACCTCGCCGCCCGCGGCCTGCGCCTGGCGACGGCCGAGGCGCAGGTGCTCGCCGAAGTTGCCGCACGGCCCTGTCGCGTTGCGGCGGAACAGCGCCAGACGGCGGTGGAAGACGCGGTATGGGCATTCTACGCGGGGCACGCGCAGCTCCTGCGCGCGCTGTCCGGCGCGCCGGGCCTCGCCGCCATGATCTTTCTCAACCAGCTTGACCTCCGCCGCGGGCCGCGCGCCGCGCCGGATGCCGACGACGCAGGGATGCCCCAGCCGGATTGAACGCCAATTGGCAACCGCGCGTATGGACCGGGCGGGACCATCGGCCTAGCATCGCCTTGACCGTCGGAGGAAACCGCACGTGAGCGATCCGGGGGGCGGATTGGGCGCAGATCGGCCAGGACAGTCCGATCCGGCCGCCGGCCTGGTCGCCGCGCTGGCGAGCCTTGTCGGTCAGGGGCTCGCCGCCTGGGGGACCGCGGCGGAGACTCTGTTTTCGGCCGCGGGACGCGGCCCGCAGACGCCGCAGGACCCGCTCGGCACGATCGCGGACATGGCTGCCGTCGCGGGCACTGCGCTGCCCGGCCTCGCCCGCCTCGCCGGGAGAGCCGAAGAAGGTCAGGCAGCATTCGCGCAGGTCGCCGATCTTTCGCCCGCGATCGCGCAGGCCTGCATGGTCGCTGCCGCGAGCGCGCTGCGCTATGGGCGCACGATCGCGGAAATCATGGGTCGGCATCAGGCCGGTCTGTTGCAGGCGGCGATGGAGCGCGGCGCGGGCGAGACGGCGGCGGACCCGTCGGCGCAGCGCGCGCTCGCGGACGACCTGCGCGCCTATCTGCGCGAGATCGGCGATGCGGCCGCGCAGGAGGCACGACGGCTGCAGCACGAACTGGAGATGGTCGGCGAGTCGATCGCGGTCGTCATCGACGAGGCGACGTCACCGCCCCACGCTTCGTCCCGACCGCATCCGCGCCGGCACCAGGTCAAGGAATGACCGACGCGGCCGAAGCAGGGACCGATGTGGCGGGCGTGATCGACGCCCTCGGCTTTGCCGACGAGATGGCGCAACTGCGAACGCGCATCGCCGATTGGGTCGCGCGCTGCGACCCTGAGATGCGCGAGGCGCTGGCGTGGCAGTTCGCCTCGGGCGCCAAGTATTTCCGTCCGCTGACGATCTTCGCGTGCCACCGCGCCGTGATCCCCGGCCCGATCCCCGCGACAGTGATGACGGCTGCCCTGGTCGTCGAGTTCTTCCACAATGTCTCGCTCATCATCGACGACATCGTTGACCGCTCGCCGACGCGCAGGGGACGCGCCACGCTGCATACGCGCTTCGGCGAACTGACGGCCCTGATGGCGTCCGGCTACATCGTCGCCGACGGCTACGTGCAGCTCGGCGGCGACCTGCAGGCAATCGCGCTGTTCTCCGAGTTGCTCAAGCGCCTCGGCGTCGCCGAGTGCATGCAGTGGCGGCTGCGACGCCAGATGCTCGGCGTGGAGGACTGGCGCCGCATCGCCGGCGAGGACACCGGATCGATGTTCGAGATCTGCGCCTGCCTCGGCGACCGCAGCCTGCGGCTGCGCCGGTTCGGCGGACTCCTCGGCCTGCTCTATCACGGTTGCGACGACGTGGGCGACGTGCGCGGGGCCGCCGCGCTCGGCGGCGGCGGCGAGGAGGATGTGCGCGACGGCATCCTGACGCTGCCGGCCTCGCTGGCGATCCGCGATCCGGCGATCGGCGCGATCTTCTGCAAGCCCGATCCCACCGACGACGATCTGGCCACGCTCGCGCGCGCTTTCGCTGCCCAACTGCCCGAGGCCGAAGCGTATCTCGACCGGATCGAGGAGGAGGCGCGCGCGGAGGCCCGGCTGTTCGCGGTCGATCCGCAGCCGCTGCTCGCGCTCGTCAGCCAGACGCGGCAGCTGAGTCGGCGCTAGCCAACTCCGCCAGCACTGTCTGCGCCTCGCGCAGGTCCGGGGATGTGAGGCCCTCGGTGAAGCCGGCGAAGGCGGGCCCGAGCGTGTCGCGCGCTTCAGCGATGCGACCGCACGTCACCAGATACCGCGCCAGCGCCGTCGCGGCGCGCAACGCATAAAGGCGCTGCCCATGCCGCCGCGCAACCTCCAGCGCCGCGCGGAATGCCGCTTCGATCTCGGCGGTCGTTGCGCCGGTCGCGGCGAGTGCCATGCCGCGCAGCCGGTGCAGTTCCGGCAGCGCCAGTGCCTGGCCGAGTTCGGCGACCATCGCGAGATACGCCCCGCTCGTCGCCAGCGCCTCGGCGTGCCGCGCGTGACGGACCAGGATGTCCAGTTCGGCCACGGCATAGAGCGGCCACCACATGCGATCGTGGATGTCCCGCGCCATCTCCCGCCCCTCACGCATCGCGGAGAGGCCCGCGTCGGGGTCACCGATTCGTGCGCCGAACCAACCGGACATTGCCTTCTCGTGCCAGCGCATCCATTCGACCCGCAGGGTGACATCGTGCAGCCCGGCAAGGATCGGCGCGATCCGCGCGGGATCGCCGGTCATCAGGCAGCCAAGCCCGAGTTGCACCAGCACGTAGCCCATCGTCGTCGGGGACTGCTGCGCCTGTGCCTCCACCCGCGCGGCCTGCGCCCGGCGCTGCGCCGTATCGAGCCGCCCGGTCTGAATCAGGACGAGCACGTCCTGCGCCATCATGCTGGCCAGCGGATCGTGGGATCGGCCGAGCCAGATCGCCCGGTTCACCGAGGGGTCGTATTCAGCGAGGGACTGCGTGAACCAGCGGTCCGCCGTGACAACGTCGCCACGCACCAGGGCGGAGTAGCCGAGGACCCGCATGCCGAGCACTGGTGCGTTTGGCACTCCGCATCGCCGCGCCAGTCGGACACAGCGATCGGCCGCATCATCGGCCTTGGCGAATTCGGAGCGATGCAGCCGCATGACCGCGTCGCTGTAGAGCATTCCGACCACCTCGATGGTCGGCGAATCCTCCAGCAGCGCGGCGAGGCGGTGCAGGTTGTCCTCGCTCTCCGCCGACGCGTGTCCGTCGAGCTGCACGATCAGCGCGCGCAGTGCGGTGCGCAGGGCGATTTCACGCCTGGTGCGGTCAGGCCCTTGCGGGAGCGCATCGAGCAGCCGCAATGCAGCCTGAATGTGCCGCATCCCCTCGTGCGACGCCGCCCGCGCCCCGGCGAGCGTGCCCGCCCGCTCCCACCACTCGATCGCCGCCTCCGCCGCGCCGGCCTCGGCGTGATGATGTGCGACGAGTTCGGGCTGCTCCTCGGCGATGCGCGGAAACCGCGCCGGCAGCATCCGCGCGATCTGGCCGTGCAGGCGGGCGCGCTCGCTGCGCAGCATCGAATGATAGGCGGCGTCCTGGATGAGCGCGTGCTTGAACGTGTAAATCGCGTCGGGCGGCGCTCCCTGCACCGTCGCGAGCCCGGATGCCACCAGCGCGTGAAGCGCGGCCGTGAGGCGCGGCCGCGGCAGTCCGGTGCAGGCCGCAAGCAGGCGGAAATGGAATTCGCGCCCGAGCATCGCGGCGCACTGCGCGACGTACTTGGCGGCACCGAGCCGGTCGAGCCGGGCCATCAGCGCATCCTGCAGCGTCGCCGGCACGGGGGGCGCGTCACCCCCCGTCTCCGCGACCGAGCGGATCAGTTCCTCTACGAACAACGGCACGCCGTCGGACCGTTCGGCGATCCGGGCGCGGACGTCCGGCGCCATCGTCCCGCCGCCCAGCAAATCGATCAGGCGCGCGGCGTCGGCGGGCTCCAGCCGCTCCAGCCGCAGGCACGTGACGTCCGGCCGTCCGGCCCAGTCCGGCATCGCCCCCGGGCGCGTGCTGACAAGCAGCATTGCCCGCTGCACGCCCACCCGGTCGCGCAGGCGTGCCAGCAGATCGAGCGTGAAGGCGTCGCTCCACTGCGCATCCTCCAGGATCAGCAGGCAGGGCGGCGCGTCCGGGGGGCCGAATAGCAGCGCGGTCAGCGCGGCAAGGATGCGCTCGCGCCGTTCCGCCGGTGTCGCCGGCGCGGTTTCGGCGCCGGCCAGCGACAGCAACTGAGCCACGGTCTCCTCTGCGTCGCCGCTCAGGCCAGGAAGGTTCCCCAGTTTGGCGCGACGAGCCATGGCATCGTCCTCCGCCGCGAAGCCTGCCGCGCGTTCGATCCATTCGATGACCGGACGCAGCGCGCTCGTCTGGCCGTAGGAGGCACATTGGAGGAGCACCGACCGATGCGCCTCGGGCGCCAGGCGGCCCCGTAGCGCCTGCACCAGCCGCGACTTGCCGAGCCCTGCCTCGCCCGCCAGCAGGACGACCTGCCCCTCGCCGGCAACCGCGAGGTGCCAGCGGGCGAGCAGTACGGCCAGTTCGGAATCACGGCCGACCAGTTCGCGCGCACCACCGCCACGCACCGCGGCGAACCGGCTTTCCGACCGCTCCGCGCCGAGCACTTTCCAGGCCGGCTGCGGGCGGTCGAATCCCTTGAGCGCGAGTGGTCCGAGCGGCTCCAGCGTGAAGGCGGACCCGAGCAGGTCGCGGGTCGCCTGACCGACCACCACACCCTCCGCCGCTGCGATGCCTTGCAGCCGTGTGGCCAGCGCCGGCGTCTCGCCGACCACCGCCTCCTCGCGCGCGGCGCCCTCGCCGATCAGGTCGCCGACCACCGCAAGGCCCGTTGCAATGCCGACGCGCGTCTGCAGACGCACCGCGGGCATTCCCCCGACCTCGCGCACGGCCTCGACGATCCGCAGACCGGCGTGCACCGCACGCTCCGCGGCATCCTCGCGCGCTTGCGGATAGCCGAAATAGGCCATCAGGCCATCGCCATGATAGCGCGCCACGTGGCCCCCATATTCGGCCACGACCGCGCTGCACGCGTCCATGTAGCCGTGCAGGACGGCGCGCAGCTCCTCGGGGTCGCAGTGGGTCGCGAGCGCCGTGGAGCCGATGAGGTCGCAGACCAGCACGGTGAGGTTCCGCCGCTCCACGCCCGGCCGCGGCGCGCGCGGCGCGGCGGGGGGCGCGTGCAGTGCGGCGACTGCCTTGAGGATCTTCTTGCGTGGGCCGAGCGGCAGGCCGAGCGCCTGCAGGTCGGCATCGGTCAACTCGGCGATCACATCGCCGTCGATCTGCTGTGCCGCGAACGCCGAGGCATATTGGCCAAGGCCGAGGGAAGCCAGCCAGCCCTGCACGTCCACGATCAACATTTTATACTTTCTCTTAGCCGTTCGCTTTTGGGAAGTTAAAGCACGGTAATCGCCACGCCGGCACCCGGCCAATGGGGGAACAGGCCGGCCCGGCGCGGTTTTTGATCGGAGCCGGCCCCCGATGACATCTTCGGACGCTTTCGACGTGATCGTTGTCGGCGGCGGGCCGGCGGGCGCCGTCATGGCATGGTCCCTGGCGCGGCGCGGCATCCGGGTCGCCGTCGTCGAGCGCGCGAAGTTTCCGCGCGACAAGATCTGCGGCGACTTCATCGAACCGGCCGGACTGCGCCTTCTGCACGCCATCGGCTGCGCGGCGCCGGCCGAGGCCGCGTCCCGCCTGCCGATCGAGGCAATCCGCATCTTCGTCGGCGCGGCCGTCGCCTATCACGAGGATGTGCCCTACTACGATGCCCGGCACGGCCTGCCGCCGCATGGCGGCCTCGTGCGGCGGCGCGACTTCGACGCCCATCTGCTGCGCCATGCCGAGGCCGCTTCGGCCACGGTGTTCGAAGCGAGCGCCGTGACCGGTATCGCGGGCACGGGCGGGGCGTTGCGGGTTGCCGCGCGCAGCGCCGGACGGGACTTCACCCTGCGCGCGCCGCTGGTCGTGGGCGCGGACGGGACGGAGTCGATCGTCGCGCGCCGCGCCGGCCTGTGGACGAATGACCGGAGCCGCACCGTGATCGCGCAGCGCGCCTATGCCGAGGGCGTGCGTGTCGATCGCGGCGAGGCGACGATCTGCTTCGATGACGACATCTATCCTGGCTATGGCTGGATGTTTCCGATGCCCGATGGGCGGGCCAATGTCGGCGTGGGTATTCTCGCGGAAGCCTGCCACCACTTCTCGCTCTCGGTGCCGCGCCTGTTCGGGGCCTTTCTCGAAAAGCTGCGGCGGCGGCATCCCGCCTGTGCAGGGCTTCGCCTTTCGGGGCGGCCGGTGGGCGGTGTCGTGCGGGGCTACGGCGCGGCCGGACGCAACCATTTCGACGGCGGCCTCCTGATCGGCGACGCCGGATGCTTCGTCGATCCGATGACCGGCGAGGGCATCACGCCCGGGATGGAATCCGCGCTGCTGGCCTCGGCCACGGTCGCGCGGGCATTGGATGCGGGGCGCTTCGACGCGGCGTTTCTGTCATCATTCGAGCGCGACTTCCGTCGCCACTTCGATCCCACGATGCGCTACCTGGATTTCTGCGCGACGCTGCTGCGCAATCGGCACTTCCGACATTTCTGGCTTGGCATCGGCCGGCGCATCTTCGCCGAGGCGAGCGTGGATGCGACGTTCGCGCGCGTCGCCGGCGCGACGTTCGGCGGCCCCGACGTGCGGCCCCTGTCGATCCTGGCGCAGGTCTGGACGAAAAGCGCCACGGTCCTTGGTCAGGCCGGCACGCAGACGGCCCTCGCCGTGCTCGGCGGGGGACATCCGCGGCCGCTGCGTCAGGGCGCCGATGCCGCCGCGTGGGCGCAGGGCTGGCGACGGTCGCTGGTCGATGATCCGCGCTGGACGGCCGCGTGGCTCGCTGATCTCGCGCGCGCGTCGCATGCGATGCAGGGAATGCTGTGGACATCGCGCAATCCGCGCGTGGAACCGGGCATCCTTGCACTGGTCGGCGAACGGGCGCCCGGTCAGTCGCCCTGATCGATCAGGTGCTGCAGCGCCTCCCAACGGCAGATGGTCAGGCGTGCCTGATCCGCGTCGTAGTGGACAAGTCCCTCCGCGCGCCACGCATTGAGGATGGTGATGATGCTGCGCGTCGTGGCACCGAGCAGGTCGGCGAGATCGGGCTGGCGCAGACGGCCGGGAAGCAGCACGCCCCGCTCTGTCCTGCGTCCCTGCAGCCCGGCGAGATACAGGATCTGGCGCGCGAGCCGCACCTGAAGGGATTCGAAGGAGGCGTCCTGAAACAGCGTGAAGGTGCGGCGCAGTCGCGCTGCGAGGACCCGGCACAGCGCGATGCCCAGGAGCGGCTGCTGGCTCATCACCTCCATGAACGCGGCCGCGCCGATGCGCAGCAGGCCGACCCGCCCGTCCACGATGGCGCCGGCACTGCGCGGTCCGCCGTCGATCACCCCGACCTCGCCGAACAGGTCACCCGCCCGGAAGACCTGTGCCATCAGCCGTTTGCTGCGCCGGTCGCCGACGCCGATATGCACGCTGCCGTCGCCACTGACGATGGCATACACCGCGTCGGCAGGGTCGCCCGCGGAAAAGATCTCGGTCCCGTGGCGCGGTTCGGACGCCACGGCGGCTCCTTCAAGGCGCGTCAACGCAGCCTGGGGCAGGCTCTCGAATGCCCTGATCGCGGCGAGCTTGCTCATCGTCGGGTTCCGCCGGGTGGTGGCACCCGCTGTGCCATCCGCCCCGCCCGTGCGGGGTTCAAGTGATCGTGCACGGTGCGTGGAGGAAGCCCCCGACTGGCGCGCGGGGCACCAATGACATGTTTGACGCCGCCCGCCTGGATCTTTGTTCACTGGTCGGAGCGGCGGGATTTGAACCCACGACCCCCAGTCCCCCAGTCATGGAACCTGGCACGTCAGGGGGCGACTTACCCCGCCAAGACGCCCTAAATTCCGCCATTGTCGTTTCGGGTCATTGGCAGACGCCCCCTGACGTGGTGGATGCGTGGCGCGGGATACCAAGCGAGGCGGGATACCAGCATGGCGACAAAACGGCTCACAGCAGCGGCATTGGACGCGATGCGGCCGGGCGAGACGGCATGGGATTGTGAAGTGAGGGGCTTCGGCGTGCGCTACCGGGCGCGGGATCGCGTCTATCTGGTCAAGACCCGCATCAAGGGGCAGCAGCGCATCCTGACCATCGGCCGGCACGGAAAGGGCGCCTGGGGGCCGGAGAGCGCACGGCGCGAGGCGGTGCGGCTGCTCGGCTTGATCCGCGACGGCAACGACGTGGCGACGGAGCGCGATGAAACAAAAGCCGCCCCTACCCTCGCCGCCTTCGTCCATCGCTACCTCACTGAATACGCCGAACCGCACAAGAAGCCGCGCACGCGGGCGGAGGATGCCCGCCTGCTGAGGCTGCACATCTTGCCGGCCCTGGGCGATCGCAAGGTGCGCGACATCGGCAAGCCGGACGTGGCGCGGTTCCATGCGGCCATGCGAGCGACGCCGGTTGCCGCAAACCGGGCGCTGGCTTTGCTGTCGGCCATCCTTGGCTGGGCGGAGAAGGTGGGCGCGCGGCCGGACGGGACGAACCCCTGCCGGCACGTCGAGCGGTTCCCCGAGAGGGCGCGCGAGCGGCTGCTCACCCCCGGCGGAACTGGCGCGGTTGGGCGAGGCGTTGGACCGCGCGGCGATGGGCTGGATGGTCCAAGACAAAGCGGATTGGCGCCGCGCCTGCGAGGAGCAGGCCGAGGCGGAGGGCATCGCCCCGGCCGAGCGGAAGCGTTGGGTTGCCGCGCGCCAGCCGCGCCGGGACAGCCCGGAGGACTGGCGCGCCATCGCTGCCTACCGCCTGCTGATCTTCACGGGGGCGCGACTGTCGGAAATCCTGACGCTGCGATTGGACTGGATCGACGCTGCGGCCGGGGTGGCGCGTCTGCCGGACTCCAAGACCGGTCCGAAGAACCTCTACCTTCCGCCTGGGGCGCTGGCGGTGCTGGAGTCACTCCCGCGCATGTCGGGTAATCCTTACGTCCTGCCGGGCGACCGCGCCGGCGCACCTTTCGTCGACATCCAGAAGCCCTGGCAGCGCGTTCGCGCGCTCGCTGGGCTGCCGGACCTGCGCATTCACGACCTGCGCCACGCCTTCGCCTCGGCCGCCGTCGCGGCGGGCGACAGCCTCTTCATCGTCGGCAAGCTTCTCGGGCACCGGCAGGCCAGCACGACGGAGCGGTACGCTCATCTCGCCCCCGACCCAGCTAAGGCGGTCGCCGATCGCACCGCCGAGCGGTTGCGGAAGCTGTTGCCGGGGAAGGAAGGGGGGGCGGTGCTGCCGCTGAGGCAAAGCCGCTCAGGTTGAGCGCCAGCCGTTGGTGATGTGTCGAAGGTCTGCGCTTTTGTCGTGTTGATCGGCCCGCCGAGCTTCGCCTTCAGCCGTTCGTTCTCCAGCGCCTCGCCGCTGTCCGGGCGGGTGACCAGCGCCGCCTCCCCGGCGGCCAGGAAGGCCTCGCGCCACGCCGTCAGCGTCGCCGCCGTGACGCC
>JAKADX010000016.1 GCA_021818505.1 Pseudomonadota bacterium
GGGGCGCTGACGCCCGCGCAGGAGGCGCAGGCGACGGCCTCGCTGCTGGAGGTGCCGGGACGGGCGGCGGAGGTGCTGGAGCATGACGGGCACATCCAGCGCCTCGCCGCGCGCGTGGCCGAGGCGCAGGACGTGCTGTATCTGGGCCGCGGCGGCTGCTTCCCGATTGCCCTGGAGGGGGCGCTGAAGCTGAAGGAGATCAGCTACATCCACGCCGAGGGCTATGCGGCCGGCGAGATGAAGCACGGCCCGATCGCGCTGATCGACCCGCGCGTGCCGGTGATCGCGATCGCGCCCTCGGGCCCGCTGTTCGAGAAGACGGCGTCGAATTTGCAGGAGGCGGCGGCGCGCGGCGGGCAGCTGATCGTGTTCAGCGACGCCGAAGGGGCGGCGAAGCTGCGCGGCATCGCCGCCGAGACGGTGGTGCTGCCCAGGGTCGATCCCTTCGTCGCCCCCATCCTGCACGCCATCCCGGTGCAACTCCTGGCCTATCACGTCGCCGTGCTCAAAGGCACCGACGTCGATCAGCCCCGCAACCTCGCCAAGTCCGTCACCGTGGAGTGAGGCCGCGCGCCCGGTTTCGCCGATCAGGTCGGCCCTCTCCCGCAGTCGGAAGAGGGCCGGCATCCGCAGGGGACGTGCCGCCGACTATTTTTCGGCCGGCGTCGCCATGTTCCACGTATCGGCCAGATATCGCCACTCTCCGCCGTCGCGGACGACGATAGCGAGATACGTGCCACCCATGCGCGTCGCGGCTGCGCCGTTCTCGCCAGGGATATCCCCGGTCCAGCTTCCCACATCGAGGACCATGTCCGAGCCGATCATTTTTGCGTCCGACATCGACATTTGCAGATTCGTCGCCTTGTTCTTCACAAATTCTTCGTAGAATTTTCGGATATTTCCTTCACCCTTAATCGGCTGTGTGGCCCCTTGCGGAAGAAATGCGGCGTCCTTCAGGTAGAGTTTGGTCAGGGCAGCGGCATCGCCTGCATCGTAGGCCGCCTTCCATTTCTGGGTGACTTCCTGGGAGACGGACCGCGCGTCGTCGGCGAAGGCCGGCAGGGAAAAGGCAACCGCGAGGGCGGCGGCCATCATTGACGTTTTCATGGGCTTCCTCTTTTGCTGATTATTGGCTGACAGAACATTCAATTCCCGGTTCCAAATCGGGAATCTGCTCATACAACCCACTCGTACAGATTAGTTCATGTAGAAGCCCGCCATGAAATGTCCACGATTAAACATCCAATACACGGAATTCTGAGAGCATGATTTGCATTGCCATCTGTCACGCCCAGATGACCCGCGAATACGATCTCTGGACGCCGGGCCGATTTGTGCGCCCGCGAGGCAAGGTCATGGTCCGCTCCGCCGGCTGACAGCCGCCCTGTGCTGGCCTATCTGTGGCGGGAACCGTCAGAGGAGGTCCGCCATGCTGACCCAAGCCGCCCCGTTGCCCCTGCATGATGCCAGCCTGTTCCGTCAGACGAACTGCATCGACGGCAAATGGGTCGAGGCTGACAGCGGCCGCACCCTCACGGTGGTGAACCCGGCCACCGGCGAGGCGCTCGGCACGGTTCCCGCCATGTCGGCCGCGGAAACCCGCCGCGCCATCGAGGCCGCCAACCGCGCCCTGCCGGAGTGGCGTGCCCGCACGGCCAAGGAGCGTGCGGCAGTCCTGCGCAAGCTCTACGACCTGATGCTGGCCAACCAGGACGATCTCGCCGTCATCATGACCGCCGAGCAGGGCAAGCCGTTGGCCGAGAGCCGTGGCGAGATTCTCTACGCGGCCAGCTTCATCGAGTGGTTCGCCGAGGAGGGCAAGCGCGTCTATGGCGACGTGATCCCGCAGAACGCGCGCGGCCGGCGCATCATCGTGCAGAAGCAGCCGATCGGCGTGTTCGCCGCGATCACGCCGTGGAACTTCCCCGCCGCCATGATCACGCGCAAGACCGGCCCCGGCTGGGCCGCCGGCTGCACCGGCGTGATTCGACCCGCGAGCCAGACACCGTTTTCAGCCCTCGCGATCGCCGTGCTGGCCGAGCGCGCCGGGATGCCGCCGGGCGTGTGCAACGTCATCACCGGCCCATCGGGCGAGGTCGGCGGCGAACTCACCTCCAACCCGATCGTGCGCAAGCTGACCTTCACCGGCTCGACCGAGGTGGGTGCCAAGCTGCTCGCCCAATGCGCGCCGACCATCAAGAAGACCAGCATGGAACTGGGCGGCAACGCGCCGTTCATCGTGTTCGATGACGCCGATCTCGACGCGGCGGTGCAGGGCGCGATGTTGAGCAAGTACCGCAACGCCGGCCAGACCTGCGTGTGCGCCAACCGCATCCTGGTGCAGGACGGCGTGTACGACGCCTTCGCCGACAAGCTGCTCGCCGCCGTCGCCAAGCTGACGGTCGGCAACGGCATGCAGGACGGCGTGACGCAGGGGCCGCTGATCAATGCCGACGCGGTCCGCAAGGTCGAGGAGCACATCGCCGATGCGCAGGCCAAAGGCGCCAGGGTGATCGCCGGCGGCAAGCGCCATGCGCTCGGCGGCACGTTCTTCGAGCCGACAGTCCTGGTCAACGTGCCGCGCGACGCCGCGATCTTCCACGAGGAGACGTTCGGCCCGGTGGCGCCGCTGTTCCGCTTCAAGACCGAGGAGGAGGCGGTGCGCATGGCCAACGACACCGAGTTCGGGCTTGCCGCCTATTTCTACGCCCGCGACGTGGGGCGAATCTTCCGCGTCGCCGAGGCGCTGGAATACGGCATCGTCGGCATCAACGAGGGCATCATCTCCACCGAGGTGGCGCCGTTCGGCGGCGTGAAATCCTCTGGTCTCGGCCGCGAGGGATCGAAATACGGCATCGAGGACTATCTGGAGATCAAATACATGGCGCTCGGCGGCATCGGCACCTGAGCGTGGCTTACGACTTCGATCTGTTCGTGATCGGCGGCGGCAGCGCGGGCGTGCGATGCGCCCGCATCGCCGCCGGCCACGGCGCGCGCGTCGGCATCGCGGAGGCGCGGTTCTGGGGCGGCACCTGCGTCAATGTCGGCTGCGTGCCGAAGAAACTGCTGGTGATGGCGGCGGAGTACGGCGCGACGGCGCAGGACGCGCGCGGCTTCGGCTGGGAGTTTCCGCCGCCGTCGCATGACTGGCCGACGCTGCTGGCCAACAAGGACCGCGAAATCGCGCGGCTCAACAGCATCTATCGCCGCCTGCTCGACGGCGCGGGTGCCACTGTGTTCGAGGCGGCGGCGCGCTTCGTCGATCCGCACACGCTCGATGTCGGTGGCCTGCGCGTCAGTGCCGAGCGCATCGTCATCGCGGTCGGCGGCCGGCCGGTCGTGCCGGACTTTCCGGGCGGCGAGCTGTGCGTGATCTCCGACGAGGCCTTCTTCCTGCCCGAACGGCCGCGGCGCGTGACCATGATCGGCGGCGGCTACATTGCCGTCGAGTTCGCCGGCATCTTCGCCGGCCTGGGCAGCGAGGTCGATATCGTGCTGCGCCAGGACCTGCCGCTGCGCGGGTTCGATGAAGATCTGCGCGAGGCGATGGCCGAGGCGCTGGAGTCGGAGGGAATCCGCCTGCATCGCCGCTGCCATGTCCGCGCCGTGACGGCCGAGGGCGACGCGCGGCGCGTGCGGCTCGATGACGGGACGGAGATCGCGAGCGATCTGGTGTTCGCCGCGATCGGCCGCATTCCGAACACCGACGGACTGGGACTGGCGCAGGCCGGGGTTGCCGTCAACGGCTTCGGCGCGGTCACGGTGGATGCCGCGCAGCGGACCAGCGTGCCGCAGATCTACGCGATCGGCGACGTGACCGACCGGCTGAACCTGACGCCGGTGGCCACCGCCGAGGGCCACGCGCTCGCCGACGCGCTGTTCGGCCCGGGACCGCGGCAATGGGCGATGGACCGGGTGGCGACGGCGGTGTTCTCCTCCCCCCCGCTGGCGACCGTGGGGCTGACCGAGCACGAAGCGGCGGCACGCGGGCCGGCGGACATCTACCTCACGCGCTTCACGCCCATGCGCCACGCGCTGACCGGCCGTGCGCGGCGGACGTTGATGAAGCTGGTGGTCGATCAGCAGACCCAGGCGGTGCTCGGCGCGCACATGCTGGGCGATGATGCGCCCGAGATCATCCAGGGCCTGTCCATCGCCATCAACTGCGGTGCCACCAAGGCGGATTTCGACCGCACCGTCGGCATCCACCCGACCGCGGCGGAGGAGTTTGTCACGTTGCGCGCCCGCACCCGCGTCGCCGAAGGCCCGATGCCGGCAGCGCCGGCGGAGACCGTGATGACGCCGGCCGAGATCGGCGCCGCCGAGGCCGGGGTGGGCGGCTGAGGCGCCGTGGTAGCCAACCGGCCGAAATCGGGGGATAAGGCGCGACCCTCTGACCCCTTGAGCACAGCGTGATGATGTCTGCCCCCTGGACCCCCGACTCCTGGCGCGCCCGCCCGATCTCCCAGGTGCCTGCCTATCCCGATCCGGCGCGGCTGGCGGCGGTGGAGGCGAAGCTGCGGCGTTATCCGCCGCTGGTGTTCGCCGGCGAGGCGCGGCGGCTCAAGGCCGCGCTGGCGCAGGTCGCCGACGGCCGCGCCTTCATCCTGCAGGGCGGAGACTGCGCCGAGAGTTTCGGCGACTTCACCGCCAACATTATCCGCGATACCTTTCGCGTGCTGCTGCAGATGGCCGTCGTGCTGACCTTCGGCGCCAGCGTGCCGGTGGTGAAGATGGGCCGCATGGCCGGGCAGTTCGCCAAGCCGCGTTCCTCCGACAGCGAGACGCAGGACGGCGAGACGCTGCCGAGCTATCGCGGCGACATCATCAATGGGCCGGAATTCACGTCGGAGGCGCGCATCCCCGATCCGGCGCGCATGGAGACGGCGTATTTCCAGTCCGCCGGCACGCTCAACCTGCTCCGCGCGTTCGCCACCGGCGGCTACGCCGATCTGCACGAGGTGCATCGCTGGAACCTCGGATTCATCGCACGCTCGCCGATGGCCGACCGCTATCGCGACCTCGCCGCGCGCATCGACGAGACGCTGGGCTTCATGGCCGCCTGCGGCATGACCAGCGCCACCACGCCGCAGATCCGCGAGACCGATTTCTTCACCAGCCACGAGGCGTTGCTGCTGCCCTATGAGCAGGCGCTGACGCGCGTCGATTCGACGACCGGCGACTGGTACGCCTGCTCGGCGCATTTCCTCTGGATCGGCGATCGCACCCGCCAGCCGGACGGCGCGCATGTCGAGTTCCTGCGCGGCGTGAACAACCCGATCGGGCTGAAGGTCGGACCGAGCACGAGTGCCGATGACCTGCTGCGCCTGATCGACGCGCTCAACCCGCAGGACGAGCCGGGGCGGCTGACACTCATCAGCCGCATGGGGGCCGACAAGGTTGGCCGCCTGCTGCCGCCGCTGCTGCGCGCGGTGCGCCGCGAGGGGCGGCGCGTGCTGTGGCTGTGCGACCCGATGCACGGCAACACCATCTCCACCGCCGCGCGGCTCAAGACGCGCAGCTTCGATGCGATTCTCGCCGAGGTGCGCGGGTTCTTCGACGCCCATGCCGAGGAAGGCACCTGGGCCGGCGGCGTGCATGTCGAGATGACCGGGCGCGACGTGACCGAATGTGTCGGCGGCGCGCACCGGCTGACGGAGGCCGATCTCGCGCGCAGCTATGAGACCTTCTGCGACCCGCGGCTGAATGCCGAGCAGTCGCTGGAACTCGCGTTCCTGGTTGCCGAGGAATTGAAGGCGCGGCGGCAGCCCGCGCACGAGATGCCGGCGGTGGCGGCGCAGTAGCGATGAGCGGGAGTGACGCCGCGTCCGACGATCTCGGCCGCGACATCGCCGCCCGCACCGACGTGTATTTCAACCGCACGCGTCAGGTGGTGATGCGCTTCGGCGACAAGCGCGTCACTTACGCCGTATTCCTCCGCCGCCCCGTCATCTCCGCCCCGCGCCTGGCGCTGGAGTGGCTCCAGCGCGTCGCGGCCGCGCGTGCGACCGAATTCGACATCGACCTGGTGCAGCCGGAGGGGGTGTGGACCGGCGCCGGCGAGCCGATTGCCTACATCACCGGCAGCCTGATGCACCTGGCGGACCTGGAAACCATCCTGCTGCAAAAGCTCGGTCCGGCCTGTGTCGCCGCGCACAACGCCTACCAGATGTCGATGGCGCTGCCGAAGATCGCCTTTCTGGCGATGGACGCGCGCCACTGCGCCGGGGCGGAGATGCAGGACATGATGGCCTATGCCGCCAGCGTCGGCAGTGCTGCGGCGCAGCGGGAGGGCGCGGTCGGCTTCGTCGGCAACGCCAATGACGGCACGGCGCACTGGTTCGGCGCCGCGGCCGGGCGCGGCACCATGCCGCACGCGCTCATTGGCTATGCGGGATCGACGGTCCGCGCCGCCGAGATGTTCCGGGAGACTTTCCCGGACGAGCCGCTCACGGTGCTGACAGACTATTTCGGGCGCGAGATCGGCGATGGGCTGGCCGTCTGCCGCCGCTTTCCCGACCTCGCGGCGTCCGGGCGGCTCTCGGTGCGCCTCGATACGCATGGCGGGCGGTTCCTGGAGGGGCTGGATCCGGCGGAGAGCTACGCGGTGCTGGAGCGGCACGCGCCGGGCGCCATCCGCCGCTACCGCAGTGAGACCGAGCTTCGCTACCTGGTGGGCACCGGCGTCTCCGCCGCCGCAATCTGGCGCATGCGCGAGGTGCTGGACGAGGCCGGATTTTCCACCGTGCGGATCGTGGTGAGTTCAGGTTTCAACGTCGAGAAATGCCGTGTCATGGCCGATGCCCGCGCGCCCATCGACCTGGTCGGCACCGGCAGCTTCCTGCCTGATCTGTGGAGCGAAACCTACGCCACCGCCGACATCGTCGCCTATGACGGGATGCCGATGGTCAAGGTCGGGCGCGAGTTCCTGCTGCGGCGCAACGGCGAGCGGCGGCGCGGCGGCTGATTGCGCGGCGCGTACAGCAAAGCGCCGGACGGGAAACCCGTCCGGCGCGGTGAGTCTGAGCCGTCGGCGTGATCGCCCGCGATCACTCGCAAGCGGAGGCCGCGGCGAACTGCGGAGCCAGCGCGGCACCGCTGTCGCTGCCACGGGCGGCAAGCTGAGCCGTGGCGGCCGCGCCGCTGACCTGGCCACGCGCGGCGAGCTGCGCGTCGGTGGATTCGCCGGTGACCTGACCGCGCGCGGCGAGCTGCGCGTCAGTGGATTCGCCGGTGACCTGACCGCGCGCCGCGAGCTGCGCGTCGGTCGATTCGCCGGTGACCTGACCGCGTGCCGCGAGCTGCGCGTCGGTGGACTCACCGGTGACCTGACCGCGTGCCGCGAGCTGGGCCGCGCCGGTGTCCTGACCACGGGCGGCAAGCTGGGCCGCGCCGGCGGCGTTGCCACGCGCGGCGAGCTGTGCCTCGGTGGATTCGCCGGTGACCTGGCCGCGTGCGGCGAGCTGCGCGTCGGTCGATTCGCCGGTGACCTGGCCGCGCGCCGCGAGCTGCGCGTCGGTGGACTCACCGGTGACCTGACCGCGTGCGGCGAGCTGCGCGTCGGTGGATTCGCCGGTGACCTGGCCGCGTGCCGCGAGCTGGGCTGCGCCGGTGTCCTGACCACGGGCGGCAAGCTGGGCCGCGCCGGCGGCGTTGCCGCGTGCGGCGAGCTGGGCCTCGGTCGATTGGCCGGTGACCTGGCCGCGTGCGGCAAGCTGGGCCGCGCCGGTGTCCTTGCCACGTGCGGCAAGCTGCGCCGCGCCGGCGGCGTTACCGCGTGCGGCGAGCTGCGCCTCAGTGGACTGGCCGGTGACTTGGCCGCGTGCGGCAAGCTCGGCCGCGCCGCTGGCATTGCCGCGCGCCGCCTGTTGCATCGGCGTGCAGGGCTTCAGGCCGCTGGCGTCCTGCGCGAACGCGCCGGCAGACACCAGCAGCGCGGCGGCGGCGCTTGCGGCCAGGAAACTGAGCTTCATGGTGACGTTCTCCGTGGGGATGAGTATGCGCTTTAGGTTCGACGTGCCGGCCCAGCTTTCAAGCCCCGACCCCCCGGCCGTTCATCCGGGGTGAGGGGTGAGCCGATGCACAAGGGTCTCGGCACCAACAACAGCGTTACGCAGCAGGGCGTTGTCTGGATGCAGCCGCACCCGACGCAGAGCGGACATGCACGTTTCCCGCGCCCGTCGGTGACGCTGCCACGCCGGCATTCCCGTGGGCGGCGCCTCAGCCCGGCGAGACGCGCAGCGCGATCCACTTCGGACCAGGAAACTTGCTGCCCTTTTCCGCCGCGCTTTTCGGCAGAATCAGAAACATCGCGAACTTGCGGTGCGCCGCGCGCGCCCGGTCGATCTGTTCCTGGAGATCCGAGGCGCTGGCGATCGACCGATCATCGATTCGCAGGATCAAATCACCCGCCTGCAGCCCGCGCCGCGCCGCCTCGGCGTCCTTGCGGATGCTGTTGACCATGACAGCCTGCATGTCTTTTGTGTTAGCAGGAAATGAATTCTTTGACAGGAAATCGGCGGGCGGCGGTTGCACGCTGATGCCCAGGTCAGGCGGGATGACCCAGCGAGGCTCGGCCGCTTTGGTCGGCGCATCCCTCTCCTCCCACTGCATTTTCGGCCATTCGGCGAGCGTCACGGGCAGATCGAGCTGCTGGCCGTCGCGCAGCAGCGTGATCGTGGTCTTCTCGCCCGGCGGACTGGCCGCGATCAGGCGCAGCAGGGCGCGATCGTCGCTGGGGACCTGCTCGCCGAAGCGCAGGATCACATCGCCGATCCGCACGCCGGCGGCGGCGGCCGGGCCGCCCGCCACCACCCAGGCGACGATCGAGCCGTCGGGCTGCGCCATGCCCAGTGCCGCTGCCATCTCCGGGGTCAGGGATTGAATTTTCACGCCGAGCCATGCGGGGCGCACCCAGCCGTAATGCAGCAGCCGCTCGATGGCGAAATGCGCGTCGTTGGAGGGAATGGCGAAGCCCAGGCCGGCCGAGGCGCTTGTGGGCGAGATCAGGGCGGTGTTGATGCCGATCACCTCGCCCTTGAGGTTGAACAGCGGCCCGCCGGAGTTGCCGTGGTTGATCGGCGCGTCGGTCTGGATGAAATCGTCGTAGGGCGTGTCCATCAGATTGCGATTGAGCGCGCTGACGATCCCCGCCGTCACCGACAGGCCGACGCCGAGCGGGTTGCCGATCGCCAGCACCGGATCGCCGATCTGCACCTTGCCGCTGTTGCCCCACCGGACGGCGACGAGCGGATGGCCGGTATTGACCTTCAGGATGGCGATGTCGATGAGCCGCGCGGCGTTCAGCACCTCGGCGCTCGCGCGCGAGCCGTCGGCGAAGGTCACGAAGATTTCGTAGGCGCCATCGACGACATGCCAGTTGGTGACGATGACGCCGTCCGGCTGCACGACGAATCCCGACCCGGCATTCACGCGGATCTGGAATTGCTGACGCTCGTCAGCGGCCGCGGTGTCCATCGCATCGGAGGTCGGAGCGGGGACCTGCGCGCGGGCGGTGATGTTGACGACGCTGGGGAGCAGGTTTTTCACCAGGTCAGCCTGGCTGAACATCATGCTCTGCATCATCATCATCGGCGCCGGCTGCTGCGCGCGCGCCGAGAGCGTCCCGGCCAGCACCACCCCTGCCAGCAGTGCCGCTGCCGCGGCGATCCTGCCGCAAGCAGCCGATAGCCTGACGTTGCGCATGACTCCTCCAACCGTGCCTGGATGCGGCATATGGTTCCGCAGCAGCCAAGGATAAATGCCAAGTTGCCGGACCGCCACCGGGCGGGCGTCCAGGGGGCCGGCCGGGCAAGATTGATCGGCCCGGCCTCTGCCCCTAGCTTCGCGGCATGTCCGACACGTTGCGCATCGCGCTGGCCCAGATCAACCCCGAGGTCGGCGCGGTGCGCCGCAATGTCGAGATCATTCGCCGTGCCCGCGCCGAGGGGGCGCGGCTTGGCGCCGATCTCGTCGTCACGCCGGAGTTTGCCATCGGCGGCTATCCGCCCGAGGATCTGGTGCGCAAGCCCGTCTTCGTCGCCGCCTGCGAGGCGGCCATCGCCGAACTGGCAGCCGACACCGCGGACGGCGGGCCGGGGCTGATCGTCGGCGGTCCCTGGCAGGACGGCCCACGTCTGCACAACGCGGCCTATGTGCTCGATGCCGGCCGCGTCCTGGCGCGCCGGGCCAAGCACGAGTTGCCGAACTACGGTGTGTTCGACGAAAAGCGCGTGTTCGATCCCGGTCCGGCCCCGGGTCCGGTCGCTTTCCGCGGCTTCCGCCTCGGCGTGATGGTCTGCGAGGACTGGTGGCTGCCGGCGGTGTCCGAGACGCTGGCCGAAAGCGGGGCGGAACTGCTGCTGTCGATCAACGGCAGCCCTTACGAGGTGGACAAGCAGGAGCACCGCATCCAGCTCGCCGTCCGCCGTGTGGTCGAGACCGGACTGCCCTTCGTCTTCGCCGCCCTGTTCGGCGGCCAGGACGAGCTGGTGTTCGAGGGGGCGAGCTTCGTCCTCAACGCCGACCGCAGCCTCGCTGTGCAGATGCCGTTCTTCGCCGAGGCGGTGACGCTGACCGAATGGCGCCGCCAGGGCGAGCATCTGGTCTGCGCGCCGCTGCCGCTGGCGGCGGAGCCGGAGCGGCTGGAGCTGATCTACCGCAGCCTGATGACCGGGCTTGCCGACTACGTGCGCAAGAACCGCTTTCCCGGCGTCATCCTCGGCCTCTCGGGCGGCATCGACAGCGCGCTGTCGGCCGCCATTGCCGTCGATGCGCTGGGTCCGGCCCGGGTGCGCAGCTTCATGCTGCCCAGCCCCTATACCAGCCGCGACAGCCTGGAGGACGCGGCGGACTGCGCGCGCCTGCTGGGCATGCGCTGTGACACGGTGCCGATCACGCCGGCGATGGAGGCGTTCGGGGCGGCGCTTGGCCCGCTGTTCGCCGGCCGCCCGCCCGACATCACCGAGGAGAACATCCAGTCCCGCTCGCGCGGGCTGATCCTGATGGCGATTTCCAACAAGTTCGGCGACATGCTGCTGACCACCGGCAACAAGAGCGAGATGTCGGTGGGCTACGCGACACTCTACGGCGACATGTGCGGCGGCTACTCGGTGCTCAAGGATGTCTACAAAACCACCGTGTTCGCGCTCGCCCGCTGGCGCAACGCGCATGTGCCGCAAGGCGCGCTGGGACCGGCCGGGCCGGTCATGCCCGGGCGCGTCATCACCAAGCCGCCAACCGCGGAACTCAAGCCCAACCAGACCGACCAGGACACGTTGCCGCCGTATGATGTGCTGGACGCGATCCTGGCCGGGCTGGTCGAGGGCGAGCAGAGCGTCGATGCGCTGGTCGCCGCCGGCCATGACCGGGAGACGGTGTTGCGGGTGTGGCGGATGCTCGACCGCGCCGAATACAAGCGCCGGCAGGCGCCGCCGGGGGTCAAGATCACGCCGCGCGCCTTCGGCCGCGACCGCCGCTACCCGATCACCAACGGCTTCACCGCGCTGATCGCATGAGCGGCTTCGGCGCCGACACCCTGTTCGCGCCGGCGGGCGGCTGGCGCGTGCGCATCCTCGACCTCTCGGGCGGGGCCGAGGGCAACGTGGTCGAAGAGGTGGGCGGCTTTCCCACGCTGATGCAGGCCAATGCCTTCGCCCGGCGCTACGTGCGCGACAGCGTCGAACGGTGCCGCGCGCCGGGCCTGAGTTCGCGCGAGGTGCTGGACGCCTGGTTCGCCTTCGGCGAGGACGCCGAGGTGGTCGATGCCGGCGGGGGTGGCTGGCGCAGCGGCACCGAACTGGCCGATTTCGCCGACCGCCCGGCGGGTGGGGAGGAGCGGGACTGGCGCGCCCTCGATCCCCGCCGCGACCCTGGAGCGGAGGAGTGACCGGCCCCGTCATGCGGGTGCGGTTCGCGCCCTCGCCCACCGGCTATCTGCATGTCGGCAACGCGCGGCTGGCGCTGATCAACTTCCTGTGCGCGCGCCGTCACGGCGGGCGCTTCCTGCTGCGGCTGGACGATACCGACGCCGCCCGCAGCACCGAGGCGTATGCCGAGGCGATCGGGCAGGATCTGCAATGGCTCGGCCTGGAATGGGATGAGACCTTCCGCCAGTCCGCCCGGCTCGACCGCTACGCCGAGGCGGCCGAGACGCTCAAGCGCGCCGGCCGGCTCTATCCCTGCTTCGAGAGCGAGGAGGAACTGCGCGCCAAGCGCGAACAGCGGCTCAAGCGCGGCCAGGCGCCGGTCTATGACCGGGCGATGCTGAAGCTGACCGCCGAGCAGCGCGCAGCGGCCGAAGCCGGCGGCAAGCGGCCCTATTGGCGGTTCCGCCTGTCGGATGGCGCGGTCGCGTGGGACGACCTGGTGCTCGGCCGGCGGCAGGTGAAGCTCGGTGCGGTATCAGACCCGGTGCTGATCCGCGCCGACGGGACGCCGCTCTACAGCTTCTGCTCCGTGGTCGATGACCTCGACAGCGCGGTGACGCATGTGATCCGCGGTGAGGATCACGTCACCAATACCGGCGTGCAGCTGGACCTGCTGGCGGCGCTCGGGGGCGACCCGGCGCGGCTGCGTTTCGCCCACTTGCCGCTGCTGTTGGACGAGAAGGGCGAAAAACTGTCCAAGCGATTAGATGGGCTGTCATTGCGCCGGCTGCGCACCGACGGGGTCGAGCCGGCGGCGATCACCGCCTATCTCGCCCGCCTCGGCTCGGCGCGCGATCCCGTGCCGGCGCGGCTGGACGAACTGATCGCCGACTTCGACTTCGCCCATTTCTCGACCGCCCCGGCGAGGTTCGACATCGCGCAGTTGCAGGCGCTGAACCGGCGCGTGCTGCACGGTCTGGGCTTCGCCGAGGTCGCCTCCCGCCTGCCGCCTGGCGCGACCGAGGCATTCTGGCGCGCGGTGCGGGGCAATCTCGACCTGCTCGGCGAGGCGCGCGGCTGGTGGGAGGTGGTGGCCGGCACCATCGTGCCGCCGGTGATCGAGGGCGAAGGCGAATTCCTGCGCGTGGCGCTGGAAACGCTGCCCCTGGAGCCCTGGGACGCCGAGGTCTGGACCACCTGGACCGAGGCGCTGAAGCTGCGCACCGGCCGGCGCGGGCGGGCGCTGTTCCAGCCGCTGCGGCTGGCGCTGACCGGGGAGGACCACGGGCCGGACCTCAGGACGCTGCTGCCGCTGATCGGGCGGGCGCGGGCGGCGCAGCGGTTGCAGGTCGCCGCGGCCTGACGTCACCGCCGCAGAGCGGCGTAAGCGATCGTGAGCACGATCAGGATCAGGAACAGCGCGAATAACTGCTGCGCCAGGCCGACCGCGACAGTGACGATGCCGGCGAAGCCGACCACGCCCGCGGCCACCGCCAGCACGACCAGCAGCACGATCCAGCCGAGCATGTCTCAGGCCGGCGCCGCGGCGCCCCCGGCGGCCGGGCGTCGCGGCACCGCGCTGCCGGGGCGCACCGCCAGCGCGGCCAGTGCCGCCAGCAGGCAGAACGCGCCGGAGGCCATGAAGGCCGGCACATAGCTCGACAGCAGGTCGCGCGACACGCCGCCGCCCAGCGCCGCCACCGCCGCGCCGAGCTGATGGCCGGCGAACACCCAGCCGAACACGAGGGCCGCCCGCTCCCGCCCGAACAGTTGCGCGGACAGCCGCACCGTCGGCGGCACGGTCGCGATCCAGTCCAGGCCGTAGAACACCGCGAAGATCGTCAGCCCATAGACGGAGAAGGTCGAGAACGGCAGCGCCAGCAAGGAGAGGCCGCGCAGGCCGTAATAGGCGAACAGCAGCCTGCGCCCGTCGAAACGGTCCGACAGAATCCCAGAGCCGATGGTGCCAACGAAGTCGAATGCGCCCATCATCGCCAGCACGCTGGCCGCCGCCACCTCCGCCATCCCGAAATCCTGGCAGAGCGGGATGAAATGCGTGCCGACCAGACCGTTGGTGGACAGGCCGCAGACGAAGAAGGTGAAGAACAGCAGCCAGAACGACGGCACGCGCCCGGCCTCGGCCAGCGTGCCGAGCGCGAGTCGCGCGGCGCCGGCGGCACGCGGCGGCGGCGGGTTGGCGATCCGCTCCCCGAAGGCCGGCAGGCCGAGTTCGCCCGGATGATCGCGGCCGAACAGCAGCATCAAGGCGCCCGCGGCAAGGCAGGCCAGGATCGCCGGCAGCAGCGCCATCCGCCAGCCATCATGCGCGGCGAGCCAGGCGGCGAGCGGCAGGAAGGCGAGCGCGCCGGTGGCGCTGCTGGCCGTCAGCATCCCGACGACGAGGCCGCGCCGCGCGGTGAACCAGCGTGTCGCGACGGTGGCGCCGAGCACCATCGCGGTCATGCCGGTGCCCAGCCCCACCAGCAGCCCCCAGCACAGCCAAAGCTGCCACAGCGCCGTCATCCGGGTCGCCAGCCCCAGCCCGGCGACGATCAGCAGCATCGCCGCCAGCACCGTCGCGCGTAGCCCGTGGCGCTGCAGCAGCGCCGCCGCGAACGGCGCCATCGCGCCATACAGCACCAGCCGCAGCGCCAGTGCGCCGGAGATGTCGCCGGTGCTCCAGCCGAACTCGGCGGAGAGCGGGCGGATCAGCACGCCCGGCATCCCCATCGCCGCCGCGGTCGCCAGCATCACCAGGAAGGTCGCTGCCGCCACCGCCCAGCCGTAATGGACGCCGCGGCGGGCGAAGGCGGGGGCGAGCATCTTGGCGAGCATGACCGATCCTTCATCCGGGACCCGGGACGATGGGTGCGCAAGGCGCGATCGACAACCTCCGGAATTTCAGCGCAGCCGCGCAACCGCGCGGCGGTTGCCTCCGTTCGGTGACCGCCACCCCATGCGTGGAGGAGACGGGGCGATGAAGACGATGAACGATGCCTGCCTGAACATGCTGCAGGACATCTATTATGCCGAGCGGCAGATCCTGAAGGCGCTGCCGAAGATGGCGAAGGCGGCCGAGAGCGAGAAACTCCGGCAGAGCTTCCTCAAGCACCGCGAGGAAACCGAGCACCAGGTCGAGCGCCTGCAACAGGTGTTCGAGCACATGGGCAAGCGCGCCCGCGGCCAGACCTGCGAGGCGATCAACGGCATCATCGAGGAAGGCGAGGAATTCGCGAGCGATTACGAGAAAGGCCCGGTGCTGGACGCGGCCCTGGCCGCCAACGCGCAGGCGGTCGAGCACTACGAGATGGCGCGCTACGGCACGCTGATCGCGTGGTTCAGGGCCACCGGCATGACCGAGCCCGTGCGCCTGCTGGAGCAGACGTTGGCGGAGGAGAAGCAGGCCGACCACCTGCTGACCGAGATCGCCACCGCCGAGTTGAACCAGAAGGCCGCGCAGGTCGCCAAGGCGGCCTGAGGCCGATCGCGACTCACGACCCTCTCCTGCGTCGCGGGAGAGGGTGCCTTTCTCGATCTGGCCGGACGCGTGCCATTCCATTCCGATATTGTCATGGCCGGGCTTGACCCGGCCATGACGATGATGCCGGCGGCATGGTCCAGATCAGATTCGTTGTTTAATCGCAACATTAAGGTCGTGCGCCGGCACCTTGCGCTCACGCTGCAACGACGGGCGGGCCGCAGGCGCGGGGTGGGCAGAGCGGCGTGGGTTCGGCGCGGCGCAGCGGCGGCGGTGCCGGGGGGTGCGGGAAGCCGGCCGAGGGGCGGGTACTCGTGCCCGGTTTGGCGGGACGTGGCGGCAGGGCCAGCGCGGCGGGCGGGCGGACCCCGAGCATCCGGCAGAGGGGCCGCAGCAGCCGGCGCATCTGTGGGGCCGCATCGACCAGCGCGGCAAACTCCGGCTCCGCCAGCAGGTGCTGCAACTGCGACCCGTAGCCGGCGGCCTGCGGCACCAGCGCCACCAGCCAGGCGGGGCCGTGCGGCAGCGCGCGGTGGGGCGCGCGCCGCGGCGCCGCGCGCGGCGGCCGGCGGGCGGGATAGCGCCGCTGTCGCCCGGCGGCGATGCGGGCGGCGAGAGCGGCCACCTGGGCGGCGATCCGGCGCAGGTGCCGCCAGATCAGGATGACCAGCGGCCCGGCCAGCCGGTCCCTGCCGCCGCCGCGCGCGGCGACCGCGCTGCACAGCCCGTCGAGGATACGGACGAAGCGCTCGGCAGGGGCGGGGGTGGCGACGGGAAGGGTCACGACAGAGTAACTAACAAACTGCGCCGGATTGGGCAAGGGATTTCACCTGTCGGGCGGTGGGTGCGATCGCGGGACCGTGGGATCGTCGGTTCGGCCGATCCAGGTGCGCCCGGTTCCAGCCTGTGCTATCGGGGTTCCGAATTGGAGCAGATTCGGAACCGATGCCCGTCAACCTGTCGATCAAGAACGCCCCTGACGAGGTGGTCCGGCGCCTGCGGCTGCGGGCGGAGCGGCATCACCGCTCGCTGCAAGGCGAACTGCTCGCCATCATCGAGGAGGCGGTCCAGCCCGAACGCGAACTGACCCCGGCCGAGTTGCTGGCGGAAGTCCGGCGCCTCGGCTTGCGTACGCCGGCCGAGTCGGCCGCCATCATCCGGGCCGACCGTGACCGGCGTTAAGGTGGTGGACGCCTCGGCGCTCGCCGCCCTGCTGTTCGCCGAGCCGGAGGCGGAGGCGATCGCGCAGCGGCTGGAGGGTGCGCGTCTGGCGGCACCGTCCCTGCTCGGCTTCGAACTGGCCAATGTCTGCCTCACCAAGCTGCGCCGCCATCCGGCGCAGCGCGACAGCCTGCGCGCCGCCTTCCGCCTCGCCGGCCGGCTGGCGGTGGAGACGGTCGCGGTCGATCACGCGGCGACGCTCGACCTCGCCGAGGCGACGGGGCTGACCGCCTATGATGCGTGCTACCTGTGGCTCGCCCGTGCGCTTGGCGGCGAACTGGTGACGCTCGACCGGAAGCTGGCGGCGGCCACATCACGTTAGACGTGCGACGGGGCGGGAGGGGAAGCGGAGACGCGAGCGCAATGAGAAAAGGCCGGCGCGACCTGGACAAGGGCTCTTTGGCGGCCTGACGCTTCGTGTCGCTCTCGCCGGAGCTATTGCGCTCCAGAGACGATCGGCCGACAATGCGCGCCGAAACCCGGCGGAAATGCAGTGAAATCGCCCGCGAAGGCAAGCCCGACCAGCCCGAAACACGTCGCGGAAGCGCTCGCCCGGCTGCCGAATCAGTCGAGCGGATCAATCAAGGCGACGCTGGAAAATGCGCGTCGCGCCAGGCTCGACGAGCTTGTGGTGGCCTGCGAGCAGGAATTGCGCGTCCGTGGGTCACTGAATCTGAGCGCCAATGACGCGGCACACGCAGCCAGTGTCAACGCAGCCGTCGCCGGCAAATCCTTGCAGGAGGTCATCGGGATCGCGTTCCGCGACGTGCCCGCGAGGCCGGAGGAAGTGCTGATCATCCGATGGATCGCGCAGCATCCCGGCACGTCCTATCGCGAGGTTCGGGCGGTTTACGGGAAGGCCGATCTGTCGCTGGTCATCGGGCACCTGATCTACCACCGGTTCGGTCACTTTCGGCACATGCTCGGCGATGGCGCCCAATCCGATCTGCTGCTGCACCGTGACAGCACGGCGCAGAGCGTCCGATACACGCTTCGCCCCGAGGCGATCGCGGCTTTTGCGGCGATTGGTCTGCTGGATGCGTGACGGCTGACGGTGCCGATGCCCCGACGACGCCCTGAACCATCCACGTCGATGCTCGACGCCATCGCCAACGTGATCGCAGAGACTGATGGGCGGGCGGTGGCCGATGATCCGGCACGCTATCGCCGGATGGCACTGGCAGCCCTCAAGCCGCTCCTGCGCCCGACCGAGGCCATGATCGACGCGGCGCATGAAGCGGTCTGGTTCGACAATTACTGGGCGATCAACAGCCGCGCGGATTTCCGAAAGGCCGTGCGCGCGATGATCAAGGCGGCGATGGCGGGCGATGCCCGGCCGCAAGACGGCTGAATCCCTGTCCGGATCAGGATGAGCAGCGGCCCGGCGAGCCGGCCCCCCGCCGCGCGCGCCCCCACCCCTGCGGCACAGTAGGCTGATGATGGCGGCGAACCGCAGGTCGGGGTGGGAAGGGGAAGCGGGGACGCGAACGAAAAGAGAACACATCCGGCTTGACCTGGGCAAAGACGATCTTTCGGTGGGTGGGTCTCGGTATGAAATTTCCCGGTATGCGGTAGCACCGGCCGCAAGCGGCACGCCGCACCGGTCGCCAGATTTCGTGGTTGGGAGTCGGCGGGAAGCGCTTGTTCGTCGCGAGAGCGTGAGTTTCCCCGTAGCGGGCGCTGGGGAGTCTGCATACGCTGGTCGGTATGGCCCCCAACCATCGACGAGCGGCACGAGAGGCAGCGCTTAGACCGTCAGAGACAGAGACTCTCGAACGTGGGCGCGTTGCGCATTGGCTCCGCTGGGATCACCTCAATTGGTGGGTTGCATTCATTCCTGGCGTCCCCGGAGCAGTTCTAATGGCCGCTGGGGAATATGGCTTAGGCGAGATTAGCCTCGGGATAGCGTCGCTGATATTCAGTGTCAGTGTATTAACGTGGAAAGTGAATGGGTTAGTTAAGTTATGGATCATCATAGGATTGTTTGTGGCCAGTTTGTTTGTGATCGCCACAGTAGACTATGACCGATATCAGCAGAAACTTGCGGCATATGAGGGAGACCTGATTGCGGCAGATGAGCCAGATCCGCCTACTCACTGTCCAAGTTATTACACTGGAAAATATAGAATTTATATGGGGGACAGCGCAATAATAACAGATATCGCGCAAACGGCATTGGTAGTGATAAAAGGAAAGGTAATGCTTTCCATATCTAAGAATAGATCTAATAGTGCGTTGCAGATATCGCTAAAAATATTCGATCCGTCATTGCATATATTAGCAGAAATCGAGAATAATCATTACACTATTTCATCTGGTATCTTCCGCAAAAAACAGAACGATCTGAGTGGATTTACCTTGACAGACCAGTATGATCATGAAGTATTGCGTATTAGATACCTCAATCAGCACTCATTCATGTTGACCGGCAGTCTCATGTACATGGCCGGAATTGAAATAACGGATGGGCATATGTTCATATTTCCCAACCGACTTGATATATCTCAATTTTGCTCCGCTGGCGGAAAGATCGTAATCAATTAAAGGTCTTCCAGCCGCATCCTCTCCAT
Source organism: Pseudomonadota bacterium (assembly GCA_021818505.1). Taxonomy (GTDB): domain Bacteria; phylum Pseudomonadota; class Alphaproteobacteria; order Acetobacterales; family Acetobacteraceae; genus JAFKFJ01. The sequence goes on from JAKADX010000016.1 coordinate 19,137, forward strand.
TTCCAGCGAAGTTAGCACTGCGAGAAAGCCATGCGTACGGCGGGAAAAGGGCAGCGCATTCCACCACGTTCTCGCGCCCGTTTGCCTGTGCCGGTTGGTTCGGCACCGTGCCGGCGCCAGACGCGCATGGCGCACTGCGTCCACGTGGGTGATGAGCAGCCGGGAGCGGCGGTCGGGCAGGTTCACGGTGAAGAAGGAGGTCCCGCCAGGGACACGATTGCGCCGGTCGTGGGCGTGCGCGGAGACGCTGTCGTCTTGGAGTGCGGCGGAATGCGCGGCGCTCTTCCGCCCGCTGATTCCGGGAGAAGTGGGGCGTAACAAGGCAGGGAGCGGGAAATATCAGCACCGCATGGTAAAAGCTTTGGCGACATCATGGTGAATCGTCTAAGTGCCGATAGCCTCGTTCCCCGGATTCAACGCCTACAGCAAGTTCAGTAGGTTTAATAGGGTTAGAGGAAAGTTGATTGACCGCGCTCTTGGTAACCGGCAGGTTAAGGATGGGCTCGATTCTCGGTCTTTCCACTGGCCGCCTCAGTGTCCGGTGCGTTCCCCTCTCTCGTTCGCTCTTTGTTGCCCGATAAGATGGCAGTATACCTGCCCCAGGAAGCGGAAACTCACCGGCGTCACGACGTAGTTTCGCGATCTCAAGTCGTAGTTTTTCTTCCTGCAAGGGCCAGAGTTTTACCTTCTCGACAATTTGCAACGTCGTCCACACGGCTCCTATCCCGGCAAATACGGTGCCGAGAATCAAAAGCCCTGGTGACGCGAACCGGATACGCGGGATGCGGAGTTGGTATGCCTTCGGAACCCGGAAACTGTTCCGCCCATAGCCACCGTAGCTTGCCTCATCCAGTTCGTAGGGGTCCTGCTCAACCTTGAAGGCAACGGCGTAGAGCCGGTTGATGTCAAAAAGGAAAGCAGAAAGGTCGAGAACAGCAATTGGCTGCGCCTCTGCAAACCAAAGGGTGAGCGTTACTCTCTTGTCCTCGGATGGCATTGGTTCCCCCGACGCATCGCAGGCGGACCGGACCACAAGCGCAAGGAGGGTCGCAAGAGGGGATGTATGCCAGCAAGCGCGGCAAGCGTAACCCGGATTCCCGGCACGCCGGCGGGCAGGCGCAACCCGCCGACGCAACTTGCCGCTTGCGCACCACGACGTCGTTCCGCCCCGTCGCCGGCCGGCTTACCAAGGCGGATTGCATCCGGCCCACGCTTGCTGCGGCTTTCCCGCCGTGCGCCTGCTTGATCGAGGTCAAGGCACGGAGAACGCGGTCCCTATAGTTTGCATTGTTCTTTCCGAAGGAGCCGGAGATGGGAAATCAACAACCTGTCCATTCGGGCACCGCTCACTATGATCGGACGACGGTCTGGCTGCATTGGACCACGGTGGGCCTCATCGTCGTCCTGTGGGTGATCGGTCAAACCGCCGACGCATTGCCGCGCGGGCCATTTCGGTCGGGCGTATGGTCGGTTCATGTGCTGCTCGGAATCGCCACCGGCTTCGTTCTCGTGACCCGGATCGCATGGCGGGCAACCTTTGGGCGCGTGCTTCCGCCGGCCAATACGGGCATCCTGTACGCGATCGCGAAAGCCACGCACCTTGCCCTGTACGTCCTGCTCGCCGTGGTCGTCGCCCTGGGAGTCGCGGATGCGCTGTACCGCGGCTTCAATCTGTTCGGCCTGTGGTCGCTGCCGCAGGTCGGGACAGGCGATGCCGCGACGCGGCACAGCATCAACGACTGGCACGGACTCGCGGCCAATCTCACGGTGCTGGTCGCGGCGTTTCACGGACTGGCGGCCGTCCTGCACCAGTATGTCTGGCGGGACCATCTGATCGCGCGCATGGCTCCGTAGCGCGTCGCCGGGTGGCTTGCGATCGCGGATTGCATCCGGCCTTTGTCGTCTTTGCGCATTTCGATCGCGCGCCGGACGCTGCCGTCGAGGCCGGCGTAGTACAGGCCGGACGGATCAGGCAGCGCGCCGCCCTTGGCGAAGGTGAGTTTCACGCGGCACCGGGCGTTCCGGGCCGGGTCGGCGCTGCCACCCGGCCAAGGCTCGTGCGGGTTGGACCGCGTGGATGGCCGGGTCAGGCCCGGCCATGACGGTCGCGCCGGATCCTAGCGGATCAGGCCGGTCAGCGGGCTGGAGGGGTCCGCGCCCATCCGCCGCGGCATCCGCCCCGCCAGATGCGCGAGACGGCCCGCCTGCACCGCGTGCTTCATGGCGCGGGCCATGCGCACCGGGTCGCCGGCATGGGCGATGGCGGAGTTCAGCAGCACCGCGTCGCAGCCGATCTCCATGGCGATGGCGGCATCCGAGGCGGTGCCGACGCCGGCATCGACCAGCACGGGCACCCGCGCCTGCGCGATCAGGATCGACAGCATGGCCGGGTTCTGCAGGCCGAGGCCCGAGCCGATCGGGGCGCCGAGCGGCATGATGGCGACGCAGCCCAGCTCCTCCAGCCGCTTCGCCGCCACCGGGTCGTCGGCGCAATAGACCATCACCTCGAACCCATCGCGGATCAGCGCCTCGGCGGCCTCGAAGGTCGCGGTCATGTCGGGGTAGAGATGCGGCGGCGGGCCGAGCACTTCCAGCTTGACCAAATTCCACCCGCCGGCCTCGCGGGCCAGCCGCAGCGTGCGCACGGCGTCCTTGGCCGTGTGGCAGCCGGCGGTGTTGGGCAGGTAGGTGTAGCGGCGCGGATCGACGAAATCCTGCAGCATCGGCGCGTTGGGATCGGAGAGGTTCACGCGCCGCACCGCGACCGTCACCATCTCCGCCCCGCTCGCCTCGATGGCGGCGGCGGTTTCCTCCAGGCTTTTGTACTTGCCCGTGCCGACGACGAGGCGCGAGCGGAACTGGCGGCCGGCGACCGTCCAGGGGTCGTCGGTCTCCGCCGGTCGGGTCCCGCCCGGAGGCGGGGTGGTATCCATGTCAGCCACCTCCGATGAAATGCACGATCTCCAGCGCGTCGCCGCCGGCGAGGCGGGTCGCGGCGTAGGCGGAGCGCGGCACGATCTCCTCGTTGCGCTCGACCGCGACCTTGCGCGCGTCGAGCCCGATCTGCGCCAGCAGCCCGGCCACCGTGGCCGGCGCCGTCAGCTCAAACCGCTCACCGTTGAGCAGGATGGTCATCGCCTCGTCCATGCCCGGCAGTATGGGGAGGCGGCCGGGGCGCGACAAGCACGGGCGCGGCGGCCACACCTGCCGCCCGGCTCCTCGGCGTTCACGGTGCTGGCGATTGTCGCGGCGCCGCCCGGCGTGCTACGGCGCGCCCATGCAGCAATCCGTGCGCCTGCCGCTGGTCGCGATCCTGAACGGCCCCAACCTGAACATGCTGGGGCTGCGCCAGCCGGAGATCTATGGCCGCGCCACGCTGGACGACGTGGAGACGATGTGCGCGGACTTCGCCGAGCGGCTGGGACTGGCGATCGACTTCCGCCAGACCAACGCCGAGGGCGAGCTGATCTCCTGGGTCCACGAATGCCGCGACCGCGCCGCCGGCATCATCATCAACCCGGCCGGCTACACCCACACCTCAATCGCGCTGCTGGACGCGCTGAAAGCCGTGGAGCTGCCGGTGATCGAGGTGCATATTTCTAACATCCACCAGCGCGAGCCGTACCGGAACCATTCCTACGTCTCGCTGGCGGCGGTGGGCGTGATCTGCGGGCTGGGCATCCGCGGCTATACGCTGGCGCTGACGGCGATGGCCGATCTGCTGGCCGATGGCCCGCAACAGGAGGGCGGATAATGGCCGTGCCGTTCGACCCGGCGGCGGTCCGCGCGCTCGCCACCATCCTGGCCGATACCGGGCTGACCGAAATCGAGATCGAGGGCAAGGAGGGCCGCATCCGCGTCGCCCGTGCCCCCGCGCAAGTGACCGCCTATGCCGCCCCGGCGCCGCCTGCCGCGGTGCTGCCGGCGGCGAGCCATGCCGCCCCGGCCCCGGCGCCGGCCGTCGAGGATCTGTCGCGCCATCCCGGCGCGGTGCTCAGCCCGATGGTCGGCATCGCCTATCTGGCGCCCGAGCCGGGGGCGACGCCGTTCATCACCCAGGGCCAGGCGGTCGCGGCCGGCCAGACGCTGCTGCTGATCGAGGCGATGAAGACGTTCAACCAGATCAAGGCCCCGAAAGCGGGCACCGTGGTGCGCATCCTGGTCACGTCGGGCGCGCCGGTGGAGTATGGCGAGCCGCTGCTGATCCTGGAGTAGCGGGGATCATGGCCGGCCTGTTCCAGAAGGTGCTGATCGCCAATCGCGGCGAGATCGCGCTGCGCATCCAGCGTGCCTGCCGCGACATGGGCATCCCCTCGGTCGCGGTGCATTCCACCGCCGATGCACAGGCGATGCATGTCCGCCTCGCCGACGAGAGCGTGTGCATCGGCCCGCCGGCGGCACGCGAGAGCTACCTGAACGCCGCCAGCATCCTCTCCGCCGCGATCGTCACCGGGGCGGATGCGATCCATCCCGGCTACGGCTTTCTTGCCGAGAACGCCGAGTTCGCCGAGATGGTGGAGGCGCATGGCCTGACCTTCATCGGCCCCTCGCCCGCGCATATCCGCATGATGGGCGACAAGATCGCGGCCAAGGCGGCGATGGCCACGCTGGGCGTGCCGCTGGTGCCCGGCTCGGACGGCGAGGTGACGCGCATCGAGCAGGCACGCGCGGTCGCCGCGCGCATCGGCTATCCGGTGCTGATCAAGGCGGCGGCGGGCGGCGGCGGGCGGGGGATGAAGGTGGCGCACGACGCCGAGGGGCTGGAGGAAGCCTGGCGCGTCGCCCGCGCCGAGGCCCGCGCGGCGTTCGGCAACGAGGCCGTCTATGTCGAGAAATATCTCGACCGGCCACGCCATATCGAATTGCAGGTGTTTGCCGATGCCACGGGGAACGTCGTGCATTTCGGCGAGCGCGATTGCAGCCTGCAGCGCCGCCATCAGAAGCTGCTGGAGGAGGCCGGTTCACCGGCGCTGACGGCGGAGGCACGGGCGCGGCTGGGGACGACCGCGACGGCGGCGTTGGCGCGGCTCGGCTACCGCAACGCCGGCACGCTGGAGTTTCTGTATCAGGACGGGCAGTTCGCGTTCATCGAGATGAACACGCGATTGCAGGTCGAGCATCCGGTGACCGAGATGCTGTGCGGCATCGATCTGGTGCGCGAGCAGATCCGCATCGCCGCGGGCGAGACGCTCGGCTACGGCCAGGAGGACATCGCGTTTTCCGGCCACGCGATCGAGTGCCGCATCAATGCCGAGGACCCGGAGAATTTCACGCCGACGCCGGGACTGGTGGAGGCATATCACGCGCCCGGCGGCCTGGGCGTGCGCGTCGATTCGGCGCTGTATGCCGGCTACAAGGTGCCGCCGTTCTACGACAGCCTGGTGGCCAAGCTGATCGTGCATGGTCCCACACGCGCGCAGGCGATCGCGCGGCTGGCGCGCAGCCTCGCCGAGTTCGCGGTGATCGGCATCAAGACCACGCTGCCGCTGCATCAGCGCATCGTCGCCGACCAGCGGTTCCAGGCCGGCGACTACGACATCCACTGGCTCGAACGCTTCGTCGCCGGCACGTAACGCGCCACGCCACGCCGCATTGATTCAGGTCAATGCCGTGTGGCGCCGATCACATCGAAGTTGGCGTCACGCATTGGTGATCGGGGACGTACGCCGGTCACGGCAAGCGCGATGCGCGTGCGCCGTGAACGCTCCGCCGCCCTCCGGCCTGCGCATGAGGCACTGGGGGGAACGGAATGCAGCCGGAGAGCTTGGGGTCGCGCGCGCTGCTCGCGTGCGCGGCGGTGATCTGCGTGTGCGGCTCTGTGCCGAGCGCGCGGGCGGAATCTTCGGAAGTCTCGCTCGGCACATTCGGCCCTGGAACAGTTTTCATCACCGGCGACGGATATGTGGCGGCGCCGGCCGAGCAATGGTACACGCCGACGCCGTCGCATGGGGTGCAGACGGCGAACGCCTATATCTTCGAGCAGGGCGTGGTCCGGCTGGGCGTCGGGTATCACTCCGATATCGGCGTGACGGCCTATGTGCAGGCGATCGGCACCACCCTGCTCAATCTGCCAACCAATGCGAAGGCGCCCTATCCGCAGGGCGAAAGCGGACTCGGTGCGACGTATTTCGCGGCCAACAACCAGCGCGACGGCGCGGCGGTATTTCTCAGGCAGGCGTACATCGCGCTCGATCCGGCGAAGTTCGGCGGCTTCGGCTTCGTCGGCGGACGCTACGAATTCAATGACGGCACCGAGATCATACCCGATGATCCCGGTCTGCGCTGGCTGGTGGAGAACCGCATCCAGCAGCGGCTGATCGGCTCGCGCTACGTGCTGGTCGGCGGACGCTCGCTGGACGGGGCAAAGGCCAGCTACGGCAACTCCGACTACAACGTCACCGCGCTCTATGCCATCCCGACCGAAGGCGCCTATCTGCTCAACGGCAACGACCAGATCAACGGCGTCAATCTCGGCTATGTGTCGCTCAGTGCGGCACCCGGCGCGCTGCCGGGCGCGCTGGGGCAGGATGCGCTCGGCCGGCTGTTCGCGATCCAGTACGACGACACGCGCGGCCTGCTGCTGCCCGGCAACCAGAGCCTCGCGCAGCGCGAAGCCAACAACGGGCCGGTGCGCATCACCACGATCGGCGGCGACTATGTGAAGGAGTTCAAGACGGGGCCAGGTGAGTTCGACGCGCTGCTGTGGGGCGCATACCAGTTCGGCCAATGGGGCGCGCTGGCGCAGCGCGCCTATTCCTACAGCGTCGAGGGCGGATATCACTGGACATCGGGGCCGTGGCAGCCGTGGCTGCGCGTCGGCTACACCGTCGGATCGGGCGACAAGAATCCCAACAACGGCACGCACGGCACATTCTTCCAGGTGCTGCCGACGCCCTGGTACTTCGCCAACTTCGCGTTCTACGACATGGAGAACATCGAGGACGCGATGGTCGAGCTGCTCACCTTCCCGACCGAGACGCTGCAATGGCGGGTCGATCTGCACGCGCTGTGGCTGAACTCCAGCCGCGATCTGTGGTACGCCGGCGGCGGCGCGTGGAACGACACGCTGTTCGGCTATCAACCGCGCCCGAGCTACGGCCAGAGCTATCTGGCCACCGTGCTGCAGACATTCGTGAGCTGGCACGTCAGCCCGCATGTGACGTTGAGCGCCTATGTCGGACACAGCTTCGGCGGCGATGTCGTGGCGGCGAACTACCCGCTGGGCAAGGAGGCGAATTTCGCGTTCCTGATGGCGATGTGGCACCTTTGAGCCGACGCCGCGTGCGGCTGCCGCGCGACGGGCGGCAGCCAGTAGCAGCCGGTCATCGCCAGCTCGAACGCAACACTGCGCGCGCCGTCGAGCGGCAGCACCGCCTCGCCGTCGGTCCAGCGCCACCGCGCTTCGGGCGCGTGCCAGCCGCAATCGAGCCGCGGGCTGTCGAGCCCGATCGCGCGCCCGTCGAGCCAGAGCCGCCCGATCGCAACGCCGAGCCGGCGCGGGTCCGTCCCCGCCGGTTGGTTATGTGCCGGCACCCAGCGGCGTGACAGCAGCCGAAGCTGCGTGCAGCCTGCCGGCACGGTGACGTGCCAGCGGCGTGCCCGCGCGCCGACGGCAAGTTCGTGCGCGCCGTCGAGCAGCTTCAGCGCCGGCTGTATCGTCAATCGATGACCGAGAGCCTGCGCGCGCGCGTGCAGCCGCTCGCGGATCGCGACCAGCCGCTCCCCTGCCTGCAGCAATTCCGCGCAGGCGGAGGTGCGCCATGTGTGCGCGCCGAAATCGGGATGCAGCGTGACGCTGGGGCCACCGTTGTCGAAGCTGGCGCGGTTGCCGGTGTCGAGATAGCTCTCCACCGCGAGACCCTCGGCGAAGATCACGTCATGACGCGGGAGTTCGACGTGCCAGTAGGTGACGGCATCGACCGGTTCGCGCCGGATGGTCGCGCCGTTCACCAGATGATGCACCGGGACAAGCACGCCGCCGAGGAAGATGGCGTGGTCGGGAGACAGCAGCAGGTCGCGCGACGGCTGGCCGTGCCCCAAGGCGTGCCGTGTGACGCGAACCGGCCAGATGCGCGCCGGGTCGGGGTGGCGCGCGCAGGCGACGCGGCGGTGGCCGATCCAGACGATCCGGGTCGGTCCGGCAAAGTGCGTGGGAACCGTGTCGCCCACTCGCAGTTCCTCGACCGGGACGGCGCCGCGCGAGGTCGCGATGCGCGTGCCCGAGGCAAAACAGGCAGCCTCGTCCAACGCGACCCAGGATTCGATCGTATCGAGCGCAGACGGCGTGATCTGGGCGAAGATGCCGGTGGTGTCCGTTGCGGAGGAGACGAGGCCGACCACCGACGGCCCGCTCGCACCGTTGATCCAGACCGGCCCGCCGCTCGACCCCGGTCCGAGCGGCGTTCCCTGATAGACGCTGTAGACCGCCGCTCTGGCGAAGTACTGGGAGATGGACACCTGGTTGCCGCCGGCGGACGCGGGATAGCCGGTCAGGTTCGCCGCACCTCCCACCCAGTTTGCCTGCAGCCCCATCGTACCGAGACTGAAGGAGTGCGCCAGATGGATCACCGCGTAGTCGTACTGCGATTGCTGCAGCGTGATCTGGCCGCCGGCGTCATTGACCGGCTCGTAATGGATGCGGGTGCCGATCGCGGAACCGTATGCAGCGTGGCCCGCGCTGTAGCCGGGGGAGACCACGATGTTGGATGCGGTGCCGACATCGGACTGATAGACCACGTGCGCCGCGGTCAACACTTCGTTGGGCGCGATCAGTACGCCGGAGGCCTGGTAGGTGATGCCGCCGATGCGATCCGTTATGTAGGTAACGGTGTCGTAGGGAAAGGCGGCCGGGTCATAGGCCATTCCGCTCACTCCGCATCGGCGTTCTTCCGATACGGAGAAAACTGGGACAGCTCGGCCATCTCGGCCAGACGCGCCCGCCGTTCCTGCTCTAAAAACTCGGCGATCGCCTCCCGCAGTCCCGGATGCGCGACCCAGTGTGCCGAAAACGTCGGCACCGGACGGTAGCCGCGCTGGATCTTGTGTTCGCCCTGCGCGCCGGCCTCGACGCGCCGCAGACCGTGCGCGATGGCGAAGTCGATGGCGCGGTAGTAGCAGAGTTCGAAGTGCAGGAACGGAAACTCACCACGCACGCCCCAGTTGCGGCCGTACAGCGTGTCGGTTCCCATGAGGTTCAGTGCGCCGGCGACCGGCGTGCCATGCCTGCGCGCCAGCATCAGCACCACACGCTCGCCCAGGCGTTCGCCGAGCAGCGGGAAGAACTGCTTGGTCAGATACGCGCTGCCCCATTTGCGATCGACGGTGGAAGTGTAGAAGTCATAGAAGGCTTTCCACTCGCGCCGCCCGATCTCCGGCCCGCGTAGTGCCAGGAATTCCAGACCGACGGCATTGGCATCGCGCCGCTCGCGCCGGATCGTCTTGCGTTTACGTGAGGCGAGATCGGCAAGGAAATCGTCGAACGTGGCGTAACCGGCATTCTCCCAATGGAACTGCATGCCGATGCGCCTGAGCCAACCCGCGTCCTCCAGCGCCTCCGCCTCCGCCGCGGTACAGAACGTCGTGTGGACCGACGACAGCTTGAGTTCGCGGCACGCCTGCGTCAGCGCGCGGCCGAATGCCGCCGGTGCCACGCCGGAATCGGGACGCAGCAGTAGGCGTGGGCCGGGAACCGGGCTGAACGGCACCGCCACCTGCAACTTGGGATAGTAGCGTCCGCCGGCGCGTTGGAAGGCGTGCGCCCAGCCGTGGTCGAAGACGTATTCGCCATAGCTGTGCGACTTGGCGTACATCGGCGCGACGCCGACGATCCCGCCGGCTGCATCGCGCAGCATGGCGTGCTGCGGCAGCCAGCCGGTGCGTGCGCCGGCCGAGCCGCTGTCCTCGATCGCGGAGAGGAAGGCGTGACTGACGAACGGGTTGTCCGGGCCGGCGCAACGATCCCAGTCGGAGGCGGGAATCTCCGCGATCGCTGCGTGCAGCGAAAGTGTCAGGAGCGGCGAACCGTCGGGCATGAAGTCAACGTAGGTGCCCCGGCGGTTCAGGCAATGAGGAACATGCCCTCGACCTCCACTGCGCAGTCGAGCGGCAGTGAGGGTACGCCGACGGTCGTGCGGGCGTGCCGGCCCGCGTCGCCGAACACCGCCACGGCGAGATCGCTCGCCCCGTTCATGACAGTCGCGTGCTGCGTGAATTCCGCCGGTGCCGCAATGAACCCGCCGAGGCGCACGACTCGCGTCACACGGTCAAGGTCACCGTCGCAGGCCGCGCGCAACTGCGCCAGCAGGTTGATGAAGCACTGGCGCGCCGCGCGCACACCGTCCTCGACGCTGACGCCGGCACCGACCTTGCCGCTCCAGCCGACCTTGCCGTCGATGACCGGCACCTGGCCCGAGATCACGACAAGATTGCCGGCGACGACATAGGGCACGTAATTGGCGACGGGCCGCGCCGGCTCAGGCAGCGCGATTCCGAGGTCGGCGAGGCGGGCATCAATATGTCCGGGCATGTCCGATCTCCTATTTCACCACGCGCAGCCGCCGCTGCCTGGCCTCGCCGCGCGGCAGGTCGAGCGGCAGCGACGGCTCGGGCAGCGCGTCGTCGTCGGGCGCCGCCTCGGCGAGATCGGTACGACCGAGATAATGTGCGGCAAGGCTGCGGAAAGCGTAGTCGAGGAGGGAAGTGGCGCGTGCCACGTGCGGATCGCCCTCGACCGCGCCGGCGGGGCCGAAGCGGGTGAGGGTGAACGCATCGACGAACTCCTCCAGCCGCACACCGTGTTGCAGGCCGAGGCTGACCGCCAGCGCGAAGGCGTCCATCAGGCCGCGGAACGCGGCACTTTCCTTGGGCAGTCCGATCGCCAGTTCGCCGAGCGTGCCGTCGGCGTATTCGCCGGTGCGCAGATAGATGCGATGGCCGCCGACGGAGGCCCGCTGCGCCAGTCCGGCATGGCGTGCCGGCAGGTCGCGCCGCCCCCCCGAAGCGGGGGCAGGGAGCGGCAGCGCCACGGGACGCGGCGGCATTGCGTCGAAGAACGGCGCGAGGGCGTCGTGCATGGCGACGTGCGCGGCCGTGTCGGCGCGAGGGAACGGAGAAGCGCCGGCGAGGGTGGCGGCAAGGGCCGCCTCCGCCGTCATTCCCCGCGCGGCGAGCCAGGCGCGCGCCGCGCGCGTCAGATGGCCAGAGTCGTCGAGCGGGCCGAAGCTCGGCGCGACGCCGCCGGTCTCGGCGCCGAGCAGCGCCTCGGTCGCATCTGGCGGGGCGAGCAACGTCAAGGCTGCGTGGCGCCGCCGGGGCTGTGCCGCCGCTCGGTGCTGCGCCGCCGCGGCGGCCTCGGCAAGGCCGGGCACCACGGTCGCGCGCGGAGCGGACGGTGCGGCCGGCGCCTGCGCACGCGCTCCGTCGCGGGCAGCGAGTGCCGCGGAAGCCGCCTCGGTGGTGCCACGCAACAGGGCGGCCAGCGCGACCGCCACCGCGCGCGCGGCGTCGCTGTCATAGGCGACGCCGAGGGCGGCCAGCAGCCCGGCAAGGTCGGCAAACCCGACGCCGAGGGTCGCCGCGGTCGGATCGTACGCAGCCAGCGCCCGCGTCGCGATGTCCGCCGCGTCGGCGAAGCCGGCCACGTCGAACCCGGCCTCCGGGTCGAGGAAGGCCGGCAGGTTCAGCACGAATCGCGGCACCGCCGCCGGTCGGCCCTGCCACAGCGACGCGCCGGGCGCGCCACGCCGCGCGCGCAACAACGCGTGCAGCCCCGCGGGCAGTTCCGGACCGCCGCGTGCGGCGACCGGGTCGATCCACGCGGACGCCGCGCTCTCCAGGACGACCGGGCGGTGCCCTGGCACCAGCGAGGCGAGGGCGGCGGCGGCACGATCGTCCCAGGTGGCGGGCAGGAGGACCTGCCGCACTGGCTCGTCCGGTCCGGGAGCGGCGAGGGCACGTCGCAGGCGCACGCCGCGCCAGAACGGACCAGGAATGTGCTTGCGTGGTTTCATGGCGGCGAATCTAAGGGCAGTGCGCAGCACGCGGAAGCGCATTTTGGGGTCCATGCAGGTTCGCGCCACAAAATCCTGTGGAGGGTTCTGTTGAGCACCCTGTGGACAACGCGCTGCCCGCTGTGGACAGACATCGCGTCGCAACCGGCATGGACCGCGCCGCCCGCGGCTCGTATATGAGGCCCATGACCCTGGGCACACGCATATTCACCTGGCTGAACGGCCGCGAGATCGGCCGCGATGCCGGCGGCAATATCTATTACGAGGAAAAGCGGGCGCGGCGCGGCGCGCGGCCGCGGCGCTGGGTGATCTATGCCGGTGCCGCGGAGGCCTCGGCGGTGCCGCCGGAATGGCACGCCTGGCTGCACTACACCACGGACGCGCCGATCGCGGTGCCCCGGCAGTTGCCGTGGGTGAAGCCGCACCGGCCCAACATGACCGGCACGGCCATGAGCTACCGCCCGCCTGGACATGATTATCAGGGCGGCCAGCGGGCCGCGGCGTCCGGCGACTACGAGGCCTGGACGCCGGACGCGCCGGCCGGGGCCTGAGCGGAGGATGCCGCAACGCAGCGCGGCGGAGCTGGTGGCCGGTGCCGTCGTGCTGGTGGCAGCGCTCGGCTTTCTTGGCTACGCGGTCGCCAATTCCGGCAAGGTGACCCTGGGCGGCTATGAGCTGCACGCAAGGTTCACCGCCGTGGACGGCCTCGCGGCCGGCTCCGACGTGCGGCTCGCGGGGGTGAAGGTCGGCAGCGTGCTGGGGATGCGTCTCGATCCGCAGACCTATCAGGCGGTGGTCGATTTCACCGTCGCCAACGACGTGAAGCTGCCGAAGGACAGCAGCGCCGCCGTCACCAGCGACGGGCTGCTCGGCGGCAAGTATCTGGGCCTGCAGCCGGGCGGCGACACGCAGATGATCGCGCCGGGCGGGCAGGTGACGATCACCCAGTCCTCGATCAGTATCGAGCAGTTGCTGGGCAAGTTCATCTTCAGCATGGGCAACCTGTCGGGCGGGCAGAAGCCGGGCCAGCCGCAGGGAGGGGAGCTGAAATGACCATTCGCCCTCCCGCTAACTGGGCGCAGCCGGACGGCGCGCCGGTGTCGTGCCGCGAGAAGCTGAAGGTGCTGGCCAAGAACCACGCCGAACTGGCCCAGACCATGCAGGACGTGTTCGACGACGCGGTGCTGATGGGCGTGGACGAAGCGGCGATGCGCGGCATCATCGACGACATGGTGCGCCATCTGGCGAGCCCCCGGCGTGGCCGGTTGACGGAATGAGACACCGCATGGCGGCGCTGCTGCCGCCCCTGGTGTTGCTGGGCACCCTGGCAGGGGCGGCGGCGCAGGAGGCGCCGCCCGCACCCGCGCCTGCCCAACCGGCCGAGCCGGGGCAGGAGCAGGCGCCGGCTGCACCCCCTGCACCGGCTTGGCTGCCGCAGCCGGCGGCGAGGCTGATCCTGCTCGACAAGATCGCCGCCCAGCCGCACACCGTGACGGTGAAGGTGGGCGAGCAGGTGGTGTTCGGCTCGCTGACCATCGCGGTGCGCGCCTGCGATGTCCGCCCGCCGGATGTCGCCGCCGATGCCGCCGCTTTCCTCGCCATCACCGACCGAAATCCCGGAATGCCCGGCTTCAACGGCTGGATGCTGGCCGACGAGCCGGCGGTATCGATGTTGCAGCACCCGGTGTACGACGTCCGGCTCGTGGGCTGCTCCGGCTGAATGCGCAGACGGGGGACGGACTGGACGCAACTTCATGCGGCGGTCATGGTTGATCCGTCATGACGGGCGGAACCCTGGCCGCGCTCGCCCTGCCGGAGCGCGCGGCGCTGCTGCTTGATCTGGATGGCACGCTGCTCGACATCGCGCCGACGCCGGCCGCGGTGCGGGTGCCCGAGGAGCTGCCCGCCACGCTGCGCCGGCTGCGGGCGCGGCTGGACGATGCGCTCGCGATCGTGAGCGGCCGGCCGGCCGAGCAGGTGGACGCGCTGCTGCCCGGCATCGCCTACGCGGTTGCCGGGGAGCATGGCGGAGCGATGCGGTTCGCGCCCGGCGCGGCGGTCGCGCGCGCGCCCCTGCCGCCGGTGCCTCCGGCCTGGCTCAGCGAAGCCGAGGCGCTGATCGCCGCCCATCCCGGCACGCTGCTGGAGCACAAGGCGCGCGGCTTCGTCCTGCATTACCGGCTCGCGCCGGCGGCCGGCCCAGCGCTGGAGCGGGGGTTGCTGGCGCTGCTCGACGGCCAGGCGACGCACGTGCTGATGCCCGCGCACATGGCCTTCGAAGTGAAGCCGCGCGGCGCCGACAAGGGCTCCGCGGTGGCGGCGCTGCTCGACCGCGCCCCGTTCGCCGGCCGCGTGCCGGTGTATATCGGGGATGACGTGACCGACGAGGACGCGATCCGCGTCGCCCGCGCGCGCGGCGGCCTCGGCCTGCGGGTGGCCGAGGCGTTCGGCGATGCCGCCGGGGTCCGCGCCTGGCTCTGGCGGCTGGCAAGCGCGGAGGTTGCGGCGTGAGCCGGCTGATCATCGTCAGCAACCGCGTGCCGCCGCCGCGCGAGCGCGCGAATCTGGCGGGCGGCCTTGCCGTCGCCCTGCGCGAGGCGCTGGCCGGACGCGACGCACTGTGGTTCGGCTGGTCCGGCAGCAACCACGCGCCCGAAGCGCCGGCGCGGGTCACCCGCATCGGCCGCCTCGGCTTCGCGACGATCGACCTGCCGCCGGTCGATTTCGCCGGCTACTACCGCGGCTTCTCCAACGGCATGTTGTGGCCGCTGCTGCATCACCGCATGGGACTGGCGGAGTTCCGGCGCGAGGATCTCGCCGCCTACCGCCGTGTCAACGAAACTTTCGCGGCGGCGCTGACGCCTCTGCTGCGGCCGGGCGATCTGGTGTGGGTGCATGACTACCACCTGATCCCGCTCGGCGCCGGGTTGCGCCGCCGCGGGTTCGCTGGACGGATCGGTTTTTTCCTGCACGTCCCGTTCCCGCCGCGCGCGATCTTCGGCGCGCTCCCGCAGGGCGAGGGACTGGTCGCCGATCTCGGCGCCTATGACGTGATCGGCGTGCAGACCAGGGAGGACGTCGCCAATCTCGACGAGGTGCTGGCGGCGGTCGGCCTCACGGTGCGCGCCGGCTGCTACCCGATCGGCATTGACCCGGAGGCCTTCGCCGCCGAGGCGCGCGCCGCCGCCGCGGGACCGGAAGGCGAACGGCTGCGCAGCAGCCTGGGCGACCGCGCGCTGATCCTCGGCGTGGACCGGCTCGACTACAGCAAGGGTATCCCGCACCGCTTCCGCGGCTTCGCTCAGTTGCTGAAGCGGTTCCCCGAGCACCGCAATCGTGTCACGCTGCTGCAGGTCGCCCCGGTCTCGCGCGGCGACGTGGCGCAGTATCGGGCGCTGCGCCGGGAACTGGACGAACTGGTCGGCCGCATCAATGGCGAGCACGCGGAGTTCGACTGGGTGCCGCTGCGCTATCTGACGCAGACCGTGCCGCGCGCGACGCTGGCCGGATTCCAGCGCATTGCGTCGATAGGATTGGTCACGCCGCTGCGCGACGGCATGAACCTGGTGGCCAAGGAATTCGTCGCCGCCCAGGACCCCGACCATCCCGGCGCGCTGGTGCTGAGCCGCTTCGCCGGCGCTGCCGCGGCACTCGACGGCGCGATCCTCGTCAATCCCCACGACCCCGACGAGACCGCCGAGGCGCTGCACATCGCCTTGACCATGCCGGAGGCGGAGCGCCGCGCGCGCTGGGAGCGGATGTGGCAGGAAGTCAGGCGCCACACGGCGGCAAGCTGGGCGCGCAGCTTCCTGGCCAGCCTGGACGTGGCGGCGGCGCGGGCGGCCTAGGGTCGCGGCGCGGTCGCGCAGGGCGGCCGGTTCAGCTCGGCGTCACCGCCGCATGCCGCCGGTACGCCGGGCGTGCCAGCAGCCGCTCATACCACGCGTGCAGATGCGGGCTGTCGGGCCGCGCGATCGGCATGACGAACCAGCGGTGGGCGTGCACGCCGAAGGCGATGTCGGCAAGCGTCAGGCCGTCGCCGGCAATGAAGGGTCGGCTTTCCAGCCGCGTGTCGAGGATGCCCCAGATGCGCCCGGCCTCGGTCACGCCGGCGGAGATCGCTTCGTTGTCGCGCTGTTCCGGCGGCGTGCGGACCAGCCCGGCGAACACGACCGATTGCGGGCGGTTCAGCGCGGTCTGCTGGAAGTCGAGCCAGGCGTCCACCGTGCCGCGCGCGCGCGGCTCCGCCGGGTAGAAAGAGTTGCCCGGCGCGTGGGCGTTGCACAGGTAGCGCAGGATGGCGTTGCTCTCGAACAGCGCGAACCCGTCGTCCTCCAGCGTCGGCACCAGGCCGAGCGGGTTCATGGCGCGGTATTCCGCCGTTCCGGTCCGGCCGAAGGCGCCCCCGGCGTCGATGCGCTCGACGGCCAGGCCGAGCTCGTCGAGCAGCCAGAGCACTTTCATCACGTTCGACGAGTTGGTGCGTCCCCAGACCCGCAGCATGTCGCCCTCCATGCGCCGAACGAAACGGCAATCTAGCCCGCTGCATTGAGGGATCGCAACTTGCCGCGGCCGGCGGCGGCGGTCATATCGCGGCCATGAAGCTCTCGCCGCGTCTGGCACTGTTCTGCTCCGGTCTGGCGGCCGCGCTCGCGCTCGGTGTGGCGTTCGCGGCGGAGTGGTGGGGCGGGCTGGTACCGTGCCCGCTCTGCCTGCTGGAACGCTGGCCGTACCGGGTCGCGATCGCGGTCGCCGCACTCGGCCTGCTGCTGCCGCGGCGGGGCGCGCGGGTGGCGCTGGTCCTGGTGCTGCTGATCGGGCTGGCGGAGGTGGGGCTGGCCGGGCTGCATGTCGGCGTCGAGTGGCACGCCTGGCCCAGCCCGCTGCCGGAATGCGCCGCGCCGCGCTACCGGGGCGGCAGTATTGCCCAGCGGCTGCGCGCCATGCCGGCGCGCCCATCGAAATCCTGCGAGGAGGGCGTCTATCCCGTGCCCGGCCTGCCGGTTTCATTCGCCGAACTGAATCTGCTTTATGCTGCGGCGTTTTCCGCCGCCATCGGCGCGTCGCTGGTGCGCGCAGGCAGGAGGACCGCATGAACACACCCCCGACCGCGCCGCTGCCCGGCGATCCGACCGCGCGCAAGCAGGTTGAGCGCATGATCCGCGTCGATCACGCCGGCGAATACGGCGCCCGGCGCATTTATGAGGGTCAGCTCGCCGTGCTCGGGCGGCGGGCCGAGGGCGAAATACTGCGCCACATGCGCGCGCAGGAGCAGGTGCATCTCGAACGTTTCGCCGCCCTGATCGCCGAGCGCCGCGTGCGCCCGACGGCGCTGCTGCCGCTGTGGCACGTCGCCGGCTTCGCGCTCGGCGCGGCGACCGCGGCGCTGGGCAGCCGCGCGGCCATGGCCTGCACTGTCGCGGTCGAGGAAACCATCGACGCGCACTACGCCGGCCAGGCGGCGCGGCTCGGCGCGGACGAGGCGCCGTTGCGCGACACGATCGAAACCTTCCGCGCCGAGGAGTTGGAACACCGCGATATTGGGCTGGCCCACGGGGCGGAGCAGGCGCCCGCCTATCGCCTGCTGTCGCGCGTCATCCGCGCCGGCTGCCGCGCCGCGATCGCGGCGAGCGAGCGGCTCTGACGCGCGAGGCTTCAGCTTTCGAGTTCGGCGTCCCAGTAGAGATAGTCGCGCCAGCTCTCGTGCAAGTAGTTGGGCGGAAAGGCGCGCCCGTTCTCCTGCAGTTCCCAGCTCGACGGCTGATAGGGGCGCTGACGGGGAAACATATGGCATTCCCGCGGCAGCCGGCTGCCCTTGCGCAGATTGCAGCCGCCGCAGGCCGTGACCACGTTCTCCCACGTCGTCCGCCCGCCGCGACTGCGCGGTACTACGTGATCGAATGTCAGATCCTGCGCCGGCTGCCGCTCGCCGCAATACTGGCAGGCGAAGGCATCGCGCAGGAACACGTTGAAGCGGGTGAACGCCGGCTTGCGGGCGGCCGGCACGTAGTCCTTCAGCGCGATCACGCTGGGCAGGCGCATGACCAGGCTGGGCGAACGAACCTCGGCCTCGTACTCGTTGAGCACGCTGACGCGATCGAGGAACACCGCCTTCACCGCGTCCTGCCACGCCCAGACCGAGAGCGGGAAATACGACAGCGGGCGAAAATCCGCGTTAAGCACAAGCGCAGGAAAGTGTTGGCCGCCGTCTGGCAAGCAACGCCCCCGTCGTTCCGCGTCCGTCGCGGCAGAGGCGATATCTGCGGCCCACGTGGGCGAACCCGCAGATTTTGTTCGTCACCGCGAACTGCTGCGGCCTTATGGCACCCGCCGGGCGGGTGCCGCAAGCGGCCCGCCCCGGTTTCACCGATGCGTCACGATCCGGGAGTTGGCCGAGCTTCCTGCCACGTCGGCGATGCCTGGTCCCGCAAGCCGCCAAAAGCCCGATAATGCCGCCAACCACCCGATTCGCGCCCAGCCCGACCGGCCTTCTGCATCTCGGCCACGCCTTCGCGGCCCTGACCGCCTGGCGCCGGGCGCGGGAGGCCGGCGGGCGGTTCCTGTTGCGGCTGGAGGACATCGACACCGGCCGTTGCCGGCCGGACTACGCCGCCGCGATCCTCGAGGACCTGGCCTGGCTCGGCCTGGACTGGGACGGCGAAGTGCGGGTCCAGTCCGAGCACCTCGCGGAGTATCGCGCCGTGCTCGACCGGCTTGCCGCGCGCGGGCTGCTCTACCCATGCTTCTGCACTCGCGCCGAGATAGCCCGCGAGGTTTCCGCCGCCGCCGCCGCGCCGCACGGCCCCGACGGCCCACGCTATCCCGGCACCTGTCGCCGCCTGAGCGCCGACGAGCGCGCGGCGCGGCTGGCCGCCGGCGTGCCGCACGCGCTGCGGCTCGACATGGCGGCGGCACTCGAAGTGGTGGGGGAAACGCTGACGGTCCACGAGGAAGGCGAGGGGACCGTGCGCTGCGACCCCGCCGCCTTCGGCGATGTCGTGCTGGGTCGCAAGGACATCCCCGCCAGCTACCACCTCTGCGTGACCCACGATGATGCCGTGCAGGGGGTCACGCTGGTGACGCGCGGCGCCGACCTGCGTCCGGCGACCGCCGTGCACAGGGTGCTCCAGGCCCTGTTTGGCTGGCCGACGCCGAGCTACGCCCATCACGATCTGCGGCGCGACGCCGATGGGCAGCGTCTGGCCAAGCGGACCGGCGCCCAAAGTCTCCGCACCCTGCGGGCTGCGGGAATTGCCGCCGCCGATATTCGCGCGCAACTGCTAGCTTGAGGGGTCATGCGAAATGGTTGTGCAGTCACCCGATAATGTGCGTAAATTCAGTCAGGCAGGCGCGACCAAGTCGCGGCTGTTCAATCACGAGTGAGCGAACCGGCGGCGACTTCACGCCGCTGCGAACGTTACCGATCCAGGGTTCGGGATGATCCGGCGGCAATGACGACTTTGTTTTTCCGCCCGCTTTCGCCGGCCGCCGCGGCTGTTCCGACGGCGCCTTGGCGGGGATGGGGGCGCTGATGCGGCGGCTGATGCGGTCGCTGCTCGACCGCGTCGCGCGAGGGCGTGCGGACGACGGGACGGACGCGGCGTTGCGCGAGGCGGTCGCATCCGCCGAATCGGCGCGCCGGGCGCTGGCGGAAGCCGAGGCGCGGCTGCGGCTGTCACTCGCGGCGGTGGATGTCTCGGTCTATGAGATCGACCTTGCCGGGGACCGGGTCTGGTTCGATCACCGTGCCACGACGTTGAGCCGGGGGTTGCTGCCGTCCGATACCTGGCTGTCGCGTTCCGATCCGCGGTGGTGCGAGTGGCTGGAGCGCATCCATCCCGACGACCGGGAGCAGCGCCAGACTCAATTGCGGGCGATCCTCGACGGCACCGCCGAATCGTTCGCATTCACCTACCGTTTCCGCGACCCTGACAATGTCTGGCGCTGGCTCGTCCATCGCGGCGCCGTAGTGGCGCACGTGCCAGGCACCGGAGGGCCGCTGCGCATCGTCGCGGTGGCGCGCGACGCGACGGAGCAATACGACCGCGCTGCCGCCCTGGAACGCAAGGTGGCCGAGCGGACGGTGGCCCTGGAAGAGCGCGAACGGCGATATCGCGGCATTTTCGAATCTGCCTTCCAGCTTACCGCGCTGTTGAGCCGCGACGGCGTGGTCCTGGAGCTGAATCGCGCCGCGCTGCAGTTTCATGGCCTGACGGAATGCGAGGCGATCGGCCGGCCGGCCTGGGAGTTCGGTCCCTGGGCGCGTTCGCCGCGTGCCGTCGCGGCGTTCAAAGCGCGACTGGCGCGGGCTGCCGCCGGCGAGTTCGTGCGTTACGAGACGTGCCAGCCGGACGCCTCGGGTCGCAGGCTCAACTTCGACTTCTCGCTCAAGCCGATTTTCGACGAGGCCGGCAAGGTCACGCTGCTGGTCGCCGAGGCGCGCGACATCACCGATCGGGCGGGGTTGCAGGCGCAACTCGTGCAGGCGCAGAAGATGGAAGTGGTCGGGCAGTTGACCGGCGGCGTCGCGCACGACTTCAACAACCTGTTGCAGGCGCTGGTCGGCAATCTCGACCTGATCCGCCGGCTCGGCGAGAGCACGGGCGACGAGCGGCTGCAGCACCTGACGGCGAATGCGCAGCGCGCGGCGGCGCGCGGGACGCGTCTTACCCGCCAGTTGCTGGCGTTCTCGCGGCGCCAGCAGCTGCGGTCGGAACGTGTCGACGTATGCCGCCTGACCGGCGGGATGATCGAGTTGCTGCGGCGTGCTGCCGGCGAGACGGTAGATCTGGATCTCTCCGTGGCATCTGACGTGTGGCTCTGCCAGATCGACCCGACGCAGTTCGAAACGACACTGCTCAACCTCGTGATCAATGCCCGCGACGCCATGCCCGAGGGCGGCACGGTGCGCATTGTCGCCGACAAGGCGGAACTGGGCGCGGAGGAGGCCCACAGGCTCGAGGTGCCGCCGGGCGATTATGTGCGGGTGGACGTGATCGACAGCGGCTGCGGCATCGCTCCGCAGGACCTGGCCCGTTTGTTCGAACCGTTCTTCACCACAAAGGAATCGGGCAAGGGCAGCGGACTGGGACTGGCGATGGTACACGGCTTTGCCCGGCAGTCCGGCGGGACGGTCACGGTGACCAGTGAGCCCGGTTGCGGCACCACGTTCTCGCTGTACCTGCCGCGCGCTGCGGAGCCGGTCGCGCCGGAGCCAACGCGCCCGCAAGCCCCGCCGGCAGTGCGCGCCGAACGTCACGACGTTCTGGTGGTCGAGGACGACGTCGAAGTGCGTGAGGCCATGCAGTTCGCGCTGTCCGATGCCGGATACAGCGTCCGCACCGCCGGTGAGGCGGACGCGGCGCTCGCTGTGCTGATGAGCGATACGCCGCTCGACCTGCTCGTGTGCGACGTGACGCTGCCCGGCAGCATGGACGGACTGGAAATCGCCGCGATCGCGCGGCGGCGGCGCCCCGATCTGCGCATCCTGCTCGCCTCCGGCTACGGCGGGGAGGAACTGCACGGCGCCGAGGGCTTCGACATGCTGGCCAAGCCGTTTTCGCAGGCCGAACTGCTGCTGCGGGTCGCCCAGGCCTGCGCGCGCGTCGCCGCCGGCTGAACGGTGCCGGCGATCTGGCCCGCCCGGCCCTGCCCGACTAAGCTTCCGGCGCAGCGCGGGGGAGGTGACGATGGCGGACGATCCGACGGTCTGGCAGCTTGGGCTGGAAAAGAACGCCGCCAACTTCGTCGCCCTGACCCCCTTGTCGTTCCTGGCGCGCACCGCCTCGGTCTATCCGGCCCGACCGGCGATCGTGCATGGCGAGGTGCGGCGAAGCTGGGGCGAGGTCCATGCGCGCTGCCGGCGGCTCGCTTCGGCGCTGGCGCGGCGCGGGCTGGGACGCGGCGACGTGGTGGCGATCATCGCGCCCAACATCCCGGCGATGGTGGAGGCGCATTTCGGCGTGCCGATGGCCGGGTGCGTGCTGAACACGCTGAACACGCGGCTGGATGCCGCGACGCTGCGCTTCATGCTGGAGCATGGCGGAGCGAAGCTGCTGCTGGTCGATCGGGAATTCGCGCCGGTGATGCGCGCGGCGCTGTCCGGCATGGCCGCACCGCCCGAAGTGGTCGATATCGAGGACGCGGCGACCGCCGGGACGGCATCGCTGGGCGCGCTCACCTATGAAGCCCTTCTGGAGCAGGGCGACCTCGATTTCGCTTGGCTCGCGCCGCAGGACGAGTGGGACGCGATCTCGCTCAACTACACGTCCGGCACCACCGGCGATCCCAAGGGCGTCGTGTATCACCATCGCGGCGCGTATCTGAACGCCGTCAGCAACATCCTCGGCTGGAGCGGGATGGGGCGGCATCCGGTCTATCTGTGGACGCTGCCGCTGTTTCACTGCAACGGCTGGTGCTTCCCCTGGTCGATCGCGGCGGTGGCCGGCGTGAATGTGTGCCTGCGGCGCGTCGAGGCGGCGGCGATGTGGACGGCGATCAGGCGCGAGCGGGTGACGCATATGTGTGGCGCGCCGATCGTGTACGCGATGCTGGTCGACGCGCCGGCGGAGATGCGGGCAGGCGTCGATCACGCGATCGCCGGCCAGATCGCCGCCGCCGCACCGCCGCCGGCGCTGATCGAGGGCTGCACGCGCGCCGGTATCGAGCTGACGCATGTCTATGGGCTCACGGAAACATACGGGCCGGCCAGCGTGTGCGCCTGGCAGGAGGAATGGGCGGATCTGCCGCTGGATGCGCGCGCCGACCGGCTCAGCCGCCAGGGCGTGACGGCCGTGCTGCAGGAGGCGATGGAAGTGCTCGATCCGGACACGCTGCGTCCGGTGCCGCGCGACGGCCACACGATGGGCGAGATCATGTTCCGCGGCAACATTACCATGAAGGGCTACCTGAAGAATCCTGCGAGCACGGCGAAGGCGTTCGCCGGCGGCTGGTTCCGCACCGGTGACCTCGCGGTGGTGCACGCGGACGGCTACGCGAAGATCCAGGATCGCTCGAAGGACATCATCATCTCCGGCGGCGAGAACATCTCCTCGCTTGAAGTCGAGGAGGCGCTGTATCGCCATCCCGCCGTGATGCACGCCGCCGTGGTGGCGCAGCCGGACGAGAAATGGGGCGAGGTCCCCTGCGCGGTCCTGGAAATGCGCCCGGGCATGAGCGCGACCGAGGACGAGATCATCGCGTTCTGCCGCGAGCGCATGGCCCGCTACAAGGTGCCCAAGCGCGTACTGTTCCGTGAGATTCCCAAGACCTCGACGGGCAAGATCCAGAAGCACTTGCTGCGTGAGATGGTCGCCGGGCGGTGAACGCGCCGTTCGTCCCGCCGCGGCCCCCGGTCGCCACGGACGATGCCGGGCTGTCGGATTTCCTGCTGGCGGTGCGCACGAACGCGCTGAAGATGTGGCGTGCGGAGGCGTACGAGCAGGACGTGACGATCGGCCATGCGCTCGGCCAGCCCTGGATGCTGCTGAATGCGCCGGAGGCGATTCAGCATGTGCTGGTGGACAATCCCACCGGCTATCGCCGCACAGCCGCGTCTATCCGCATCCTCTGGCCCATCACTGGCCGCGGGCTGCTGCTCGCCGAGGGGAACGAGTGGCGCTGGCAGCGCCGCACGACGGCGCCGGCGCTGGCGCCGCGCATGATGCCGCTGCTGCTGCCCCACATGGCGCACGCGGCGCGGGCGGCGCTGCCGGGACTGCGGGACGCGGCGGCCGCGGGTCCGGTCGATCTGCTGGCGGCGATGCAGCGCGTCACCCTCGATGTCGCGGCGCGGGCGATGTTCTCGCTGGATGCGGAGGGATTCGCCGCGCGCCTGCGCAGCGAACTCGCGGGATTCGCCGAGCGGCTGGCGCGTCCGACCCCGCTCGACCTGCTGTTGCCGCCCGGCCTGCCCTCGCCGCGCGACGTGGCGCGATGGCGGTTCCGCCGCCGCTGGGTGCGGCTGATGGACGCGATCGTGGCGGCGCGCGCGGCCGCGCCCCCGGGCGCCGGGCCGCGCGACGTCTATGACCTGCTGCGCGCCGCCCGCGACCCGGAGCGCGGCGCCGGTTTCACCCCGGCGCAGTTGCGCGACCAGATCGCCACCCTGATCGTCGCCGGCCACGAAACCACGGCGCTCGCCCTGTTCTGGTCGCTTTATTTGTTAGCCAAGGCGCCGGTGACGCAGCAGCGCGTGGCCGATGAGGTGGCCGGGCTCGATCTCGGCCCCGACGGTGCGGCGGCGGCGCTGCCGCGCCTGCCGTTCACCGCCGCCGTCATCAATGAGGCGCTGCGGCTGTTCCCGCCGGCCTTCACCCTGGTCCGGCAGGCGCGCACGGCCGATCGGGCCGGCGGGGTGGCGATCCCGCGCGGGGCGGTGGTGATGATTGCACCCTGGGTCCTGCACCGCCACCGCCGCCTGTGGAACGAGCCGGACGCATTCCTGCCGGAGCGGTTTCTGCCGGGGGCGCCGACGCCGCCGCGCTACGCGTATCTGCCGTTCGGTGCCGGGCCGCGGGTCTGCGTGGGCGCGCAGTTCGCGCTTGCCGAGGCGACGCTGGTCCTGGCGACGCTGGTGCAGGCGTTCCGCATCACGCTGACGGGGACGCGCCCGGTTCTGCCCGCCCCCGTAATCACGACCCAGCCGGATCATGCGCCGGGCTTCCTGCTCACGGCGACGTGAGAGCAGAAGCCGATGCGCAAAAAAATTCGCTTTCCTTTCCCGGCAGGCATGACTATCGGGTAATTCGGTCCCGAGGCGGGCGGCGCATGGGCGTGCGCGTGCTGGCGGGCGCCAAGAACACTTGGGAGGACGTCGATGCTAACGAGGAAGCAGGCGGTTATCGCCGGCGCGGCAATTGTGCTCGGCCTGGCGTTCGGTCCGGCGCGGGCGCAGCCGGTGGACACGGCACGGATCGCCGCCGCAAATCCGAACGACTGGCTGACCTATCACGGCTCCTATAACAGCTGGAGCTACAGCGGGCTCGACCAGATCAATTCCAATAACGTCAAGGATCTGTCGGTTGCCTGGATCCATGTCCCCGGTAGGTCTACGCGCGGCCTGCAGTCGATGCCGCTGGTGGCCGATGGCATTCTGTACTACACCGGCTCCTACAGCCGCACGTTCGCGCTCGACGGTGCGACCGGCAAGCTGATCTGGTCGTATTTCCCCGAACTCGACGACGCGCTGGTCGCTCGGCAGACGCACTCGCCGTACAACCGCGGCGTTGCCCTCGGCGAGGGGAAGGTGTTTGTCGGCACCGTCGATGGCCGCCTGATCGCGCTCGACATGAAGACCGGCAAGCCGGTCTGGGACAAGAAGTTGCAGGATTCGGCCAAGCTGACGGTCGGGTTCACCGGAGCGCCGCTCTATGCCAACGGCACGGTGGTGATCGGCAGCCAGGGCGGCGAGTGGCCGGGCCGCGGCCCGATCTATGGGGTCGATGCCGCGACCGGCAACGTCAAGTGGACGTTCCTGACGGTCGCCCCCGACGAGGAGACGAAGAAGACCTGGGGCAACGATTCCTGGCGCACCGGCGGCGGTGGCGGCTGGATGCCGGGCGGCTATGACGCGGCAAGCAACACGATCTACTGGGGCACCGCCAACCCGGCACCGCTGTATGACTGGGCCGGCAAGGACTGGATGACGACCGGCGCGCGCCCTGGCACGAACCTCTACACCACGTCGGTCCTTCGCCTGGACCTCGCGACCGGCAAGCTTGTCAGCTATCATCAGGAACTGCCGCACGACGAATGGGACTTCGACAGTGCGCCCGGCGAGTTCGTGATGCTCAATCGTGGCGGCAAGACCTACATCGTGCATCCGAACAAGAGCGGGTTCATCTTCGTCTATGACGAGAACCTGAAGGTTCAGAACGTCTACCCGCTGATCAAGAACTACAATTTCGTCAAGGGGATCGATCCCAAGACGGGCGAACTGATCGGGCGTCGCGCCATGACGGCCGGCAAGCAGAGCGAGCCGCTGTGCCCGGCGATTGACGGCGGCATCAGCTGGAACCACGGCAGCTACAATCCCAAGACCGGCCTTTACTACAAGATCGGCAACGAGTGGTGCATCGATCTGGAGATCGTCAAGACCACCCCGGTGACGCAGCCGGTGGTGCAGCTCAACATCGGGGCGAACTTCCACGAAGTGCCGCCTCCGGGTGGCCAGATCTACGGCCATCTTGACGCCATCGACCCGATCACCGGCGTCAAGAGCTGGGAGGTGCGCTTCCCCGAACCGCCGATGGCGAGCGTGCTGTCCACCGGCGGCAACCTGGTGTTCGTGCCCGACAGCCGCGGCATCATCCATGCATATGATGCGCGGACCGGTGCGGAACTGTGGAACCACAGCGACGGCACCGGCCACCAGGGCGGCATCGTCAGCTACATGGCGGGTGGCAAGCAGTACGTCGCCGTCACCGCCGGGTTCGGCGGCATGGTGAGCGACGGCTTCGGTGCCATGTTCGGCGAGCCGTACAAGAGCATGCCGCGTGACGAAGGGCTGCTGATCGTCTATTCGCTGAAGTAGCATGTGAACACCCGGGGGCGGCGCCGCCGCTCCCGGGTTTCTTCGCGGCCTGGATTTTTCAGAGCGAGTAGTATGAAATTCCGCGTGACGAGAGTGATCGCGTCGGCGCTTGCCGTGACGCTGTGGTCTGTTGCGGCGATGGCGCAAACGCGTGAGGAGCCGGAGCCGAGATCGAACCTGAACGTGGAGGAACTGTTTTCCTCCACATGCGGCTTCTGCCATATCGATGGCGGTCGGGAGGCCGGCCGCGGGCCGCAGTTGATGGATACGAAGCGCAGCGACGACTTCATCCGCAACCGGATCAAGAATGGCAAACCGGGCGCGATGCCGGCGTTCGGCGCGAGTTTCAGCGACGAAGACATCAACGCCATCATCTACTATATTCGTCACCTCAAGCCGGAGAAGGGATGACCCTGATGATGCCACACCGCCAGCTTCGTGCGCTGCTCGTTGGTGCGGTGCTGGCCGTGCTGGCCGTGGGCGCGGCGGATGCGCGAACCCTCGAACAGATTCGCGCCAGCGGCTCGATCGGGCTGTGCGTCCATCCCAATTCGCTGCCGTACGCCAGCAAGACCGCTGACCCTCCGGGGTTCCAGATCGAGATGGGCCGGGCGCTGGCCAAGCAGCTCGGGGTGTCGATGACCCCGGACTGGATCCTGATCGCCTATCAGGTGCCGCGCGCCGAGTGCGACATCCTGCTCGATATGATACACGAGCCGGAGGCGATGGATTTCGGCATCAAACTGACCAAGCCCTATTATCACAGCGGCGTCGGGCTGGCGGTGCCGGCGGACAGCAAGATCGCGTCGTTCCATGACCTCGATGCCCATACCAAGGTGGCTGTGCAGACCGGGTCGCTCGTGGCGATGACATTGAGCAAGCGCCACATCCCGATCTCGGTCTTCGGTTTCGAGGACGACATGCTGGCGGCGCTCGCCACGCATGAGGTGGATGCCGCGGCAGTGACGCCGATTTCGATCGAGTACTACAATTTGCGCCATCCGGACGCGAAGCTGAAGGTTGTTCAGCCCGACGAGAGCGAGCATGACCTGGTGTGGAACATCGCCGTCGGCATGCGCCGTCCCGATGCGGCGTTGCGCGGCGCCATCGAGGCGGCGCTCGACCGCCTGCGGGCCGATGGTACCATGGCCGCCATCTACGCCCGGTATGGCGTGACCCTGACGCCACCTAAATAAGCATTGCGCGGCGCGCTAGACTGGCAAGAGCAGGTCGGCGCCGTCGTTACGCACGTTGTTGACGCGCGTCGAGACCGGCCAGATGCGCAGGGCCGCCCGCGAGGTCCGCAGCAGTGCCGGGGCGTCGCCCGCGGTTTCGCCCAGCCACAGCGGCCAATCGGTCGGCTCGATCACCGCCGGCATCCGATCGTGCAGCGCGCGCACAACGTCGTTCGCCTCCGTGGTCAGGATGACGAAGCTGCGCAACACTTCGCCGTCCGGCGCACGCCAGCTGTCCCATAGACCGGCCAGCGCCAGCATGTCGCCATCGGCGCGGGCGATGGCATGTGGGCGTTTGCCCTGCGGGGTCGCCTGCCACTCATAAAAGGCGTCCGCCGGCACGAGGCAGCGCCGCCGCGCCAGCGCGTCACGGAACAGCGGCGATGTGGCGGCGGTCTCGCTGCGCGCGTTGATCGGCTGGCGGGCCGATTTCAGGTCGCGTGCCCAGTGCGGCACCAGCCCCCAGCGCAGCAGATCAAGATGACGCTGGCGTGTGTCGGGATGCAGGCGCACGACCGGAGCGAGCCGGGTCGGCGCCATGTTCCAGCTCGGCGCCACGTTGGGCGGCGGGTTGGTCGTGCCGAAGATGGCACGCATCTCGTCGATCGGGCGGGAGAACACGAAGCGGCCACACATGGCGCCGTCCTCACCGCCACAGCCCACGCGGCCCGTCCGCCGGCACCACCATCCGCCCGATTGGCCACACGGCCAGCCCCGCCAGCTTGAGATGCGCCCAGGCGAACGGGATACCGATGATGGTGACGGCCAGCAGGACCGCGGTCGCCAGATGGCCCAGTGCCAGCCACCAGCCGGCAAGCACCAACCAGATGATGTTGCCCAGCGTGCCGAGCGGGCCGCTGCCCAGGTCCTCATGCCCGGTGTACTCGGCGCGCGACACCACGCGGTAGCCGAACGGCAGCAGCGTATAGGCGGCGATGTTGAAGGCGGCCCGCGCCCAGGGCAGGCCGATGATGGTGATCGCCAGGACGAGGCCGGCAACCACCCAGCCGACGGCCATCCAGAAGCCGCCGGTCACGATCCACAGGACATTCAGCAGCAGGCTGAGCGGTGACATGGCTGTGCACCTCGCCCGCGCTACATGGCGCCGTGCGGCCCCGGCTGGAAGGTGTGGCGCACCGATGGCGGCCCGTCAGGCCGGCGAGGCCAGTGGCTTGTCCTTTTCCACCACGTAGTTGGTCAAGATGACGCTCGGCGCATCGCCGTTGCGCGCACTGTGCGGAACCAGCGGCGGGATCTGGAAGCTGTCGCCCGGCGCCAGCGCCTGATCCTCCCGCCCCGCCACCGTCAGCATGGCGCGGCCTGAGAGGACATAGCTGCTCTCGATCCCCGGATGGGTGTGGCGGGCCACCAGCGCCCCCGGCGCGATCTCCGCCCGCGCCAGAACGCTGACATAATCGGTGCTCGGCAGCTCGGTGCGCTTGAGGATGGTGCGGGTGATGCCCGGCGCCTGCGCCGCGGCCTCCCCGGCGATCAGTCCCAGCCCGGCGCACAGCGCGCAGCCGGCGAAACGGCGTCGGGTGAGCATGGCGTTCCCCCTTGGCAGCCGGTTGCAATGATACGATGGGCGCAGGACCGCCCGCAACGGCCGTTGCGGGCGCGGCGAGGGCGGACTAGGGTTCGCGCCCTCATGCAGCGCCCGAGCCTTGCCATGCACCTCACCGCCGACCGCCTCGACCGCATCAGCCCGAGCCAGACCATCGCCATCTCCACCAAGGCGCGGCAGCTCAAGGCCGCTGGGCGGGACGTGATCAGCCTGTCGGCCGGGGAGCCGGATTTCGACACGCCGCAATTCGTCAAGGACGCTGCCATCCGTGCGATCCAGGCGGGCGAAACGAAATACACCGACGTGGCGGGCACGCCCGCGCTGCGCCGCGCCATCGCGGACAAGTTCCGCCGCGATTCCGGCCTCGACTACAAACCGGAGGAGATCATCGTCTCAACCGGCGGCAAGCAGGTGATCTACAACGCCATGGTGGCAACGCTGAACCCCGGCGACGAGGTGGTGATCCCCTCGCCGTGCTGGGTCAGTTATCCGGACATCGTCACCCTCGCCGACGGCAAGCCGGTGATCGTGCCCTGCGGCCAGAACAACGGCTTCAAGCTGCGCGCCGAGGACCTGGAGGCCGCGATCACGAAGCGCACGCGCTGGTTCGTGCTGAACAGCCCGTGCAACCCGACCGGCGCCGCGTATTCGGCCGAGGAGCTGCGGCCGATCTGCGACGTGCTGCTGCGCCATCCCGATGTCTGGGTGTTCACCGACGATATCTACGAAAAGCTCGTCTATGACGACTTCCAGCCCGCGACCATCGTGGAGGTCGAGCCGCGATTGCGCGCGCGCACCGTCACCATGAACGGCTGCAGCAAGGCGTATGCGATGACTGGCTGGCGCATCGGCTATGCCGGCGCGCCGGTCGAGATGATCAAGGCGATGGACAAGCTGCAGAGCCAATCGACCAGCAACACCAGCAGCATCAGCCAGGCGGCGGCGCTCGCGGCATTGACGGGGCCGCAGGACTTCATCGGCGAAATGGTGACGGTGTACCGCGAGCGGCGCGATCTGGTGGTCGCGGCGATGAACCGCGCGCCCGGCATCACCTGCCACAAGCCGGAGGGGGCATTCTACGTGTTCCCCTCGATCCACGGCTGCATCGGCAAGATTTCAGCCGGCGGAGCGAAGATCACCGACGACGAGAGCTTCGTGATCGCGCTGCTGGAGGAGCAGGGGGTGGCGGCCGTGCATGGCGCCGCCTTCATGTATCCCGGCCATTTCCGCATCAGCTATGCTACCGACACGGCGAGCCTGCGGGAGGCCTGCGCGCGGATTGAGCGCTTCTGCGAAGGGCTGCGCTGATCGCCATGCCGGGATTCGCTTCCCGCCTGGAGCGCGCGCGCGTTGCCGCCGCGGTGGCGATGACGGTGCGCGCGCGCGAATTGCGCGCCGCCGGCGCGGACGTTATCCAGCTCACCATCGGCGAGCCGGATTTTCCCACCCCGCCACACGCGATCGAGGCAGCGCATCAGGCGGCACTGCGCGGGGAGACCAAGTACCCGCCACAGGACGGTACGCCGGCGCTGAAGACCGCCGTGCAGCGCAAGTACCGCCGCGAGCACGGACTGGACTTCGCGCCTGATCAGATCGTGGTCGGCCACGGCGGCAAGCAGGTGATCTTCGATGCGCTGCTCGCAACCGTCGAGCATGGCGACGAGGTGCTGATACCAGCACCTTATTGGTCGGCCTATGCGCTGATGACGCACACCGTCGGCGGCACGCCGACCTTCGTGAACTGCCCGCAGAACAACGGATTTCGTCTGCGTCCCGAAGACCTCGACGCCGCGATCACGCCGCGCACACGCTGGCTGTTCCTCAACTTCCCGAACAATCCTTCGGGCGCCGCGTGCTCGCGCGCCGAACTGGCCGAGATCGGCCGCGTGATGCTGCGCCATCCGCATGTCTGGATTCTCTCCGATGATATGTATGAACACTTGGTCTATGACGGCTTTGAATACGCCACGCTCGCGGCCGTGGAGCCGCGTCTGGCTGATCGCGTGCTGACCGTCTCCGGCGTCTCCAAGACCTATGCGATGACGGGCTGGCGCATCGGGTTCGGCGTGGGGCCGCGCGACCTGATCCGGGCCATGGCGAACATGCAAGGCCAGGCGACTGCCGGCGTTTCCACCGTGGGCCAGGCCGCCGCCGCGGCCGCCCTGGATGGACCGCAGGATCTGATCGCCGAGCGCGCAGCCATCTATCGCGCGCGGCGCGATCTGGTGGTGAACATGTTGAATGCCGTCCCCGGCCTCGCTTGCCACAAGCCCGAAGGCACTTTCTACGTCTTTCCCAACATCGCCGGATGCCTCGGGCGCACGAGCGCGGGCGGGCGGGGTATTGCGACCGACGAGGATTTCGCCACCGCACTGCTGGAGGAGCAGCACGTCGCAACGGTGCACGGCGCTGCGTTCGGCATGAGCCCCTACCTGCGCATCTCCTACGCCACCGACACCGCCGCGCTGGAACAGGGCTGCCGGCGCATCGCTGCCTTTGTGGACGGGTTGCACTGACTGACGACGTGATGCTGCGCGCCGGGCGCGACGACGATGCGGACGAGATCATCCGCCTGATCGGCGATTGCTGGGCGGAGTATCCCGGCTGCGTGATGGACCTTGACGGCGAGGTGCCGGAGTTGCGTGCGCTGGCGACCTATGCCGCCGGGCGCGGCGGCGCGCTCTGGGTGGCCGAGCAGGACGGGGCGGTAGCGGGCCTGATCTGCAGTTGGCCGTTGCAGGACGGCGCATGGGAAATCGGCAAGATGTACGTCGCCAAGTCGCATCGCGGCCGGGGCGTCGCGCATGTGCTGGCGGAGGCGGCGGAGGCGTACGCGCGGGCACGCGGCGCGGAGCGGATGCAGCTCTGGAGCGACACGCGCTTCGACCGCGCGCATCGATTCTACGAAAAGCGCAGCTACGTCCGCGCAGGTCCGCTGCGCGTGCTCGGCGACAAGTCAAACTCGATCGAATTCGCCTATGCCAAGCCGCTTGTCGGGATCGCGGTCGGCCCGCTCGACGCCGCTGCTGCCGCTTCCGCCGAACGGCCGCTCGCGCAGACACTGGTTGCCTGCGTCGAGGCCGGCGCCTCGGTATCCTTCCTGTTACCCTTGTCGCTGGACAAGGCGCGCGCGTTCTGGCGTGACGCGGCGCGCGGGGTGGCGCGGGGCGAGCGGCTCCTGTTCGCCGCCTGGCTGGACGGGGTGATCGTCGGCACCGCGCAGATCGCCTTCGCAGTGCAGGAGAACCAGCGGCACCGCGCCGACCTGCAAAAGTTGCTGGTGCATCCCGATGCGCGGCGGCGCGGCATCGCGCGACGTCTGTTGGCCGCCGCCGAGGCCGGCGCGGCCGCGGCGGATCGCACGCTGCTGGTGCTCGACATCAGCCCGCCCGGCGGCGCGGCGGAGGGGCTGTATCGCTCGGCGGGCTGGCAGGAGGCGGGCGTCATCCCGGGCTACGCCCTCAACCCCGACGGCACACCCTGCGATACACGATATTTCTATAAGCGGGTGCGAGCCGCTGCCGGGGCGGACGCGAACGCGGGAGAGGAGCCGCGCCCTGCCCCAGCCCTCCCGTTCAGGTGAACAGGGGGGCGTCGGTGATGCCCAGCATGTGCTGGCCGGCCAGCTCGAAATTGGCGCGGCGGCCCTGGATCTGCTGGGCGACGGCGTGCATGTCACGCAGCCGGCGTTCGAACGGACCGGAGTCGAAAATCGCGGTCGCTCCGGCCTCGTGGTACGCTGCATCGACGATCGCCAGCGACTCCTGGATTGCATGGGTCGCCGACATGCGGATGTCGAGCGAGTGCGCCGCGCTCAGGTCGTAGCCTGCCTCCAGATCGGCCCAGATATCGCGCGCGGTGCCGTGCAGGTAGCTTTGGGCGGCCCGCCAGCGCGCCTCCAGATGCCCAAGCACGCCCTGAAGCGCCGCGTTGTCGCGCAGCCGCCCCGCCCCGCGCGGCGTCTTGTCAGTGGCCAGCGCCATGAGGGCGTCAAGCATGGCTCTCGCGATGCCGAGGCCGACCGCCCCGAAGGCGATCGGATAGACCTGCCCCAGCGGCACCCGGTACAGCGCACCGGCCTGGGGCACCGGCTGCGTCCGATCGAAGCAATAGGCGTCGGGCACGTGCAGATCAGTCACCACGTAGGCATGGCTGCCGGTGCCGCGCAGGCCGATCACCTGCCACTCGCCGGTGAGGGTGGCGGCTGCGCGCGGAAAGATGAAGGTGCGCACCTCGGCGGGCCGGCCGGCCAGCGGACACTGTCCGCCCAGCATCGTGGCGTGCAGGCCACCGCTGGCGAACAACCACCGCCCGCTGATGCGCCAGCCTTGCCCGTCACGCACCGCCTCTCCGCTGACCCCGGCGCCCCAGGCGAGGACCGCCCGTCGGTCCCGGCCGAACGCTTCCCACGCGGCCTGCGGCGGCAGGTGGGCAGCTGCCATCGCACAACCGGCGGCCTGCCCCAGGCACCAGGCGCAGCTCGCATCCCCCTGTGCGATCACCGCGATGACGCGGGCGAGCGTCAGCAGGTCCGCCTCGGCGCCGCCGAGCGCGCGTGGGATCAGCAGGCGGAAGAGTCCAGCATCGTGAAGCGCGTCGAGCACGTCCGGCGGCAGTTGCCGTCCCGCCTCGATACGTGGCGCCGCTGCCACAAGCAGCGGTTGCAGTGCACGCGCGCGCTCCAGCAGGGCGGCTGGCGCGAGGTCCGGGTTGGTCGGGGGCCGATCCATGATGTGCGCCTGCGGGCTGCGGACCGTCAGCGCCGCAGATGCCGGCCAATCAACGACAGGACGGACGGCCCCAGCCGGCCGGAGGCAGTCATCGCCTGGTGCCAGTGGCGGTCGCGCAGCGGCGGCGCACCGACCGCGTCCAGTCGCACCCGCTCCGACTCGGTGACCGTCAGGTCGGCGGACGCAGATTGTCCTCGAACGGCGGTTCGGTGTGCGCGCCGATGAGGACCGCACTGCCGGCCGGCCGGGCCAGCAGCCAGGCCAGGGCTACCTGGGCGGCCGACATGCCGCGCGCCGGCGGCTCGCTGCCGGTCGGTAAGTTGGCGCGACTCGGCGTCCGGCCTGCAGTCACGGCGGTCCGTGCCCGACAGCAGGCCGCCTGCCAGCGGGCCCGACACCAGGATGCCCGCCCCCTGGTCGGGCGCGATCGGCACCAAGTCGTGTTCCGCTTCGCGCGCCTGCAACGAGTAGTAACTCTGCTGACTGGCGAAGTGGGCGGCGCGGTCACGCTTGCTCACTGCCAGCCATTTCATCAAGTGCCGCCCGGAATAATTGGAGGCGCCGACATAGCGCACCTTGCCGGCGGATTGCAGATCGTCCAGGGCCCGCGGGGTCTCCTTTAGCGCCGTGCCGACGATCTCCTCGGCGAGGCCGCGGGTGTAGGTGTCGGCGGTGTCGATCAGGGTGACGCCGGCGCCACGCGCCCAGGCGATCAGGCGTCGGGCGGCGACGAGGCCGAGGCTGCCGGTCTTGGCGAAATTACCCTGCCCGCCGAAGGCCGTGGTGGCGAGCGCGAGTGCCGGCACGCGCAGCCCGGAGCGGCCAAGTTGCCGGTATTCCATGCGCCTCGTCCTCCGCGACGTGCCGGTTATGGAGTGCGGCGGCCACGGCGGCAAGGCACCGCCGCAAGGGCACGGCACGATAGGCGCGGCGCGGCCGGCGTTTTGCATGATGGCGCCATCGTGGCACGACGCAGGCACATCGATGCGATGCTCTGCCGTGGCCGCGGCCATTGCCGCGTGCTCCGAGGCGTCGCGATGGGCCGGCGAGGCCGATTTGCGCTAGTGCGATCCCGCAGGGCGGGCCGGCTGCGAATGCACTCCCGTGGCGACGGAATTGTTCCCTCTGCGAACAAAATTAGGCGGGGCGGAGCCGTTGATGATGGTCACGGGCAATACCGCCGGCTGGCCTATGACGTTGGATGTGGCCAGACGCCCGTCCGCGCGGGGCGCCGCCGCCGAGGACGGGCAGATCAGCCGGATTTCACTGGACTATGCGCTGCGTTGCTGCAACTCTCAGTCGAGGCGCACGTGAAAAGTGCGCGCGCGCGCCGACGTGAAGGGCGCAACGAGGCGGCAGGCGAAAACTTGGTAGCGCGGGGGCGTTACCGGGTTGCATCCTGGCCACAGAGCAAAGACGCATTTCCGAATATCCCGGGAATTAACAACCGGCCATCAAAGATTTTCTCCACTTTTAAATTGGCCCCCGGTTGCTCATTGATCCATGATTGGTTGCGAGCGCCGGATTCGCCCCAATGGGCGTGGGGAAAGCCCGTGGGAATGGGCGCCGCCGATGCCACCCGAAGTCTGCCGATCTGCCGGGCCGAGGGGAGCGGTGTGTGCGTTGTTGACTGACAGGAGAGCTGTGGATGCCTCTCGACTCGGTGCGTGATCTTTTCGCCAGGATCTACGAAGGTCGCCGCGATGCGGAGATGAGCCTGGAGGCGTATCTGCGCCTCTGCCGCGACGAACCCGGCACCTATGCCTCCGCCGCCGAGCGCCTGCTGCGCGCGATCGGCGAGCCGGAGATCGTGGACACGGCGAAG
This sequence comes from Pseudomonadota bacterium, assembly GCA_021818505.1. Taxonomy (GTDB): domain Bacteria; phylum Pseudomonadota; class Alphaproteobacteria; order Acetobacterales; family Acetobacteraceae; genus JAFKFJ01. The sequence goes on from JAKADX010000016.1 coordinate 55,032, forward strand.
GACCCGCGACTCGGCCGCATCTTCGGCAACCGCACCATCGCGCGCTACCCGGCCTTTTCCGAGTTCTACGGAATGGAGGAGACGATCGAGCGAATCGTCGGGTTTCTGCGCCATGCCTCGCAGGGGCTGGAGGAGCGGCGGCAGATTCTCTACCTGCTTGGGCCAGTCGGCGGCGGCAAGTCCTCGCTGGCCGAGCGGATCAAGACACTGATGGAGCGCGAACCGATCTATGTGCTCAAGGCCGGCAAGGAGGTCAGCCCCGTCTATGAAACCCCGCTCGGCCTGTTCGCGAGCGAGGAGATGTCGGCAGCGCTGACTGCGGAATACGGCATCCCGCCGCGTGCCGTGCGCGGGCCGATGAGCCCATGGGCGGCCAAGCGGCTGGCGGAGTTCGACGGTGACATCGGCCGTTTCACCGTCGCGCGCATGATGCCCTCGCGCATCAAGCAGGTCGCAATCGCCAAGACCGAGCCGGGCGACGAGAACAACCAGGACATCTCCTCGCTGGTCGGCAAGGTCGATATCCGCAAGCTGGAGGCGTATTCGCAGAACGACCCCGATGCCTATTCCTTCTCCGGCGGCCTGAACCGCACCACGCAGGGCGTCCTTGAATTCATCGAGATGTTCAAGGCGCCGATCAAAATGCTGCACCCATTGCTGACCGCGACCCAGGAGGGCAACTACGTCGGCACCGAGAACATCGGTGCCATGCCGTTCCACGGCGTAATCCTGGCGCACTCGAATGAATCGGAGTGGGTCGCCTTCAAGAATAACAAGACCAACGAGGCGTTCATCGACCGGATCTTCGTAGTCAAGGTTCCATACTGCCTGCGCGTGTCGGAGGAGGAGCGCATCTACCGCAAGATGCTAGAGGCCTCGGAACTGGCGACGGCGCCCTGCGCGCCCGGGACGGTCGAGATGCTGGCCCGCTTTTCGGTATTGTCGCGGCTGAAGGACCATCCGAATTCCAACCTGTTCTCCAAGATGCGAGTCTATGATGGCGAGAACATCAAGGAGCAGGACCCGCAGGCACGCTCGGCGCAGGAATACCACGACTCCGCCGGCATCGATGAGGGCATGGCCGGCATCTCCACCCGCTTTGCGTTCAAGGTGCTCAGCCAGACGTTCAACCACGACCCGTCGGAGGTCGCCGCCGATCCGGTGCATTTGATGTACGTTTTGGAGAAAGCGCTGCGCCACGAGCAGTTCCCTGACGAAATCGAGCGCCGACTGCTGAACACGCTCAAGACGATGCTGGCGCCGCGCTACGCCGAGTTCATCGGCAAGGAGATCCAGAAGGCGTATCTGGAATCCTACAGCGACTACGGTCAGAACGTGTTTGAGCGCTACATCCAGATCGCTGACCGCTGGATCGAGGACCAGGACTTCAAGGATCCCGACACCGGCATCCTGATGAGTCGCGAGGAGCTGAATGCCGAACTGACCAAGATCGAGAAGCCGGCCGGCATCAGCAACCCGAAGGACTTCCGCAACGACGTCGTGAAGCACTGTCTGCGCGTGCAGGCCAGCAATGGCGGACGGATGCCCCGCTGGACCGACTATGCCAAGATCCGCGAGGTGATCGAAAAGCGGATGTTCAGCCAGGTCGAGGACCTGCTGCCCGTGATCAGCTTCGCCGCCAAGAAGGACGCGGAGATGGAGCGCAAGCATTCTGATTTTGTCGCCCGCATGAAGGAGCGCGGCTATACGGAACGTCAGGTGCGCCGCGCGGTCGAGTGGTACATGCGGGTGCAGAAGGCGGGCTGAGTGGGCAACTTCATGGTCATCGTCGATCGACGGGCCAATCCCCAGGGCAAGAGCCTGGCGAATCGCCAGCGCTTCCTGGAGCGCGTGCGCGGCGATGTGAAGCGCGCGGTCGCGGACACGATTGCGCGCCGGCGCGTGGCCGATGTCGATACCGAGGAGGAAGTGCGGGTGCGCGTGGACGGCATCGAGGAGCCGGGCTTCGCCACCACGCCGGAAGGCGAGCACGACTATGTGTTGCCTGGCACCGGAACGCTCAATCGCGGCGATCGCATCCGCAAACCGCAGGGCGGCGGCGGCCGCGGCAGCGGCCGCAGGGCTGGGCGGGGCAGTGGTGAGGATGCCTTCGAGTTCACGCTGACGCGCGAGGAGTTCCTCAACTATTTCCTCGATGAGCTGGAACTGCCGAGACTCGCGCGCACAAGCCTGACGCAGGAGCGCATGTCCAAGCCGCAGCGCGCGGGCATCACGCTGTACGGCTATCCCAGCGCCCTGGACGTGCGGCGCACCATGCGCAACAGCCTAGCCCGCCGCATCGCGCTGGGCCGGCCGGATAAGAGCGTGCTGGAGAGGCTGGAGGCGCGGGTTGCCTCGGCCCGCGAGGCGGGCGACGAGGATGGGCTGGCGCTAGCCGAGCGTGATCTTGCACAGGCGCGACGGCGGATCGCCCGCATCCCGTATGTCGATCCGATCGACGTGCGTTATGCGCGTCACGAGCGTCGCCCGCAGCCGGCGACCGAGGCAGTGATGTTCTGCCTGATGGACGTGTCCGGCTCCATGACCGAGCACATGAAGGATCTGGCCAAGCGCTTCTTCATGCTGCTGCACCTGTTTCTCGGCCGGCGCTACGATCGCGTACACGTGGTGTTCATCCGCCATACCGAGCGGGCAGCGGAGGTGGATGAGGAGACATTCTTCCGCTCGCGCGAGACGGGCGGCACGCTGGTGTCGTCGGCGCTGGAAGTGATGCTGGAGGTGCAACGGGCACGCTATCCGCGTGACCGCTTCAACCTCTATGTCGCGCAGGCGTCCGACGGCGACAACGACAGCGCGGATCGCGGGCGGGTTGCACATCTGATGGAGGATCACATCCTGCCGATCGTGCGCTACTTCGCCTATGTCGAGACAGGCGGCGACCGCGGCGCTTTCCCCCACCATGCCGGGCGGCGCACCACCGAGTTGTGGGACACCTATGAGTCGCTGGCGAGTGACTACGATCAGCTTGCGATGCGGCGGCTGAACGACAGCGCGGCCGTGTGGGGCGTGCTGGCCGATCTGTTCGCCAAGTCTTCCGGCCCGGTGCCGGCGTAGCACCGACGGAGGCGGTGATGGCGCTGCTGTTCGATGGCGCGGAGTGGGATTTCCAGACGCTCGATGCGATCCACCGTGCCTGCACGGAGATCGCGGTCGGCGAGTTCGGGCTGGACGTGTTTCCCAACCAGATCGAGGTGATCACGTCCGAGCAGATGCTGGACGCCTATTCATCCAACGGTCTTCCGCTGATGTACAGCCACTGGAGCTTCGGTAAGCGCTTCGCGCGCGACGAGGCGCTGTACCGGCAGGGCTATCAGGGCCTCGCCTACGAGATCGTCATCAACTCCTCGCCCTGCATCTCCTACATCATGGAAGAGAACACGGCGACCCTGCAGGCGCTGGTGATCGCGCACGCCTGCTTCGGCCACAATCACTTCTTCCGCAACAACTACCTGTTCAGGCAGTGGACCGACGCCGATGCCATCCTCGGCTATCTGGCGTTCGCGAAGGCCTATGTCGCAGAATGCGAGGAACGCCAGGGCCGCGCCGCGGTCGAGCGCGTGCTGGATGCAGCGCACGCGCTGCGCCCGCAGGGCATCCACCGCTACCCCAAGCGCCGCTGGCGGCTGGCCGAGGAGGCGGAGCGCGTCAAGGCGCGGCGCGAGCACGCCGAGACCAGCTACGATCCGATGATGCGCACTGTCCCGGGCTTTCGCCTCGGCGGTGCGCCGCCGGAGGCGCGCCAGCAGATGGAGACGGAGGCACGCGCACGGCTGCGCCTGCCGGAAGAGAACCTGCTGTATTTCTGCGAGAAGAACTCACCGCGCCTGGCCGGATGGGAACGCGAGCTGATCCGCATTGTCCGCGTGCTTGCTCAGTATTTCTATCCGCAGGCGCAGACCAAGGTGGCGAACGAGGGCTGCGCCACCTACTGCCATTATCAGATCATGACGCGACTGCACGAAACCGGCCAGATCAACGATGGCGCATTGTTGGAATTCTTGCATTCGCACAGCTCGGTGATCCTGCAACCTGACTTGTCGGATGAGCGGTTCGCCGGCTGGAACCCGTATGCTCTGGGCTATGCGATCATGAACGACGTGGCGCGGGCGGCGGTCGAGCCGGACGAGGAGGATCGCGCGTGGTTCCCTGCCTTCGCCGGCAACGGCGACCCTTGGGGCGTGCTGCGGGACGTGTGGGCCAACTATCGTGACGAGGGACTGATCCGGCAGTTCCTGGGACCCAAGGTTATCCGTGCGTTCCGCATGGTGCATCTGGCCGACCGCCCGGCCGATCCCGATTACCGGATCAACGACATCCATGACGAGGAAGGCTATCGCCGCATCGCCTCGCTGCTCGCCGACCAGTACGAGCCGGCCAACCTTGCCCCGCTGATCGAGGTCGCCGACGTGGACCTCTTCGGCAGCCGCACGCTGAAGCTGGTGCATGAGTCGCACCGCGGCGCACGGCTAGATGGCGACCTCGCCAAGAAGACGCTCCAGCACATGCAGGTGCTGTGGGGCTATCGCGTCTGCCTGCAGGAGCGCGACGCGGAGACCGGCAGGGTCCTGACCGAATACGCCTCCGCCTAGGCTTCCCGGCTGTTCAGGTGGGCCGTCACGCGCTACGGTTCCGCAAAACGGGCGGGGAGGGGGGCAATGCCGGCAAGGATGTGGAAGCGCCGCGCGGTGATGGCCGCCGCCGCGGCATCGGCCGCGCCGGTGCGGGAGGCGTTTGCGCAGGCGGTGAAGTGGTCGTCAGGGACCGAGCGGGCGAGCCTGCCGGCGCCCACCAATGCCACGGACTGCCATCACCACATCTACGATTCCCGCTTCCCGATTGATCCCAAGGCGACGCTGCGGCCGGGCGACGCGACGGTGGCCGATTATCGCGCGTTGCAGCGGCGCATCGGCACGACCCGCAACGTGGTCGTGCAGCCGTCCACCTACGGCACCGACAACCGCTGTATGCTCGATGCGCTGGCGCAGTTCGGTGCGGCGGCCCGTGGCGTCGCGGTGGTGGACACAAGTGTTTCCGACGACGAACTCGCGCGGCTGAACGCGGCCGGCGTGCGCGGCATCCGCTTCAACCTCGTGCAGACGGGGGCCACGACGGTCGAGATGGTCGCACCGCTTGCCGCGCGGGTGGGTAAGCTCGGCTGGCACGTGCAGATCCATGCGCTGCCCACGCTGATCGTCGCCAACGCCGCGCTGTGGCGCGGCCTGCCATGCCAAGCGGTGTTCGACCATATGGGCCATCCGCACGAGCCGGGGGGCGCGAGCGATCCTGTCGTGGGGCTGCTGTGCGAACTGGCGCGCGACGGACGTGCCTGGGTGAAGCTGTCGGGCGTCTATATGGACAGCAAGGTAGGACCGCCGACCTATGCCGACTGCACCGCCGTCGCGCGCGCCTATATCGCGGCGGCGCCGGCGCGGATGGTGTGGGGCAGCGACTGGCCGCATCCGACCGAAAAGACGACGAAACCGGATGACGCGATCCTGTTTGACCTGCTCGGGCGATGGGCGCCGGACGCCGACGTGCGCACCCGCATCCTGGTGGACAATCCGGCCCGGCTCTACGGGTTTGCCGCCTGAGCGGCGGAAGCATGCTCGTCCCAGCCGCGCATCTTTCCTGGATTGAGCAGCCCGCGCGGATCGGCGCGGTGTTTGAACTCGAGCTGCGCGGGGTCGGTCTGCTTCATCCCACCGTCCTCCAGCACATATGTGTGCGGGTCGAAGACAGTACAGCCGCGCGCCTCCAGGTCGGCGATGATGGCGCGCAGCCGCGGCTCGTCGGTGAAGCGCACCAACGGCAGCGCGGCGCACGCGACCTCGCCGTCCACGCGGATGAATTCGAGGTGCATCGGCACCTCGTCGCCGTAATCGGCGATCACGGCCGCGACCGTATCCAATGGCCGCGTGCGCGGAAAGCGGACCTGCAAATACGTGATGCTGCGGTCCACCTTCAGCGCCAGCAGCGTTGTGTGGTTCCAGGTGAATTCGAAGGCCGGCACCTGACCCTCGGCCTCCGCTTCGGTCAGGCGGCGGCACACGCGGCCGCCATGCGCGCGCAGCATCTCCTCGAACGGTTCCTTGCTCTGCACCGCGATCAGGAACAGGCCGACCGATTCGCCCGCCGCGATCGCGTCGCCGAGGGAGCGGAAATGCGCCGCGGCGCCGGCGGCGACCGCGGTGCACAGGCGCTTGGCGATGCCGTCGGCGCGTGCCACCGCCTCGGTGAAGCGGGCAATCTGCATGAAATCGGGGAAGCCGACCGCGTAATCGACCCAGTGCTGCGCCGGCGCCATGGCGATTTCGAGTTCGGTGATGATGCCGTTGGTGCCGTAGGCGTGATGCACGCGATTCACCTCGGCGCCACGCAACGTCAGCACGCGCGGCTCGGCCTCCATCGTGACGACGCGCGCGGCCAACAGCGTGCCGGCCTCGCGCATCTGGCCGAAATTGATCGAGCCGACGCCACCCGAGCCGCCGCCGACGAAGCCGCCGATCGTGGCGGTGCGGCGCGTCGAGGGAAACATGCGCAGTTCCCAGCCCTGCGGCTTGCAGCCCGCTTCGATCTCGCCAAGCTTCGCACCGGCGCCGACGCGCAGGATGCCGTTCTCGACCGGATGGATCGCATTGAGGCCGCTGAGGTCGAGCACGAGGCCGCCGTGCAACGGCATCGCCTGGCCATAATTGCCGGTGCCGCCGCCGCGTGCCGTCACCGGCACGCGCTCGGCAAAGCAGCGGCGCAGCACCGCGATCACCTCCGCCTCGTCGCGCGGCATCGCCACGAGATCGCCCGTCACGCTGCGCAACTGCCGCTTCAGCACCGGGCTATACCAGTAGAAGTCGCGTGACTTCTGCTTCACCAGCGCCGGATCGGTTTCCACTGCGACGCCGCCGAGTGAGGCGGCGAATCCGATCCAGTCGCGTGTGGCGTCGTTCATCGTGTCCCCAGCAGTGCATCGAGTTCGCGGTAGTCGGGCAAGGTACGATCGATCGTGCGTCCGGCGCGCAGCACGATGCGATCGGATTGCGGTCGCGACAGCATCTCATTGAAACTGCGCGCACGGAACAGCAGCAGATCGGCGGGGGCGCCTTCACTGATGCGGCCGGCGCCGAAACCCGCGATCATCCCCGGCGTGGCGGCGACGGCGGCGGGCCAGGTGCCGATCGGGTGATCCAGATGCGCGATGCGCGTTGCCTCCCGCCACACCTCGATCATGTCATGATCGCCATAAGCGTAGAACGGATCGCGACAGTTATCGCTGGCGACGCTCACGGGAATGCCGCGCGCGCGCATCTCGTGCAGCAGAGTCACGCCGCGCCATCGCGGTGTGCGGCCCGCGGCGCGGTCCTGCAAATACATGTTGCACATCGGTAGGCTGACCACGGCAAGCCCCGCGCGCGCCACCAGATCAAGCGTGCGGTCCACCTCTTCCGCCGGCTGCACCGCGATGCTGCAGCAATGGCCGACCACGATGCGACCGGGGAAGCGGCGGCGCAGCGCCGTCTCGGCGATTGCGCGCAGCACCGCGGCGGCCGGATCGCCGGTCTCATCGACATGGAAGTCCAGATCGAGGCCGCGCTGCTCGGCGGCCGCGAAAACGCGGTCGAGCAGATCGTGCAGTCCCGGCGCCATGTACGGCACGCCGCCGAGGATGCCGCCATGCGCCGCGACCAGATCGGCGAGTCGCGGCAGCCACGCGTCATCCTCTACCGCATCGGGATGGAACAGCGCGACCGCCTGCAAGTCGATCCGCCCGCGCCACTGCGCGCGCAGTTCAGCGAACACCGGCCAGGAAATCTGCGTCTGCTTGCCGATCGAGTCGAGATGCGTGCGGATCGCGGTCGTGCCGTGAGCATAGGCGCAGCGCAGGCCGAATTCCATGCGCGCGCGCACGTCCGCGGCCGACCAGTTGGCCTCCCGGTCAGTCCCGACGGCGCCGAGCGCACCGTCGCGCGAGCCGTCGGGATTGGCGGCGCGCGGCCAGACATGGCCCTTGTCGAGATGCGTGTGCAGATCGACCAGGCACGGCCAGACCATGCCGCGGTCGAGATCGACACCCTCGCCCCCAAGTACGCCCGGCGGCATGATCCGCGCGATGCGGCCTGCATCCAGCGCGATGTCACGGAGCGTGGTCTCACCCTCGGGCGGGCGATCGAGCAGGGCGCAGGGGATCGTGGCATTGCGCAGGACGAACGCCGGTGCGTCGGGGATTTGCATTCTCAACCGATGTCCTCCGTTCCGGCCATTGCCGCGCGCAGCGCCGCCGATGTGCGGCGGCAGATTTCATTGTATGCGGGTGAGGTGCGGAAGGCCTCGTCGCGCGGATAGGGCACATCGACGGCGATGATCTCGCGGATGCGCCCCGGCCGTGTGCCCATCACGGCGATGCGGCGCGAGAGATATGCCGACTCATAGACGCTGTGGGTGACGAAGATCACCGTCCAGCCGCCGGCCGCCCACAACCGCAGCAGGTCGTCGTTCAGCCGCATCCGCGTGATCTCGTCCAGCGCGGCGAAGGGTTCGTCCATCAGCAGCAGCTTCGGGTGCATCACCATCGCGCGCGCGATCGACACGCGCATCCGCATCCCGCCCGACAACTGTCTCGGATAGGCACGCGCGAAGGCGCCGAGGCCGACATTGTCGATTGCCTCCTGGACCCGCGACGCGACCGCGCGGCGCCGGTGCCCCGCCAGCCGCAGCGGCAGGTACACGTTTTCGAACACCGTCGCCCAGGGCATCAGCGTCGGTTCCTGGAACACGAAGCCGACGCTATGGTCCGGCCGTCCGGCGGCATCGAGCGTCGCGCCGGGCCAGTCGATGCGCCCGGCGCTCGGGGCCGCCAGCCCCGCGATCATGCGCAGCAGCGTCGATTTGCCGCAGCCGGAGGGTCCGAGCAGGCTGAGGAACTCGCCCTCCTGCACTGCAAGGTCGATGCCCTGCAACGCCTCCGTCCCGCCGGGATAGGTCTTGCCGACGCCGCTGACCTCGATCAGCGGCCGCGCGCGCAGGGCGGCGTCAGCGCCGTCCATCATGCTGCCGGGGAGTCGCGCAGCCAGCCATCCACGTCGAAGCGCCGCACCTCCTCCAGCAGCGCCGCCACGCGCGTGCCGGCGAGGTCGAGCACGCGCTCGCCGATCGCCGCCGAGGCGCGGCTGGCATCGCCGAGCGCGCCGAGCGGATGCAGGTCCTGTGTCTCCCAGCCGAACCCGATCGGCCCTTCCGGGCGCATGGTCGGGAAATCGCCGGCGCGGTCGAGCCAGGCGTTGCGGAAGTTCTGCGCCTTGGTCATGTCCACGCGCTCGGGCGCCAGCCGTAGCATCAGCGAGGTCTCGATCAGCCCGCCATGGATACCGCCCGGATCGACCAGCCCCTCCGGCGCGCCGAGGCGGGACCACATGCAGGATACCGCGAACATCCGCGCCCGCCCGCGCAGCCGGCGGCAGACCATTTCCACCACCTGCGGCTGGCCGCCGTGGCTGTTCAGGATCACCAGCCGCCGCACGCCGGCGCGCGCCACGCTCTCGCCGATCTCCGTCCACAGCGCGAACAGCGACTCGACCGATCCGGTGAGCGTGCCGGGGAAGCGGATATGCTCGACCGACAGCCCGACCGCCTGGGTCGGCAGCACCAGCACCGGCGCGTCGTCGGGCAGCTTGGTCAGCGCGCGCGAGACGATGCCCTGGTTGATCGTGGTGTCCACCGAAATCGGCAGGTGCGGGCCATGCTGCTCCATCGCCGCAACCGGCAGCACCGCCACCGTGTCGGGGGGCAGCGTGCGGAACGCTGGCCAGGGCAGATCCTGCCAGTAGCGCGACGGAAGCGGCATCACGATCCTCGTTCAGGTGGCGGCGGGCCGGCAGCCTATCGCGGACTCCGGGTGCGCGAAACCGCTCTGCGAACAGCCGGGGCAATCGGCCGTTTCGCCGATAGCGACCGGACGAAGCCGAGCGCCGCTGCGATCAGCCTGCGACGCTGCGCATCGTCGCCAAAAGCGGCCGGTCCGGCCCGCACCCAGCCCGGCATCGCCCGGCCGCGGGCGATCATCGGCACCACATCCGGCAATGCCAGCGCCCAGCCGTCACCGTCCCGGCCAAGCCGCACCAGCAGGCCGTCGTCGCGCGCACCGCACAGCAGGTTGCCGTTCAGCAGCCAGGCCAGGCCGCCAAACATTGGCTTTTCCACCAGCCCCGGCTCGCCGGCGAGGTCCTCCCTCAGCAGGTGCTCCAGCCCTTCGTCGCGCGCCATGTCGTTCCCCTCCGTTCATGGTCAGGCCGCCAGAACCCGCAACCGGGTGTCACGTTGAAGCTCCGCCGCCCGTGCCGGCGGCGGAGCGAACCCTGGGGGAGCAAGCGCGCCATGGCGGCCACCGGACTCGACGTGTTCGACAAGACCCTGCAGACGACAAATATTTGGCTCGACGACATCATGGAGGATGTCGGACCCGACCGGCAGATGGCGTGGCATCTGCTGGCGGCGGTGCTGCGCACCCTGCGCGACCGCCTGCCGCTCGACTTGGCCGCCCATCTTGGCTCGCAATTGCCGCTGCTGGTGCGTGGTGTCTATTACGATCAGTGGCATCCCGCCTCGCAGCCGGAACGGCTGCGCACGCGCGACGAGTTCCTGGAACGGATTGCCGAGAAGTTGCGCGGGTCGCGCCCGATCAATGTCAGCGACGGCGCGCGCAGCGTGCTGCGCACGCTCGCCCGCCACGTCGAGCATGGGCAGATCGCCAAGGTCCGTCAGGCCCTGCCGCAGCCGTTACAGGAATTCTGGGCGGCCGAGCCGGCGCAGGAGTCTGTAATCACGAAACCGTGAACCCAGGCTCGCGCCGCATCCGCTCGGCGGAGTCGCCGGTAGCGGCAGGGCAGGGGGCGCACGGTGCGTCCCCGACCTGCGACAGGGAAACGCGAGATGGATCTGCGGAAGACTGTTCCGGCGGCGTGCGGGCTGCTGCTGCTGGCGGCGTGCAGCCAGGGGATGGCCGACGGCGCGATGGCGGACTCTGGCCAGCCGATGACGATGGCGATGGCCGACACCACGCCGGTCACGGTGGGCGGGCAGAAGATGTACCCGTCCAAGGACATCGTGGATAATGCCGTGAACTCGGCCGACCACACGACGCTGGTGGCGGCGGTGAAGGCGGCGGGGCTGGTCGATACGCTGAAGGGCCCCGGTCCGTTCACCGTGTTCGCGCCGACCAACGCGGCCTTTGCCGCCCTGCCGGCCGGCACCGTGCCGACCCTGCTGAAGCCCGAGAACAAGGCCATGCTGACCAAGGTGCTGACGTATCACGTCGTGCCCGGTCATTACGACTTTGCCGATCTGCAGAAGCTGATCATGGCAGGCGGCGGCAAAGCGAAGCTGACGACGGTGGAGGGCGCGCCGCTGACGTTGACCATGAACGGTCCGCGCAATATCGACGTGACCGACGTCAAGGGCGACACGGCGCAGATCACGACCTACGACGTGAACCAGTCCAATGGCGTCATCCAGGTGATCGACAAGGTGCTTCTGCCGGGCTGACAGTTCGCGGCGGAGGCGCGGCGCGCGCGGGCTATTGGCCCCGCGCCGCCGCTATCGCCGCGTTCATCGCCCGCACGCCGGCCGCCGGTCCCTCGGGATGGTTCCAGACCGCGGCGATGACTGCGAGGAAATCGGCGCCGGCCCGGACCAGCGGCGCGCAGTTCGCCGCCGTGATGCCGCCGATCGCCACGCACGGCAGTTCCATCAGTTCCGACCACCAGCGCAGGATTTCCGGGTCGGCCCGCGTCGGTGCGTCTTTGGTCGCGGTCGGAAAGAAGGCGCCGAACGCGACATAGTCCGCACCCGCCTCGCCGGCCTCGAAGGCAAGCTCGCGGCTGGCGTGGCAGGTGACACCCAGCGTCAGGTCGCCGAGCAGCTTGCGCGCGACCGCGGCGGGCGTGTCGCTCTGTCCGACATGCGCGCCGTCACAGCCCTGCGCCACCGCGAGGTCCGGGCGGTCGTTGATCAGGAATGCAACGTCGCGCGACTGCGCGACCGGCCGCAGCACGTCGATGGCGCGGCGCAGCCCGTCGTCGTCGATGCCCTTCAGCCGCAACTGCACCGCCGCGACATCGCCGGCATCCAGCGCCGATGCCAGCGTGTCGCGGAATGCGGCAGGATCGAGCGTGGGCGGCGTGACCAGATACAGCCGGCACCGCGCCTCGCGGTCGCCCATCATCCCTCGCGATCGCCGTTGCCGCGCTCGCCTTTGTAGATGTCGATGATGCGGGCGAGCATCGCCATCGCCTCCTCGCGCGGGCGCTGGAAGGTGTTGCGGCCGATGATGCTGCCCGACGCGCCGCCGTCGCGCAGGCCGCGGATTTCCTCGTAGATCGCTTCCACGCTGTCCTTCGCCTCGCCGCCGGAGAACACCACGATGCGCCGTCCGGCGAAGCAGGCCTGCACGACATGCGCGACGCGCGCGGCCAGCGTGGAGGTGTCGATGCGCTGCGCCTCGTACACCTTCTTGGCGGCCGGCAGGCTGACCACCGCGGTCGGCGGCTTCACCTTGATGATGTGAGCCCCCATCAGCGCCGCCATATGCGCGGCATAGGCGCAGATATCGACCGCCGTCTCCGCCGCCTTGTCCAGTTCCGGCCCGCGCGGATAGCTCCACACCACGACCGCGAGCCCGGCGGACTTCGCCTCCTCGGCCAGCTCGCGCAGCTCCTCCATCTGATCGAAGGCGTATTCGCTGCCGGGATAGATGGTGAAGCCGATCGCCGAACAGCCGAGCCGCAGTGCGTCGGCGACCGACCCGGTCACCGCCTGGTCCTTGGTCGTTGCCAGGCTGTTGCTGCTGTTCAGCTTCAGGATCGTCGGTACCTGGCCGGCGAAGGTGTCCGCGCCGGCCTCGATCATGCCGAGGGGTGCGGCATAGGCGGACAGCCCGGCATCGATCGCGAGCTGGAAATGGTAGTGTGGGTCATAGGCCGGCGGATTGGGCGCGAAGCTGCGCGCCGGGCCGTGCTCGAACCCCTGATCGACCGGCAGGATCACCAGCTTGCCGGTGCCGCCGAGCTTCCCCTGTCCGAGGATGCGCGCGAGATTGGCCTTGGTGCCGGGGTTGTCGCTCTCGTACCAGTCGAGGATACGCTTGACGCGCTGGGTGATGCGCATTCTGAAGCCTCCGTTGGCATGGGACCGGGCGTTGCTGGCCGCCGCTCCTAGCCCAGGCGGCGGCGACTGTCATCCGGCCAGCCAGCGGGCGAGGCGACGGCGCGTCGCCGGGTCCGCGAGGTCAAGCGCCGCCGGCGTTTTCGGCAGGACGCGGGCACCAAGCGTCGCGGCAGCCCCGGATACGGCCGCGAAGCCGGGGCACGCGACATCGAGCACCAGCAGACGCTGGCCGGCGCGGAGCGCCGCCATCGCCGCCCCCGGTGCATCGGCGCAGTCGAGCACGTCACGAGCCGGCGTGGCTGGAAACGCCGCGCGGCCGGCGGCGACGAGTTCGCGCCACCACAGACAGCCGGCGTAGAGGGCAGCGCCCCGGGCGCTCAGCAGTGTGACCGCGTGTCCCGATCGCAGCGCGGCGCGGACGTCGGGCAGACCATGGACGATAACGGCGGGCGGAAGCGACATGACAGCCTGTTGATACTTGACCTTGCCTGGTGTCGCTGGTTGAAACTTCCGACTTGCTGCAGGGGCCGGAGGCGTTGTTGGCGGAACATCAGAACCCGGCCGAGGCGGCAGCACGGCTGGAGCAGGCGCTGGAGCGGATCGCCCGTGCTGCGCGTGCGCCGGGCACACCGGCGGCCGACACGACCGAGATCGCGGCACGGCTGGACCGGCTGATTGGCGAATTGCGCGCCGCCCTCGGCACCACGCCCGGCGGCTGACAGCGAGGAGAGCATCGGTTGGCGCAGGTCACCGTCAGGATCAACGGCTACAGTTACACCGTCGGCTGCGAGGACGGGCAGGAACAGCATCTCCAGGCGATGGCCGGGCAGGTGGAGAAGCGTATTGACAGCATCAAGGCCCTCGGCAGCAACAGCGGCGAGGCGCGACTGCTGGTTCTGGCCTCATTGCTGATGGCCGACGAAATCCACGACCTGCGCGCCGAACTGGACGCCGCGCGCCACGCCCCGCGCCCCGCGCCGTCGGGCGCCGCGCCGGTCCGGGACCCGGAACTGGACCGCACCCTCGGCCGACTGGCGCTGCGCGCCGAGGAGATTGCAGCCGAGCTGGAACGGCCCTAGATACGGGTCGCGGGGCTGCCCGGTGCGTCAGGCAATGCATCCCCGGGGCCGATAGCAACTCTCCTGGGAGCTGGCTCTGTCGTGATCGTGGTCACGGTACCTGGTGCCCACCTGCGCATGCAGGCTCTGGGAGGGTGACAACGCCAACGGCCATGGCGGCTCCGCACATGATTTCCGACCTCGCCGCGGCCAAGCAGCAGGCGCGGGCGGCAGCCCTGGCCGCCCGCGCCGGCAGTCATCCCGCCGATGCCGGGGAGCGGCTGGCGGCGCATGTGCTGGCCGGATTCGTCCTGCCGAGGGGCACTCCGGTCGCCGGATTCTGGCCGATGCCGGACGAGATCGACATCCGCCCGCTGCTCACCGCGCTGCACGTGCGCGGCCACCCGATCCTGCTGCCTGAAACCCCGCCGCGCGGCCGTCCGCTGCTGTTCCGCCGCTGGGAGCCGGGGGCCGCGATGGTGGCGGAGCGCTTCGGCACCCTGCGGCCTGCCGGGCCGCGCGGGATGCCGGAGGTGTTGCTCGTCCCCCTGCTCGCCTTCGACCGCGCCGGCTATCGCCTCGGCTACGGCGGCGGCTACTACGACCGGACACTGGCGGCCCTGACCGGGGCGTTGGCCATCGGGTGCGCCTTCGCCGCGCAGGAGGTCGAGGCGGTGCCGGTCGGCCCGCACGACGTGCGCCTGGACGCGGTGGCGACCGAGCGGGGCGTCATCCGCTTCGCGACCGGTTGAATGCGCATCCTGTTCCTCGGCGACGTGGTTGGCCGCAGCGGCCGCGACGCCGTCAACGCCGCGCTGCCGCGCCTGCGTGCCGACCTGCGCGCCGACCTCATCGTGGTCAATGCCGAGAACGCTTCGCACGGCTTCGGCCTCGCGCCGGAGATGGCGCGCACGCTGTTCGCGGCCGGGGCGGACGCAATCTCGCTCGGCAACCATGCCTGGGACCGCAAGGAACTGATCCCCTACATCGCTGAGACGCCGCGGCTGATCCGCCCGCTGAATTTCCCCCCTGGCACGCCCGGCGCCGGCAGCGTCGTGGTCGAACTGCGCGACGGTCGGCGGGCGCTGGTCCTGAACGCGATGGGCCGGCTGTACATGCAGACGCTGGATTGCCCGTTTCGCGGCACCGCGGTGGAACTGGCGCGCCACCGGCTCGGCGGCACCGTCTCCGCCATCGTGATCGACTTCCACGCCGAGGCGAGCAGCGAGAAGATGGCGTTCGCCCATTCCTTCGACGGCCAGGCCAGCCTGATTGTCGGCACCCACACGCACATTCCCACCGCCGACGAACAGGTGCTGCCGGGCGGCACCGCCTTCATCAGCGATGTCGGCATGTGCGGCGACTACGACAGCGTCATCGGGATGCAGAAACAGGCCGCGACGACCCGGTTCTGGCGCCAGATGCCGGGCGAACGGCTGGCGCCGGCCGACGGCGAGGCGACGGTCTGCGGTGTGCTGGTCGAGACCGACGACGTAACCGGGCTGGCGCGGCGGATCGCGCCATTACGGCAGGGGGGACGGCTCGCGCCGGCGTGGCCGAGCGTGTAAGCACGCTCGCCGCAAACCTTTGGACGGACCGAGCTTCCATGACCGAGATCGCCCAGTACGCTGCCGTTCGCCCGCAACTCGCCCGTGTGGGTCTGGTGCTTGGTCTGTCACTCGTGCTGGCCGTATCGGCGCGGGTGTCGGTGCCGTTCTGGCCGGTGCCGATGACGTTGCAGACGCTCGCCGTTTTGACCATCGCCGGTCTGGGCGGCCCGCGCGTCGCGACCGCCGCGATGCTGGCCTATCTGGCGGAGGGCGCGATCGGCCTGCCGGTGTTCGCGGCTACGCCGGAGCGCGGCCTCGGCCTTGCCTATCTCGCTGGGCCGACCGGCGGCTATCTGCTCGGGATGCTGGCGGCGGCGCCTCTGGTCGGCGTGCTGGCGCGGCGGACGGCGGGGCGGCCGGTGGCCCTGCTCGGTGCGATGACCATGGGCAGCGTGGTGGTGTATGCCGCGGGGGCGGCCTGGCTCGCGTCCTATATCGGCGCCGCGCGGGCGGTGGCGCTCGGTGTCGCGCCGTTCCTGGCGGGTGACGCGGTGAAAACAGCGCTTGCCGCCGCCGTGGTGCTGGCGGCTGGGCGGCCACGTCGCGCCTGACCGGGCGCGGCGCCGCGCAGGTAATTCGGAGAACGAGATGGCTGGCCATTCGCAGTTCAAGAACATCATGCACCGCAAGGGCGCGCAGGATGCGCGGCGCGCCCGCCAGTTCGCCCGCCTGATCCGCGAAATCACCGTGGCCGCCCGCAACGGCCTGCCCGATCCCTCTGCCAACCCCCGCCTGCGCGCCGCCGTCGCGGCCGCGCGCGAGGCCAACATGCCAAAGGACACGGTCGATCGCGCCATCAAGAAGGCGAGCGGCACGGCCGGCGGTGAGGACTATGCCGAGGTGCGGTACGAGGGCTATGGCCCGGCCGGCGTGGCGGTGATCGTCGAAGCGCTGACCGACAACCGCAACCGCACCGCGTCGGACGTGCGCTCGGCG
The DNA here is from genome assembly GCA_021818505.1 of Pseudomonadota bacterium. Classification (GTDB taxonomy): domain Bacteria; phylum Pseudomonadota; class Alphaproteobacteria; order Acetobacterales; family Acetobacteraceae; genus JAFKFJ01. The sequence continues at coordinate 71,809 of JAKADX010000016.1, forward strand.
TTCAGCAAGCACGGGGGCGCGTTGGGGGAGACCAACTCGGTGGCTTTCCTGTTCACGCGGCTCGGCGTGGTGCGCTATCCGGCCGGTGTCGCCGGCGAGGAGGCGATGCTGGAAGCGGCGATCGAGGCCGGCGCCGACAATGTCGAAACGACTGCCGAGGCGCACGAGGTGACGGCCTCGCCTGACAGTTTCTTCGCCGTCCGGGACGCGCTGGAGGCGCGGTTCGGCCCGCCGGAGACGGCGCGGCTGGAATGGCGTCCGATGACCAGCGTGACGCTCGACGAGGAGCGGGCGCGGGCGGTGCTGAAACTGCTCGACGCGCTGGAGGAGAGCGATGACGTGCAGAACGTGTACGCCAATTTCGACATCCCCGAGAGCGTCATGCAGACGCTTTCGGCGTGAGCACAGCGCGCAGCACCGGGTGAGGGTCCGATGGCCCGCCTGCTCGGTATCGATCCCGGACTGCGCTTCACCGGCTGGGGGCTGGTGGCGGCGGAGGGCAACCGGCTGCGCCACCTCGCCGACGGCGTGATCGCCACCGACAGCGCGGCGAACGTCCCTGAGCGGCTGCGCGCTCTCCACGACGCCCTCACCGCCCTGCTCGCCGAGCACCGTCCCGACGAGGCAGCGGTCGAGGAAACTTACGTCAACCGCAACGGCACCGCGACGCTGAAGCTGGGCTACGCGCGCGGGGTGGCGCTGCTGGCGCCGGCGCTGGCCGGGATTCCGGTGGCCGAATACGGCGCCAAGGCGGTCAAGCTGGCGGTGGTCGGCACCGGGGGGGCGGCCAAGGAGCAGGTGGCGGAGATGGTCCGCCGGCTGCTGCCCGGCGCGCGCATCAGCCGCGCCGATGCCGCGGACGCGCTGGCGGTGGCGATCTGCCACGCGCATCATCGTGCCAGTGGCCTGCGAGTCGCCGCAGGCGTGCGGATGGCATGATCGCGAAACTCACCGGCCGGGTCGAGGCGCTGGAGGACGGGCGCTGCGTGCTCGACGTGAACGGCGTCGGCTACCTCGTCCACGCCTCCACGCGCACGCTTGCCGCGCTGCCGGCGGGCGGCACGGCATCGCTGCTGATCGAGACGCATGTGCGCGAGGACGCCATTCTGCTCTACGGGTTCGCCGAATCGGCCGAGCGCGAGTGGTTCCGGCTGCTGACCACGGTGCAGGGGGTGGGGGCAAAGGTGGCCCTGGGCGTGCTGTCGGCGCTGTCGCCGCCCGACCTGATCGCCGCCATTCAGGCCGGCGACCGCGCCGCGCTGACCCGCGCGCCGGGCGTGGGGGCAAAGCTCGCCATCCGCCTGCTGACCGAGTTGCGCGAGCGCGCCGGGGCGATGCCGAGCGGCCCCGGCTTCGCGCCGGTCCTGCCACCGCCGGCCGGGGCCGAGTCGGATGCGCTGTCGGCGCTGCTTAATCTCGGCTATCGGCGGCCGGAGGCGCAGGCGGCGGTGGCGCGCGCGTCGGAACGGCTGGGACAGGGGGCGGCGCTGGACGCGCTGATCCGTGACAGCCTCAAGGAACTGGCGCGATGAGTGTCCCCGAGCGCGAGGTCTCCCCAGTCCGCGCTGCCGAGGACGCCGCCGAGGCGTCGCTCAGGCCGCAGACGCTGGGTGAGTTCATCGGCCAGCGCGCGAGTCGGGAAAACCTCGCCGTGTTCATCCAGGCCGCGCGCGGCCGCGGCGAGGCGCTGGATCACGTGCTGCTGCACGGCCCGCCAGGGCTGGGCAAGACCACGCTGGCGCAGATCGTCGCGCGCGAGCTTGGCGTTGGCTTCCGCGCCACCTCCGGCCCGGTGATCCAGCGGGCCGGCGACCTCGCCGCGATCCTGACCAATCTGCAGCCGCGCGACGTGCTGTTCATCGACGAAATCCACCGCCTTCAGCCGGCGATCGAAGAAGTGCTGTATCCGGCGATGGAGGATTTCCAGCTTGATCTGATTATCGGTGAAGGCCCCGCCGCGCGCAGCGTGCGCATCGACCTCGCCCCGTTCACCCTGGTTGGCGCCACCACCCGCGCCGGGCTGCTGGCGACGCCCTTGCGCGACCGCTTCGGCATCCCGCTCAGGCTGGTATTCTACACGCCGCAGGAGCTGGAGCTGATCGTGGCTCGTGGGGCGGACAAGCTCGGCTTCGCGCTGACCGGGGACGGTGCCGCCGAGATCGCGCGGCGCTCGCGCGGCACGCCACGCGTGGCCGGGCGGCTGCTGCGACGGGTGCGCGACTTCGCCCATGTCGCCGGCGACCGGCCGGTGGATCGCACCATCGCCGATGCGGCGCTGCGGCGGCTGGAGGTGGATGCGCTGGGGCTGGACGGCATGGACCGGCGCTATCTGCGCCGCATCGCGGAACACCATCGCGGGGGCCCTGTTGGGGTCGAGACGCTGGCCGCGGCGCTGGCCGAGGCGCGCGACACGCTGGAGGAAGTGGTCGAGCCGTTCCTGATCCAGGAGGGCCTCGTGCTGCGCACCAGCCGCGGCCGGGTTCTCGCCGAGGCCGGCTGGCGCCATCTGGGGCTGATCCCGCCAGCGCCGGCACAGCCCTTGCTGGATCTGCTGGAGGATGACGAATGAACCGTCATCCGACGCCCACGCTGGGGCAGGGAGGGCACCGCTATGCGTGCCGTATTTATTACGAAGACACCGATGCGGCCGGCACCGTCTATCACGCCAACTACCTGCGACTGGCCGAACGCGCCCGCACCGAGGCGTTGCGCGAGCTGGACATTCCCCACGCGGAAATGACACGGCAGTTCGGCCTCATATTCATGGTGCGGCGCGCAAAATTGGACTATCTGGCGCCGGCGCGACTCGACGACGAGGTGATCGTCGCGACGCGCCCGCTGGCGATCGCGGCGGCCTCGGTGGTGCTGGTGCAGTCCTTCCACGCCGCGCAGCCGCCGCACCGGACGCTGGCGGTTGCCGAGATCCAGTTGGCGTGCGTGCGCCTACGCGACATGCGTGCCGCCCGCATCCCGCCGCTGTGGCGAGACACGCTCGCGACGCTCGCCGGGCCAGGCGGGCCGCGAAACCGAGAGGAAGGCTAGAGTGGACCGAGCCGTCGATGCCGCGAACCTGGGGACGCCAGTCGGCGACCTCTCGATCCTCAGCCTGTTCTTGCAGGCCGATGTCGTCGTCAAGCTGGTGATGATCGCGCTCCTGTTCGCGAGCGTCTGGGTCTGGGCCATCGTTTTCGAGAAGATCACCAGCCTGCGCCGCGTCGCACGCTCGGCCGATGCCTTCGAGGACCGGTTCTGGTCCGGCGGCAGCCTCGATGAGCTTTATGAGGAGGAGGGTGTGAAGCCGGCGCACCCGATGGCCGCGGTGTTCGGCGCCGCCATGAACGAATGGCGCCGGTCCCTGCGCGTCGCCGGGGCCGACATCAGCCGCAGCGGCGTGCGCGACCGCGTTGAGCGGGCGATGTCCGTGACCATCCAGCGGGAGATGGAGCGGCTGGAGAAATGGATGATCTTCCTCGCCTCCGTCGGCTCGACGGCGCCGTTCATCGGCCTGTTCGGCACCGTCTGGGGCATCATGCACAGCTTCTCCGCCATCGCCGCCATGCACAACACCAACCTCGCGGTGGTCGCCCCCGGCATCGCGGAGGCGCTGTTCGCCACTGCGATCGGTCTGGTCGCGGCGATTCCCGCGGTGCTCGCCTACAACAAGATCGGCACCGACCTCGCCCGCTTCGCGGCGCGGCTGGAGGCGTTCGGCACCGAATTCGGCGCCATCCTGTCGCGCCAGAGCGAGGAGCGGGCCTGAGGTGGCCGCCTTCCTGAACGGCAACGGCAGCCGCCTGCGCGGCGGGCGCTCCGGACGCTACCGGCCGCTGGCGGAGATCAACGTCACGCCGCTGGTGGACGTGATGCTCGTGCTGCTCATCATCTTCATGGTGACGGCGCCGCTGATGAGCAGCGCGGTCAATGTCGATCTGCCGAAGGTGGCGACCAACCCGGTCAACCAGGACAGCGAGCCGCTGACCGTCTCGGTCGATGCGCAGGGTCAGGTCTATCTGATGGACCAGAAGGTTGATCTGGCCGAACTGGTCGCCAAACTTCAGGCTCTGTCGCAGGACAACAAGGACCGCCGCATCTTCGTGCGCGGCGACAAGGCCAATTCGTACGGCCGTATCATCGAGGTGATGGGCACCATCGTGCAGGGCGGCTTCACCAAGGCCGCCCTGCTCTCCGAGCCGCCGGCCGGAGCACCGTCCGGGACGCCAGCGCCTGCCGCCGCCCCACCCGGCGCTGGCCCGGCTCCGGCCGCCGCACCCCCGTCCGGGGTGGCCCCGGCGCCCGCCGCACCGGCTGCCCCCGCCAAGCCGGGGAACGGCTGAGCCGCGACCGGCGATGACCAAGCTGCTCCAGCGCAGCGCCGGCGCCTCTCTGATCGGTCATGTGCTGATCATCGCGGCGCTGCTGCTCGGCCTGCCGACCGCGCCGCCGCCGGAGCCGCCGCCGCAACTGGACGTGGAGCTGTCTTTCGAGAAGGCGCCGCCTGAGCCGGCGACCAAGGCCCCGGCACCGTCGCCGATCCCGGCGCCGGCGGTGGTGCCGACGCCGACCGAGGCGCCGCCGGCCGAGACGCCACCGGAACCGCGGCCGTTCGAGGCGCCGCCGCCGCCGCCACCTCCGCCGCCGCCCCCGCCGCCGGCACCGACGGCGGCGGCGCCCACCCCGGCGCCGCCGACCCCGCCCACGCCCAGCGTGA
>JAKADX010000097.1 GCA_021818505.1 Pseudomonadota bacterium
GGCGCCGAGCTCGTCATGCTGCCCTCGGCCTTCACCTTGCAGACCGGCAAGGACCATTGGGAGCCGCTGTTGCGCGCCCGCGCGATCGAGACCCAGTGCTGGTTCGCCGCCGCAGCCACCTGGGGCAGGCATCTGGAAGGCACGCGCGGGGAGCCGCGTTTCACCTACGGCCACTCGCTGGTCTGCGACCCCTGGGGCCAGGTGGTCGCGCAGGTGTCGGACGGCACCGGCTGGGCCACCGCGCGCATCGACCCGGCAATCACCGCGCGAGTGCGCCGCGACATGCCGGTGGAGACACACCGTCGGCTGACCCCCCGGACCGCGGAATGACCCCGCCCCCGCCCCCCACGACGGGGCGCCGCCGCACGATCGCTCCTGGCCGGATCGCCTTCGCCGCCGCCGCCACCGAGATCGCCGGCGACGCCGCCGCCCGCCTGCTGGCCCGCTACGGCTCCTGCGCCTTCGACCAGGCGGAGGTGGTGGTGGCACTGGGCGGCGACGGGTTCATGCTGGAAACCCTGCACCGGGTGCTCGGCCGTGCCACGCCGGTGTACGGGATGAACTGCGGCTCGGTTGGTTTCCTGATGAACCCGTTCCGCGAGGATGCGCTGATCGAGCGGCTGGAAGCCGCGCAGGAAGCGATCCTGCACCCGCTGCGCATGCACGCCATCACCGCTACCGGCGCGGTGGACGAGGCCCTGGCGCTGAACGAGGTCAGCCTCCTGCGCCAGCTGCACCAGACGGCCAAGCTCCGCATCACGATCGACGGCACGGTGCGGCTGTCCGAACTGATCTGCGACGGCATCCTGGTGTCGACCCCGGCCGGCTCGACCGCCTATAATTTGTCGGCGCACGGACCGATCGTGCCGCTGTCGGCCAACCTGCTGCCGTTGACGCCGATCAGTGCCTTCCGCCCGCGACGCTGGCGCGGCGCGCTGTTGCCGTCCTCCGCCGACGTGCTGTTCGAGATCCTGGAACCCGAAAAGCGCCCGGTGGCGGCGGTGGCGGATTCCTACGAAGTGCGCGACGTGGTCTCGGTCGCGGTCAGCGAGGACCGCTCGGTCAGCGCCACCGTGCTGTTCGACCCCGACCAGGGGTTGTCCGAACGTATCATCGCCGAGCAGTTCACCGTATAGGCTTGCCGCGTCCGCCATGACCCGCCAGATCCGCCTGAACGCCTTCGACATGAATTGCGTCGTCCACCAGTCCCCCGGGCTGTGGACCCACCCCGCCTGCCGCGCCGACACCTACAACACGCTGGAATACTGGACCGGCCTCGCCCGCACGCTGGAGCGGGGCAAGTTCGACGCGATCTTCCTCGCCGACGTGCTGGGCATCTACGATGTCTATCAGCACGCCCCGCGCGCGGCGCTGGAAGGCGCGGTGCAGGTGCCGGTCAACGACCCGATGATGCTGGTCCCGGCGATGGCGATGGTCACCGAGCATCTGGGCTTCGGCGTCACCGCCACGCTGTCCTACGAGCATCCCTATCCGTTCGCCCGGCGGATGAGCACGCTCGATCACCTGACGCGCGGGCGGATCGGCTGGAACATCGTCACCGGCTATCTGAACAGCGCCGCCAAGGGCATGGGCATGGCCCGCCAGCAGGGCCACGACACGCGCTACGAGATCGCCGAGGACTACATGCAGGTGGTCTACAAGTTGTGGGAGGGAAGCTGGGAGGACGGCGCCGTGCTGCGCGACCGCACGACCGGCCGCTTCGCCGATCCGGATCGGATCCACCGCGTGGCGCACGACGGCCCGTATTTCCAGCTTTCGGCGATACATCTGGCGGAACCCTCGCCGCAGCGCACGCCGGTGCTGTTCCAGGCCGGCGCCTCCACCCGCGGGCGGCAGTTCGCCGCCGATCATGCCGAGTGCGTGTTCATCAATGGCCCGTCGAAGCAGGTGATCGCGCCGATCGTCGCCGACATCCGCCGCCGCGCCGCAGCCGCCGGGCGCGACCCGCGCGCGATCACGATCTTCACCATGATGACGGTGATCACCGACACCACGCCGGAAGCGGCGCGCGACAAATACGCCGAGTACCGCGCGTATGCGAGCGAGCAGGGCGGCCTGACACTGATGTCCGGCTGGACCGGCATCGATTTCGCGGCCCTGCCGCCGGATCAGCCGATCCGCTACGGCGATCATGACGCGATGACCTCGGCGCTGGAGGCGTTCACCATCGCCGACCCCTCCCGCAGCTGGACGCCGCGCGAGATCGGCGCGCACGCCGCGATCGGCGGACGCAGCCCGGTGATCGTCGGCTCGCCGACGGAAGTGGCGGACGCGCTGCAAGCCTGGGTGGACGAAACCGACGTCGATGGGTTCAACCTGGCCTATGTCGTCACGCCCGGAACCTTCGTCGATTTCGTCGATCTGGTGGTGCCGGAGCTGCAACGCCGGGGCGCCTTCAAGACCGACTACGCGCCGGGCACGCTGCGCGAGAAACTGACCGGTCCAGGGCACGCCCGCCTGCCGGAGTCGCATCCGGCCGCGCGGGTGCGCCCCGGCGGCTGACTCCGGGGCGCCCGGATCGCCAGGCATTTTTTCCCAACTGTATGCCTGCCGCCCCAACGGCCACATCCAGGCGCCCGAGTCGTCACAGGCACGGTAACGGAGCCGAGGGAGTCAAGAAAGAAATCGGCCGTCAGGCGTAGTTTTTTTGTCTGCGACTCGTGACGCCCTGTGGATTTCTTGCGTTCGCGCCCGCTACTATGGCGGCATGCGAGAGGCCATCATCTCCAAGATCGAGCAATGACGCGCCCGGCTTGCTGAGTTGGAGCGCGAGCGCCTGACGCTTGAGGGCGAGCTGAGAGCGTATGAAGACGCGCTGCACATGTTCCCCAGCGATAGCGTCCCACAGGAGGGGCCAGATCACGGGCCGGCCCGTCCTTTGTTACTCCGTAGCCGGCCGCCGAAAGGACGTCGTCGGCTTTCGGGCGTGTGGGTTCAGGCGATTATCGAGACCGCCATTCGTCTAGGTGGCGAGTTCTCAATCGACGACGTGCTGCGGGCGATGAGCATGCTCGGCAATCAGGCGTCCCGCGGGAATGTGCGCTCGCAGATGGCCGCATACGTCGACCGCGGCGTCCTAGAGCGCGTGGGATTGGGTCGATACCATGTGACCGACGCGGGCATACAGGAACTTCGTCTGACTCCCGATCGCTTGCAGACCGACCAGGAGGCATTCGCGCCGAACGCCGGCGTCTCATTTAACCCTGAGACGCAGGACGACGGCGCATAAGGTTCGGGCCGTGGCGCTGACGACGCTCACGGCCCGGTTTCGGCGGTTGGCGACCGCTACCTCAAGTCCGGGCAGTACCCCGGTGGAAGGCAGGTGCTCCATGCGAAAAGATCGCATGATAACAGCGTAGCAGCCTCATGGCGCCTCGGGGCTCGCCCCCCCGGGGCGCGGCGGCTGCCATTTGCATAT
>JAKADX010000017.1 GCA_021818505.1 Pseudomonadota bacterium
GATCTGCCGCCTATGCCGGATTGTTCGATGCGGGGCGGGAGCAGTCGGCGTAATCGTCGAACGCGCCGCGCGGGGTCATCTCATCATGACGGTGGCTGCACAGATCGATCCGCCGGTCGCCGGCGGGCAGGCGCGCCGGCTGCTGCGTCGCTGCACCCGACGATCAGGCTGTCGCGGATCGCGCCGCCGATCCGCGCGATGCCGGTGCGGCCGTGATCGCACCGGTCTCCACGAAGGTTCTGTCGATCACACAACAGCGAATGCATAGCATGACGCGCGCGCGACACACCGGCTCGGAAGCGGGCTTCGCCGATGCGATCGACCGTCAGAGTGTTGCAGGTCGCGGACATACCGGCGTGCCGGTCAGCGCTCGCCGCCTGTGGCGATCAGGTCGAACAGGCGTTGGAACATGCGCTCGCGCCGCGCCAGCTTGGCCTCCACGACATCGAGCCGGTGGCTGAGCGCGGCAGTGCCGTTCACGTGTGCCGGCATTGGCATGCCGCTGTCCGCGCCCGCCGTCGCGCCGCCTTCGAGGTCCTCGGCCAGTTCCTCGGCGGTGGCCTGCACCATCTGCGCGGTGATCTCCCCGCTCCGCTCCAGCGCGCCGAGCAGCAGCACGCGTGAACAGAGCCGGTTGATGCGGCGCGGAATGCCGGCGGTGTGCGCGTGCACGACCTCGAACGCCGGCTCCTGCCATGCCGGCGTCCCGCGCCAGCCGGCAGTGCCGAGACGGTGCAGGATATAGCCGCGCGTCTCCTCGGGCGTCAGTGGGCCGAGGTGGTAGGAGGCGAGCACGCGCTGGCGCAACTGATCGAGGTCGGGGCTCGCCAGCATGCGGCGGAACTGCGGCTGCCCGACCAGCAGGGTCTGCAGGCTGGCGCGCCCGGCCGCCCCCTCCCTTGGGGTCAGGTTGGAGAGCATCCGCAGCTCCTCGAGCGCGGTCGGCGTGAGGTTCTGCACCTCGTCGACGATCAGCAGACTGCGCCGTCCCGACATGCTGTGGTCGCGCAGCAGGTCCCCGAAGCGCAGCAGCAGCGAGGATTTGCTGTCCCGCGGCGCATCCAGGCCGAATCCCGCCATTGCCAGGCGGAACAGGTCGTCGCCGCAGACCTGCGTGGTATTTATGCGCGCAACGACATAGGTGTCGGGGTCGAGCTGTCCCAGCAGGCGTTCCAGGAGCGTGGTCTTGCCTGCGCCGACCTCGCCGGTGACGACGATGAAACCCTCCCCTTGCGCCAGCCCAAAGGTGAGATGGGCGTTGGCGCGGCTGTGCGCGCGGCTGTCGTAGTAGAAGCGGCTGTCAGGCGTGAGCTGAAACGGCGGCGCACTGAATTCGTAATAGCGGTCGTACATCGGGAGTACCTCGGGGGATGCGCGCGCGGGCCGGGTCCGCTCAGAAGGACTTCTGCAGCCCGGCAATCACCATGTCGGTGGTGAAGCCCGGGACCTGACCGTGAAAGTTGTCCATCGCGTGACTGTATTGCAGCGTGGTGGTGAGCGTGGGCGACAGCGCGTAGCTGACCATTGCGCTGGCGACGAACACGGTGCCCGACACATTCAGGTTGGCGAGCGCGAACTGCGAGACCCCGTATTGCGCCATTAGCGATGTCTTCACCGCTGGACTGAGGTCGTGCTGCCAGGTCAGCGAGCCAAAGGTCGCATTCTCGCCGGTGAGGAGGGCGCCAGCGGTCGCGCTGTTCAGGGGCGTCTCGCGCAGCTGGTTGCCGGCAATCTGGAACGTGTCGCGGTCGAGCAGCAGCGATGCCGTCAGCGATCCCGATTGGAGTTGGTAAACGCCCGGGTTGAAGCCGAGGAAGTTGTTGTTCTGCAGCAGCGGCGAGCCGGTCTGCGCGTTCACCAGATTGCCGGCCGCGTCGGTGGTGGCCAGCGGCAGCGCCGCCTGAAGCTGCTGCTGATCGGTCGTGACAGTGACCGAGTAGTTGATCGTCAGCAGCGTGCGCGCGGTGGGGGCATAGTTGCCGCTGACGAACGCGCCGTTGATGCCGTCGGTTCGGCCGTAGCGCACCGTCAGGCTGGCATCGGGGCTCGGCGTGAACTGCGCGCCGACATTCCACAGCAGACCGGTGATCGTCACCGGCGGGAAGCCGCTGTAATGGAGGCTCTGCCAGCCGATCGTGCCGAGCAGGCTGAAGCTGTGCGTGACCGCGTACTGCCCCTGATAACTGACGCTGTACTGGTAGCCGTTGCCCAGGACGCCGGTGCCCCGCGACTGCTCGCCGGATGCGTTGACGATGCTCAGCAGGCGGCCGAAATCCTCGCCGGAGATGAGGTTGATGAACTCGCCGAGCGTGGTCGCCTGCGCGCTGGGCAGCGCGGCCGCCGCCAGGCCGGGCGCGAAGGGCTGGGTCGAGCCCGCCGGAACGATCATCGCCGATTCGTTCACCATAACGCCGACCTGAGCGGTGCCGACGCTGCCGAACTGGTGCATCAGGTAGGGCGACAGCGAGACGCTGTAGTCCTGCGTGCTGCCGACTTGGTTGGGCAGCGCCGTGCCCGGCGGACCGTAGCCACCGGCGAGCGACGTCTGGGCAGCAAAGGCGGACAGATCGACGTAGAACATGTCCTGCACGACAGTGCTGTGCGCCTGGGCGTTCAGGTTCTGCGCCACCACGTTCTGCCCGTGGGACGGCTCGTAGAGGATCAGGTTCGGATCGTAAGTCGCATTGAGCTGCAGGCGTTGGGTGTCGGCGGTGACGGTGACCGCGGGGTTGATGCCGGTGAAGAACGCACTCTCCACCGGCAGGCCGGGGTAGTTGAAGACATTGCTTGTCCAGCCCTGCTGCACGCCGATCGACGGCGTGACCTGGAACGCCGGCGCCCCTGGCGCCGTGACGGAGGGCTTGCCCAGCGCACCGGCGAGCCGATCGCTCAAGCTCTGGCCCCCCTGCATCGGCAGCGGGACGGGGCTGGTGGCAAAGTTGCCGGGCTGCGGCGGGGCGCTCGGCATGAGGCTGCCTGCGTTGAGGCCGCCGGTCTCGCTCGGCGCGGCAGGCGTGGTGAGGCCGGTCTCGCCGCCCAGGCCCAGATCCACGCTCTGCGCCAGCGCGGCCGGCGGCCCACCCGCCGCGAGACAGCCGGCCGAAGCTGCCGCAAGCAAACGCACAACCCGTCGGCGACACCGCGCGCCATTCATTCCGAGGTTTCTAAGTAAGAGGAGGAGCCGAAGGAGTGTCGCTGCGTCACTTTGACCTTGTTGAGCACGAGGGTGACGTTGGTCGCCGCCTTCAGCAGGTCCAGCGCAGCCTCGACCTCGCTGCGCTGGGTGCGTTCGGCTTCGACCACCAGCAGCACTTCGCCGATCATCCCCGCGAGCGTGCTCGGATCATTGGTGGAGAGACATGGAGCGGTGTCGAGCACGATGACATGGCGCGGCAATCGGCGGCTCAGCCGCTCCAGCGTGGCGCCGACGGCGCGGGTGATCGCGCCCTCCACACCGGGCCGGCGCGCGCCGACCGGCAGGAACGACAATCCCTCGATCGCGGTGCGGGCGATCAAGGCCTCCGGCGCCTGGACATCGCCCGTCGCCGCGCTGGTCGCGAGGTCGAGCAGTCCCGCGCGCCCGATGAGGCCGAGCGTGGCCGACAGGCAGCGCGGCTTGCTGTCGAGGTCGATCAGCAACACGTCGGCGAGTCTGTTCTGCGCGATGCTGGCGGCAAGATTGAGCGCCGAGAAGCTCTTGCCCTCGCCGGGCCGCGCCGATGTCACCATCATCAGATTCGCGGTGCCAGCGCGGCCAGCACGACTGCCGCGCAATGCCCGCAGCGCCCGTGTGACGCTGATGCGGTATTCCTCGGCAATGCGGCTGCGCTCGCCGGTCAGCATCAGTCCGGCCCGTTGCAGCGCCGCGATGTCGAGTGCCGGCGGCTGCTTTGCATTGGTCGGCAGTCCGCCGTCGGTCGTGATCGCCTCGGGCTCCGGCCGCGCGGGGGTCAAGGCGGCGGGCGGAACCGGATCGCGGATCGGCCGCGGCGGTTCGCTGGCCGTGACGTGGTGCGGCGGCCCGATATCGCTCAGCGCGTCCTCCGTGTCACGCAACCGGGCATCTGCGCGCAACAGGGCGGCGGCCCGCTCCACCAGATGGGCGGATGCGGGGGCGGGCGACGCGGCGGAGCCTGTGTCGGCGTCGCTCATGCGCCCGCGGCGGTCTGGTGCAGCAGGCGCAACAGCAGCCCACCGTAGAGCGCGCACAGCAGCAGCAAGGCGACTGCGAAGCCGGCCGCCGGCATCAGGCGACGATGCAGCGGCACGCGTGCGGTGACCAGCGAGATGCTGCCGACCACGGGCAGGCCGAGAGCACGCAGTTCCTCGATCGTGTGGAAGGACGTGTCGAACTGCTGCAGCAGCAGTCCCGATGCGATGCCGGCGGCGATACCGAGCGGCAGCACGCCGGTGATCAGTGCGACACGATTCGGCGCCACCGGGATCCGCGGCACCTGCGGCGGATCGACCACTTGCAGCTTGATCTGCTCGGCGTTCGTGTCGGCCGCCGCGGATAGCCGCATGGCCTCGCGCCGCGCGATCAGTTCCTCGTACTTGCGTCGCAGCACTTCGTCATCGCGATTCATGTCGGTGTATTCAGCCATCAGGTCGGGGTCGGCGCGGGCGATCGCGTCCAGCCGATCGCGTTCGGCGGTTTTGTCGGCGATCTGCTGCTTCAGCGACGCTGCCGCCGCCTCCAGATCTAAGATCTGCAGTCGCAGCTTCTCAGCCACCAGATTGGCGATGACGTTGCCGCCGTCGGCGGCGTGCGCACCAGGCAGCGCGACGTGTCCGGCCGCGAGCTTGCGTTGCTCGGCGCAGGTGGCGCGCAGTGTCACCACGGTCGGATTGCGGTCGGTGAACTTTGCCTGCGCGGCCTCGAGTTCCTGGCAGGCCGGCGGCTGGGGCACGGACGGTCTGCCGGTGTCGGCAGGCTGGTCAGCGGAAATGGTCGCCGGGGTGGCTGCGAGCTGCTGGCGCACCGATTGTTCGCGCAATTTCACCTGCTGGAGCTGTTCCTGCAGGTTTGCGACCGCGGAGCGGGCGGCGTCGAGCCTGGAACGGCCGTTGTTGTCCGGCAGAACATCGAAATATTTGGCGTTGAACGCGGCGCGTTGCGATTCGGCACGGCGTAGTTGTTCCTCGTAAGTGGCGATCTGCTGATCGAGCAACTGGCGCGCGTTCTCCACGTCGCTGCGGTTGTTGGCGATCTGGCTCTCGACGAAGATGGACAGCATTGTCCGCACCACGTCATAGGCGAGTTTCGGCTGGGTGTTGCGGTAACCGATGGTGAACAGGTTGCGGGTCTGCGGAGTGATCTTGATGCCAACGGCAAGCCCCGCCACCATCCGTTCCAGATCGGACGGGCTGCGCACCATGAGTTCGAGATCGGTCCTGGAGATCAGCTTCTCCAGATTCGGCCGGCTCAGCAGCGTCCGCTGCAAGACGTCGAGCTGGCGATAAGGATTGTTGTCCAACGCAAGGCCGTGCTGCAGCGGCGTCGGCACCGCATCGGAATCGACAGAGAGCTGCGCGTTTGCCTCATATTGGTCGGGGATGCGGTCCACGAGGGCCCAGCCGCCCAAGCACACCACCCAGGTAATGGCGAGCACGACCCAGCGCCGGCGCCAGATGCCGAGCAGGTAGCGGCGAAGTTGCGCCTGTAGATTGGAGACCCAGAGCAATTGCCCCTCCTCGGCCGTCCTGGCCGGCGCGTCAGAACCAGGTCTGCGGGATGATCAGCGTGTCACCCGGGCGCATCGCAACATTCTGGGTGATGTCGCCATCCTTCAGCAGATCGGAGAGGTGGACATGAATGGTCTCTTTCTTGGTGCCGATCCGGCGCACGATGATCGCGCGGTTCCCGGCCGCGTAGCGCGTCAGACCCTTGGTCGCGATCATGACGTCGAGCACGGTCATGCCGTCTCTGTACGGGATCGCCTGCGGATCGGTGGCTTCCCCGATCACCCGGATCTGCTGGTCGAACGGTCCGACGAACCCGCGGACCATGACCGTGACATGCGGATCCTTGACGTATTCCTTGAGGCGCTCCTCGATCTCGGCACCGAGCTGACTGGGGGTTTTGCCGGCGGCCATGATGTCGGAAATCAGCGGCGTCGAGATGCGACCATCCGGCCGGACAGGGATCTCGGCACTGAGCTGCGGATTGTCATAGACGAAGATGCCGAGATTGTCGCCAGGACCGATCACGTACGGCGCGGAAACAACCGGTGCGGCATCCGCGCCCGCCGGCGACTTGGGGTCGGTGCAGCCGAACAGCAGCAGAACACCCGCCAAGCACCCTATCCATCTGGCAACGCTCATCAACCCGTCTTCTCCTTCGCCCGCTCACCCGTGGCGCCGTCAGATTATCCAGTTCGCCACGCCAGCGCGACCATCATGACATCATAACGGCCGAGAATCGCGGCGGGGATCGGCGCGGAGGGGATCGAAACCGTGACGCCCGCTATGTACATGGCAGTGCTCTGCCCCTGAGCTACACGCCTGCACCTGACGCTCAAGCCGCGAATCCTGCCGGTCGGTTCTGAGCACACCCATTACCAGGGACGAAACCTTCGTTTATCACAACAAACATTACGCCGTAAAGCTCTGATGCACGGAAGCGACATGGATGCGCATCCCCGTGCAGATTTTGCGATCGTGACGACCTAATGATAGTGCTTTGGTGGTAAGAAAATCTAACAGTATCGTTGGTGCGCGGCGACCACCGTGCCCGAAGCAAAGCGCCCGCTAGCCTCTGCGACCACAGGGTGTCGAGGAACGAGGGCAATCGGCAGGTGGTGTCCCGGCACGTGGTGCAGGAAGCCGCTGACCTGCCTGCCTGCGCCAAACTCTCGTCGATCGCCCCGGCAGGCCCCTCAGCAGCCTGCTACACCACACAAAGGGACACGATCCCGAATGGTATCTCACCGCTCGGCGCGACGTGACCGGCGCGCCGCTTCATTCGGAGGCATCGCTATGCTCCTCCCCCATCTCAGCCGCCCGGCTATGCCCGTCCGCGCGCCGCTGCTCGTCTATCTGCACGGTGCCGGCGAGGTCGGCGGTGATACCGAGCAACAGGTGCGCAAATTCGGGCCCTGGGCGGACGTCCTGCATGACCCGACCGGCGCGTACGGGCCGGACACGGCGGCGGCGATCGGGCGGTTCCACGTGCTCGGCTTCCACTTGCCCGCCGGCGACTGGGACGGGGACGCGCTGGCGGCCGAACTCGCGGCCTGGCTCACGGCACGGCCTGAGATCGACCCGGCGCAGCTGCATCTGACCGGCATCAGCCGCGGCGGGCGGGGCGTGCTGCGGCTGGCGGCGACGCTGCTGCGCGAGGGGCGGCCGGTCGCCTCCGTGGCCGCCTTCTGTCCGGCGGGCGGGGCGGGCAGCTTTGGCGAGCCAGACATCGCGCTGCTGCGCCGCGTGCCGGTCTGGCTGTTCCATTGCCCGGAGGACCCGGTGGTGCCGTTCGCCGGCAGCGCGGAATTGCACCGGCGGATCGGCAGCGCCACCTCTCGCCTGCGCATCGTCCATGGCAGCGAACTCGCAGATCCGGCGGCTGCGCATGATTGCTGGACAAGCTTCTACGCCCATCCGGACTTCTATCGCTGGCTGGAAGGCCCGGCCACCGACCCCGCCGACTGGCCGCATCTGCGGGCGCGCCGCGCCTGACGCTGCCGTGCGACTTGCCGCGCCCCCGCCTGGCGGGATATCCGGTGCTGTACGCAGGAGAGCGCACCGCATTGCGGGAGATGGCGGCGGCGATGGCTTCGGAGCATTCCTCCACGTTCAGCACCTCGATCGTTGCCACGCTCAAGGAGCGCATCATCTCGTGGCAATACCCGCCGGAACACCGGTTGACCGAGGATGGATTGTGCCGCGAGTTCGGTGTCAGCCGCAGTCCGGTCCGCGAGGCATTGCGCGTGCTCGCCACCAACGGCTTCGTCCGCCGCATGGACAATCGCGGCTACGCCGTGCGCCAGGTGAAGCTGCGGGAGCTGGAGGAGCTGTACGACGTGCGACTGGCGCTGGAGCTGTTCGCGGTCGAGCAGCTGACCGGGGCCGGCGCGCCGCCGGATGAACTGGCGGCACTGGCCGAAACCTGGCGCGAGGTGCTGCGGCAGCCGCGCCGCGATGTCGAGGAACTCGCCACGCTCGACGCACGGTTTCATGAGGGGCTGGCGCGGCTGGCCGGAAACACGCTGCTGTTGCAGCAGCTTGCCGGGATCAACGAGCGGCTGCAGGTGTTCCGCACCATCGACTTCGCCAAACCCGACCGGGTGGAAAGCACCTGCGCGGAGCATCTCGCCATTCTCGACCGCATCGCTGCAGGCGACGTGACCGGCGCGCGCGCCGCCCTGCGCCGCAATGTCGAGGAAGGGCGCAACATCGTCGGCAATTCGATCAAGGAGGCGCTGGCGCGCGCCTACGCCCACGCCTGAGGCGGCGCGGCCATGCCGCTCGCCGCGGTCCGCCTCGGCGCCGGCGTGCCGGAGGCGGATTTTTCCGCCACGGTCGCGGAGGTTCACGGCCGCGCCTGCCTGCTCGATTGCGCCGACGCCGGGCTGCTGACGCTGGCGATTGAGGAACTCGGCGGGCTGCCGCGCGGGATCACACTGGCCACACCCCCCGGCTTTGCGTTCAAAGGCGCTCTGACCGAGGGGGCCCTGGCAGCGGCGCGGGGTGGTGTGCTGCGCATCGCCGGCGGCGCGCTCGCCGTCGATCTGCGCCGCGCGCGCCCGTGGCGCAGCGCTCTCGGCGCGCTGGGCCTCGACTCTGGCCGCGAGGCCGTGCGCGCGGCGTGGCAGGCGGCGCTGATGGTGGTGGCGGCTGACGGACGGGGGGACGGTCTGCGCGCGATCGGCGGCGACGCCATCGCGGCGTTGGGCGCGGCCCGACGCGCTGGGAACGCCGACGTCGCCGCGCAGGCGGTGACGCGGCTGGTCGGACTGGGTGCCGGGCGCACGCCGTCGGGCGATGACTACCTGGTCGGCTTCATCGCCGGGCTGCTCGCCGGCGGCGACGCCGAGCGGTTGGCCACGGCGCTGCGGGCGCGGGTGCGCACGCTCGCCCTGCGAACCAACCGCGTCAGCCGTCTCTATCTGGAGGCCGCCGCGGACGGCGAGGTTTCGGAGCGTCTGCACGCCGTCGCCGCCGTGATCGCCGCTGGCGGCGATGCAGCGGCCGTGCAGCGCGCGGTCACGGCAGCGCTGGCGGTCGGTCACGACTCAGGCGCGGCCGGCGTGCTCGGCCTGCTGGATGCGTGCGCGCCGCCGGCCGGTCCCTGAACCTATGCCCGCGCGGAGGTCGGTGTGGCAGCCGCCGCCTGTTCCTCGCGCCACGCCACGATCAGGCAGATCGCGCCGAGCAGCGCATAGCCCAGCGCCACGGTAGGTGATGCCGCCCAGGCGAGCTGCACGCCGTGGATGAAGCCGAAGAACGACAGGATCGCCGCAGCCCAGGCATAGGCCGCCGCCTTGTTGAACTCGCGGTCGATGATGAAGGCGGCAATGGCGCCGAGCATCAGCCCGGCCAGCACCGCGCCGCCGCCCAGCAATTCCATGCCGCGATAGACCACGCCCGCGCCCATCAGCTTGCCCATGCCAAGCTGCGCTGCCGAGGTGCCGGCGGCGTTCAGCGCACCGTCGATCTGCGTCTGGCCCCAGGCGGCGATGTTGGGGATCAACGCCAGCACCACCGCCGGAGCGTGCTTGGACGGCACCGCCTGAAACGCCTGCGCGCCGATCACCAGACCGATATAGAGCAGGATCGGCAGGATGGCGACCAGCGGCACCACCGCGAGCAGCAGCGCGGTCAGGCCAAGGAAGCAGACGAGCGCGATCACCACGCCCGTTGCCAGCGAATAGCCGATGCGCCCGCCCACTGCCTTCCAGCCGGGATGGCCGATATAGACCGCCGGCGGGAATGGGCTGCCGAGGATCGAGCCGACCACGGCGCCGATGCCGTCGGCGAGCAGGATGTTGCGCAGGCTGTACTCGTCGCCGGCCGCTGCCGCGCTCTCGACGTTGTTCATTCCCTCGGTGAAGTTGTAGATGCCGAGCGGGATCGCGGTGACCAGCAGCGGTGCGATGTTGGCCAGCCCCGCGACCACGTCGCCGCTCGGCAGCGGCAGGTGCAGGCCGAACTTCGCGAAGGACGCGACGACCTGGGGGCCGGTGACCACGTCGGTCCAGCCCAGTGCCGCGGCAATCCACGCGATCACCGTGCCGATGATCACGGCCGCGAGCCCCCCCGGTACGCCGCCGGGAAGGCGCACGTTGGCGGTCCAGGAGATCAGCACGATGCCGAAGGAGATAAAGGCGATCCACGGCACTTCCCACATCTGGAAGGCCGGCCGCATCGAGATGAAGGCGATCGAGATGCCCGCCAGCGTGCCCAGCATCGCTGCCCGCGGCGTCAGCCGCCGGATGGTCGGACCGACGAAGGCACCGAGCAGGACGATGACGCCGATGATGAACGCCCAGGCGAGCCCGGTCTGCCACGCCAGCACGGCGTTCTGCGTCTTGAGATAGACCGGCAGCATGATGACGAAGACGACGATGAACATGTGCGGCACACTCGGCCCGTACGGCATCGCCGTCACGTCGCTGCGCCCGTCCTTCTTCGCCAGACGGAAGGCGAGATACGCGTAGTAGAGATTGCCGATCGGCAGCGCGATGCCGAGTGCCGGCAGGATGCGGCCGAACACGATGTCGTCGGGCAGCTTGATGACGCCCAGACACAGCCCGGTCAGCACGATCACGTTGAGGACGACGTTGGTGAACAGGCCGAAAAAGCCGTTCCAGTCGCCGGGCACCCACCAGCGGACGGGTTCGGTTGCGGCACGTGTCGCGGACATCGGGTTTCCCTCCGTATCGGGGCGCTGTGTTTCGCCCTCGTGTTGTCGCGCGGATCAGGCGGCGGGACGCGTCGTCTCCTTGCCCGGTGCCAGCGCGGCAAGCAGATCCGCCGACTCGCCGACCCAGCCGAAGATGCCGCCCTGCGCCTTGATCATTTCCAGCGCCACGCGTTGGAATTCGGGGAAGTACGAGGCGACGCAGTCAGCCAGCACAAGGCAGTCATAACCGCGATCGTTGGCCTCGCGCACGGTGGTGTTGACGCAGACCTCCGTGGTGACGCCGCAGACGATCAGCTTGGCGACGTCCCGGCTGCGCAGGATCGCGTCGAGGTCGGTGGCATAGAATGCGCCCTTGCCCGGTTTGTCCACCACCGGCTCGCCGGCCCGGGGCCTGAGTTCATCGATGATGTCGTGGCCGTATTCGCCGCGCACCAGGATGCGCCCCATCGGCCCGGCGTCGCCGATGCCGGTTTTCAGGTGCCCACGCGCCTTCTTCGCGGGCGGCAGGTCGGCCAGATCGGGGCGGTGGCCCTCGCGGGTGTGGATGACCAGCATCCCGGCCTGCCGTGCGGCCGCCAGCACCCGCGCAGTCGGCGCGATCGCGCGCCGCAGCAGCGACACGTCGTTGCCCAGCGCCTCGCCGAAGCCGCCCGGATCGACGAAGTCGCGCTGCATGTCGATGATGACCAGGGCAACCTGGCCCGGCTCGAAGGCGAATTCATAGGGTTCTGCACGTACCGTCGCCATGGTGCCCTCTGTCAGCCCTCCTGCGTGCCGAGATAGCGCCGCCAGCCGCCCAGCGCGGTGATGTCGCGCGCCGCCGCGGTGGCGTGAGCTTCGCACAGGAACCCCTTCACCGTCTCGCCGTCTTCCAGCTCGATCGAACCGATGCCGAGCGGGGCAGGGATGCCGGCGACGAAGCTGCCGAAGGCGGAGCTATGCAACTCCCATACCTCCACCTCGATCGCCGAACCCGCCGCGTCGCGCAGCAATCCCGGCCGCGCCGGTGGGCCGCCGGGCAGCGCGAACAGGCGATAGTGCGGCGCGGTGCGGCAGGCGCGGACCAGCCGCGCGCCGCGCTCGGTCAGTTGCCTGTTCAGGGGCAGGCCCTGCATATGCGCGCCGCAGACGGCGAGCCGCACCAGGTCCGCCGACACCGCCGGCGGCAGCGGCGGGGTCGAGGCGAGCGGCGTGTCGAGCGCGCCGATCGTCTCATTGCCGCCGCGGTGCAGCGCATCCGCCAATGCGCACAGCGCGGCGTCGTGCCAGGCCGGGGCGGTCAGGGTCACGCCGAACGCCAGCCCGTCGTCCTGGCGCCCGGCGGGAAGGGCGACGGCCGCTAGATCAAGCAGGTTCACAAAATTGGTGTAGTAGCCGAGCGCGGAGTTCAGATTCACCGGATCGGCCAGCAGTTCCGCCACCGTGTATTGCCGCCCCGCCGTCGGCGTGATGAGCGTGTCGATCACCTGCCACACCGGCTCGGTCGCGCGGCGCAGCTCACGCAGCCGATAATAGGCGGCAAACGCCTCGGCGGCACTCGGACGAGCGCCACCGCCGATGATCTGCCGCGTCACCGGATGCAGTGCCTCCGGCTGGCGGTCCAAGAAGTGGCGGATGGCGACGTAACGTTCGGCGATCCACGGGCCCTCGTAGAGCAGCCGCGCGGTTTCCAGGAACGGGTCGAGATCGATTTCCACCAGCCGCGCGCCAAGCTGTTCGGCCAGCCGCAGCGTGGCGGCGAAGCGTGCCTCGCCCTGCAAGTTGCCGAAGAAGCGGAGCTGGCTGGCGCGCGGCACGCCGAGGCGGCAGCCCGCGAGGCCGTGCGGGGACGTCGCGGCGGCGGTGGGGTCGGCGCGGCGGGAGAACGGATCGGCAGGGTCGAAGTCGGACGCGGCCTGCAGCACCGCGAGCGCGTCGCCCGCGGTCAGCGCCAGGATCGAGACGCAGTCGAGCGAGCGGCAGGCGGGCACCACGCCGCGCGTGCTGATCAGCCCGCGCGTCGGTTTCAGCCCGATCAGGTTGTTGAACATCGCCGGCACCCGCCCCGAGCCGGCGGTGTCGGTCCCCAGCGCGAAACTCGCCAGCCCCGCCGCAACCGCCACCGCCGAGCCGGAACTGGACCCGCCGGAGATGTAGGCGCCGTTGAGCGCGCAGCGCGGCGTGCCGTAGGGGGAACGGGTGCCGTTCAGCCCGGTTGCGAACTGGTCGAGATTGGTCTTGCCCACCGGGATTGCACCAGCGGCCACCAGCCGCGCCACCACCGGCGCCGACTCGGCGGCGCGGTAGGCGAAATCGGGACAGGCGGCGGTGGTGGGGCGGCCGGCCTGGTCGATGTTGTCCTTGATCGCGAACGGGATGCCCCAGAGCGGCCGATCCGCTGGTCCTTCAGCCTCCAGCCGCCGCGCCGTCCCGCGCAGCACGTCGGCATCGGGCCGATCGATCCACACCGCGTCATCGCCGCGCGCGGCGACGCGTTCCAAGACACGCTCGATCACCAGGCTTGGCGTCAGCGTTCCGTTTCGGTAGCCAGACCGCAGTGCCGCGATGTCCAGGCTGCCGGCGACGTGTCCTCGGGGCGGGTCGGTGACGTCCTGCATGTCGCGTGGCCCCTCGCTTCGCACTTGCCATCGTGGTGGCGTACGAATACGTATACAAGACTTTCCGCGGGGCGCCAGAGCAATTCGCAGCCGGTGCGGAGGAAAGAGGACGGAATGGCGCGGGCTGCCAGGGTCACCAGGAACTTCTATCGTGATTCAGTCGCGCTGATGCAGCTCTCGGCCCGGCTGCTGGCGCTGCCGGGCGTGCGGCAGGCTTCGGCCGTGATGGCCTCGGCCAACAACCTCGCCCTGCTGCGCGAAGCCGGGATGCTGGAGGACGACGTCGCGGCCGGCCCCAACGACCTGCTGGTCGCCATCGACGGCGACGACCAGGCTGTCACCGCAGCGTTGGCCGAGGCTGACCGGGCACTGAACGAGGAGCCGTCACCCGGCCCAGCCGGCGGGCGGCAGCCGACCCGGCCGCGCAGCCTGGAGATGGGCCTGGAAGCGGTTCCGGGTGCCGACCTCGCCTTGATTTCCACGCCCGGCGACTATGCCGCGGTGGAGGCGATGAAGGCGCTGCGTCTGGGCCTGCACGTCATGCTGTTCAGCGACAACGTACCCGCCGCCGCCGAGATTGCGCTGAAGCGCTACGCCGCCGCGCGCGACCTGCTGGTAATGGGGCCCGATTGCGGCACGGCCATCATCGCCGGCGTGCCCCTGGGCTTCGCCAATGTCGTCCGGCGCGGCGATATCGGTCTGGTGGCCGCCTCGGGCACCGGGTTGCAGCAGGTCACCTGCCTGATCGACCGCGCGGGTGGCGGCATCACCCAGGCGATCGGCACCGGCGGGCATGACCTGTCGAGCGAGGTCGGCGGGATCACCATGTTGCAGGGACTGACTGCGCTGGCCAAGGATCCGCGGACCCGCGTGATCGTGCTGATCTCCAAACCGCCGGCCCCGGAGGTCGCGGCTCGGGTTCTCGACCTGGCACGCGCGGCAGGCAAGCCGGTGGTGGTCAATTTCATTGGCGCCGATCCGTTCCTGATCGGCAGCCTCGGCCTCACGGCCGCGCGGACGCTGGAGGACGCGGCGGTGCTTGCCGTCGCCGCCGCCTCGGGGCGCGCGCCGGAGCCTGTCCGCGCCGAGCTGCGCGACGTTCCACCTCCGGCGGCGGGGCAGCGCTATGTGCGGGGCCTCTATAGCGGCGGCACCTTCTGTTACGAGGCAACTTTGCTGCTCGCCGAGGTGCTGGCGGAGGTGCATTCCAACACCCCGGTCGGCGGCGCGCAGCCGCTCGCGGACGTGTGGCGCAGCCAGGGGCACACGCTGGTCGATCTGGGCGACGACGTTTTCACGCGCGGCCGGCCGCACCCGATGATCGACCCGCGGCTACGCCTGGAACGTCTCGCCGCGGAGGCGCGCGATCCGGCGACCGCCGTGGTCCTGCTTGACATCGTGCTGGGCTATGGCGCGCACCCTGATCCGGCCGGCGTGATCGCCCCGGCGATCGCTGCCGCCATCGCCGCCGCTGCGGCCGCCGGGCGGCGGCTGGCGGTGGTCGGCTTCGTCTGCGGCACCGAAGCCGACCCGCAGAACCTCGTCCGGCAGGAAGCGACCCTGCGCGACGCGGGCATGATCCTGACCCGCAGCAACGCGGAGGCGGCGCGCCTGGCCGCCCGCATCGCCGCATCGGCGGGAGGCTGACCGTGCGCCTGTTCGAGCAGGAGTTACAGGTGCTGAACGTCGGTCTGCCCGCTTTCGCCGACGCGATCACCGCCGCCGGCGGCAAGGCCACGCAGATCGACTGGGCGCCGCCCGCCGGGGGCGACCGCGCCGCGGGGCAGCAACTGGCGCGGCTGATCAATGATCCCCGGATTGAGGAGGCCAACCGCGCCGCCTTCGCCGTCTATCTTGCCGCGCAGCCCGTGCTGGAGGGGATCGCGCCGGCGCGCGAGGCGGTGCCCGGGATGGACGGGCGCATTCTGCTGCACGCCGGCCCCCCGGTCGCGTGGGAGCGGATGTGCGGCCCGATGCAGGGCGCGGTCGTCGGCGCCATCCTGTTCGAGGGCTGGGCCGCGGATCGCGAGGCGGCGCGGCGGCTGGCCGCGAGCGGCGAGGTCGCGTTCGCGCCCTGTCACCATCACGGCGCGGTGGGGCCGATGGCCGGCGTGATCGCGCCGTCGATGCCGGTCTGGATCGTGCGCGATGCGGCGGGCGACCGGCGCTGTTTCAGCAATCTCAACGAGGGCCTGGGCAAGGTGCTGCGCTTTGGTGCCAACGGGCCCGAGGTGATCGCGCGGCTGCGCTGGATGGCGGGCCCGCTGCGGCGCGTGATGGCGGCGACGTTGCGCGCGGCCGGCGGGATCGAGCTGAAGCCGTTGATGGCCCAGGCACTGCACATGGGTGACGAGGTGCACAACCGCAACGCCGCTGCCACCTCGCTGCTGCTGCGCCGGCTGCTCGCGCCGATGCTGCGCAGCGGCGCGGATCACGGCGAGCTTGCCGAGGTCGCGGACTTCATCGCCACCAACGACCATTTCTTCCTCAACCTGTCGATGGCCGCGTGCAAGACGATGCTGGATGCAGCGCGCGCCGTGCCGGGCAGCACCATGGTCACCGCGATGGCCCGTAACGGGGTCGATTTCGGCATCCAGCTCAGCGGCACCGGGGACCGCTGGTTCACCGCGCCAGCACCGGTGGTCGATGGCCTATTCTTCCCCGGCTACTCGACAGCCGACGCGGCCCCCGACCTGGGCGACAGCGCCATCACCGAGACGGCCGGCGTGGGTGGCTTTGCCATGGCCGCCGCCCCCGCGATCGTCAATTTCGTCGGCGGCACGCCGGACGATGCCATCGCCAATACCGAGGCGATGACGCATATCACGCTCGGCCGCAACAATGGCTTCACGCTGCCGGCGATGCATTTCGCCGGCACGCCGGCCGGCATCGATGCGCGCAAGGTGGTCGATCGTGGGTTGCTGCCGGTCATCAATACCGGCATCGCGCATCGCGACGCCGGCATCGGCCAGATCGGCGCCGGCATCACCCATGCGCCGCTGGATTGCTTCGTGCAGGCCGTGCTCGCGCTCGCCGCCACGCTGCCGGAGGAATGACGGCACGGTTCGACCGGGAGGACGGATGGACGCGCAGAGCAGGCTGGCGGTGGTCGCGATCGGCGGCAACGCGCTGATCCGCGACCGCGAGCACCAGGCCATCCCCGACCAGTATGAAGCCGCCGCGCTGACCGTGCGCGGCATCACCGACATGATCGCCGCCGGCTGGAACGTCATCGTCACGCACGGCAACGGGCCGCAGATGGGCTACGTCCTGCGTCGCTCGGAACTGTCGATCCATGAAGTCGCGCCGGTGCCGATGGACTATGCCGGTGCCGATCTGCAGGGCGCGCTGGGCTACATGTTCGTGCGCGCCTTCCGTAACGAGTTCCGCAGACGGGGTATCGCGCGCGAGCCGGTCGCGGTGGTGACCGAGACGCTGGTCGATGCCGCCGACCCGGCCTTTGCGGATCCCACCAAGCCGATCGGCTCGCAGATGGAGGAGGCGGCGGCGAAGGCGCTGGCGGCGCAGCAGGGCTGGACGGTGAAGCCCGATGCCGGGCGGGGCTGGCGGCGCGTGGTGCCCTCTCCGCAACCTCTGCGCATCATTGACTACGAGGCAATCGCGCATCTGGCGCGCGCCGGCTTCGTCGTGATCGGCTGCGGCGGTGGCGGCATCCCGGTGATCGAGGACGAAACGGGCGCGCTGCGCGGCGTCGAGGCGGTGATCGACAAGGACCTCGCCTCCGCCCTGCTCGCGCGCATGATCCGTGCCGACCTGTTCGTATTGGCGACGGGGGTGGAGCGCGTGGCGCTGGAATTCAACACGCCGCGCCAACGCTGGCTGGACCGCATGACGCTGGCCGAGGCGCGCGCGCACGACGCCGCCGAGACGTTCGACCGCGGCAGCATGGGGCCGAAGATCAAGGCACTGATCGCGTTTCTGGAGGGCGGCGGCAGGCAGGGGCTGATCACGACGCCGGCGGCTCTTGGGCGCGCGCTGCGCGGGGAGACAGGAACGCTGGTCGTTCCCTGACAGCGCCGGCGTGATCACCGCGCGTTGATCTGGCGCAATCCGCCGCCGGCCAGTCGCGGGCATAGTGCCGCCCGGCCGCGGGGGTTGCGCGGCGCAGCACGAAGTGATGACGTGGCTGTCGATGGCGGCGGGGATGCGATGGGCACGAACGTGACGATCGCGCGCGACGGGCTGCAGGCGCTGATCGAAGCATTGCGCGCCGACGGCCGGGAGGTGATCGGTCCGACGGTACGCGAAGGCGCGATCATCTATGATGCGATCAGGGACATCGCAGACCTGCCGGCCGGGTGGACCGATCGCCAGGAGGCAGGACGCTACGGGCTGGAGCAGCGGGCGGACGGCGCGCTGTTCGGCTACACGGTTGGCCCACATGCCTGGAAGCAGTTCCTGTTCCCGGCTCGCGAAACGCTGTGGACGATGCGCCGCACCGGCGACGGTGCAGAGGTCACGGACGGCGCGACGCCGGCATCGCGCCATGCGTTCATCGGCGTACGGTCGTGCGAACTGCACGCGATCGCGATCCAGGACAAGGTGTTCGTAAGCGGCCCGTATCCCGACACCAACTATCGTGCACGCCGCGCTGACGCCTTCATCGTCGCGGTGAACTGCGGCCAGGCCGGCAATACATGCTTTTGCGTCTCGATGCGGACCGGACCGAAAGTCGAAGGCGGGTTCGACCTGTCGCTGACCGAGCTGCTCGACGACACGCGCCACGATTTCTTGATCGCGATCGGCAGCGAGGCCGGTGCGGCGATCATGCAGCATGTGCCGCACCGTCCGGCGACAGCGGCCGATCTGTCGGCGGCCGATTCGGCAGTGGCGCGCGCGGCCGCAGGCATAGGGCGACATCTTCAGACGGAGGGACTGAAGCAGGCGCTGCAAGCCGCGCCCGAGCATCGCCGGTGGGACGAGGTGGCGGCGCGCTGCCTGACCTGCGGCAACTGCACGATGGTATGCCCGACCTGCTTCTGCACCACGGTGCGTGACCATACCGACCTCGCCGGCAACACGGCGCGCCGCGTGCGCGAATGGGATTCCTGTTTCACACTGGACTTCTCCTACATCCACGGCGGCAGCGTGCGCCACGCGCCGCGCGCGCGCTACCGGCAATGGTTGACGCACAAGCTGGCCAATTGGATCGACCAGTTCGGCACCTCTGGTTGCGTCGGCTGCGGGCGCTGCATCACCTGGTGCCCGGTCGGCATCGACATCACCGAGGAGGCCGCCGCGATCGCCAATGCACCGGCGGCGGCCAGGGAGGCGCACCATGAAGGGGCTTGACGCGATCCTGGAAGAACATCCGTTCTTCGCCGGATTCGCTCCGCCGCACATGCAGCTCATCGCCGGCTGCGCGCGCAACCGTCGCTTCGACGAGGGCGAATACCTGTTCCATGAAGGTGATCCGGCCGACGAATTCTTCCTGATCCGCCACGGCCGGGTGGCGTTGGACATCACCCCGCCGGGACGCGACCCGATCGTGTTCGAAACACTCGGCCCCGGCGAGATCGTCGGCGCGTCCTGGCTGGTGCCGCCGTACCGCTGGATGTTCGATGCGCGTGCGCTGGAAGTGGTGCGCGCCATCGGCATCGACGCTGCCTGTCTGCGTGGCAAATGCGACGCCGACCACGATCTCGGCTATCAGATGATGATGCGCTTCCTGCCGATCCTGGTGAAACGGCTGCACGCGACGCGGCTGCAGATTCTCGATGTCTATGGCCGCCACTGATCCAGCGGTGGCGGCCGATCCGTTCCTGCCGGCGCTGTATCGCGTCGCGCGCACGCGGCGCGAGCTTGCCGACACGGTGACGCTGGAACTGCTGCCGCTGGAGGGGGTGCGGCCCGACTTTGCCCCGGGCCAGTTCAACATGCTCTATGCGTTCGGCGTCGGTGAGGCCGCGATCAGCATCAGCGGCGATGCTGCCGAAGGCGCCGCATTCGTGCATACCGTCCGCAATGTTGGCGCCGTCAGTGGCGCCCTCGCGCGGATGCGGCCGGGTGCCACGCTGGGGCTGCGCGGCCCCTTCGGTACCGGCTGGCCAGTCGCGGCGGCGGAGGGGGCGGATGTCGTCATCGTTGCGGGCGGCCTGGGCCTCGCGCCGCTGCGGCCGGCAATCCGTCACATCCTGAACCATCGCCGCCGCTATGGCCGCGTCGTGTTGCTGTTCGGCAGCCGAAACCCCGGCGAGATGCTGTTCCGCCGCGAACTGGAACGCTGGCGTCAGCGCCTGGATGTGGAGATCGGGGTGACGGTGGATCACGCGGACCCAAGCTGGCGCGGAAATGTCGGCGTGGTCCCGTCGCTGATCCGCCATGCCAGTTTCGATCCGCATGAAGCGGTCGCCTTCGTCTGCGGGCCGGAAGTGATGATGCGCTTCACCGCGACCGCGCTGCTGGCGGCCGGGATGGGCGGGGAGCGTATCTGGCTGTCGATGGAGCGCAACATGAAATGTGCGATCGGCCTGTGCGGCCATTGCCAGTTCGGCCCGACCTTCATATGCAAGGACGGTCCGGTGATGCGCCACGACGTGATCGGCGGCCTGTTGTCGGTGCGCGAGATCTGACATGAGCAGCGCACGCAAGCCGAAGCTCGCCGTCTGGAAATTCGCTTCCTGCGACGGCTGCCAGTTGTCGCTGCTGGATTGCGAGGACGAACTGTTGGACCTTGCCGGCGCGGTCAGCATCGCCAACTTCCTCGAAGCCTCCAGCGCCGTGCAGCCGGGACCATACGACCTGTCCCTGGTCGAGGGCTCGATCACCACGTCGCACGATGCCGAGCGCATCCACAAGGTGCGGCGACAATCGAAATACCTCGTGACGATCGGCGCCTGCGCCACCGCCGGCGGCATCCAGGCGCTCCGCAACTTCGCCGACGTGAATGACTTCATTGCGGCCGTTTATGCTTCGCCGCAATACATCAGCACGTTGGCAACCTCGACGCCGATCTCGGCGCACGTCAAGGTCGATTACGAACTGCGCGGCTGCCCGATCGACAAAGGCCAGTTGATCGAGGTGATCGCGGCCTTCCTGGCCGGCCGCAAGCCGGCGGTTGCCGCCCATAGTGTATGCATCGAATGCAAGCAGCGCGGTACGCCCTGTGTGATGGTGCAGGGCACGCCCTGCCTCGGTCCGGTCACGCACGCGGGCTGCGGCGCGCTATGCCCATCCTATCGTCGGGGCTGTTACGGCTGCTTCGGTCCGATGGAGACGCCGAACACGGCGGCGCTGGCGCGCGAATGGCAGGCGCTCGGCGCCATCTCGCGCGACATCCAGCGCGCCTTCCGTACCTTCAACGCGGCGGCCGAACCGTTCCGCAAGGAGAGCACCGCGCATGGCGACCAGGACCATCCGGGTTGACAATCTCGCCCGCGTCGAGGGTGAGGGCGCGCTCGACCTGCACATCCGCGACGGTCGGATCACTGCCGCACGGTTGAACATCTTCGAGCCACCGCGCTTCTTCGAGGCGATGCTGCGCGGGCGCGGTTATGCCGAGACACCTGACATCGTGGCGCGCATCTGCGGCATCTGCCCGATCGCCTACCAGATGAGCGCGGTACATGCGATCGAGCAGGCTTTCGGCGTCCATGTGGATGGGCAGTTGCGGGCGCTACGCCGGCTGATCTACTGCGGCGAGTGGATCGAGAGCCATGCGCTGCACGTGGTCATGCTGCACGCGCCGGACTTCCTCGGCTTCAGCGATGCGATCGAGATGGCGAGCGCGCATGGGGACATCGTCCGCAGGGCGCTGGCACTGAAGAAGACCGGCAACGAGATCATGCGCGTGGTGGGCGGGCGCGAAGTCCATCCGGTGAATGTCCGGCCGGGCGGCTTTCATCGCGCGCCGACGGTGGCGGAGCTCGCGCCACTGGCCGAAAAGCTGCGCGAGGCGCACGAGACCGCCGTGGCGCTGGTGCGCTGGGTCGCGACGCTGCCTTTCCCGGAAATCGAGCGCGACTACGAATTTGTCGCTCTGCGCCATCCCGATGAGTACCCGATGAACGAGGGGCGGCTGGTGTCCGATCGCGGCCTGGACATCGACATCGCCGCCTACGACAGCGAATTCGAGGAACGGCATGTCCCGCATTCCACCGCGCTGCATTCGGTGCTGAAACGGCGCGGCGCCTACCTCGTCGGGCCGCTCGCGCGCTATGCGCTGAACTTTGACCGGCTGCCGGCCGAGGTGCAGGCCCTGGCACGGGAGGTCGGCCTGGGTCCGGTGTGCCGTAACCCGTTCCGCAGCATCGTGGTGCGTGCGCTGGAGATCGCGTTCGCCTGCACGGAGGCGCTGCGCGTCATCGGGTCCTACGCTGCGCCGGAGGCGTCGGCATTGGCCCTGACGCCGCGGGCCGGCGTCGGCTACGGCTGCACCGAGGCGCCACGCGGCATCTGCTGGCATCGCTATGATTTCGCCGCCGACGGCACGATCCGCACGGCGCGCATCGTGCCGCCGACATCGCAGAACCAGCCAAGCATCGAGGCCGATCTTGTCGCGGTCGCCACGCCGATGCTTGACCAGCCGGACGGGGCGATCCGCCATCGCTGCGAGCAGGCGATCCGCAACTACGATCCGTGCATTTCGTGTTCCGCGCATTTCCTGAGGCTGACCGTGCACCGGACATGAGCGGCGGGGCGATGGTACTCGGCCTGGGCAATCCCGATCGGGGCGATGACGGGATCGGCCCGGCCGTCGTACGGCGCCTTGCGGGTCGGTTGCCGCGTGATGTCGTGGGCGTGGTGGCCGCGGGCGACGTGCTGTCGCTGATCGCCGACTGGGAGGGCCGCGACGCGCTGATCTGCGTCGATGCGGCGGCCCCGCTGGGCGCGCCCGGCCGTATCCATCGCATCAACCTCGCGGAGCAGGACCTGCCGCGTGACGCGCCGCGTGCTTGCAGCCACCACATCGGCTTGGCCGAGGCGATCGCGCTCGCCCGCGCGTTGGACGTGGCGCCGCGCCAGATCATCGTCTTCGCGGTGGAGGGTGCGTCCTTCGCCGCCGGAAGCACGCTGACGCCGGAGGTTGCGGCGTCGTGCGACCGGGTGGCGGGCGAGGTGCTGGCGGAGATCGGGCGGCTGCGACGGGTGCCGGTCGATCATGGATGAGGCCGTCCGGCAGCGGTTGCGCGTGGACGTGACGGGCGCCGTGCAGGGTGTCGGGTTCCGTCCCTTCGTGCATCGGCTTGCGTGCAGCGAGAACCTTGGTGGCTTCGTCCGCAACACCGGTGCCGGCGTGTCGCTGGAGGTGGAGGGCGAGGCGGATGCGCTGGCACGATTCCTCGCCCGCCTGGACACCGATATCGGCCCGCCGGCGAAAATCCGAGCGCGCAGCGTGCGCCGCATCACTGTGCGCGGCGAGTGCGGATTCGCGATCGTGCCGAGCGTCGCCGACGGCGCGTGCGATGTGACCGTGCTGCCGGACCTCGCGACCTGCGCCGAATGCGCACGCGAGATCTTCGACCCGGCCGATCGCCGGTTCCGTTACCCGTTCACGAGCTGCGTGCGCTGCGGCCCGCGCTACAGCATCATCGCCGCCGTTCCGTACGATAGGGAGCGCACGGCAATGCGCGGCTTCGCGATGTGCGCCGCCTGCCGGGCCGAATATGATGATCCGGCGTCGCGCCGCTTTCATGCCGAGATCAATGCCTGCCCGCGCTGTGGCCCGCAGCTTGCGTTGTTGGATGCAAGCGGCGCGATGCTGGCCGGGCGGAACGACGCTTTGCTGCTGACAGCGGCAGGACTGCGGGCCGGGCTGATCGTGGCGGTCAAGGGTCTGGGCGGGTTTCAGTTGCTCGCGGATGCGCGCAACGAAGCCGTCGTGCAGCGGCTGCGGCAACGCAAGCGGCGCCCCGGCAAGCCGTTCGCCATTATGGTGCCGACGCTCGCACACGCAGAGTCGCTCGCCGACATCTCTGACGCTGAGCGCGATGTACTGCAATCGCCGGCCGCGCCAATCGTGCTGCTGCGCGCGCGGCCCGGCACGCTCGCGCTGGGTATCGCGCCGGGCCTGTCGCGGCTCGGCGTGATGCTGCCGACAACGCCGCTACATGATCTGCTGCTGCACGACCTCGGTATCCCGGTCATCGCCACCAGCGGCAATGCCGGCGATGAGCCGATCGTCACCGACGAGGATGAGGCGCTGGGCCGACTCGGTGGCATCGCCGACCAGTTCCTGGTGCATGACCGGCCGATCCTTCGGCCCGTGGACGATTCGGTCGTACGCGTGATCGGCGGGCGTCCAGCGGTGTTGCGCTGCGCCCGCGGCTATGCGCCGCTCTCGCTCGCGGCATCGTCGCCGTCGCCGCCGACGCTGGCATTCGGCGGACATCAGAAAGCGGCGGTGGCGATCGGTGGATGCGGTCGTATCGTGCTCGGCCCGCATATCGGCGATTTGGACGGCGTGGCGACTCGGGCGGCCTTCGCGCGATCCGCCATAGCACTGCCTGCGCTACACGGGCTGACTCCTGTCCTCCACGCCTGCGACACGCATCCCGATTACCAGAGCGCGCAACTCGCCGAGCAAGGCGGGCAGCCGTTGCGGCGCGTACCGCATCATCTGGCGCACGCGCTCGCCGGCATGATCGACAACGGCCTGGCCGCGCCGGTGCTTGCGGTCACCTGGGACGGCACCGGCGACGGTGGCGACGGCACGATCTGGGGCGGGGAGTTCCTGGCGATCACGGGCGCATCCTGGCGCCGCGTGGCGCATCTGCGGCCGTTCCGCCTGCCCGGCGGCGAAGCCGCGGCGCGCGAGCCGCGGCGCTCCGCGCTGGGCGCGCTGCACGGGGCGCTCGGTGACGCGCTGTTCACGCTGACCGACCTGCCGCCGGTCGTGTCCTTCGCCCCCGCCGAACGCCGCCTGCTGCAAGCCGTGCTGGCGCGCGGCATCAATGCGCCGCTCACGTCCAGCGCCGGGCGCCTGTTCGACGCGGTGGCGTCGATCCTTGACCTCTGCCAGCGCGCGAGTTTCGAGGGGGAGGCGGCGATGCGCCTCGAAGCCGCCGCCGAGCGGGCGGGCACACCGCTCGCGCCGGCTTGTGTTGCCGGGGACGCAGGCGGACTTGTGATCGACTGGCGGCCGACGCTGCGCGCCATCGTGGCGGCGCGCGACGATGCGGGCGTGGCGAGCGGCTTCCATGACGCGCTCGCCGATGCCATCGTGGCGGTCGCGCGGCACGTCGGCATCGCGCGTGTGCTGCTCACCGGCGGCTGCTTCCAGAACGCCGTGCTGACCGAACGCACGGTCGAGCGGCTCCACCGGGCGGGGTTCCAGGCGCGCTGGCACCATCGCGTGCCGCCCAACGATGGTGGTCTCGCGGTCGGCCAGGTCGCTTTCGCCGCGCGACCGCTGGTGCAGGAGATGCCCTGATGTGCCTGGCAATTCCTGGTGAACTGTTGAATGTCGAGGGGGAGGACCCATTGACCCGCCTGGGCCGGGTTGCTTTCGGCGGCTTGGTCAAGGCGGTCAACCTCGCCTGCGTGCCGGATGCGCGGCCCGGCGATTACGTGCTCGTCCATGCCGGCCTGGCGCTGGCCGTGATCGACGCCGAGGAGGCGCGCCGCACGCTCGCCTGGCTTGCGGAATACGCGCCGGAGGTGGAGACATGAGATACCTCGACGAGTTCCGTGATCCGGTTGCCGCCCGCCGTACTGCCGAGGCGATCGCTCGCATCGCGACGCGACCCTGGACGATCATGGAGATTTGCGGTGGGCAGACACATTCGATCGTGCGCCACGGCATCGACCTGATGCTCCCGGATGGCATAACGCTATTGCACGGGCCGGGCTGTCCGGTCTGCGTGACACCGCCCGGGCTGATCGACGTTGCCGCTGCCATCGCGGAACGGCCGAACGTGACGCTGTGTTCCTTCGGGGACATGCTGCGTGTCCCCGGCGTGCGCGGCAGCCTGCTGGCAGCGCGCGCGCGTGGGGCAGACATCCGCATGGTCTATTCGCCGCTCGATGCACTCGCGATCGCGCGCGAGCGGCCGGAGCGGCAGGTCGTATTCTTTGCAGTGGGATTCGAAACCACCGCGCCGACCACGGCGCTCGCGGTGTTGCAGGCGGAGCACGACGGGATCGCGAATTTCTCGCTTCTGTGCGCGCATGTGCTGGTGCCCCCGGCCATCGACGCACTGCTGTCCGATCCGGACAATACCGTGCAGGGCTTTCTCGCCGCCGGGCATGTCTGCACGGTGATGGGCACGGTGGAATACATGCCGCTCGCGCGGCGCTTCCATGTCCCCATCGTCGTCACCGGCTTCGAGCCGCTCGATCTGCTGCAAGGGTTGCTGCTCTGCATCACGCAACTGGAGCAGGGGCGCGCCGAGGTGGAAAACCAGTACAGCCGCTCCGTCCGCGCCGAGGGTAACCTCACGGCGCAGGCGATGATCCGCCGTGTGTTCGCAATCACGTCGCGGCGCTGGCGCGGCTTCGGCGAGATCGCGGCGAGCGGGTTCGGGCTGGCTGCGGCCTATTCCCGGTTTGACGCGCTGATGCGGTTTCCCGGCGTGAGCGTGCCGGACGAAGCCGCCGGCGAATGCATCAGCGGCGACATCCTCCGGGGCCAGCGCAAGCCGGCCGATTGCCCCGCCTTCGGCACGCCCTGCACGCCGGCCTCGCCGCTCGGCGCCACCATGGTCTCCTCCGAGGGTGCCTGCGCCGCCTATTACCGCTATCGCCGGGCCGCATGAGCGCGCCCGTCTGTCCGGTCCCCGCGACGGCGCGCGACCGCATCGAACTGGCGCACGGCGGCGGCGGGCGGCTGACGCGACGGCTGATCGAGGACCTGTTCCGCCCCGCCTTCGGCGCCGCGCCGGACGAGCTGGTGCATGACGGCGCGGTGTTCGACGTGGGGGCGGCGCGGCTGGCATTCTCCACCGATACCTATGTGGTCCGGCCGTTGTTCTTCCCCGGCGGGGACATCGGCCGGCTGGCCGTCAACGGGACGGTCAACGACCTTGCGATGTGCGGCGCAGAGCCGCTGTATCTCAGCGTCGGGCTCGTGCTGGAGGAAGGCTTCGCGATCGCCGAACTGGCCCGTATCATCGCCTCCATGCAGGACGCCGCCTCCGTGGCCGGCGTGCGGCTCGTCACCGGCGATACGAAGGTCGTCGAGCGCGGGCGCGGCGACGGCGTCTATGTCAACACTTCCGGCGTCGGCCGCGTGATCGCCCCGGTCCCGATCGCGCCGCGTCAGGTGCGGCCAGGCGATGTCGTGCTGCTCAGCGGCGATATCGGCCGGCACGGCATCGCCATCATGGCGGCCCGCGAGGGGCTTGGCTTCGAGCCGCCGCTGGCCAGCGACACCGCTCCGCTGGCTGCCGCGGTGCGTGCCCTGATCAAGGCGCGGCTGGAGCTTCATTGCCTGCGCGATCTCACGCGCGGCGGCCTCGCGACCGCGCTGATCGAGATCGCAGAGACGGCAGGTGTGGCCATCCGCCTCGACGGCGACGCGATTGCCGTGTCCGATCCGGTGCGGGGTGCCTGCGAGCTGCTCGGGCTGGATCCGCTCTACGTTGCCAATGAAGGCCGGTTCGCCGCCCTGGTGCCAGAGGCGTCGGCCAGCAGCGCGCTCGCGGTGCTGCGCCGCTTCGACACGACGGCGGCGGTGATTGGCCGGGTGGAGGCCGGCACGGGTACGGTCGCGCTGGGCACTCTCGGCGGCCTGCGCGCGCTCGACCTGCTCTCGGGCGAGCAGTTGCCGCGAATCTGCTGAGGTTCAGGCCCGCGCGCACAGCGCCGCGCGCGGCAGCCCGGTTCGGATCGTCGCATCAGTTGCGAGGTCGTAATGGTTCGCAGTTGCGCCGTCGTGAGCCCGAGGCCGCCGCCATCGCCGGCATGGGGCGCCCCCAGTCGCTCTGCCTGTTGGCCGGCGCGGTGCGCTTTACCAGCGCGGTCGCATCGGCCGACATGCCCGACCATTGCGCGCTGGCGGAGTTTGTCGCGCGGCCCAGCCGCATCCTCGGCGATGACGGATTGCGCGTGGCGTTGGCGGCGAGTGGGCTGACGACGGCGCAGAAGCCCGACTGGCCGGCGCGTATGGCGGAGTTCCCGGTAGCCCTCAGCGCAATCGCGGTTCCACCTCGGCGCGCAGGCGCCGGCGGAGCGCCGCCGTCTCCTCCGGCTTGGCCAAATGCCCGCACAGTCGGTCGATGAAGTCGGCCGGCGAAGT
The DNA here is from genome assembly GCA_021818505.1 of Pseudomonadota bacterium. GTDB lineage: Bacteria > Pseudomonadota > Alphaproteobacteria > Acetobacterales > Acetobacteraceae > JAFKFJ01. Next base: position 27,659 of record JAKADX010000017.1, read on the forward strand.
TGCCTGCTCTGCCGCCTGCCGCACAAGCACTCGCGCGATCGGCCCCATGAACTGCGCGAGCGCCGCCTGCGCGGCCGTCACTGCCGCCGCCGGAATCGCGGTGCTGGGGGGCGCGGTGACGGCCGTCGGCGGCGAGCCCGTTTGTGGCGTGCCCAGCGTAGGCTCCAGCCGTGTGCCGGTGGCGAGGGAGCGCAGGAAGGCGCTGCGGTCGGCGGTGGTCTGCAGGGTGCGGGCGAGCGCCTGGTACAGCGAATCGGCGTCTGGCGACTGCCGTGCCGCCTCCGCCACCACCACCCGCGCCAGCGGCCCGACATACTGCGCCAGAGCCCGTTCCACCTTGGCCAGCGTGCGCGGGTCCCATCGCCCGGTGCCGGGTGGGAGCGTCGCATCCGTCACGGTGGGAGGCCGAGGAGTCACGATCCGCGTCGGCGGCTCCTCAGCCGGCGGCGGCGGGCTGCGGCTGGCGGCGGCGAGGGCGGCGGCGAAGGCGGAGGCGGACGGGAAACGGCGGGCCGGCGTCTTCGCCAGCGCCTGTTGCAATACCGGGACAAAGGCGCCTGCCCCCGCCGCCTCCACAGCCACCATGGAGGCGGGGTCCGGCCCAGCCAGTCGCTGGATGGTTTCCAGTGCGCTGCGCCCCGCGAAGGGCGGCCGACCGGTCAGTGCCTCGTAGAGGATGGCCCCGACCGCGAACAGGTCAGTGCGGTAGTCCACCGGCGCCTCGCCGATCTGCTCGGGCGCCATGTAGCTTGGGGTGCCAAGCATTGCCCCGGCCTGCGTCAGCGTGTGCCCGCCGGTGAGGTCTGTCAGCCGAGCGATGCCGAAATCGGCGATCTTGGCCCGCCCCGCGTCGGTGACGATGATGTTGGCCGGCTTGATGTCGCGATGCGTGATGCCGAGCTGGTGGGCGTAGCCGAGCCCTTCCAGCACCTGCCCAAGCAGGTCGGCGATCGGAAGGGCGGCGCGCGCCGCGGGGCCTGCGTGCAGCAGGTCGGATAGCGCGCGGCCGGCGACGAACTCCATGACGATCGCCGGATCGGCGCCCACGCGGATCACGTCGAACACGGCGACGATGGCGGGATGGCTGCAACGGCCGGCGGCCTGCGCCTCCAGCCGGAAGCGGTCGAGATATTCCGCGCGGGCACCGGACTCCAGCGCCTCCGTGCGCACCACCTTGATGGCCACGGTGCGGTCGATCACCGGATCGTGCGCGCGATAAACAGTGCCCATGCCGCCGCTGCCGAGCACCGCAAGGGGACGGTAGCGGCCGATTGCGGCAGGCAGTGGCTCCGCCTTTGCTGCCATCAGCGTTCCAGCATGCGCATGGCACTGTCGAGGCTGCGGCGCATCCGGTTGAAAGCCACCGACAGCACCGCGATCTCGTCGCGACCTTTCTTCTCGTATTCCTCGACGTCGGTGTCGCCCAGACTAACCGCATTGGCAATGCGCGCCACATGCACGACCGGGCGGATCACCATGTAGTGCAGGAGGACGTTCAGGATCACCAGGATGACCACAAACATGGCGACCAGGATCGCCAGGAAAGTGATGAAGGTCTGCCGCGCCGCCGCCAGCGGCAGCGCCATCGGGACCGACACGACATGGGCGCCGACGATCTCGTGCAGCTTCCAGCCGAAGCCGTGGTCGCTGCCGTAGCTGGCCAGCATCGCTGTCGGCGCGCGCTGCGGTGAGCTGTGGCAGGTCAGGCAGTCGGGGCTGTCCACCGCGATCGGACGGGCCAATGATAGCGACGGCCCGGTCGGCGTGTCGCGCTCGCCGACCAGCTCGTGCAGGTTCGGATTGTTGCGGAAGCTGTTGATGAAATCAGCCTCCCAGTCGGTCGCCCGGTCGGACGGGTTGGTCGGGTTCAGCGCCGGCTCGTGATAGGTGTAGTCGGGGAAGTGCTTCTGCACGCCCTTGAAGACGGAGACGGCGGCGAAGAACGGCACGCTCGCGGTCATGAACTTGCCGCCCGACTCGACACCGAGCAGCGGCGCCACCTGCTGGTCGGTGTATTGGCGCACGGCGTCGGCCGCGCTCATCATGATGCGGGCGTTCTGCACCACCTGCATGCGCGCATTGGCATCGAACAGTTGCTTCAGCCCCGTCGCGGCGAGCGCGAAGCCGATGAGGAAGGCGGCAATCACCGCCAGATTGAACTTGGCCCGCAGCCCCATTTTGTCCGCCGCAGTTTTGCTGGTCTATTTGGTACCAAGAGACCACGCCCGCCCTCGCGTGCCAAGGGATCAGCCACGTGCCCCGGCGCCTCAACATCGGACCGACCTTCCTGCGCAAGCTGCGGCTCGCCACCGGGCTGACCCTGTTCACCTACGTCACGCTGCACCTGACCGACCACGCGCTCGGCAATGTCTCGATTGCCTGGATGGAGGCGGGGCTGGTCTGGCAGAAGCTGCTCTGGCAGGGCGTGATCGGCACCGCGGCGCTGTATTTCGCGCTGGCGACGCATTTCTCGCTCGGTCTGTATGCCTTCTACGAGCGGCGGCATTTCGGCTGGACCGTGGCCGAGGTGGTGCAGATCGTGCTCGGCCTGTCGGTCCCGTTGCTGCTCCTCAATCATCTTTTCGTCACCCGCATCTCGTTCGCGGTGTTCGGCACCGAGAAGGGTTACGCGCAGGAACTTTATTCCTTCTGGGTCGGTAATACCTTCCTTGGCGGCGTGCAGGTGGCGGGGCTGATCGTCGCCTGGATCCACGGCTGCATCGGCGTCGGACTGTGGCTGCGGCTGAAGCGGTGGTTCCCGCGCGCGGCACCGTTCCTGCTGTGCGTGGCGGTGCTGCTGCCGGTGCTGGCGCTGCTGGGCTTCTTCCAGGGCGGGCGGCGGGTGCTCGACCTCGTCCACGACCCGGCATGGCGCGCAGCCAACCTCGCCGCCTGGCAGGTCGGCGTCCCGGCTGCCAACGCGCAGCTCACGCACTGGCGCAACCTCAGCCTGCTCGCCTATTTCGCCGCCCTCGGCCTGATCGTTCTGGCCCGCCTGGTGCGTGCCCTGCGTGAGCGACGCGGGCGGACCGTGGTGGTGACATATCCGGGCGGGCAGCGCGCGCGGGTGCCGCGTGGCTTCTCGGTGCTGGAGGCGAGCCGGGCCGCGCGCGTGCCCCATGCCAGCCTGTGCGGCGGGCGGGCGCGCTGCTCAACCTGCCGCATCCGCATCGTTGCCGGCACGCTCGGGCAGCCGCCGCCGCTGCCGGGGGAGCAGGCGGTGCTGGAGCGGGTGCGGGCGGGACTGGGGGTGCGGTTGGCCTGCCAGTTGCGCCCGACCGGCGACATCTCGGTCGCCCCGCTGCTGCCGCCGGGCGGCGCCGCGGCGCGGCTGCGCGGGCCGGCGCCGCGCATCGGCGAGGAACGCTTCATCGTCGCGCTCGTCGCCGACATGCGCAACTCGGTGCGGCTGGCCGAGACGCGGCTGCCGTTCGATGCCGTGTTCATCATCGACCGCTTCATCGCAGCCCTCGGCGAGGCGGTGACGGCGGCGGGCGGCCAGGCGTCGAACTTCACCGGTGACGGCTTGATCGCGACCTTCGGATTGAGCGTGCCGCCGCCGGAAGCCTGCCGGCAGGCGCTGGCGGCGCTGGCGCTGATCGGGCGCAATGTCGCGCGCCTCAACCGCGCGCTGCTCGCCGAGATGACCGAGCCGATCGCCTTCGGCGTCGGGCTGCACGCCAGTCATGCCGTGGTGGGCGAGATCGGCTACGCCGCGTCCCGCGGCTTCACCACGCTGGGCGACGCCACCAATGTCGCGGCGCGGCTGGAGGCGCTGTGCAAGGACTTCGCCTGCGAGGCGGTGGTGTCGGAGGAGGTCTGCCGCCGCGCGCTGCTGCCGCGCGACGATCTGGCATTGCACGAGGCGAGCCTGCGTGGACGCAGCGCGCCGGTCGCGGTGCGCATCGTGCCGCGCATCGCGGTGCTGGAGGGAAGGGTCGCGACCGCGACGTGAATGATCGTGCCGAACTCAGGGCCCGTCGCGCAACCGCTGCTCCAGCAGGTGGCGCTGGATCTTTCCGCTGGTGCTGCGCGGCAACTCGGCGTCTTCGACGAAGATGACGGCCTTCGGCAGCTTGTAGCCGGCGATCCGGCCGCGGCAGGCGGCGAGCACCGCCGCTTCGTCGAGCGTGGGATCGGCGCGCACCACGAATGCCACCGGCACCTCGCCCCAGCGCGCGTCCGCCCGCCGCACCACTGCCGCGTCGGCCACGCCCGGCAATGCCAGGATCGCGCGCTCGATCTCCGCCGGATAGATGTTCTCGCCGCCCGACTTGATGAGGTATTTGCGGCGATCGACGAAATCGAGCGTGCCATCGGGGTGGCGCACGAAGACATCGCCCATGTGGAACCAGCCGCTGCGGAAAGCCTCCGCATTGGCGGCGTCCGCCGCGAAATAGCCAGAGAACAGCGTCGGCCCGCGCAGCGTCATCTCGCCCGGCGTGCCGTCCGGCACCTCGCGATCATCGGGATCGACCAGACGCAGTTCGCAGAACGAGCTTTGCTGTTTCGCGAGATTCGTCGGCGCGACACCCGGCGGGATCAGCGCGCGGCTCGCCGGCGGCATCCCGGTTTCGGTCGAGCCGAAGGTGTTGCCGTAGGGCGCATCGAGCCGTGCGGTGAGTTCGGCGATCTGCGCCGGCGGCACCAGATCGGCCATCACACCCACGACGCGGATGCCGGCGGCCCGCGCCTTCGTCCGCGTCAGTTCGGCGAGCAGCCGATCGACCACGCCCGGCACCACCGTCAAATGCCCGATGCGCGTCCGCGCGATCGCCGCGACCAGCGCCGGCGCATCGAACCCGTCCATGACGATCACCGAGCCGCCCAGCGTCAGCGTCGCCAGCGTCTGGTCCGCTGATCCCATGTGGAACAGCGGCGTCCAGGCTACGAACGCCTCGCGCCCAAGCTGCCAGTCCGCCGCTCCGACCATCGCGCGGGCCAGCATGGCGCGGTGGCTGATCAGCGCGCCTTTCGGCAGGCCGGTGGTGCCGCTGGTGTAGAGGATCAGCAGCCCGGCCTCGGGATCGACCTGTTGCGGATCAAGCGCGGACGAAGCCGCGAGAAGCGATTCGTAGTGTTCGCCGAGCACGACCGTCGGCGCGCCGCCAAAGTCGATCCGGGCCAGCCATGGCGCATGGCGCTCCGAGGCGATGACCAGCTTCGGCGCCACCAGCCGCAGGCAATGCGTCAGTTCGGGATCGGCGAGGCGCCAGTTCTGGCAGGCGACGATGGCGCCGATGCGCGCAGCGGCAAGGAAAAGTTCGACATATTCGCAGCTATTCTCCGCCAGGATTGCCACCCGATCGCCGGCTTCGATGCCGCGCCCGGCCAACACCGCCGCAAGCCGGCCGGCGCGATCGTCGAGCGCGCGATAGCTCAACACGCGACCATCCTGTTCCAGCGCCGGCGCTTCGCCGCGAAGCTGCACCTGCATGCGGAACGCTCCGGCGACGGTCAGGCCGGCGGCAGCGCGGATCAGGCGATCGGCCTCGCTCATGTTTGCCTCCCGGTGCCGAGATAGGTCGCGATCACCCGCGCGTCGTGGGCCAGCTCCGCGCTCGGACCTTCCAGCACGATCTCGCCCAGCTCCAGCACATAGCCGTAGTCGGCAATGTCCAGCGCGGCGCGGGCGTTCTGCTCGACCAGCAGGATCGAGAGCCCGCGTGTGCGCAGATCGGCAAGCACGCGAAAAATGTCGCGCACGATGCGCGGCGCGAGGCCCAGACTCGGCTCATCCAGCAGCAGCAGGCGCGGGCGGGCCATCAATGCGCGGCCCAGCGCGAGCATCTGCCGCTCGCCGCCCGACAGCGTGGCGGCGTGTTGGTGGCGGCGCTCCGCCAGGCGCGGGAACAATGCGAACACGTCGGCGCGGGCTGCGTCGCGGTCGGTGCGAGCGGCGCGTCGGCGCGGATAGGCGCCGAGCAGCAGGTTGTCGGCGACACTCATGTCGGCGAACAGCGCCCGCGTTTCCGGCACCAGCACCACGCCCGCCGCGACCATTGCCGCAGTCGATCCGGCGGCGGCGGCGTCGAGGCGGACCTCGCCCTGCCGGGGCAGCAGGCCCATGATTGCGCTCATCAGCGTCGTCTTGCCCGCGCCGTTCGGCCCGACGATGGCCACGATCTGCCCGGCCGCGACATCGAGGCTGACCCCCTGCAGCACCGCAACCGAACCGTAGCCGGCGCGCAGCCCGGCGACCGTGAGCAGTTTGCCGGTCATGCCACGCCGCCGAGATAGGCTTCCAGCACCGCCGGGTCCGCCTGCACCACGGCGGGCGCGCCCTCGGCGATCTTCTGGCCGAAATCCATGACCACCACGCGGTCGGCGAGGTCCATCACGAAGCCCATGTCGTGCTCGACCAGCAACACCGCCATCCCCTCCCCGCGCAACTGGCGCAGCAGGGCGGCAAGCTGCTGCTTCTCCTGCAACCGCAGCCCCGCCGCCGGTTCGTCGAGCAGCAGCAGGCGCGGGGCGAGGCAGAGCGCACGCGCGATCTCGACGATGCGCTGGCGGCCGAGCGGCAGCGCGCCGGCCTTCATGTCGAGCATGTCGTCCAGACCAACCCGCGCGGCGGCGGCCTCGGCAGCGGCGAGCAGCCGCGCCTCCTCGGCGCGATCCAGCCGCAGCAGCGCGCGCAGCATCCCGGCGCGACCGGCGAGATGTGCGCCGAGCGCGATGTTGTCGCGCACGCTCTCGTCCGCCAGCAGCTTGACGTGCTGGAAGGTGCGCGCGAGGCCGAGCGCCGCGATGCGCCGCGCCGGCAGCCGCACCACCGCGCGGCCGAACAGCCGCACCGTGCCCGCGGTCGGCGCAAGCTGGCCGCTGACGATATCGAACAGCGTCGATTTGCCCGCGCCGTTGGGGCCGATCAGCGCCACGATCTCACCGGTGCGAATGGAAAAGCTCACGTCCTGGTTGGCAGCGAGGCCGCCGAAATGCTTGCGCAGGCCCTCGATCTCCAGCGCGACGCCGTCGGCAATCGGACATTCGCGCGCGGGCTGCGCGGGCGCCGCGCGTCGCGGCTTCGGCCGCGCCGCACGCCGGGCGAGCCGCGGCCACAGGCCCCGTGGCGCGCGCTGGAGGAACAGGATGACGGCAAGGCTGAAGGCCATGGCTTCGTAGTTGCCGGTCGCACCGGTCAGGCGCGGCACCCAGTCGGTCAGTTCCTCGCGCAGCACCGTCACCAGAACCGCCCCCAGCACCGCGCCGCCCAGATGCGCCGCGCCGCCCAGGATGACCATGAACAGATACTCGATGCTGGCGGTCAGGCTGAACGGCGTGGGGCTGATGAAACGCTGGAAATGCGCGAACAGGAATCCGGAGACTGCCGCGAGCAGCGCCGCCAGCACGAACACCGCGCGCGCCAGCCGCACCGTGTCGATCCCCATGCTCTCCGCCATCGCCCGCGCGCCGGCCAGTGTGCGCATGGCGCGGCCGGTGCGGCTGGTCAGCAGGTTGCGCGAGGCCAGCAGCGCCAGCCCCACCACCAGCCAGATCAGCGCCACATTCGCGGCCGGAGCGGCGAGCGAGAGCGGGCCGAGCCGCAGCGGCGGAATGCCGCCGATGCCGTTGAAGCCGTGCAGCAGCGGCAGCGTGCCGAACAGCGCGTAGAAACTGATGCCCCAGGCGACGGAACACAGCGCCAGGAAATGCCCTGACAGCCGCGCCGTGATCAGCCCGAGCAACCAGGCCGCGGCCCCCGTCAGCGCCAGCCCCGCGAGCAGCCCCGACGGTCCATCCGGCAGCAACGCCGCGGCATAGGCGGCGATGCCGACGAAACTCGCCTGTCCGAACGAGGTCTGACCGCTGACGCCGGTGAGCAGGGTGAGGCCGATCGCGACGATCGCCGCCAGCCCGGCATAGCCCGCGAGCGTGATGTCATAGGCCGGCAGCAGGGTCACGGCTCGCCTGCGGCACGCTGGCGTAGCGACAGCCAGGCCAGCACCGGGATCAGCAGCGCGAACACGATCACGTCGCGCCAGGCGCTCGCCCAGAAGCTGCCGAGCGATTCCAGCACGCCGACCAGCACCGCCCCGGCCGCCGCCGCCGGATAGGACGCCAGTCCGCCGATGATCGCGGCGACGAAGCCCTTCAGCCCGATCTCAAAGCCGGTGTCATAGGCGATCGGCGTCACGGCGCCGATCAGCACGCCCGACAGCGCGGCCACGAACGCGGCCAGCGCGAAGGCGCGCGCCCCGCTCTCGGCCGCGTCGATGCCGACCAGCCGCGCGCCAAGCCGGTCTGAGGCGGTGGCGCGCAGGGCCTTGCCGGTGAGCGTCGCGCCGAAGAACCAGCGCAGCCCGCCGACCAGCGCGGCACAGATCGCCACCACCGCGAGCGACTGTCCGGATATGGCGAGGGGACCTGCCATGAGTGTTGCCGAGGTGAGCGGCGCCACTGAGGCTCCGTCCGGCCCGAACAGCACCATGCCGACGCCGGCAAGCACGAAATGCAGCGCCATCGCCAGGATCAGCAGCGCCAGCAGCGAGGCGTCGGCGGCCGGGCGGAACACGAACCGCCACGCCAGCGGCCCGAACGGTGTCACGATGGCAATGCCGAGCAGCATGGCAAACCACGGGTCCGTCCGCGGCCCGAACCAGCACGCCGCCGTGAGCGCCGCGGGATAAATCAGCCACGCTGCCAATGTGCGCCGCGTCGTCCGCCCGCCCGCGATCTCGCCGAGCAGGGCCGCGAGTGCCAGCGCATCCAGCAGCCACAGCGTCCCCGGCACGCCGCCGGCCTGCAACTGCGCCACTGTCAGCGTCGCCAGTGCCAGCAGGTCGCCCTGCGGGACGAAAATGACGCGCGTGACCGAGAAGACGATCAGCAACCCCATCGCCAGCAGCAGATAGATGGCGCCGCTGGTCAGCCCGTCCTGCAACAGGGCAAGGAAGACGAAGGGCGTCATGCGCCCCGCTTCGCCGTCAGCGGATCGCCGTCCATTCGCCATGCCGCACTGCGACCAGTACCGCCGCGCGCGTGTCCTGGCCGTTATGGTCGGTCGGGCTCATGTCGTACACACCGCTGACGCCGACCAGTCCATGCGTCGCCTCCAGCGCGTCGCGCAGGCCGACGCGGAACGCCTCGCTGCCCGGCTTGCCGCGGGTCAGCGCCGCCGGGATCGCGTGCGCGATCAGCAGCATCGCGTCGTAGCTGTAGCCGGCGAACGGATTGACGCTCGCGGCGCCATTCTTTTTCGTGTACTCCGTCATGAACGCGGTGGCGACCGGCTTGACCGGGTTGTCCGCGGCAAGCTGGTCATACACCGCGACCGGGCTGGTATCGGCGATCACGCCATCGACGGCGGTGCCGCCGACGCGGATGAAGGCCGGCGAGACAATGCCGTGATTGCCGTAGATCGCGCCGCGATAGCCCAGCCGCCGCAGCGCCGCGACCGGCAGCACTGCGGGTGTGGCCGAATTGCCCATCATCACCGCGTCGGGGTGCAGCGTCATCAGCTTCAGTGCCTGCGCCTGCACGGTGGTGTCGGTGCGCGCGTAGCGTTCGTCGGCCACGAGCTTGATGCCTGTTGCCGCCGCCGCCTGCACGGTCGCCGCGTGGACCTGATCGCCCCAGCCGTCCGCAAAGCCGATGAAGCCGACCGTCTTGATGCCCTGCGCCTGCATGTGGCGGAACACCACCGAGACCATCAGGCTCAGCGGCTGCGCGTCGGCGAAGCTGTAGGGGAACTTCGCCGGCTCCGGCACCAGCGGCGCCATCGCGATCATCGGCACATGCGCGGCGTTCGCCAGCGGCTGCACCGCCACGTCGGAGGTGTAGAGCGACGGGCCGATCAGCGCATCGACATGCTCCTCGGCGATCAGCTTGTCGGCGATCTTGTAGGCGTTCTCGGCGTCGGTTGCGTCGTCGCGGATGATGTACTCGATCTTCTGCCCGGCCACTTCCTGCGGCATGAAGTCGAATGCGGCCTTGTAGCCGACGCCCATCGCCGCCCCCGGGCCGCTGATACTCAGGATCACGCCGACCTTGATCTGCGCCATCGCCGGCACGGTAGCAGCCAGCATCGTCGCCAGGGCGGCGGCCAGGACTCGCGCGACCATGCGTCTTCTCCCTCGGGCAGCGGCGGGAGGGAGTTGAAGGGCGGGTCGTTCAAGTGTCAAGCTTTCCGCCCGGCCGCCCCGAGGAGCCCCCGCCATGACCGCTGGCCGCCATCCGATGCACGGCCCCAACCGGCTGAAGCTCGGCATCTTCTCCGCCAATGCCGAGGGCGGGCTGGCGCTGACCCGCGCCCCGGAACGCTGGCCGGCGCGCTGGCCGCAGATCGTCGAGGCGGCGCGGATCGCCGACCGGGCCGGGCTGGAGTTCTTCCTGCCGATCGCGCGCTGGAAGGGCTATGGCGGTGTCACCAACGGCCGCGAATGGTCGTTCGAGACGCTGACCCACGCCGCTGCGCTGGCCGGCGCGACCGAGCGGATCGCGCTGTTCGCCACCGTGCATGTGCCGATGGTGCATCCGGTGTTCGCGGCCAAGGCGCTGGCGACGATCGACCATGCCAGCAACGGCCGCGCCGGTCTGAACATCGTCTGCGGCTGGCACCCCGAAGAATTCGCCATGTTCGGCGTTCCGATGATCGAGGAACGCTACGCCCAGGGACTGGAATGGTTCGAAATCGTCCGTCGCATTTATACCGAGGATTCGCCCTTCGACTTCCATGGCGGCTTCTACGACCTGTGCAACGTGTCGGGGCAGCCGCGACCCCTGCAACAGCCCTGGCCGGTGACGCTGAATGCCGGCTTCTCGCCCGCCGGCCGCGATTTTGCCGCGCGCGCCGCCGACGTCCTGCTGACCACCTTCGTCGAGATCGAGGACGGGCGCGCCCATGTCGCCGACATCCATGCCCGCGCCGCCGCGCATGGGCGCAACGTCGGCGTGTGTGCCACCGCCCACGTGGTCTGTCGCACGACGCAAAATGAGGCCGAGGACTATTACGAATGGTACGCCGTGACGATGGAGGACACGGCCGCGGCCGATCACTACATGGGCACGAAGGAGAAATTCTCCGGTTCGCACGATCCGCTCGCTTATCGGCTGCACCGCAAGCGGTTCGTCGGTGGCGGCGGTACCTATCCGCTGGTCGGCACGCCGGAGGCGATTGCGGAGCAGCTCGTGCGCATCAGCGCGGCAGGGTTTGCCGGCGTGGCCCTGTCCTTCGTGAACTACAGTGCGGAGTTGCCGTATTTCATCGCGACGGTCTTGCCCCTGTTGCGGGAGGCGGGGCTACGCGACGCGCCGTGAAGCGGCAGCACGCCGCGCCCGTCGCGGCGCACGACTCTTCCGTTACACTTACGTCACCGCCGAGCACCAGCTCGCCGACCGCGCACAGCATTCCTGCGATCGCCGCGCAGACCGGATCGGCCGAGGCACCGGAGCCGGCGGCGAACGGACTGTTCTCCACGCGCAGATGCAGCGCGTCGTCCTCACGCCGCAGCTCCCACACGCCCCAGCCAAGCTGCGGCGCCGTGGCGGCGATGGTGTCCAGCAGTGCAGCCGGCGAATCCGCACCCGCCGCGCGATAGCTCCGCGCCGAGCGTCCACCGAACCGCGCGACCGAACGCGCCAGCGCCGCCAGTGCCTCGGCCCGTGCCTGCGGCGGCAGTTCCGCGAACAAGCCCATCAGCGCATCGGGGCGCATCATCAGATAGCGGATGTCGCCGTCGCGGTATTCGCCGCGCGCGGCATCGAACGTCAGACGGTCGCGGAATGCGGGCATGGCACCGCTACAACCCGAGACTGCCGATGCTGGTGCCGCCGCAGACGTACAGTGTCTGCCCGGTGATGAAGCCGCTCGCCGGCTCCAGCAGGAACGCCACTGCCCGCGCCACGTCGTCGGGCCGGCCCAGCCGGCGCACCGGGATGGATTGCGCGAGTGCGGCGATGCGCGGGTCGCCCGGCGGCAGGATTTCGTGGAACATGTCGGTCTCGATCGGCCCCGGTGCCACCGCGTTGACGGTGATGCCGTCCGGCCCGAGTTCCAGCGCCCAGGTGCGCGCCAGTCCGATCAGCCCGGCCTTGGTCGCCGCATAGGCGCTGCGCGTCGCCAGGCCGAGCGCCGAACGCGACGACACCAGTACGATCCGCCCGAATTTTTCCGCGCGCATGCCCGGCAACACCGCCTGTGCGAGGATCAGCGCTGCCGACAGATGCAGCCGCGACAATGCGGCGAGGTCATCCAGGCGCGCATCCGCCAGCAGCGCGGGGTGGACCGCCCCGGCATTGTGCACCAGCATCGTCGCCGGCCCGCTTCCCACCGCCTCTTGCGCCGCTGCGTGCGTCGCGGCCTCGTCGGCGAGATCGACGGCGATCGCGCGCAGGTTGCGATGCGCCAGCGGAGTGGGCGCACGGTCAAGCGACACCACCTCGGCATTGCCGGCCAGCAGCAGCCGCACCACAGCCAGCCCGATGCCGTTGCTGCCGCCTGTCACGATCGCACGCCGCATGTGCCTTCTCACTCCGCCGTCAGCACCGTCCGCCCGTCATCGCCGCGCGATGCACGCACCGTGACGCGATCGCCGATCGCGTGCGGCGCCGGTGCGAAGCAGACCACCACCGGTCCCTCATCGAGCGCCACCAGACCGACACCGAGCGGAAGTTTCGCGCGGAATTTTTCTTCGTTGCTGTGATGCAGCACGGTGCGCGCGAGCAGCACGCCGGCCGCCGCGTCCGCGCCGATGGCGGCCAGCCGGTCGGACAGGCAAGCTTCGCAGCAGGCGCGCGCGGGATATTGCACATGCGCGCAGGCGTCGCAGCGTTGCAGCCGGATCGCCGGGGCCGCGGTCATGCCGCGCCCAGCACGCAGGCCGCCGAGCACAGGCCGCGATCGTAGTTGATCATGCCGAAGCCGCTGACCAGCGCGTGTCGCGCGCGCGCGACCGCACGCTCCGGCACCGTGCCGGTCAGTTGCCGCAGCGCCTCGACCAGCCCGAGATAGCCGCCGGCCGCGCCCGCCTGTCCCACCGATAACTGGCCGCCCCCGGTGTTGAGCGGAAAGTCGCCGTCAACGGTCAGGTCATGGCGCCGCACGAACGCTGCCCCCTCGCCCTTGCCGCAGAATCCCAGATCCTCAAGCTGCAGCAGCGAGATCACCGGGTAGTCGTCATAGGTCTGCACCAGGTCGATCGCGTCCGGCCCGATTCCCGCCTGCGCCCACAGTGCGTCGCGATCCATCGCCCAGCCGCCGCGCAACTGCACGCGGTCCTCGGGAAACGCATTGTGCCGTTCGATCGCGCCGAGCAGCCGCACATGCGGCAGGCCGAGCGAAACCGCGCGTGCCCGCTCCATCACCAGGAAGCCGTCGGCGCCGGCGCAGGGCATCACGCAGTCGTAGAGATGCAGCGGCTCGGCGATCGGGCGGGCGGCCAGATAGGCGTCGAGCGTCAACGCATCGCGCAGCAGCGCCAGCTCATTGCGCCGCGCGTTCGCCCGCTGCGCCACGCACATGCGCCCGAAATCCGCGCGCGTCGCGCCGTATTCGTGCATGTAGGCCGCGGTGATAAGGGCAAAACTCGCGTTCGGCCCGCCGGCGCCGTACGGATACACCGCCTCGCGCGAAAAGCTGCTGAAATCCGCTAGCAGAGTGCGAAAGCTCCCGGTATTCGCAGTGTCGCCGCCGATGCAGGCGACCACCTCCGCGTCGCCTGCCTGCACCGCCCGCGCCGCGCGGCGCAGCGCAATCACGCCGCACGCCCCGCCCATCGGCAGCCATTCGAGGAAGCGCGGCGTGAGGCCGGTATGCTGCGTGAACGCGACCGAGGTGTCCGGCGCCAGCGTGAAGCTGGATGCGCACAGCCCATCGATGTCGGCCTTGTGCAGTCCGCTCGCCTGCACCAGCGCCGCCAGGGCGCGCGCCAGGAACCACGCGGCCGGATGCTCCGACCGGCGCACATAGGGCACCGTGACCGGCACGGCGGCGACGATGTCGCGCCAGTCGCGCACTACAGGAACAACTGGATCGACGGCAGCGCCGCGTCGCAGTTCAGCAGGTTGACGCGCTTGAGTTGGATTTTCAGCCCGTCTCCGGCGCGCACCAGATGATGCTCCGCCGTCCCCGCCAGCCACAGCATCGCATCGCCGCGCAGCTCAGCGTAGCAGAACGGCGTGCGCGTCGCCCACGTATCGCCCGCTTCCTGCGCGACCTCCGGCGCCTGCAGCACGTGCTGCGAAAAGCTCATCGGTTGCAGCGATGGCGCGCCGGCCTTCAACCGCTCGACGCGCAGCTTCAGCAGCAGCATGTCCTCGTCGGCGAGCGAGGTGTGCTCGATCCCATCCACCTGTCCCCGTGCCAGCGGCACCCAGTAGCGGCCATCCTCGGCGAACAGCCCAAGCCATTCGTCCCAGCGCTGCTCGTCGAGCAGACGCGCCTCGCGATAGAGAAAGCGCGCGATCTCGGCGTCGCTCATGGTGCGCCTGCCGTCATGTGGCTTACCCAGGCGCGGAACTGGTTGCGCATGGAAATCTCGCTGGTGCCGTTCACCGTCAGGTCACTCGCCCCCGCCTCGTCGTCGCGCAAATCGCGTTGCAGGTTCACCCATTCGTTGCCGCCGGCCGCCAGCCCTTCCTGCATCAGCCGGTAGCAGGTCTGGTCGTCATGCCCGACCACCGACATCGGCGAGTTGATGAGGCGGTTATAGGTGACGTTGCGGCGGAAGAAGACCGGCGGCGCGTCGGCGAGCCGGAACGACCAGCTCTCGATCAGCGTGCGGTCCGCCGCGATGGGCCGCACCACGCGGATGGTCTGGATCGCGCCCTTGATGGTGAGCGAAGGATAGTAAACCGTGTTGTGCCGCACCGTGCCGAGGATGTCCTTGGCGCGCGCCGCGCCGTGCGCGGCCAGCATCGCCGCCTCGTACTCCGGCACCGCAGCATAGGATGAATGGATCGAGAAATGCACCCCGGAATAGGAATGTCCGTTGGCGAACACGCGCACGCCCATGCGGTCGAAGAAGTCGTAGCCTTCGGCGAACGGCACCAGTTGCTCGATCGCCATCGGCTTGACCGCATCGGCCGGCTGCCCCGCCCACAGCCGCTTCGCGGTGCCCGCCGACGACGCGTGCGCCGCCATCGGGTGCATCGTGTCGTTGAGATTCTCGACGAACATCTTCCAGTTGCAGTCGTGCAGGTAGCGCAGCACGCCGCCGGCGACCATCATCGTCCCGCTCGGGGAACGATCGACCATGTAGTCGATCGAGGACAGCGACCCGCCGAAATAGTCTCCAAATCCTGGCCCATCATCAGCGAGTCTCGCGAACACGAAGCCGCGATAGGTTTCGGCGGTCACCGGCGCCATGCCGCGCGCGGCCTCGCAACCCTCGAAGCGCGCGCGGTCGTAGCCTTCTGCCAGCGGCACCGCCGCGAGGCTGCCATCGGTGCGATAGCTCCAGGCGTGATACGGACAGCGGAAGAAGCGGCCGACCGAGCCGGAGGTGGCGTTGACCAGCTTGGCACCCTTGTGCGCACAGCGGTTGCGCAGCACGCGCACGCTGCCGTCCGTGTGCCGCACCATCACCACCGGTTCGGTGCCGATCGTGCAGGCGTAGAAATCGCCGGCCTGCGGCACCTGGCTTTCGTGGCCGACATAGATCCAGGCGCGGCGCCACAGCGTCTCCATCTCGAGCGCGAAAATCTCGGGATCGACATAGACGTCGCGATGTACGGCATCGTCGCGCACCAGCGCGCGGATCGCCGCCGGATTGCCGCGATAGCGCCCCATGACCGTGCCCTCCGTCGAGCCACGCAATGCTAGGCGCGTTTTCCGGCGCTGTCACATCCGCGCGGCGCGGCAAGTGAGGAGCGTCAGGCCGGCACCTCGACCACCACGACGGTGACGTTGTCGCGCGCCTCGCGTTCCAGGGCCGCCGCGATCAGTTCCTCCGCCGGGTCGTCCAGCCGCAGCAGCGCGGCGATGGCGGTCTCCGGCACTGACTTGGTCAGCCCGTCGGTGCACAGCAGCAGCCGCTCGCCGGGGCGCAGCACGTCGCTCACCTTGTCGAGCGCGAAGGGCGCGTCGGCGGCGCCCACCGCGCGGGTGACGATGTTGGCGTGCGGGTGACTTTCGGCGGCGGAGGCTTCGATCTGGCCGGCATCGACCAGTTCCTGCACCAGGCTGTGGTCGTGTGTCACCTGTTCCAGCACGCCGTCGCTCAACCGGTAGGCGCGCGAATCGCCGGCCCACAGACAGGCGAAATGCGTCCCGCGCACGCACAGCACCACGGCGGTCGAGGCAATGATCACGTCCGGCCCGCGACGTGTCGCCTCCGCCACCAGCGCGTCATGCACCACGGCGATGCGGCTGCGGATCTCGTTCAGCGTATCCGCCGCCGGCAGGTCGGGCGGGATGCCGTCCAGCGCGTCGACGATCATCTTGGAGGCGACTTCGCCGGCGTCGTGCCCGCCGGCGCCGTCGGCCACCGCCCAGACGCCCAGATCGGGCCGGTCGATGAACGCATCCTCGTTGTTCGGGCGGCGCGCGCCCGGATGGGTCGCCGACCAGGAACGCAGCGCCGTCATGTCCCTGCCTCCGCTGTCTCAGCCGACTGTGTGCTCAGCATGGTGACGAACGCATCGGCGTCGGGCATTCCGGGCAGCGCGAGTCGCCCCGCCGCTACCCGCGGCCCGCCCGCGGTCCACCACAGGCTGCCTGCGGGCGCCACCGCGCCGGGCGCCGCCGCCACCCCCGGCAGGCGCCGCAGCACCTCCTCCGGCGTCGCGTCCGTCTCCAGCGCCGCACGCCCGGCCGCCTCGGCTGCATCCAGCCAATCGGCGGCGGCCATCGGCAGCATCGCGGCGAGAGTCAGCGGGAAATAGCGGCCGACGCGATCGACGCTGGGCAACCACAGCCCGCTGGCCGCGGCGGCGCCGCACAGGCCGGGGGCGAGCGCGAAGCGCCACACCGGCGCCTCCAGGAACGCGGGCAGCCAGTCCGCGCCCATGCGTGCGCGGCTGTCCGCGATCACGTGCTGCAGCCAGCCGTCCCAGGCGGCGACGAAATCGCCGGGCAGCCCGGCGCGCACGAAATCGCCGCGTGCCGGCAGTTTGCCGAACAGGCCGACGGCGCCGCGTGCGGACCGATCATCCAAACCACGCCCCTCCTGGCGACTCGCGGCGGAACCGTAACGCAGCGGCCGGTGGCTCGCCAAGTCCGCACGGACACACCGCTTCCTTGTCCGATCAGTTCCCCTCGAATTGCGCCGGTTTGTCGAGCAGCTGGCGGGCATCACCGACCAGCGCATCAACGTAATTGCCGGTCTTGCCCGTGGCCGGGTCGGTGATGATGTTCCTGGCGCATTCCGAATTCTTCGGCGTGCCGGGAAACCTCGGCTTGATGAACGCCATGTTCGGGGTTCCTTCGGATCGTCGGCCCGGCCGCGAGTCTGCGGAGTTCCCGCCACCATCGCAAGACTCGGCGCCAGCCGCGTTTGCCGTGCCTTGCCTCCCGAATCTTGGCCGGTTGCATTCGCCGATGGCGAACCGCCGCGAGTCTGTTACGATCCGGCCAAGTTATGTCCCGGTCCGCCGCCGTACCAGGAGGTCACGCCATGCGCTCCGTCATCGCCGTCCTGCTTGCCGCGTCGCTCGCGATCGTTCTGGCCGCCCCGGCATCCGCGCAAAGCAGCCCGTCGGCGGACCAGATCATCCAGTCGCTGAAGCCGACCGGCACGGGCTTGAAGGATGCCACGCGCGGCATCCGTCTCGCCAATCCCAAGGAAGCGACGGCAAGCGGCCCGTCGGTCAGCCTGAACGTGCAGTTCGCCACCGGCTCGGCAACGCTGACGGGGCAAGCGCGGAGTGTCCTCGATCAGCTCGGCCGGGCGCTGACCAGTCAGGACCTCGCGCAGTACCATTTCCGCATTGAGGGCCACACCGACACGGTCGGCACGCCGGAGGAGAACAAGGCGCTGTCCCAGCGCCGCGCCGACGCGGTCGCGACGTATCTGCGGCAGCATTTCGGCATCACCGCTGACCGCCTGCAAGCGGTTGGCATGGGCGAGGAAGGGCTGGCCGTGCCGACACCGCCGCAGACCGCGAACGCGCAGAACCGCCGCGTGAAGGTGGTCAATCAGGACGCCGGATGACAGGGTCAGCCGGGTGACAAGATAAGCTGACGGAAAGCAAGCGCCGGGGTATGATACGGGCCCGGGCCGGATCCGCCCGCGTCATGGCCGGCGGTCGCCGCCGCGCTGCTCCAGGAGGTTTCGTCATGCGTTCCATCGCCGAGCACGTCCTCGCCGCTTCCCTGCTCGCCGCCCCGCTCGTGCTGCCCGCTGCGCCGGCCTCGGCGCAGAACGCACCGTCGGCCGACCAGATCATCCAGTCACTCAAGCCCAGCGGCAACCTGCTCAATGGCCACACCCGCGGCATCCGGCTTGCCAACCCCAACGGCGCGGCAACCGCCGCGACGCCGCAATCCGCCCCGCAGGCTGCCGACTCCGCCGGCCCCTCGGTCAGCCTGACGGTGGAATTCGCCACAGGTTCGGCCGATCTCACGCCGCAGGCCCGCAAGACGCTCGATCAGCTCGGCGCGGCACTGGCCAGCAAGGATCTCGCCCAGTACCGCTTCCGCATCGAAGGGCATACCGATACGGTCGGCACGCCGGACGCGAACAAGGCGCTGTCGCAGCGCCGCGCCGACGCGGTGTCGCAGTATCTGGAACAGCATTTCGGCGTCACCGCCGCCCGGCTGCAATCCGTCGGAATGGGCGAGGAAGGGCTGGCCGTGCCGACGCCGCCGCAGACGGCCAACGCGCAGAACCGCCGCGTGAAGGTGGTCAATCTGGGCGCCTGACCTGAGCCGACGCAATGCCAGGGCGGCCATCCATGCGGGACGACGACGCCACCGTGGTGATGCGCCGCCCGCCGCCACCGCCCCCGCCTGGTCGGCGCGGGCCGTGGCTGTGGGGCGGCGCGGCGGTCGCCGTGGCCGTCGTGCTACTGGCGGCCGTGTGGGGGCTGTGGCTGCGTCCCGTTGCCCCGCCGCCGCCATCCCACATCGCCCCGCCGACGGTGCGGCCGGCGCCGCCGCAGGTCGTCGCGCCTCCGGCCACTGCGCCGCCGGTCACGGCGCCCAAAGTCGTCGCGCCGCCGCCGGCGCCCTTCCCGATCGTCACTGCCGCCGAGGCCGCGATCCGCGACCATCTCGCGACCACACTGACGGTGTTCCGCTTCGCCCCCGATCCCCGCATCGTCGTTCTCGATTTCCCGACCCTGCACCAGCAGGGCCAGATGCTGAACCGGGTCGCCGCTCTGGTGGAGAAGGGCGGGCTGCCGCGCGACCGGGTGCTGAACGATGCCGAACTCGCCGCCGCCATCATGGCCAGCGGCGACACGCCCGATACGTACTATTTCGGCCATGACTACAGCGCCGGCGCTCTGGTGCGTTTCTTCGCGCTGGCCGATGCCGAGCATGTCGCCCTCAATCCCGAGGAGGAGAGGCTGCGGGCCCTGCTCGGCGAGCTCGGCTGGTTCGCGCCCGGCGTCCAAGCCGGGCTGATCACCATTCCCCGCGCGCCGCAGGAGGAAGTCGCGGCCCTCGACGCCGCCGCGCGCGCCACCATCCTGCATCACGAGCTGTCGCACGGAATGTTCTTCAGCGATCCCGCCTATGCCGCCTATGTGCGCCAGTTCTGGCTGACGGCGCTGACCGAGGGTGAACGCACCGCCGTGCGCAAATTCCTCGGCTCCGAGGGCTACGACACGGCGGATGAGGAGCTGATGTACAACGAGGCACAGGCCTATCTGCTGTTCACTCCGGACCCGCGTTTCTGTCAGGCGGCGAATCTCGGCATGACCGCGGCGCGGCGACAGGAACTCGCCGTCGCGTTCCTGCGCGGAATGCCGGCGGGCTGGCTGCACGACGCACTGGCGGCGGACCTGCCGACCCTGCGCTGATCCCCCCGCCGGCGGCCGCGGGCTACTTCGCGAGCGTGTCCACCAGCAGCAGCGTGCCCGCCAACCGCGTTCCCGCCTGCCGCGCCGCGGCGATCGCGGCGGCCAGCTCGCGCAGATAGGCGCCGGCATTGTCCTCGGCATTCTGTGCCGGCATCTGCCGCAGCAGCGGTGCCGAGGAGGCGATGGCGATGATCATGTCGGTGCCGTAGGGCGGCCCGACCTCCCAGATCGGTTTGCCGGGTCCGCTGTCGCCCAGCGCCAGCCGCTCGCCCGCCGCGAACCGGCGCGCCGGCTGGGCCGCCACTTTCTGCGCCGGGTCCGCGACGGTTGGATAGAGATGCACGACCGACCCGTCATGCCCGAGATAGTCCACGCGCAGTTCGCCGGCGAAGTCCGGCATGGTGATGCGCGGGCGGATCCGCTCGCCGTCGTGCAGCGCAGTGCGCCCGCCGGACAGCGTGGCGGTCAGTCCGCCGGGGGCGAGCGCGACCGGGCGTAGCAGGTCGAGCGCGTTGCAGAACACCGGGTCGATGCCCTGCACGTGCCAGTCAAGCGCCGCGCCGGCGTCCGACCCTGCGGCGCGCGTGCGCAGCGCCGCTGCCTCGGTGCGCCCGACGACACCCGAGACCGTCAGCGTGCCGCTGTCCTGCACCGCGGCATCGGCCAGCGAGCAGCGTGCCCCCGCCAACATCTGCCGCAGCGGCGCCAGCCCGGCCATCGCCACTTGCTGCGGCGCCGGTGCGGCTGGTGCGGCCGTCTGCGCCGGCGGCTGCGGCTGCGGCTGCGCCGGGATCGGTACGGCCGGCGTCGCGTCGGCAGCGGGCGTGGGTGCCTGCGCGGGCGCCGGCGCGGGTTGCTGCGGCGCGGGCTGCTGTGGTGCGGGCGGCGTCTGGGCGAGCGGGGTGGGTTGTACCTGCGCCACCGGGGGAGGTTGTATCTGTGCCGGCGGTGGCGGTTGCGCCGGGGCAGGGGCGGCCGGTTCCGCCTGGGCGGGAGCGGTTTGCGCCAGCGGGGTCGACTGCACCTGTGGCGGAGAGGGCTGCGCTGGCAACGGCGCGGCCGGTTGCTCCTGCGGCGCGGGCGCCGGTGCCGTCGGTGCGGTGGCTGGTGCCGCGGCGGCACTGGCGGTCGCCACGGGCCCGGCAGGCGAAGGCTGCGCGCCCGGTTGCTGGGTCGCGGCTGCCTCGGCTGCGGGAGTCGGCGCTGTTGGCGGAGTGGGCGCCGTGCCAGCCGGTCCGGCGGCCGGCGTGTCGGCCTGAGGTGTCGGCTGCGGCGTGCCCTGCGGTGTGGCCGGTGCGGGCCGTACGGTGGCGGTCTCCACCGGCGCCGGTGGCGCGGCGGGGCGCAACAGGAACCAGCCGCCCCCGCCAAGCACCAGCAGCGCCACCACCGCAACGCCGGCCAGCAGCGGCGCGCGCGATCCCGACGACCTGGCCGGTACGGCCGCCGCGGCCGACGGCGGGGCAGGTGCGGGGCGGGCAGCGGGAGCCGGCGGGTCGGCCGCGCGGGCCGGGGCGCTGCCGATCAGCGTTGCCTCCGCATCGAGCGGCGCGGTGGTGCCGGCCGGCGCGTCGAGCGCGCCGCGGATTGCCTCGGCGAAGGCGGCGGCGGAGGGGTACCGGTCGTCGGGCCGCTTGGCCATTGCCTTGCGCACCACGGCGTCCAGCGCCGCCGGCGCGGTCACCGCCAGCGTCGAGGGCGGCGGCGGCTCGGTGTTCAGCACCTTGTGCATGATCGCCGTCAGGCCGCCGTCGAACGGGCGTTCGCCAGTCAGCAACTGATAGAGCAGCACGCCGGCGGAATAGACGTCGGTGCGGGCATCGACGACCTGGCCCATGAACTGCTCGGGCGACATGTAGGCGGGCGTGCCCAGCATGGTGCCCGCCTGCGTCATGCTGCTCATTTCGATGCGCGCGATGCCGAAATCGGCGATCTTCGGCTGCCCTTCCTTGGTCAGCATGACGTTGGCGGGCTTGATGTCGCGATGCACCACGCCGCGCTCGTGGCTGAACTGCAGGCCGGCCAACAGGCCGTCCATGACCCGCCGCAGCGCCGGGACGTCGAAGCGTTCCTGCTTGTCGAGCAGGCCTTTCAGCGACGGCCCTTCGACAAATTCCATGACGATATAGGCGATGTCGCCGGTTTCCCCGTAATCGTACACGCCGACGATGTTGGGATGCGTCAGGCGGCCCGCGGCCTGCGCCTCGCGCTTGAAGCGGGCGATCTCCTCGGCGGTGTCGGGGTCGGGGTTGGCCGGCACCTGCACTGTCTTGATCGCGACGCGTCGCGCGATCTGCGGGTCCCAGCCATCATACACGACACCCATCGCGCCACGCCCGAGCGTGCCGCGAATCTCGTATTTCCCCAGCGTCTGAGGCGCGTCCATCGGCATCCCCGCCTTATAGTCCCGCCTGCGGCGAGAGCGAAGCCTGTTGCGCGGGCGTATTGCCGCGCGCCCCTCCGCCGCCGTCGCCGATCGCCGCGAAGGGCGCCCAGAAGAACGGATGCGCAACTTCCGCCGGGAAAGTAGTGCCGGCGCCGTCGAGCAGGCTGAGCTGTGCTGACCGCAGCGCCGCCGCCGCGCCCATCGACGGGTCGGCGCGCATCCGTTGCAGCGTGCCGGCCACCAGATAGGCGGCGACCTGATCGTTGACCGACCAGTGCGTGACCAGCAGCGTGCGGGCGCCCGCGAAGAAGAAGGCGCGCGCCAGCCCCGACAGGCTTTCGCCGGCCGTGCTGCCGCCCGGCCCGCCGGAATTGCAGGCCGACAGGATCACCAGCTCCGCGTCCAGATCGAGGCCCGTCACGTCGGCGGCGGTGAGCAGCGCGTTGCTGGCATCCGTGGCGCCGGCGGGGGCGGAGGTGACGATCGCCGGCTGGCTCTGGCAGCGCAACTCCGCCGGCAGCAGCGCGTGGGCGGCGAAATGCAGCACCCGGTATTGCTTCAGATGCGCCTGCATCACCGCCGGCACGGTGAAGGCCGGGCCGACCAGCTCGTCGGTCGGGCTGCCGCCGAGCAGTGCCTGCGCGGCCTGCAGCTCGCGCTGCGCATAAGGCAGGCGCGGCAGGCCGGCCAGAAGCTGCGCGCTGTCGCCGCAGGAGGCGCCGGGGAAGCTGCGTTCGGCCTGCGGCAGCGTGACCGGCACGAAATCGCCGAAGCCGAACCACGGCCGGTCGGCGTGCGAGGTGCCGGCCGACTTGCGCAGGCTGACGAAGTTGCTCGGCGCCGGCACATGCACCAGCGTGAAGCGGCGCGCGAGCCACGGCGCCTTGGCCAGGTGCGCCGCGTCGGCCGGACCGGTCAGCAGCACCTCGAACGGCAGCGCCAGCAGCGGGCCGGCGGGGGCCACCGAAAGCCGCGTCACGTCCTTCAGTGACGCGGCGACCGGCGCCAGCGTCGCGTCATAGAGCGCGCGCGAATCGGCGACATCGAAGGTCGGCAGCGTGTCGGTCAGCTCGATGCCGGCGCGGACCTTGCCCACCAGCTCGACGATCTTCGCGTAGCCGAGCGGGATGCGGCCGGCGTCGATGCGCCCGCCATGCAGCACCAGCGTCCAGCCGTCATGCGGGCCGAGCGCGATCTCCGCCAGGGCTTCGTGTGGATAGAGGCCGGCGAGCACGGCCGAGGCGGGCACGACCGCCTGCAACAACTGGCCGAGATTGGGCGAGGCCGCCTGCAACGCCGCGTCGCTGTCGTCGTAGGCGGCCTGCGCCTCCTTGATCTTGGCGTCGAGCGCCGCCGCCTCCGCGGTCGGCGCCGCGCCTTGCGCGCTCGCGGCCATCTCGTCGCGCTGGCGATACAGCGCCTGCAAGGCCGCCTTGGCGTCCTGGTTACGCCGGATCGCCTCGCCCACGCGCGGGTCGCGCGCACCCTCCTGCAAACGAGCCGTCGCCTGCGCGATCTGCTGGCTGGTGATGCCGCCCTGGGCGAGCTGGGCGGCGGCGAACATTTCGGTCAGCAGCTTCTGGCGGTGCGCGTCATCGCCAGAAGCGGCGGCGGCGCCGAAGGCATCCAGGCAGGGTTCGATCAGCGCGGACGTGGTGCCGGCCTTCAGCGACACCAGCGTCGCCACGGCGCGCTGACACAGCGGCAGCGCCTGGCCCTGCCGGCCGCTGCGCGCGAGTTCGCCGGCGCGCAGCAGGTCGGTATCGGCGAGTGATTTCGATTGTGGCAGCGCACGATCGAAATCGCGCGTCGCCGCGTCGAGTTCGCGCAAGGCGAGCGCCGGGTCGCCGGCCGCGGCATAGGTGACGCCGGCGGTGCGGAACAGCCGCGCCGCCAGGATCGGCCGCACCAGACCGTTTGCCTCGGCGATGCCGGTGGCGCGGTCGAGCACGATACGGCTGTCGGCGAACTTGCCCTCGTCGCGCAGCAGCAGCGCCTGGTTGCGCTGCACTTCAATCAGCCCGAGCAGCGCCGCTTGCGCTCCCGGGTCGGTCAGCAGGTCCTGGTTGGACACCAGCGAGGCGCCGGGCCGGGCGAAGGCGCTGCCGCCGGCGCCTGACGCGGCCGAGTGCATGGCACCGGGCGGCACCAGCGCCGCATAGGCCCCGGCCGCCTGCTGCAGCAGCGCCAGCGCCGACTTGGTGTCGCCATGGTTGACCGCGTCCAGTGCGCGGTAATGCAGCAGCCGCGCCCGCGCGATCGGATCGGCCGAGCGTGGCACCAGCCGCTCAGCGCGAGCGAACAGCGCTGCCGCCTCGGCATACCGTCCCTCATCGGAGAGTTGCAGCGCCAGCGTCATCACCACGGAAGCGGTGTTGGGATTGTCGGCGCCGAGCGCCTTCTGTTGCAGCGCCAGAGCCGCGCGGAACGCGGCCTCCGCGGCGGCGGGGTTGCCGGCGAGGTTGGCGCGCGTGCCGGCGGCCATCAGCGTGTCGAACTGGCCGATATCGCCCGAGCTGACCGACTGCGCGGCGAGCCGCTGGGCGAGCAGCGCGTCGGCGGCGGAACTCGCCGGTTCGGCATCGGCGCGCAACAGGCCGGCACGCACGCCGATGGCGCGCTCCATCACCGTCGCGGCCGGCAGCACGCCGTCGGCGTACCAGACGCGGCCGTTGACGAGCGCGACGAGGGCCACATGCGGCCAGCCGCCGCGGCGCTGCGTGCAGTTCAGCAACTCCGCCGGGCGGCTGTCGAGGATGGTGGTGGCGGCGGGCTTCTCGCAGGCGTAACGCTGCTCGATGCCGGCGCGCCAGGGGCTGGCGGTGGCGATGGTGGCAAGATCGGACGCCGCGGCGCCCTCGCCCTCGCGCACGCGGGCGGAAGGTTGCTGCCAGGTGCCGCAATAGATGTCGGCGGCGTCGCCCGAGGATTGGATGGTGCAGGTCTCGCCCACCGCGTTCTTGCCGATTGCCGCTGCCGAGGCGGCGCGGCCGGCGGCAGTGGCGGAGACATAGGCCGAAGGCGGCGGCTTGGCGCAGGACGCGACGGCGAGCACCGCGAGCAGCGGCAGCAGGCGACGGCGCGGCGCCCCGGCGCGATCGAACGGCATCTCGATTCCCCTCCGTCTCCCCTGGCCACCCGACGTTTCAGCCGCGGCGAGCATAGTTTCGGACGGTATCGCACATTTCGGAAGCGGATGCTGCCCCATTTTCGGGGCGGCCGTGTTTTGCCCCGCTGACCGAATCGGCAGGCCCGGAGCGGGGTGGTGCCTGGTGGTTACTTCCGCCAGGTGATCACCGAACTCACTGCGTAGTTCCACACCAGACTCATCACCGCCCCGGCGGCGCCGGCGAACCACCAGGCGGCGTGGCGCTGGCCGAACAGGAATTCGGCGGCGCCGACATTGGCCACCGCGCCGACGCTGCAGATCGCCGAGAAGGTGATCAACCCGATCACCAGCCGCCGGCCACGCAGCCGGCGGTCGCGGAAGGTGAACAGGTTGTTCAGGGTGTAGTTGGCGATGATCGCGACCGCGGTGGCGAAGGTCTGCGCCTGCTCGAAATTCACGACAAACAACGCCAGCCGCAGCATCACCAGATGCGCTGCGATGCCGAGCACGCCGACACCCGCGAACAGCACGAATCGCACCGGCACGACATGGCCGACCAGCTTGTCGATCAACAGCAGCAGGTAGTCGCGCAGCACGCCGGCATCGAGCTTGCTCTCGCCGGCCACGCGAGTGCGGAACTCATAGGGCAGCTCGATCAGCTTCGGCGGCGCGGGCAGCGAGGCCAGCAGGTCCAGCAGGATCTTGAAGCCCATCGCCGACAGCCCGCGTACGGCGGCGTCAAGTGTGCCGCGCCGGACCATGAAGAAGCCGCTCATCGGGTCGGTCACCGGGGCGCGCAGGATCAGCCGGCTCAGCCGCGTCGCGATGTCGGACATGCCGGCGCGCGTGCGGCCCCAGGCGCCGATGCCGCCACCGGCGACATAGCGGCTGCCGACCGCGACCTCATAGCCGTCATCGCGCAATGCGGCGAACATGCGCGGCAGCAGTGCCTCGTCGTGCTGAAGGTCCCCGTCCATCGCGGCGACGAAGGGGGCAAGGCTGGCCTGTGCGCCCTCGATGAAGGCGGAGGACAGGCCACGCCGGCCGATGCGGTGCAGCAACCGCACCCGCGCATCCTGCCGCCCGATCGCCGCCACCGCCTCGCGCGTGCCGTCGGTCGAGTCGTCATCAACGAAGATCACTTCCCACGCGATGCCGGCCAGCACCGCGCGCAACCGATCGACCAGCGGGGCGATGTTGTCGCGCTCGTTCAGCACCGGGACGACGACGCACAGCTCCGGCGCCGTCGCCAGTTCAGGCCGATCCTGCGTGCTGGGTGTCGTCGCATCCAAGGGACGAGTCCCCTCACCTGTCGCTGCGGCTCCCGGCGGTTGTATGCAGCCCGCCGTTGCGTGCCCGTGTCGGCTCGCCCACTCTCGCCTGTCCCCGCCCTGCTGGCAAGCGTGCGCGAACCACACCTCCGTCCTCCCGTCGAGCGCATCCGCGGTGTCACCGCGATCCGCGTCGCCGCCTGGTGGGGCTCTTGTATCGTTTTCGCCTGGATGTGCCGCCGCCCGGCGATGTCGCGGATCGGCTGCCGGGCTGGTGGTATGTTGCGGTCGATCTGTTTGTGATGCGCTTGCTGTTGCTGGTCTACCCGCTCGCCATCCGCCCTCGCATGGCTGATCCTCGGACCGAGCCGCCAGCCGCGCTCGGTCGAATGGGTAGTAGCCTGAGTCGTATTCGACCTGTCTGGCGCAGCACTTCGTGCGCGACTGGGTCAGGTTGCTGCTGGCCGCGGGCACGCTGCGCGGGCGGGCCTGACGCGAGCGACCGCAACCCGCACCTTTCGCAGCGACCGAGGAGGCGTCACGATGGCATTCTCCGGCGCGGCTCGCCATCTTCGGGCCGGTCGCGACGGACGATCCGCCGCGCGCGCAACGATCCGGCGTTACCGGAGCCGCGACCCGCAACTCAAGCGTCACGCCACCGAAACCGACAGGAGGGCCCTGTGCAATTCTATCACCTGCCGAAAGCCGAGGGCATCGACGACCTGACGCTCGCGGAGGCGCCCGAGCCGGAGCCGCAGCGCGGCCAGGTGAAGCTGCGGATGCGCGCCTGGTCGCTGAACTACCGCGACCTGATGGTGGCGACCGGCCGCTACGGCGTCGGCGGCACCAAGCCCGGACTGATCCCGCTGTCGGACGGAGCCGGCGAGGTGGTTGCGGTCGGCCCCGACGTGCGGCGTGCCCGGCCGGGCGACCGGATCTGTCCGACCTTCATGCAGGGCTGGCTCGGCGGCGAGGTGATTGCGGAGGCGCGTCAGCGCGCGCTCGGCGGCGGCATCGACGGCGTGCTGGCGGACTACGTGCTGGTGGACCAGGAGGACCTGGTGCACATCCCCGACCACCTGTCCTTCGAGGAGGCGGCGACGCTGCCCTGCGCCGCCGTCACCGCGTGGAACGCACTGTTCGGCGCCCGCGCGCTGCGTCCGGGGGAGACGGTGCTGGTGCTGGGCAGCGGCGGGGTGTCGGTGTTCGCGCTGCAGTTCGCACACGCCGCCGGGGCGCGCGTGATCGCGACCTCGTCCAGCGACGCCAAGCTGGCGCGGCTGCGCGCGCTGGGTGCGGCCGACGGCATCAACTATCGCGACACGCCGGACTGGCAGGAGGCGGTGCGCGCGCTGACCGGCGGGCGCGGCGCCGATTACGTGGTGGAAGTCGGCGGCGCCGGCACGCTGCCGCGCTCGATCGCCGCGGCGCGGATCGGCGGGCAGGTGGCGCTGATCGGTGTTCTGACGGGTGGCCAGATCGACCCGGCGCCGATCATGCGCCGCAACATCGTCCTGCGCGGCATCTTCGTCGGCTCGCGGGAGATGTTCGCCGCAATGAACCGCGCGATCACGCATCACCGCATCCGCCCGCAGATCGACAAGGTGTTTGCCTTCGCCCAGGCGCGGGAGGCATACCGCCATCTGCAAGCGGCGGGCCATGTCGGCAAGGTGGTGATCCGCGCCGCCTAGGCTGGGGCGTGCCGGTGCATCGTGTTCGTGTGCGCAGAAGGCTCGATTTCCTGGACATTTCGGATTCAGTACGCGAAGATGTGTTCCGGCGTCCAATTGTGAACAGGATCGAATGGTGGCGGAACCGTGCTCGCGTGCTGATGTCATGAGGTCAGGCCCGCGGTCGCGGCGCGTCGTCAGGTGGGCCTGGCGCCCCTGACATGCCTTTCGATGCGAGCGCATTGCTGGCCCCCGTCTCCGACGACGAGCCGTCCGGCCCTAATCTGGAATTCGACCCTGATTTCGGGGCGCTGGAACGTGCCGCGCAGGGCAAGCCCGAGCAGCAATACGGCAACACCGTCATCCCCGCCGAGGAGCCTGACTGGAAGGACGTCGCGGCGCAGGCGAGCGCGTTGCTGGAGCGCACGCGCGACCTGCGCGTGCTGGCGCATCTGGCGGTGGCGCGCCTGCAACTGGAGGGGCTGCCGGCGTTCGCCGAAGTTCTGACGCTGACGCGCGAGTTGCTGGAGGCGCGCTGGGACGGCATCCATCCGCAACTCGACCCCGAGGAGGACAACGACCCGACGCTGCGGGCCAACGCGCTGCTGCGGTTCGGCCATCCGGCGCTGGTGCTGAAGAAGCTGCGCACCCTGCCGCTGGCCGGCTCGCCGCGGATGGCGCAGTTTTCCTGGCGCGACGTGGCGATCGCCACCGGCGCGATGGAGCCGGATCCGGACACCGAGAAGCCAAGCGAGTCCGCGATCCGCGCGGCGTTCCGCGAATCCGATCCGGCGCGGCTGACCGCGCTGCGCGAGGCGGCGGCACAGGCGGTCGCGGCGGCCAAGGCGATTCCCGCGACGTTCGATGAGCGCAGCGGCAGCGGCAGCGGGCCGGACTTCACCGACCTGACCAAGCAGCTCAACGACATCGTCCGCACCATCGACCGCTTCGCCGATTTCGATGCGGCCGCGCCGGAGGAGGCGCAGGACGAGTCTGCCGCGGCGGACGACACGGGCGGGGCGCCGGCCGAGGAAGCGAGCGTCGCCGCTGCTCCGGCGCGGCGCGGCGGCGTCAGTGCGGCGTCGCTGACCGAAGTGACGACTCGCGCCGATGCCGTGCGGCTGCTGGAACTCGTCGTCCGCTACTATCAGCGTTACGAGCCGTCGAGCCCGTTGCCGCTGCTGATCGAGCGGGCGCGGGCGCTGGCGGAGAAGGATTTTCTCGACATTCTGCGCGAACTGGCCCCAGATGGGCTTTCGCAGGCAGAAAACATCGTCGGTCGCCGTGATGTGTGACCAGGGTCACCGCCACCCTGGCCGGCATCGTGCGAAACGCAGCATCAACCCCAGACGGTAGCGAGGCAAGGCCGTGGCCAAAGCGAGCAGTCAGAAATTCATCGCCCGCAACCGGGCGCCGCGCGTGCAGATCGAGTACGACGTGGAGACCTATGGATCGCAGAAGAAGGTGCAGCTTCCCTTCGTGGTCGGCGTGATGTCCGACCTGTCGGGCAAGCCCACCGAACCGCTGCCCCCGGTCGCCGACCGCAAGTTCCTTGAGGTCGACGTGGACAATTTCGACGACCGGCTGAAGGCGATGAAGCCGCGCGTGGCGTTCACCGTGCCCAACACGCTGACCGGCGAAGGCAATGTCGCGGTCGACATCACCTTCGAGAGCATGGACGACTTCTCGCCCGCCGCCGTGGCGCGCAAGGTCGATGCGCTGAACAAGCTGCTGGAGGCACGCACCCAGCTTTCGAACCTGCTGACCTACATGGACGGCAAGAGCGGGGCCGAGGAGCTGATCAACAAGGTACTGGCCGATCCGGCGCTGCTGCAATCACTGGCGGCGGCACCCAAGCCGGCCGATAAGAGCGGGGAGGGCTGAGCCATGTCCGGCACCGAGACCTCCGCCGCCGCCACCGGCGTCGCCACGCAGGAGCTGAGCGACTTCGCATCCCTGCTCACCAAGGAATTCAAGCCGAAGTCCGATACCGCCCGCAGCGCGGTGCAGTCGGCGGTGCAGACGCTGGCGCAGCAGGCGCTTGCCAACACGCAGCTGATCTCCGCCGACAGCCTGGGCACGATCGAGGGGCTGATCGCCGAGATCGACCGCAAGCTGTCCGAACAGCTCAACGCGATCATCCACCATGAGGACTTCCAGCAGCTCGAATCTGCCTGGCGCGGGCTGCACTACCTCGTCAACAACACCGAAACCGACGAGTTCCTCAAGATCAAGGTCTTCAACATCTCCAAGAAGGATGTTGGCAAGACGCTGAAGAAGTTCCGCGGCACGGCCTGGGACCAGAGCCCGATCTTCAAGCGCATCTACGAGGAGGAGTATGGCCAGTTCGGCGGCGAGCCGTTCGGGCTGCTGCTGGGCGACTACTATTTCGACCACAGCCCGCAGGACGTGCAGTGGATCGGCGACATGGCGCAGGTCGCGGCAGCGTCGCACACGCCGTTCATCGCCGCCGCGGCGCCGACCGTGTTCGGCATGGACAGCTGGAACGAGCTGGCCAACCCGCGCGACCTGACCAAGATCTTCCAGACGCCGGAATACGCCGCCTGGCGCAGCCTGCGCGAGAGCGAGGACAGCCGCTATATCGGCCTGTGCATGCCGCGTTTCCTCTCGCGGCTGCCATATGGGGAAAAGACCGCGCCGGTGGAGGAGTTCCATTTCGAGGAGGACGTGGACGGCAGCGATCCGACCAAGTTCTGCTGGACCAATGCCGCCTACGCGATGGGCACCAACATCACCCGCGCGTTCAAACTCTATGGCTGGACCACGCGCATTCGCGGCATCGAGTCAGGCGGCGCGGTGGAGGGTCTGCCGACCTTCACCTTCCCGACCGATGACGGCGGGGTGGCGATGCAGTGCCCGACCGAGGTCGCGATCGCCGACCGGCGCGAGGCGGAACTCGCCAAGAACGGCTTCATGCCGCTGATCCACAAGAAGAACTCGGACTTCGCCGCGTTCATCGGCGCGCAGTCGCTGCAGAAGCCGCAGGAATACGATGACCCCGCGGCGACCGCGAACGCCAACCTGGCGGCACGGCTGCCGTACCTGTTCGCAAGCTGCCGGTTCGCGCACTATCTGAAATGCATGGTGCGCGACAAGATCGGCAGCACCATGACCAAGGCGCAGCTCGAGATGTGGCTGCAGGGCTGGCTGACCCAGTACGTCGATGGCAGCCCGGACAGCTCCACCGAGGAATGGAAGGCGACCCATCCGCTCGCCGAAGGCAAGGTGGAGGTGACCGAGAACGAAGAGAATCCCGGTTACTACAGCGCCAAATTCTTCCTCAAGCCGCATTACCAGCTTGAGGGTCTGACGGTGTCGCTCCGGCTCGTCTCGCGTATGCCGAAGTAGCCCCGTCGCCGCGCCCGCCCCCCACCCGCACACAGGAGAAACCGAGTCATGGCGATCGACGCATATATGTTCTTCAAGACCTACGACGGCAAGTACCTGCCGGCCGAGTCGCAGGTGGACCTGGGCAAGCCTGTCACCGGCGACACCCTGGCCGCTGACTTCCAGTCGGCGCAGTCCAGCCAGGGATTGTTCGAGGTCGAGGACTACAGCTTCGACACTGAGCAGACCTTCAACCTGTCGAGCCAGAGCACCGGCATCGGCGCGGGCAAGATCACGTTCAACCCGTTCTCGATCACGCGCAAGATCGACAAAGCCTCGCCGACGATGTTCCAGATGTCGTGCAACGGCAAGGCATTCGCGGACGTGGCGCTGGGGATGCGCAAGAGCGCGGGCGCGGACTCGTCCGGCATGTTCTTCCTGCGCTTCGACTTCAAGCTGGTCGGCGTGAAGACGATCTCCTACGCGCATGACGACGAGAGCCCGAAGGAGACGATCACCTTCGTCTATGGCGCGCTGATCATGCAGTACTGCCAGCAGAACAACAACGGCACGCCCGGCACCGTGTTCCCTGCCGGCTGGAACCAGCAGAAGAACGTTGCTGCCACTCCGACGACCGTCATCGCCGGTTCCTGATCGATCGCGCACGACCGAAAAGCGAAAGCATCACGATGGACGCGCGACAACTGCTCCGGTCCGGCGACCCGCGTGCGGCCCTGGAGCAGTTGAAGCAGGAAGTGCGCAAGTCGCCGCGCGACGGCGGCCTGCGCACATTCCTGTTCCAGTTGTTCTGCGTGTTCGGCGAGTGGGACCGTGCCGTCACGCAATTGACGGTGGCGGGCGAGCTTGATCCGCTGGCCTTGCCGATGATGCAGACCTACCGCGCGACGATCCGCTGCGAGTTGCTGCGGGCGCGTGTGTTCGACGGGCGCAGCACGCCGACGATCTTCGGCAACCCCGAGCCGTGGATGTCGCTGCTGATCGAAGCCAACCGCGGCCTTGCCGCCGGCCGCGTGGCCGAGTCCGCCGCGCTGCGCGATGCCGCGTTCGAGCAGGCGCCATCGGCCAGCGGGCGCATCGACGGACAGGCCTTCGAATGGATCGCCGATGCCGACCCGCGACTCGGCCCGATGCTGGAGGCGATCGTCGAAGGTAAATACTACTGGGTACCGTTCACCCGGCTGCAGGCGCTCGACATCGAGGCACCGGCCGATCTGCGCGACCAGGTGTGGATGCCCGCACATTTCATCTGGAGCAATGGTGGCGAGGCGTTCGGCTTCATTCCCACCCGCTATTTGGGTTCCGAGTCGCAGGACGACGCAACGCTCGCGCTGTCGCGGCGCAGCGAGTGGCAGGATCGCGGCGAGGGCTGGTTCCTCGGACTCGGCCAGCGTATGCTGGCGACCGATGCCGGCGAATTCCCGTTGATGGATGTGCGGCGCATCGAGTTCGATGCGGCCGCGGAGGCGGCTTCCTGAGCCATGAGCGAGCTTGCCGCACGCGAGCGGCTGCAGCCTTCGCTGCTTGACCGGCTGACCGATGACGCGCCGGAGCATCGCCGGGAAACCCTCGACCAGCAGACATTGAGCATGCAGCAGTTGCGGCAGGGTGTGCTGCGCGACCTTGCCTGGCTGCTCAACACCACCAACCTCGCCACCGGCGAGGCACTTGACCCGAACTCGCTTGCCGCCGCATCGACGTTGAACTTCGGCATCCCCGGCTTCACCGGCATGATCGGCACCTCGCACCGGCTGAGTGCGCTGGAGGCCGAAATCGCCGCCGCGATCCGTACCTTCGAGCCGCGCATCCGCCCCGAGACGCTGGTGGTGCGGCTGCGCCCACCGGCTGACGACCATCCGACGGCATCGCTGGTGTTCGAGATCCAGGGCGAGCTGTGGGCGCAGCCGGTGCCGCAGCAACTGTTCCTGGAAACCGCGATCGAGCTGGAGACGCGGCTGGCGGTGGTGACCGACGCGCCGGTGCGCGCCTGATGGACCCCCGGCTGCTGCGCCTCTACGAGGCCGAACTGGCCTATATCCGCGACATGGGCGGCGAGTTCGCGCGCCAGTTCCCCAAGATCGCGGCGCGCCTCAGCCTCGGCAGTCTCGAGGTCGCCGACCCCTATGTCGAACGGTTGCTGGAGGGGTTCGCGTTCCTGACCGCGCGCATCCAGCTCAAGATGGAAGCGGAGTTCCCGACCTTCACGCAGTCGCTGCTGCAGATGGTCTATCCGCACTATCTGGCGCCGACGCCGTCGATGGCGGTGGTACAGTTCCAGCCCGAGGCGACGCTGCGCAGCAACGCCCAGGGCGCGGTATTGCCCGCCGGCACCGAACTGCGCAGTCTGCTCGGCACCGAAGACCAGACGAACTGCGAATTCCGCACCGCGCATCCGGTGCATCTGCTGCCGATCGAGATCGCGGATGCCGAATACATCGCTTCGCCCGCGGCGGTGGCCGCGCTCGGCCTGCCGGAACAGCGCGGCGTCAAGGCGGCGATCCGGATGCGGCTGCGCAGCACCGGCGAGCTGCCCTTCGCCAAACTTTCGCTTGCGCGCCTGCCGCTGTTTCTCGCCGGTCCCGAGGGTGCGCGGGTGCGGCTGTATGAGCAGCTGCTCAGCGATCTCGCCGCCGTCTATGTCCGCCCCGCGGAGCGGCCGTTGCCGTGGCAGGAGCGGCTGAGCGCGCGCGCCGTGCGCCCGCTCGGCTTCGAGCCGGAGGAGGCGCTGCTGCCGCGCGCCCCGCAATCCTTCGACGGCTACCGGCTGCTGCAGGAATACTATGCGCTGCCGGAGCGGTTCCTGTTCGTCGAGATCGGTGAGCTGGACCGTCCGGCCGGGCGCTGCCAGGGGCGCGAGCTGGAGGTGATCCTGCTGCTCAACCGCAGCGAGCCGACGCTGGCAGCGTCCTTTGCCGCCGACCAGTTCGCGCTGTTCGCCACCCCGGCCGCCAACCTTTTCGTCAAGCGCAGCGACCGCATCAACCTCAACGAGCACGCAGCCGAGCATCACATCGTCCCCGACCGGATGCGTCCGCTGGATTTCGAGGTGTTCAGCGTGCTCGGCGTCGAGGGCTACGCCGCCGACGGCGGCACGCCGATGCCGTTCCTGCCGTTCTATGGGGCCAACGATCTCAGCCGCAACCCCGAGCACCGCGCCTACTACATGCTGCGGCGCGAACCGCGGCAGCTCTCCGGCCGCGCGCGGCGGATGGGGCCGCGATCGAGCTATCTTGGCCATGAGGTGTTCATCTCGCTGGTCGATGGCGATCAGGCGCCGATCCCGCCAGGGCTGCGCCAGCTCGGCCTCGATCTGCTGTGCACCAACCGCGACCTGCCGCTGGCCATGCCGGTGGGCAAGCAGCACACCGATTTCACCATCGCCATCAGCGCGCCGGTCGCCGCCGTGCGCTGCCTGGTCGGCCCGACGGCGCCGCGCCCGTGTCGGGGCGATGGCGAGTATGCCTGGCGCTTCCTCAGCCATCTGGGCCTGAACTACCTGACACTGGTCGATACCGACGCGCTGCAGGGCGCCGCGGCGCTGCGTGAACTGCTGCGCCTCTATGTGCCCTCCTCCACGTCGGTGCCGGCGCGGCAGCTTGAGGGGCTGACGTCGATCGCCTGCCGCCCGATCGTGCGTCGCATTCCCGGCGCCGGCCCGATCGCGGTGGGACGCGGCCTGGAGCTGACGCTGACCATCGATGAGGCGCCGTTCGGCGGCGCCGGCGGCATCCTGCTCGCCGCCGTGCTGGATCGTTTCTTCGCCAAATACGTGTCGATCAACGCGTTCACCGAAACGGTGCTGCGCAACCCGGAACGGGGCGAGGTGATGCGATGGCCGATGCGCCTGGGCCAGCGTCCGGTGTTGTGACCTCCGCGAGCCAGACGGGCGCGGCGTTCGCCGAGCGGCTGGCGGCGGCGCCGTGGTCGTGGAGTTTCTTTGCAGCCTTGCGGCGGCTGGAGGCGGCGCATCCGGACCGTCCCCGGCTGGGCCGGTCCAGCCGACCGGCACAGGACGTGGTACGGCTGGCGCAGGAACCCTCGGTCGAGTTCGCCCCGGCAACGCTGGCCGGCTGGGAGGCCGGGCAGGACGATGCGATGCCGCGGCTGCTGGTGCATTTCTTCGGCCTGTTCGGCCCCGACGGGCCGCTGCCGCTGCATTTGACCGAATACGCGCGCGACCGGCGGCGCAACCATCGCGACCCCAGCTTCCAGCGTTTCGCCGATATCTTCCATCATCGCGCGCTGTCGCTGTTCTATCGCGCCTGGGCGGACATGCGGCCGACGGTCGCCTTCGATCGGCCGGCGGAGGATCGCTTCGCGCTCTATGTCGGCGCGCTGGTCGGGCTCGGGATGCCTTCGCTGCTCGGCCGCGACGCCATGCCCGACCTGACCAAGCTGCACTTCGCCGGGCTGTTGGCCGGCCAGACGCGGCACGCCGAGGGACTGGCCGCGATCCTGTCGGCGTTCTTCCAGATGGATGTGCGCATCGAGAGCTTCGTCGGCGCCTGGCTGCCGATGGCGGCGGCCGACCGCACGCGGCTGGGCGCCTCGCCGCAGACCGCCGCGCTCGGCCGCACCGTGCTGCTGGGCGGGCGGGTCTGGAGCCGGCAGCACAAATTCCGCATCGTGTTCGGCCCGCTCAGCCAGGCAGATTACTTGCGGCTGCTGCCGGGCGGGGCCAGTTTCCGCCGGCTGATCCCGATCGTGCGCAACTACGCCGGCGATACGCTGCTGTGGGACGTGAACCTGATCCTGCGGCGCGAGGAAGTGCCGCCGTTGCAGCTCGGAAAAAGCGGGCGCCTCGGCTGGACCACCTGGGTCGGCCGGCGGCGATCCGATACGGACGCAGCCGACTTGTTTCTTGATGCAAGTGCCGACAGCATGGCACGAACGATAGACGCCGGGATGCCGGCAGCAACAACGGAAACCGTCCCATGACAGAAATCAGCCGTGCCGCCCTGTTCGGCAAGCTCAACCCGGTCGCGTACCGCGCGATCGAGGGCGCGACCGTGTTCTGCAAGCTGCGCGGCAACCCGTATGTCGAGCTGGCGCACTGGATCCACCAGATCCTGCAGACACAGGATTCCGACCTGCACCGGCTGGTGCGGCATTTCGAACTCGACCCGGCGCGGCTTGCCGCGGACATCACTGCGTTTCTCGACAAGCTGCCGCGCGGCGCCACTGCGATCTCCGACCTGTCGCCGCTGGTCGAGGAAGCCGTCGAGCGGGGCTGGGTGTTCGGCACGCTGATGTACAACGAGAGCCAGGTGCGCACCGGGCATCTGATCCTCGGCGCGGTCAAGACGCCGACGCTGCGCAACGCGCTGAACGCCATCAGCCGCCAGTTCGAGCGCATCAAGCCCGACACGCTGAGCGACGAGTTCCAGAAGATCCTGGCCAGTTCGCCGGAAGCGGCGCTGGCGGCTTCCGACGGCTCGCGCGTCGGCACGCCGGGCGAGGCGAGTGGCGCGATGGCGCCGGCGGCGATGGGCAAGCAGGAGGCGCTGAAGCAGTTCTCCATTGATCTCACCGAGCGGGCACGCAACGGCGAGATCGACCCGATCGTCGGCCGCGACCAGGAAATCCGGCAGGTGGTCGATGTGCTGATGCGCCGGCGTCAGAACAACCCGATTCTCACCGGCGAGGCGGGCGTGGGCAAGACCGCGGTGGTCGAGGGGTTCGCGCTGCGCATCGCGCAGGGCGACGTGCCGCCGATGCTCAAGGACGTGTCGCTGCGCGTGCTCGATGTCGGCCTGCTGCAAGCCGGTGCCAGCATGAAGGGCGAGTTCGAGCAGCGGCTGCGTCAGGTGATCGAGGAAGTGCAGTCCTCCCCCAAGCCGATCATCCTGTTCATCGACGAGGCGCACACGCTGATCGGCGCCGGTGGCGCGGCGGGGACCGGCGATGCCGCGAACCTGCTCAAGCCGGCGCTGGCGCGCGGCACGCTGCGTACCATCGCCGCGACCACCTGGGCCGAATACAAGAAGTATTTCGAGAAGGACCCGGCGCTGACGCGGCGCTTCCAGGTCGTGCAGGTCGATGAGCCGGACGAGGTCAAGGCGATCCTGATGATGCGCGGCATCGCGACACCGCTGGAGAAGCATCATCGCGTGCAGATCCTCGACGAGGCGATCGAGGCGGCGGTGCGGCTGTCGCATCGCTACATCCCCGCGCGGCAGTTGCCCGACAAGTCGGTCAGCCTGCTCGACACCGCCGCCGCCCGCGTCGCGGTCAGCCAGCATGCGGTGCCGCCGGCGGTCGATGACTGCCGCCGGCGCATCCAGGCGCTGGAGACCGAGCTTGAGATCATCGCCCGCGAGAGCGCCATCGGCATCGATGCCTCCGCGCGCGAGGCGTCGGCACGGGCGGCGCTGGATCAGGAAAAGTCGCGGCTGGTCGGGCTGGAGGAGCGCTGGAACACCGAGCGCGCGCTGGTGGATCAGGTGCTCGCCTTGCGCGCGAAGCTGCGCGAGGGTGCCGGCACGGTGGACAGCGACGGCAGCACCCCGGACCGCGCTTCGGTGCTGGCCGAACTGAAGGCGCTGCAACAGCAACTCGCCGAGCACCAGGGCGAGTCGCCGCTGATCCTGCCCAGCGTCGATGAGCAGGCGGTGGCCTCCGTCGTCGGCGACTGGACCGGCATCCCGGTCGGGCGGATGGTGAAGAACGAGGTGCAGGCCGTGCTCGACCTCGCCGCGACACTCGGCAAGCGGGTGATCGGCCAGGACCACGGGTTGCAGATGATCGCGCGGCGCGTGCAGACCTCGCGCGCCGGTCTCGACAACCCGTCCAAGCCGATCGGCGTGTTCATGCTGTGCGGGCCGTCCGGCGTCGGCAAGACCGAGACCGCGCTGACGCTGGCCGAGGCGCTGTATGGCGGCGAGCAGAACCTGATCACCATCAACATGAGCGAGTTCCAGGAGGCGCACACCGTCTCCACCCTGAAAGGCGCGCCGCCCGGCTATGTCGGCTACGGCGAGGGCGGCGTGCTGACCGAGGCGGTGCGGCGCAAGCCGTATTCGGTGGTGCTGCTGGACGAGGTGGAGAAGGCGCATTCCGACGTCCACGAGATCTTCTTTCAGGTGTTCGACAAGGGCGTGATGGAGGACGGCGAAGGGCGGCTGATCGATTTCAAGAACACGCTGATCCTGCTGACCTCCAATGTCGGCACCGACCTCATCATGTCGATGTGCCGCGACCCGGAGCTGACGCCGGAGCCGGAGGAAGTGGCGAAGGCGTTGCGCCAGCCGCTGCTGAAGGTGTTTCCCCCCGCGCTGCTCGGACGGCTGATCGTGATTCCGTACTACCCGCTGAGCGATGCGGTGATGAGCGACATCATCCGCCTGCAACTCGGCCGCATCGCCGCGCGGATCGGCGAGCGGCACAAGGTGCCGTTCGGCTATGACGAGGACGTGGTGAAGCTGATCGCCAGCCGCTGCACCGAGCCGGAGAGCGGCGGGCGCATGATCGACGCGATCCTGACCAACACCATGCTGCCGGCGATCAGCGGCGCGTTCCTGCAACGCATGCTGGAGGGGCGGCCGGTCGAGCGCGTGCAGGTCGGCGTAGCCGACGGGGAGTTCACCTACGCGTTCGACTGACGACGCCAAGTTGTTCCTTATGTGGAACATTGTCCGCGCGGCGTGGCGCCCGCGGTCAGGCTGCCCGGCCGGGTGGACCGCAGGCGCGGGGCGCACACGGGGGCGGGGGCGCGGCATCGCGGTGCGCGGGTGCCGCGGCGGGCGACGCGGTGGCGGAGGGTAGCCGGGCGCCGTCGGCCTTGCGGAGGCGGGCGCGGCGTGGCGCGGGCCGCGGCGGCAAGGCGAGGATGGCGGGCGGGCGTACCCCGAGCATGTGGCAGAGCGGGCGCAGGATGCGACCCGTCTGCGGCGCGGCCGCGATCAGCGCCGCCATCTCCGGCTCGGCCAGGAGAAGTTGCAGGTGCGAGGTGCCCGCCGCCGCCTCCGGCACCAGCCGGATCAGCCAGGCACGGTCGCGCGGCGGCGGCGAGGGCGCGGCAGGTCGCGCCGGGCGGGGTGTGCGGGGCGTGCCCCTCGGGTGCCGGCGGGCGGGCAGCCGGCCGGCGGCGTGCCGCGCGGCGAGGGCGGAAAAGCGCCGCGCCAGCCGTCGCAGCCGCCGGCAGATCAGGATGATCAGCGGCCCGGCGAGCCGGCCCCCGGCGATGCGCGCGGCGACCATGCGGCACAGCATCGCGATGATGCCGGCGAAGCGCAGGTCCGCGGCGGGCGGGGTGAGCGACATGACAGCAAAACTAACATAGCCACGTCAGCCTGGGCAAGGGCTGTTCCGCCGCGGCGTCGCGCGATCAGGCGGCCGACTGCAACGCGAAGCCGTAATTGTCCTGCAATATCTCCAGCAGCGCCTGACGCGCATCGGGCGCGTCGCGCGCGACCGTACGCCGGTATTGCGCGCGCGGCGACGCCTCGGGCGGCGGCGTGTCGCGCAGCAGGAATTCGTCGCTGCTGTTGAGCATGGTGGCGGCGAGGTCCAGCTTGTCGGCAAAGCCGGGTTCGGCCGCGACGACCGTGAGATGATGCGTGGCGTCGATCGCGATCACGCCGGCGGGGACGCCGGACGCCTCGAACGGCGCGCTGTAGGTGACGGTGAATTTCTCACTGGCCGCCGGTGCTTTGGTCATGTTGCGTCCCCTGTCAGCCGCCAGTGCCCTGAGCACCGGCCTTCGCCTTGGCCATCAGACTCTCGATGGTCTTGCCCGCATGGTGGAAGCTGTCGAACTCGGTCGGCTGCGTCTTGTAGTTCTCGCTGCCCACCTTCCCCGAGCCGACATATCCGACCGGAATGTCGTTGACCATGTACATCATCGCCGTGGCGTACTCGTCATCGCCCGGGGCGATCTCGCCCGCCTTGAGTTTTTTCACGATGACATCCTGGTGGGCGTGGAACGTCTCATGGATGATCGTGTCGAGCGCTTCGCTCACCGGCTTCAGATAGCTGGGCCAGCAGTTCACGGTGATGGAGTTGGTCGCAGGATCATATCCGCCCATGTTGCCATTCTTTTTAGCCGGGACCGGCTTTTGCGTCACCGGTATACGCGGAATGCCCAGAGCGTCTGCCTGCACATCGCAAATCTTCTTCAGCATCTTAATCACCTTGTTTCCATCAGTGATAAAGTTGTTCCAATAAGCAACATCCAGATCGCCGTTCG
Organism: Pseudomonadota bacterium; assembly: GCA_021818505.1. Classification (GTDB taxonomy): domain Bacteria; phylum Pseudomonadota; class Alphaproteobacteria; order Acetobacterales; family Acetobacteraceae; genus JAFKFJ01. Next base: position 68,553 of record JAKADX010000017.1, read on the forward strand.
GCTTGTGCAGCTTCTTGATCTCCTCCATCTTCGCGACTTCGTCGGCGATCTGCTCGCGCTGCTGCGCGCGCTTGTTCATGAATTTCTCATCGGGCTTGGAATGCTTGTAAAGCCGGCAGAGCTGCTCCAGCGTGCTGCCGGGCGCCGGGAGGAATTTTGCCGGGTTGCTGCCCGGGACCTGGACGGAGCCGGACGGCGTGCCGTTGGCGCACAGGTCGAGTGCGAGTTCCGCCTGTTCCTGCAATGACTTCTTGCCGAGGTCCTCGTCGCTGAGAAGCTTGAGGTCGTCGAAGGCTTTCTGGGCCTTCTGCTGCTTGACCAAGCTGGACGGCGCGGCGGCCGCCTCGAACTCGGCGAGCGCGGTCTCGGTCGCCGGGCAGGCTTCCAGGGCCGCCAGGCCGTCCTTGCCGGTCATCTGGACTTGCAGCGCCTTCCTGGCCTTGCCGTAGGCGGTGTATTTCGGAACGATATCCTTGCCGGCGGGCTTGTTCTTGTCCTTGTCGGTGAACCGCGTGTCGAACCCCTTGGCGAGCTTGCCGGCCTCGTCGAGGCAGACGGTGTTCACCGCGTCGAGTTTCTTCTGCACCTCGTCCAGCAATGCGCCGGCGGCCGGCCAGTCCGCGGGCTTCGCCTCGCCCGCCTTTTCGGCGGCGGCCTTGGCGTCGGTCGCGGCTTTCACCGCCTTGGTGACCGCGGCGGGCTGCGATGCGAGTTTCTTGACCCGTTCGTCGATCTTGCCGAGCGTCTCGCCGAGATTCTTCAGCCTGTCCTGGAACTCCGTCCGCTCGCGCTCATCGGGCGGCGGCGGCGTGACCTGCGGCTCGGTGGACAGCGGCGGCCGGCCCTCGCGGGAGGGCGGCGTCGGCGGCTCGGTGGACAGCTTCGGCCGGCCTTCCCGGGACGGCGGTGTCGGCGGCTCGGTGGAGAGCTGCGGCCGGCCCTCGCGGGAGGGTGGCGTCGGCGGCGTGCCGCTCAGGCGCGGACCGCGATCGACCGGCATCCGTGCGAATTGGCTGGTCCACTGGTCCTCCTCGACGACGTTCGGCGGTATCGGCTTCGGCTGTTGCCCGCTAGGCTGATTGTGTCCTGACATGACCGGTTCCCAGATTGCGTTTGGTCGGCGCGGCGCCGCGCCCAGCCCGCGACCGGCGCCGGGCGCGCCGCCCGGCGGCCGGCACCGGTTTCATTACTGCATCGCCTTGGACAGCGTGTTGAGGGTCGCCGCGACGGTATTGCGGATCGACAGCGGCACGAACGGATTGGCGTCGAGTTCGGCGATGGTTTTGTCGGTGTTCAGGAAGATCGTGTAGTCGCCCATGATCTCCCTGGCTTCGGCGACCAGGGCCGCGCGCTGCTTCGGATCGGTGGCATTGGTTGCCTTGTCGAGCGCGTCGGACAGCCGCTCGTCGAGTGCCGACAGCACCGGCTCCACGCGTGCCTTGAAGGCCTTGTCCAGCGCGCCGGCGATGCCGTCGGGCTGGTAGGTGGCAAGGAGCGCGGTGCGCAGTTGCTCGATGTCGCTCTCGACCTTCTTGCGCACGGCGATCCAGGCGAGGCGCGACTTGGCATAGGTCACGGCGCCGCCGCCGGCCTGCGCCTGCTTGGTCAGCTTCGCCTGCTCGGCGGCGTCGGCCACGGCGCGGCGCAGCTCCGCGATGGCGGCCGTGGTGCCGGCGAGGTCCTGCCGTGCCTTGAGCGCGGCCTGGGCGGCGCCGGCGAGTTTGACGAGCGGCTGCTGCAACATCGGATTGCCGCCGGCGGCCGTCGGGATCTGCTGGACAAGCCCGGTCAGCGTCTTGCTCAGATCATCCCAGCCGGCCGGCGGCTGCTGGGCTCTCTGCGCCGGCTGCGCGGGCGGTGCCGGCGGCACCGTGCCCTGCGTCGGCGCGGGCTGCGGCGCGCCCTGGACGGGCGCGGCGTCGCCGCCCTCCAACGCCGGGTCCTCGTTCATGACGATGGCCTGATAGCCGGCCTTCTTCGCCAGCTTGACCAGCCCCATCACCGTGCCGCCGACTTCCTTCTTGTTGATGGCGAATTTCAGCGTGCCGGGATCGGCGGGATCGACCGTGATCCGGCCGAAGCGGATCGAGTTCTTGTCGGCCGATTTCGCCTTCAGTTCGAGCTGCTTGAGCAGGATTTTCGGCGCGGTCTGCTTGTGCACCATCAGCAGCGCCGACTTGTCGGAGGCGAGCGCCAGAGCGCAGTTGACGGGCTGCTTGTCGGCGAGCGCGAGCACCGGCTTCAGCTCGCTCATCTTCATGAGGTCGTCCTGTGCCTCGGCCACTGCAGTCCCTCCCTGGCGATAGCGGAGATCGTTCCTACTATAACATGGTGCCGCGCCGCGATGGAAATGTCATTGGCGCGGCAGCGTGAAATGCTATCGTTGCGGCCAACCCAGCCGGAGACGTCGCATGGAATACGAGGTCAATTTCGGCCGTCTCGGCCGCGCGCCCCGCACCGTCGCCAGCGGTCCGGGGGCGAAGTTCCGCCTCGCCCTGCTCGGCGATTTCTCCGGCCGCGCCAATGCCGGAACCGTCGAGACCGGCGCGGCGCTCGCCTCGCGCAAGCCGATCAAGGTCGATGTCGATAACCTCGACACCGTGCTGGCGAAGATGAAGGTGTCGCTGGCGCTGCCGCTGGCCGAGGATGGCGGCACCATCGCCGTGCCGATCGGCAGCATGGACGATTTCCACCCCGACCAGTTGGCGGAGAATCTCGACCTGTTCGCGCAGTTGCGCGACCTGCGCCGCAACCTCTCCAGCCGCACCGGCTTCGACCGCGCGGCCAAGCAGGTGCTTGCCTGGAGCGGCGAGGCGCCGCTGCCGCGCCCGCATCGGCGCGCGCGCGGTGCTGCCGTGGCGACCGATCGCAAGCTCTCGGACTTCGCCCGGCTGACCGGCCGGCGCTCCACCGCCGAGATCGCGGAGGCGGAAGCCGACGACCTGATCCGCAGGCTGGTCGGGCCGTTCATCGTTCCGGCGCGCGATTCGCGCCAGGACGCGCTGATCGCCCGCGTGGACGAGGCATTGTCCGCGGCGATGCGGCGCGTGCTGCACCATCCCGATTTCCAGACCGCCGAGGCGCTGTGGCGCGGTGTGGAGTTTCTGGTGCGCCGCATCGAGACCGGCGCGCGCATGGAGATCGTGCTCTACGACGTCTCCGCCGAGGAACTGGCCGCCGACCTCGCCGCTTCCGACACGCTGGAGGACAGCGGGCTTTACGGGATGCTGGTCGAGCAGCCGTCGCTGGACGCGCATCAGGGCGCGTTCGCGGCGGTGATCGGCCTTTATATGTTCGAACTGACGCCGCCGCATGCCGACCTGCTCGGCCGCATCGCCCAGATCGCCGCCGGCGGCGGCGCGCCGTTCATCAGCGCCATCGCGCCCGACCCGCTGAAGGAGAAGTTCGAGGACCAGCATCCGATGATCCAGGATGCCTGGACGGCCCTGCAGGGTCTGCCGGCGGCGCGGTATCTGGGCCTGGTCGCGCCGCGCTTCCTGATGCGCCTGCCGTACGGCAAGAAGACCGACCCCATCGACGCCTTCGCCTTCGAGGAGTTCACCCGCCAGGAAGGACTGGCGGGCATGTTGTGGGGCCATCCCGCGCTGGTGCCGGCGCTGCTGCTGACCGAGACCTTCGTCCAGCAGGGCGCGAAGATGCGGCTGGGCACGGTGATGGGCGTCGGCGACATGGCCTACTACGTCTATATCGACGAGGACGGCGAGCAGGTGGCGCTGCCGTGCACCGAGCGGCTGTGGTCGGAGCGGCAGGCCGTGCACGTGTCGAACTACCGGGTGATGCCGCTGCTGTCGCTGCGCGGGCGGCCGGAGGTGCGGCTGGGCAGCTTTGCCTCGCTCGCCGGCACCACGCTCGCCGGGTTCTGGCCGCCGCCCGACACCTCGGTGCCCGAAGCGCCGACGCCGGAGTCCGAGCCGCAGGACGAGTCCGACAGCGCCGAGGCGGCGAGCGACGAGGAGGAAACGCCGAGCGAGGACAGTGCCGCCACGGAGACCGACAGCACCGAGGACTCCGCGGATGCGCCGGCCGAGGGCGGCGGGGACACCGACCTCGATGCGTTGCTCGCCGGCCTCAACGCCGAACCCGAGGCGCCGGCGGCCGGCGAGACCGAGCCGGACCTGGATGCGCTGCTGGCGTCGCTGAAATAGAAGGGACGGCTCAGTCGGCCCGAACGACGATGTCGATGCGCTGGCTTTCCTGCGGCATGCCGACAATCTCGGCGATATCGCGGCGCAGGCGGCCGATTCGCGCGCGCTCCACGCCGGCCTCGACCAGCTTGTCCTCGATCAGTTGCGCGCGCAGGCGCGACAGGTCGGCCATCGCCTGCGGCCCGGCCGGGTCGAGATATTCGGCCAACCGCACCGGCATGGCGGCATTCTCGGCCGCCCAGCTTGCCGCCGCCCGCACCACCGCCAGCGCATCCTGATCGAGAAAGGCCGACCATTGCGCGAAGAACACCGCATAGTCGGGCGAGCGGCCGCGGATGCGCTGGACGATCTGCGGGTTGATCACCCAGGGCATGCGGCCCTCGTTGTGCATGCCGCAATGCTGCGTCCACAGGTCATCGACGTCGGTCTGGGATTCGCACTGCACCAGTTCGATGCTAATGTCCGCCGGCAGGGTGTTGGCCAGCAGGTCGTCGAAGAAATTTTCCCCGCCGACCAGCCAGACCGACCCGTTGAACTCGGCGAGCGTGATGTCTGCCATGAAAGCCTCCCCGACAATGGATGACGACCGGCCATGCCGCTGACGCTGACCCTGGAAGGTGCGGGTGCGCGCGATACGCGAACGCTCGCGCGCGGGACTCTATCCATCGGCCGTGCCGCGGGCAACGACTGGGTCCTGCCCGATCCGGAGCGTCTGCTGTCCAAGACGCATTGCGTCATCGCCGCCTCCGGCGGTCGGTACATGCTGACCGATCTCAGCACCAACGGCGTGTTCGTGAACGGCGCGGCAACCCGGGTGCCGCGCGACGGTCAGGTGGAGCTGACCGACGGCGACGAGTTCCGGCTCGGCGATTACGTCGTGCGGGTCGCGGAGGCGGCGGTGGCGCCGGCGGCGGCGCATGTGCCGCTGGCACCCGGCGGCGTGACGCGCGGCGATCCGCTCGCCGATCCCGCCGAACTCGCCCCCGACCCGCTCGCCGATCCGCTGGACGACCCGTTCGGGGCGGCGCCCGTGCCCGGCTTTCACCACCCGGTCGCCGCGCCGGCGCCGTCGCTGCGGGCGCAGGATCCCTTCGACCTCGCCGACGAGGCCCATCCGTCGGGGCGATCCGGCGGCGCCCCGCCGCTGCGGGCGCTGGATCCCGATGACGACCTGATGCAGGGCATCGTGCCGGTGGATAACTGGCAGGGACCGCCGCAGGCGGACAACGTCGATGCGCCGATGCAGGCATTCGCGGCGCCGAAGGCGATCCTGCCGACCTCGCTCGACGATCTCGACATCGACGCGCTGCTGGGCGACGAGCCGCCGCCCGGCCAGGCCGCGCCTGGGCACGCGGCGCCGCCGCCGCCGCC
>JAKADX010000098.1:0-1084 GCA_021818505.1 Pseudomonadota bacterium
TTGATCTTCGCCCAGCCGATGTCATCGCGAATGTCCTGCTCTTTTTGAATGACGTTACTCATTGGTTTCCGACTCCATGGTTCCGTTGTATGGCATACGCCGGATCAGGTTTCCTTGGGTCAATCGCTTCGGGGCAAGCGTCGACGAATCGCGCTTGCCCGATACGAGCTGCGCCGGGTCAGGCCTCTTCATCGCGCACGCGCTGGAGGTACATCACCGAGGGGTACGGCCGCAGATCCTCGAGGACGCGATAGCCGCGCAGCCCCGGATGCGAGTTCGGGTCGAGATCCTTGAGCTGCCGGTCCTTGTCCATCTCCACCCGCTGCAGCCGCCACTGCGTGGCGACACGGGAATACGGATCGGACAGGTTGCCGAAGCTGATCGCGTTGGTCGGACACGATTGCTGGCAGGCGGTCTGGACGTCGCCGTCGCGGATTTCGCGCCCTTCCCCGCCCACCCGGTCCTTGCAGTCGACGAGGCGCTGCACGCAGAACGTGCACTTCTCCATCACGCCCTTGGTCCGCACGGTGAGATCCGGATTGAGCTGCATCGGCAGCGGATCCGGCCAGGCATGTTCCTGCTCGGGGTAGTTGTACCAATTGAAGTACCGCACCTTGTACGGGCAGTTGGCCGAGCAGTAGCGCGATCCGACGCAACGGTTGTAGACCTGCGAATTCAGGCCGTCGTTGGTGTGGTTGGTCGCGCCCACCGGGCACACCGTCTCGCAGGGCGCCGCCTCGCACTGCTGGCACATCATCGGCAGATACTGCGCACCGCGCTCGGGCACGTTTTCGTCCCCGGGCTCCCAATAGCGCTCGATGCGCATCCAGTGCATCGCCTGGCCGGCGTAGAACTTGTCCTCCCCCACGACGGGGAGGTTGTTCTCGGCGTAGCAGGCCACCACGCAGGCGTTGCAGCCCGTGCAGGCGTCGAGATCGATCGCCATCGCCCACTTGAGGTCGGGGTTCGAGCCGACGCGGGGGTGCTCGGTCCGAAACTTCGCCCAGTCATCCGTCATTATTTCCCAGCTCATGGCTTACACCTCCGAATCGAGCTTGGCGATCGACGCCGGCAGCGTCTTGAC
>JAKADX010000098.1:1094-3367 GCA_021818505.1 Pseudomonadota bacterium
GTCTTGACCGTTTCGATATGGCCGCGGGTCGTCAGATCCCCGGACTTCCAACCTTCATCCTTGATGATGCGCGCGCTGTCGCCGGTCTTGGTGACCTTGACGCGGGTCGCGAACATCGCCAGCTCGCCGGTCTTGGCATCGAACACCGGATCGAGCATCTGGAAGGGATTCACGCCGCGGCCGCTGGCATAGCGGCCGAAGCTCTCGTGCCCCTGCCCCAGCGGCACGCCGATCACGTCGGGATGAATGCCCGGGAAGCGGTACACCGGCACGCGAACCGAACCGTTGGCCGAGGCGATCTCGATGACGTCGCCGTCGGAGAGCCCCAGGCGGTTGGCCGTGCTCGGATGCACCTCCGCCCAGGACCCCCAGACGATGGTGGTGAGCGAGTCGGCGGTTTCCTGGATCCACGGCAGGCTGGCGTGGCGGCCGTCGCGGAAGCGGCCGGACATCGGCGCGAGATGGAACGGATAGCCGCCGTCCTGCGCACCGTTCGCCGATGCCAGATCGATTTCGAGGGCGGCCGGTTCCGTCGGCGCCTTCTCGGTCTTGGCGTCCGCCAGATGCAGCACGCCGTGGCTCCGGGCGTTGGTCCAGAAATGCCAGTCGCTGTCGGGCAACTGCGCATAGGCCATCTTGTAGTCCTGGAACGCCTTGCGGTTGGCGATCACCGCCGTACGGATGTAGGCGTAGTAGTCCGGGAAGCCCTTGTAGTCGTCGGCGCGGCGCTGCTTGAGCGTCTCCAGCAGGTAATCGCCGATCGAACGCGTGCCATCCGGATAGAGCCGGTTCATCAGCGGCTGCTGCACCGTGAACTGCAGCTCGCCTTCCGGCTGGACCAGCGGCACGTGCGTGCCCCAGTCCTCCATCGCGGAATCGATCGGCAGCACGAGATCGGCCTGCTTGGCGGTCTCGTCGAGATACTGCGTGAAGACGACCTTGAAGCCGGCCTTGGCGAAGGCGTCCTTGAACTTCAGGAACGCCGGCGCGGTAAACACCGGGTTGGCGTCGTGGACGAAGACGGTGTCGAACTTGCCGGCCGCGAGATCCTGGGCGAAGGAACGCAGGGCGGCGGTGCTGCCGCCGTTGGGCGCGAGTTGCGGGAAGGGCTGCTCCGAGGGCATGAGCACGGTGTTGCCCATCGCGCCCAGCACCCAGTTGAGCGCGAGGATCGCCTGCGCGTTGGCGTAGCCGTGGGCATGGCCTTCGGCTGACGGGCCCGAGAGCACGACCGCCGGATTGCGGTTCTGCATCAGCTTGACGACGCGATCGAACCATTCGCCCTGGATGCCGGTCTCGTTGAGCACGCGCGCCTTGTCGTATGCCGCCGCGACGGTGACGATCTGCGCCGGAACCTTGGACTTGTCCTTCATCCCGGCGAGCAGCGCGTTGGCAAATCCCAGCGCCAGCACGCCTTCGGTGCCCGGGCGAATGGGAATCCAGCGGTCGGCGTTGGCGCCGGTGAGCGTCATCCGCGGCTCGATCTGCACCAGCGTGCCGCGCGGCTTGCCTTCGTTGGCACGGCGGAAATGCGACCAGCGGCCGGAGTAATAGACCGGCGAGACACCCGTGTCGAGGAAGTCCGAGCCGAAGGAGACGATGAGCGTCGCCTGGTCGAGCGCATAGCGCGGCACCTCGGCGCCCAACACCTGCTTCGAAGCGCTGCGGTTGGTGGTGGTCGCCAGCGCGTCGTACACGTAGGCGCCGTTGCCGCCGAACGCTTCGACGGTGTTGTCGACGAGCACCTTGAGGTGCCCGCTCACCGGCCCGGTCAGGAAGCCGAAACGGCCGTCCTGGGTCGAGGCGGCGTGCTCGCGCAACGCGGCGATCGCTTCGGTCAGAGTCACCGGCTGCAGCGCGCCGCCCTTGCGCAGCATGGGGGTGTGCAGGCGGTCGGGGTTGTAGTGGTGCTGCACGCCCGCCTGGCCCAACCCGCAGAGCTTGCCGCCGGAGACGGCCGACTCGGGGTTGCCTTCGAGCTTGAGCACGCGCCCGTCGCGGATGCGGCCCTGGATTCCGCAACGGCCGCTGCACTGGGTGCAGGTCGAAGCGTAGTACACGGCGTCGCCGGGGATGTTGAAATCCTGCGGATTGACATACGAGTAGACGTGGCTCTTGCCCGACTCGACGTCGGTGAAGCCGCAGGCGCCGAGGGACGCGGTCGCGCCGCCCCAGCCCAGCACCTTCAAGAAGTCCCGCCGCTGCAGCGGGAGCAGCGGTGCGTCGCCTTCGGGCGCCGCCGCTGCGGGGTTATGTTTTCCGTTTTCCATGAC
>JAKADX010000018.1 GCA_021818505.1 Pseudomonadota bacterium
CTGAAGCGTGTTTGCCGCCAGGTGAACGTCGAGATCGTACGTCGCTGTGACACCGGAAAGTTCGTGGTGCTGCCCAAGCGCTGGCTCGTCGAGCGCACCATCGGATGGCTGAACCGGTGCCGCCGGCCGAGCAAGGATTGGGAGTGCCTGAACCGCAACGCGCTCGCATTCCTGCACGGGGCGTCCGTGCGGAGAATGCTGCGAAGCCTATGCCAAAGCCCCGAATGATCTTGGACAGACTCCCAGGCTTCACCAGGGCCCATTCCTCATCCGTCAGATCGCTCGGGTAACGCAAACCGCTGCGGTCATAGCGGTCGCGGTTCTCCTCCGTCCACATCGGGCTGCTCCCGCGAATCGGCTCCGCCCATCACAGAATCACAACCGACTCAATGGACTCAACATGTTCGTGGACAGACACTTAGCGGGTGAACTCACCAAGGCGCGAGGCACTGATATTCGCTGCTACGTCGAGCAGCATTGCCAGGCCCTGGCCTTTGCGGTCCTCCGTCACCAGGCCAATCCCCAGCGCGATCGCGCGAGCCGGCGACATCTTCGCATAGTATCGGCCATCGATCGACAGCGTGCCCGTGGCCATCGGCACGCCACCGAAGATCGCCTGTGCCAGTTCGGTGCGCCCGGCGCCGACCAATCCGGCCAGGCCGACGATCTCACCCGCGCGCAGCACGAGGCTCGCGCTGCGGACGCGCCCTAGCACGCTGATCCCCTCGGCGCGCAGCACCTCCCTGCGCTCGCCAGCGGCGGGGCGCTTCGGCGGGAACAAGTGGGCCATGTCGCGGCCGACCATCATGCTGATCAGCCGATCGCGATCGACGTCGGCAACGGCATTCGTGCCGACGAGTTGGCCGTCATTCAGCACGCTGACGTTGTCGCAGATAGAAAAAATCTCCCCCAGCCGGTGCCAGCAAGTGCAAGATATAGATGGTGGCAACGCCATCGCGCTGCAGCGCGTGCAGCCGCTCGGACAGCAGCGTCACCTCGCGACCGGAGATCACCGCGGTCGGCTCGGCAAGGATCAGCAACTTGACGTTGTGGACCAGCGCCTTGGCAATCGCCACCATCTGCTGGTCGGCGACGGTCAGGTCGCCCACGCGCCGCCGCGGGTCGAGCGCCGCGCCGAGGCGCCGGAGCACCTCGCGCGCGTCCTCCACCGTGCGGCGGTGGTCAACCATCCCTAGGCCGCCGCTGCGCTCGTGGCCGAGGAAGATGTTCTCGGCGACCGAGAGGTTCGGGAACAGCACCAGCTCCTGATAGATCACGTGGATATCGTGCCGCTTCGCCACGCCGGGGGAGGCCCAGTGCACGATCTCGGCACCAAACTCGATCTGACCCTCGTCCGGCTGATACACGCCGGCGATGATCTTGGTCAGTGTCGATTCGCCCGCCCCGTTCTCGCCGACCAGCGCATGGATTTCGCCGGCGGCGACGGCAAGACTGACCCGGGACAGCGCCTGCACGCCGGGAAAGCTCTTCGAGACATGGCTGAGGGCAAGAATGGTTCCTGACCGACAGGTCGGTGGCCGACGAAGTGGCTGCTTCGCCGGCCGCGTCCGTCTAGTGCGGGTAGTCGATCTTGTACGTCGTCGGGTTGTAGCCCGGCCCCATGCCACCGGAGATCAGCATGTCGTCCGGCCCGTCGGGGACCACATGATCCTCGATATACATGTCCGGATGTGGGATGGACGGCGTCTCGTCGCCGTGGGACAGCACGATGTTGGTCGGGATCGTGTAGATGCAGGGCACTGGCGCGCCGTTCAGCACCTGCAGTGCGACGTTCAACGACACACCCATCATCGCCGGAGGGTAGTCGATGTCCAGCATCGGGACAAGGTATTTCAGCGACATCTTCAGCGGGCCGTTCAGGTCGGCGCTCGTGTGCATCGGGATTTCGCCCGTTTCCAGCCGGCTTCGACGAAAGCCTCGATGGAGCCGGGCACCTGCAGCCCATGCGCCGACCAGACCGCATCGATCTGGTGACCGTATTTGGCGATCACCGCCTGCATTACCTGCTTGCCCTTCACGGGGCTCCAGTCGGAATAGACCGTGTCGAGGATCTTGATGCCGGGGTATTGGGCGAACACCTCGCGTGCCGGCCTCTCGCGGTTTTCCGACGGGCTGGAGCCAGCCTGGCCGCCGAGCATCACTACGTTTCCCTTGCCGTGCAGCTTCTCGACGATCCACTGCGCGAACAACCGGCCCATCATCGCATCCGAGGCGGTGACGAACGTCACGAAGTTGTCGGAGGCGATGCGGCGATCGACCATCACCACCGGGATGCCCTGCTTCATCACGCGCGACACCGCCGGATCGAGCGCCTGCTGCGTGTTGGCGCTGACGATCAGCAGGTCGATGCCCTGCGAAGCGAGATCCTGGATGTCGGCGATCTGCTTGCTGTCGTCGTGGTTGGCGTTGGTGATGATCAGCTTCTTGATCACATCGGCATGGTCGTGCGCTGCTTTCTCAAGCGAATGCAAGCCGACGACCCGCCACGAATCGCCATGGCCGGCATTGGAGAAGCCGCCTACGTAGGGCGGCTTTTTCTTGTACTTCGCGGTATCGTGGAAACAGACCGAGATCGCGGGGTTGAACAGGTAGGTGCGCGGTGCACCTTTGTAGCCCGGTTCATCCGCCCTGGTGGCGGCGGCGGAACCCAGGATCGCCAAGGCGCCGACGGCGCCACGCAGCAGCAGCTTCCTCAGCATGTTTCGTCACTGTTGCGTCAACGGCCGGATCGAACCCAGCGCCGGCCGTGCGAATGTGCGATGTCAGCAATCGCCATGCCACGCATCGCGCGTCAGGGGATGATGCGCTCGCGGCGCAGACGGTCGAACAGGCGGGTCATCGCGGTCGATGTTTTCTGATAGTCTAGGAAACCCAGCTCACGACTGCGGCTCATGTCGGTCAGGCATTCCTGCGTGCGGCCAAGGTCGGCATCGACGTGCCACCACGGCGCGATCGCTTCAACCTTGTTGGGACGCAGGCCATAGCGGGCGACAATGCGGTCCCAGTCCGGGCCGACATCAGCGAGGCTCTGCGCGAGCGGGCGCGTCTCGCCGGGATAGGGTGCCGCCGGCAGGTCGAAGTACTCGGCAATCTGGCGCCATAGTTTCTTCCAGCGGAACACGTCGCCGTTGACGACATTGAATGCCATGTTGGCGGCGTTCGGCTCGGTCGTTGACCACACCAGATGCCGCGCCAGAATGCGCGCGTCGGTCATGTCGGTCACGCCGGCATATTGCTGCGGCGAACCGGGGAACACGAACGGCCGACCGGTCTCCCTGCAGATCGAGGCATAGACGGCTAGCGACGTGCCGAGATTCATAGCGTTGCCGGGCGCGTAGCCGATGATCGTGTGCGGCCGCGCCACCGACCAGGTGAAGCCGTGCTCAGCCGCCAGGTCGAACAGGATGTCTTCCTGCGTGTAGTAGAAATTCGGACCGGGCACGCGCGGCTGGTCCTCGGTGAACGGCGTGTCGAGTTCGACGGTGGCGTAGTTCTCGAAGCTGCCGAGATAGTGCTTCAACCCGGTCACCAGCGCCACGTGTCGCACCCCGCCACCGGCCACCGCTGCCAGCACGGCATTGCGGAACATCGCGCCGTTCACGGCGCAACTTTCCACCTCGGTGGGCTGTCGTGCCCAGGTGCAGAAGAACACGTGGGTCGGGCGTCCCAGCCCGCTCACCGCTTCGCGCGTCGCCGCGGCGTCCATCAGGTCGGCAGTTGCCCGGCGAACGACGCCGAGATCTTCGTGTGCGTGCCGCGACAGGCCCGTCACCGACCAGCCCGCCAGCGGGCCGATATGCTCGGCGAGGTTGCGGCCCACGATACCGCTGACCCCGACGATGAGTGCCGTCTTGTCCACCATGTCTCTCCTCCCGGGCACGAACGGCGGCGCGACCGACGGCGTGCCGCGCAGAGCCGACAGCAACCGCCGTGCCACGGTAGCGCGGCGGTTGGCACCCGACGGCAGTGCTACACGAAGGCGACAGGCGTTACATTGTGAAACACCTGTATCATGCGTGTCGCGCAGATGGTGTGTGGCGGCGGGGTGCATCCGTACCCGCGTCATGGCATGACGGTTGCTGAGACTGGCCGCGAACGTACGCGGGCGCCGCCCGCTGGGAGAGCAGCATGGAATACAGCGTCCGCCGCGCAACGGCGACCTACGGCACCATGACCAAGGACTGGGAAGCCGGCATCGACTACCGCAAGATGCACCAGGATCGCCTCGGCCGGGCGCAGGAGGCGATCCGCGCGGCTGGGCTGGGCGGCGTGCTTTGCTTCACCTTCGACAATATCCGCTACGTCACCTCGACGCATATCGGTGAATGGGGGCGCGACAAGTTCGATCGCTATGCGCTGTGTCCGGCCAGCGGCCCGGCGTTCCTGTGGGATCCCGCGCCGCCGGCCAAGCGCAAGTACAGCCCGTGGCTCGGCAAGAATCTCGGCGCGCCGGTATCCACGCTGCAAGGCGCGATCCCGCCCGGCTTTGGTATCGAGAACGAGTTCGCCCGCCAGGTGAAGGCGAAGATGGTCGAACTCGGCATCGCAAACGCGCCGCTCGGCATCGACCTGATGGAACTGCCGATGCTGCGCGCGCTCGAGGCCGAGGGCATCGAGGTGGTGGACGGCCAGCAGGCGATGCTGGATGCGCGGGCAATCAAGACGGCCGAGGAGATCGAACTGCTCAAGGTCGCTGCGGCGATGGTGGACGCAACCTATCTCGACGTGGCGCGCGCCATCCGACCCGGCACGCGCGAGAGCGATTTGGTGGCGATCGCTAATGATAAGCTGTACGCTTTGGGTTCGGAGCGCGTCGAGTGCGTCAATTCGGTGGCCGGCCCGCGCGGCGCGCCGCATTCGCACACCTTCTCCGACAGGATCATCCAGCCGGGCGACATGATCTTTCTCGACATCATGCACTCGTTCAATGGCTACCGCACCTGCTACTATCGTACCTTCATCTGCGGCAAGCCCAACCGCCACCAGATCGAGGCGTACGAGCAGTGCTCGCAATGGGTGAACGCGGCGATCGAGGCGATCAAGCCGGGCGTGACGACTGACACCATCGCCTCCGCCTGGCCGAAAGCCGAGGAGTTCGGATACAGTAACGAGGATGAGGCGTTCCTGCTGCAGTTCGGCCACGGCATTGGATTGAGCCTGTGGGAACGTCCGATCATCTCGCGCCGCTACATGGGCAGCCAGTCGTTGATCAAGAAGGGCATGGTGTTTGCCGTCGAGTGCTGGAAAGGTGCCGCCGACGGTTCGGGTGCCGCACGTATCGAGGAGGAAGTCGTTGTGACCGACGATGGCTGCGAGATCATCACCAACTTCCCGTCCGACCATCTGATCTCCTGCGGGTTGCCCGGCTGCGAGGTTTTTTGACGGGGCGGGCCATGCCGATCTGGGTAACGGTCATCACCGGCTTCCTTGGTTCAGGGAAGACCACGCTCCTGAACGCGCTGCTCAAACAGCCGGACCTTGCCGATGTGGCGGTCATCGTCAACGAGTTTGGCGAAGTGGGCGTGGATTCCGACCTGATGACCGGCAGCGCGGAGACGATGGTGCAGCTTGCCAATGGCTGCCTGTGCTGCTCGGTCAAGGGCGAACTGATCGACACGTTCCGTGACCTGGCGATCCAGCGCCAGGCGGGCGTGCTGCCGCGCTTCGATCGGGTGGTGATCGAGACCACCGGCATCGCCGATCCCGGCCCGGTGCTGCAGATCATCCTGACCAACCCCATGGTGCGCAACGCCTACGCCCTCGACGGGGTGGTCACGACCGTCGATGCTGTCAACGGCCTTACCTCGCTCGCCAATTTCTCCGAGTCCGTGCGGCAGGTCGCGGTTGCTGACCGGCTCGTGCTGACCAAATGCGACTTGCCCGAGTCCGCGGAAACCCTGCCACCCCTGCACGCCGAGTTGCGCCGGATCAACCCCGCCGCGCCGGTCATTTCGGTGATCAGGGGGCGGATCGACGCGGCGGCGCTGCTCGGCACCGGTGTTCTCGATGCGCAGACGGGACGGCCAGCGCCCGACCGATGGATCAACCCAGATGCCTATGCCGCGACGCCGGACGCGCCGGCGACGGAGTTGGGGCAGGTTTTGCCGTCCGAAGCCGTCGCCGTAACTTACGCGCAGCAGCACCACGCGCATGAGGAGCACGGCCACAATCATGGCGACGTGCAGAGCTTCTGCGTGACTCGCGATGACCCGATCCCGCTCGACACGCTGCGTCTTTTCCTCGACGCGATCGCGCGCGAGGCCGGCCCGGACCTGCTGCGCGTGAAAGGGCTGATCCGCACCGTGGAGCGGCCGGACACGCCGGCGGTGGTGCAGGGCGCGCAGCAGATCTTCCACTCGCTTGACTGGCTGGACGCCTGGCCGACGGCCGACCGGCGCAGCCGCATCGTGTTCATCACGCGCGGCATTCCGCGTATGCACATCGAAGATTCGCTCGCCCTGATCGAGCGCGTGGCGCGCCGCACCGCGCGGGCGGCGGGCCGTGGAGGACGACATGGCTAGAACGACACCGCTCGCCCCGATGGCGGCGTGGGAAGAGATCGAATCGACGCCGCAGGACTGGGACGCGCTCGGCGCCGAGGCAGCGCTGCGCATGCACTCCCACCTGCACCTGATCCGTGCCTTCGAGGAGGCGGTGCTGCAGGTGAACCAGGACGGGCTGGTGCACGGCCCGGCGCATTCCAGCATCGGGCAGGAGGGCGGAGCAGTCGGCGCCATCGCCGCCTTGCGCGCGACTGATCAGATCAGCGGTTCGCACCGGGGCCATCACCAGTTCCTGGCGAAGACGCTGCGCTACGTCGATCCGCCGACGCACGATCCGCGGCGCGACGAATTGCCCGCCACGGTGCGCACGGTGCTGCGCCGGTCGCTGGCCGAGATCATGGGGCTGAGCGAAGGCTACTGCAAAGGCCGTGGCGGCTCGATGCACCTGCGCTGGGCGGAGGCCGGTGCCCTCGGCACCAACGCGATCGTCGGCGGCGGCGTGCCGTTCGCCAACGGTGTCGCCTGGGCGCGCAAGCGGCGCGGCACCGGCGATGTCGTGTTCACGTTCTTCGGCGACGGCGCGGTGAATATCGGCTCGGTGCCCGAGTCGATGAATCTCGCCGCGCTGTGGGATCTGCCGATCTGCTTCTTCATCGAGAACAACGGTTTCGCCGTCTCGACGACATTGCAGGAGGAAAGCCGCGAGACGCGCCTGTCGTCGCGCGGGCTTGCCTACGGCATTCCGTCGCTGCGCGTGGACGGCATGGATCCGCTCGCAGTCAAGCTGGCTGCCGAGCGCGCAACTGCGATCATGCGCGCGGGCCAGGGGCCGGTGATCATCGAGGCGATTCTGTATCGCTTCATGCACCACGGCGGCGGCACCGTCGGCAGCGCCTTCGGCTATCGCAGCAAGCAGGACGAGGAAGCCTGGCGCAAACGCGACCCGCTGCTGCTGATGGCCCGCGAGATGACGGCGCGCGGCTGGCTGACCGCAGAGGACGATGTGCGGCTGCAAACAATGGCGCGTGACGCGATGCGCGAGGTGGTCGAGTATCTGACCGAACCCGAAGGAAATCGCCGGAAGATCAGATCCCATCTCTGGCCCGACCCGAAATTCCGCGACGCCGGCCTGCGTGGCGACCTGAGCGAGTTCGCCGGCGCGCGCTACGAGGAACAGGCGACATTTCGGGGTGCGATGAGCGAGACCAAGTTCATTGACGTGGTCTCGCGCGTGATGCACCGGCGCATGGAGACCGACGAGCGCATCTTCTGCCTTGGCGAGGACATCCACCGGCTGCGCGGGGGCACCAACGGCGCGACGCGCGGCCTTGCCGAACGCTTCCCCGACCGCATCATCGGCACGCCGATCTCTGAACTCGGCTTCTCAGGACTCGCTGGCGGGGTCGCGATGGAGGGCACCTACCGGCCGGTCGTCGAACTGATGTATCCTGATTTCTCGCTGGTGGCGGCCGACCAGTTGTTCAACCAGATCGCCAAGGCGCGCCACATGTTCGGCGGCGACACGCCGATGCCGTTGGTTCTGCGTACCAAATGCGCGCTCGGCAGCGGCTATGGCTCCCAGCACTCGATGGACCCGGCGGGGTTGTACGCGCAGTGGCCCGGCTGGCGCATCGTCGCGCCCAGCACACCGTTCGACTATGTCGGGCTGATGAACAGCGCGCTGCGCTGCCAGGATCCGGTGCTGGTGATCGAGCACGTGGACCTCTACGGCGCGACCGGCCTCGGCCCGGACAGCGATTTCGACTACTACATCCCCTTCGGACGCGCCCGCATCGCGCGTGCCGGCACGGCGATGACGGTGCTCACCTATCTGGCGATGACGCCGCTGGCGGTGGAGGCGGCGGAGAAGACCGGTATCGACGCGGAGATCATCGACCTCCGCTCGCTCGATCGCGCCGGGCTGGATTGGGAAACGATCGGTGCCAGCATCCGCAAGACCAACAACGTCGTCGTGCTGGAGCAAGGGCCACTCACTGTGTCCTACGGCGCATTGCTGGCGGACGAAGTGCATCGCCGCTTCTTCGACTGGCTCGACCAGCCGGTGCGGCGAATCCATGGCGGGGAGGCGGCGCCAGCGGTGTCGAAGGTGCTCGAACGCGCGGCTTTCGTCGGATTGCCGGAGATCATGGAGGGGTTGGCGGCCACCGTGGCCGACCAGGGCGGACTGAAATGGGCGGCGCAATGACACAGCATGCACGCGGCTTGCCGGGACTGCGCGGCACGGACCATATCGGCTTCACGGTGCCGAACCTCGACGAAGCGGTGGCGTTCTTTGTCGATGTCATCGGCTGCGAGCCGTTCTACGACCTCGGCCCGTTCCAGGCCGACGACGACTGGATGCGCACGCATCTCAACGTGCATCCGCGCGCGGTGATGCGGCGGCTGAAGTTCCTGCGCTGTCGCAATGGCTCGAATTTCGAGATCTTCGAGTACCAATCACCAGAGCAGCGACGTGAGCCGCCGCGCAACAGCGATGTCGGCGGCCATCACCTCGGATTCTACGTGGACGATTTTGCCGCCGCGCTGGCGCATCTGCGCGCGCATGGCGTGCGCATCCTCGGTGAGCCGACCGTGCGCACCGCCGGGCCGAGCGCGGGGCAGACCTGGGTGTATTTCCTCACACCCTGGGGGATGCAGATGGAACTGGTCAGCTACCCCAACGGCAAAGGCTATGAGCGCGACACCGACCGCCGGCTCTGGCATCCGGCCCGGCCCGCGGAATAGCGGCTCAGTTCACCCGTACCGTCCGGCTGATCCCGCTCTCCCGCATGCGCCGATAGACGGTGCAGCGCGATACGCCAAGCGCACGCGAGACCCGCGAGATGTTGCAGTTGTGTTCGAGCAGCGCGCGCCGAATCGCGTCGATCTCGATTCCGTGAAGTGTCGTCGCACCAGGCGTGGTCTCTGCTTCGGGCATCGGGACGCGCGCCGGCGCCGATGTGATCGCGTGGCGCATGCGCGCGGGAAAATGCTCGGGCCGGATGTCGGACTGCATGCACATGAGCGCCGCCATCTCCAGCACGTTTTCCAGCTCGCGGATATTGCCTGGCCAGTCGTAGCGATACAGGCAGTCCATCGCCTCCGCCGACAGCGTCAGCGCGCCTTTGTCCAGCTTTGACGCCGCGCGTGCCAGCAGCCGGCCAGCCAGCAGTTCGATGTCGTGGCCGCGCGCGCGCAGCGGCGGCAGTGCCAACTCCATCACACTGAGCCGGAAGAACAGGTCGGAGCGGAAGCCGCCGGCCTGGCTCTTGGCAAACAGATCCTCGTTGGTCGCCGCGATCACACGCACATCGACCGGCATCGGCGCATTGTCGCCCAGTCGCGTCACCACCCCGTCCTGCAGCACCCGCAGCAGCTTGGCCTGCAGATCGAGCGGCATCTGGCTGATTTCATCGAGGAACAGCGTGCCGCCGTCGGCCAGTTCGAACTTGCCGACCTGGCCGCCGCGACGCGCGCCGGTGAAGGCGCCGTCGCGATAGCCGAGCAGTTCCGCCTCGATGAGTTCGCGCGGCATGGCGGCGCAGTTCAGCGCCACGAACGGACCGGCGGCGCGGCGGCTGGCGTTGTGGATGCCCTGCGCCAGCAGCTCCTTGCCGGTGCCGGTCTCTCCGGTGATCAGCACGCGCGCGTCCTGCGCCGCGACCAGCCGGGCGAGCCGCAGCGTGGCGCGCAGGGCGGGATCGCTGCCGGCGATGTCATCGAGCGTGTAGCGTGCGGCGAGCCGCAATGCGCCGGCCTGCGCCTTGGAGGACTCGCGTCGGCTGAGACTGAGGATCGCACCCTGCGCGGCGTCATCATCATTTTCGCGAATGGTGAAGGACTTCACCATCACCTGACTGCGCTGGCCGCCGACGTCGCAGACCACCTCAAAGGCCTGCGCGACGGCGCGCGAGGCGATCAGGTCATCGAACCGCATGCCCGGCATCAGCGCCGTGATCTTCTGGCCGCCCAGCTTCGACTCCGTGCAACCCAACAGCCCGGCCGCACCGCGGCTCGCATAGAGGATGCGGCCGTCGGAGCTGATGGTCAGCAGCGGGTCGGCGACACGCCCGATCAATGAGCGGGCAATCCGCTCCGTGCGCGCGGCCTGTTCCTCGGCAAAGCGTTCGCGCAGCCGGTTCTGGATCGCTTCCGCCGCCGCGATCACCATGCCCAATGTGTGCCGATGCACCTCGTGCGATTCGGCCGACAGCGTCACGGCGCCGAGGAACGTGCCGTCATGGTCGAACACCGGCGCGGAGGAGCAGGTCCAACTATGATGGCGGCTGTTGTAGTGCTCTGCACCGAACAGCTGCATCGGCCTGCGCTCGATCATGGTCAGGCCGATCGAGTTGGTGCCGACGGCGATCTCGGAGCGGCAGCACCCCGGCACGAAATTATTGGCGTTGGCGCGCGCCAGCACGTCGGCATCGCCATAGGTCTGCAGCACGATGCCGTTGGCGTCAGTCAGCACCAGGATGAATCCGCTGTCGCGCACTGCCTGGGCCGGAAAGCCCATGATCGGTTCGGCGGCGTCGAGGTAGCGGCGTTGCTGTTGCAGCAATCGCCGCAGTTCGTGTTCGCGCAACTGCACCGGCACTTTCGGCCCGCGCGGGTTCAGACCGGCGGCGCGACAGCGCATCCACGAGCGTCCGATCTCGGGGCGGACGCAGTCGTGCGCGATCTCCGTCGTGGCACAGAAATGCTCCCACGCGCTGTAATGTCGCTCGAAGAGTGCGCTGTGAGACATGCGATCTCCCCCCATCGGCGCATTATTGGTGTTAAGGAGATGGTGGCGCCGCCTGGGGCGGCCGCAACCGGCTCACTTGCGCGCCTAACACTGACAATCCTGACACTAGCACCGGCCGGACGCACCGGCAAACACCGTCGTCGCGGATCGACTCGTCAGCCCAGACCTGTGACGATGCCGCCTTCCACACGCAGCGAGGCGCCGGTCGTGGCGCTGGCTGCATCCGAGCAGACATAGACCACCATGTTCGCTATTTCCTCGGTCGAAGCGAAGCGGCCGAGCAACGAAGTCGGGCGTGCGCCGACAAAGAAATCACGCTCCAGCTCCTTCGCCGACCGTCCAGTGCGCGCGGAGTCGGCGGCCAGCATGGCGTTGATGCCCTCGGTGGCGGTCGGGCCGGGCAGCACGCTGTTCACGGTCACGCCGCTGCCCGCCAGCTCGCGCGCGAGGCCCCGCGCCACTGCGATCTGCGCTGTCTTGGTGACGCCGTAATTGATCATCTCGACCGGAATCAGCAGACCGGACTCGCTGGAGATGAAGACGATCCGGCCCCAGCCGCGGTGTCGCATCCCCGGGCCATAGGCCCGCGCGAGCCGGACGCCGGAGAGCACGTTGAAGGCGTAGAAATCCATCCAATCCGCATCGCTGGTCTCGAAGAATCCCTTGCGCTCGTATTTGCCGACATTGTTGACCAGGATATCGACCTCGGGGTGGCGCGCCACGAGTGACGCGGCGCCGGCCTCGCTGACCACGTCGGCGGCGCAAGCCTCGGCACTGGCAGCCGGCACGGCGGCGCGCAACCGCGTCAGCGCGTCCACAACCCCGGCCTCGGTGCGCCCGTTCACGATCACGTGTGCGCCCTCCCGCGCCAGACCGACCGCGGTTGCGAAGCCGATGCCCGTCGTGGAGCCGGTGACCAGCGCCCGGCGGCCGGCGATTTTCAGGTCCATCGCGCACTCTCCCGGACAATCCCCTTCGGCTCGGGGTCGCAAGCCCCATGCCACGCGCTCGCTGCAACTCGGCCCGTCTCACCAAGCGAAGCGCCCGGCGGGAAAGCTCCGATCGCTTGATACACCTGTATCATCAGCAAACAGCCAGCGACGGCCATTGGTCGATACGACCGAGATCGTCGGGTCTAACCTGGTGGCATGTCGCTTGCTGCCCCGCCGCCAAGCCTCACAACATACGCCTCGTCGGTGGCCGGAGTCCCGCTGCGGCACCAGGCCGCGACGGACGAGGGGCATGACGCGAAGGGAGCGGAACGGATGATCGGCGTGGCAATGGTCGGGCTGGGCTGGTGGGGCCGCAAGATGAGCGGGTTGGTGCATACTCGTTCGCGCACCATGCGCCTCGTCCGCGCGGTCGAGCCGGACCACAACGCCGCAGCGCCGTTCGCGCGCGACCTCGGCGTGCCGCTGTCGGCCGACTATGCCGAGGCGCTGGCCGATCCGGCCGTGACGGCGGTGATCCTGGCGACGCCGCACGCGCTGCATGTAGGCCAGATCGCGGCGGCGGTGGCGGCCGGCAAGCACGTGTTCTGCGAGAAGCCGCTGGCGCTGACCCGCGCCGAGGCGGAGCGGGCGGTGCGGCTCTGTGCGCAGGCCGGGCTGGTGCTCGGCATGGGGCATGAGCGCCGCTTCGACCCCCCGATCGCGTCGCTGCTGGCGGACGCGGCCGCCGGCCGCCTCGGCACGCTGCTGCAGGTCGAGGGGCAGTTCAGCCACGACCGTTTTCTCGCCCTCAGCCCCGACAACTGGCGCCTGCACCCCGAGCACGCGCCGGCCGCCGGCATGACCGCGACCGGCATCCACCTGACCGACCTCGCGGTGAAGCTGCTCGGCCCGGCGAAGGAGGTCCTGGTCACCTGCGAGCAGCGCGCCTCGTCCATGCCGTCGGGGGATACGCTGAGCGCCTATGCGCGCTTCGCCGGCGGCGGCACGGCCTATATCTCGGCCAGCCTGGCGATGCCGTTCGTCTCCCGCTTCGCTGTCTATGGCACGCATGGCTGGATCGAGGTGCGCGACAAAGCGCATGTCGAATCGCCGGCCGGCTGGGTGGTGACGCGCGCGATGCGGAATGGCCCGATCACCGTCGAGGAGGTGCCGCCGGCCGAGCCGGTGCTCTCCAACCTCGACGCATTTGCGCGCGCCGTCGCCGGTGAGGCACCATATCCGATCACCGGCGCGGAGATGATCGCCAACATCGCGCTGCTGGAGGCGATCGTCGCCGGAGCCACATCGCGCCGCCTGGAACAGGTGGCGGCGTAGCAAAGGGAGGCTGTTCGATGAAGGCCCTGGTGTTCGAGGCACCCAACCAGCCCGCCATCCACGACCTGCCGCAACCGACGATCGACGACACGCAGGTGCTGATCCGGACGCGTGCCGTCGGCATCTGCCATTCCGACTACGAACTTCTGTATGGCCGCTACATCATCCCGATCAGCTATCCCGTCACGCCCGGACACGAATGGGTGGGCGAAGTGGTCGAGGTCGGCCGATCGGTCAAAGGCTTCCGGCCGGGCGAGCGGGTGGTGGGCGAGTGCGTGGTGCGGCTGCCGGATCGCGTGCATCATTTCGGCTTCTCGCTCGACGGGGCCGACCGCGAATACTTCGCGGCACGACCGGAGTGGCTGCACAAGCTGCCCGACACGCTGCCCGACGCGACCGGCTCGATGGTCGAGCCGTTCACCTGCGGCTACTACGCCATCCGCAACATCGGCGGCACCGATGCCAGCCAGACCGTCGTGATCTCCGGCGGCGGCACGATCGGCCTCGTCACCGCCGCGGCGGCGATCGGGATGCGCGCGCGCGTCATCGTCATCGACCCGATCGCGCACCGGCGCGAGGCGGCGCTGCGCCTGGGCTGCGCCGCCGCGATCGACCCGCTGGCGGAGGACGCGGTCGCGCGGGTCGAGGACCTCACCGGGGGCGCGCGCGCCGATCTGGTGGTGGAGGCGTCGGGGCATGACAGTTCGCTCGGCACCGTGTTCGACCTCGCGCGCCAGGACGGGCGCGTGGCGATGGTCGGCATCAATATCGGCCGGCGCATTCCCTCCCATCTTGGCAACATCCAGATGCGCAACCTGACGGTGAAGGGCAGCATCGGCTCGCCCGGCGTGTGGCCGGACGCGATCCGCTTCCTCGAACAGACACGCATCGACCTCTCGCCGATCCAGACGCACGAATTCCCGCTCACCGATGCGGTCAACGCCTTCGCGCTCGGCAAACAGGCCGATCAGTGCATCAAGGTCACGTTGCACAACACGGCGGAGACGGTCCGATGAGCCGCCTCGCGGGCAAGGTCGCCGTTGTCACCGGCGGCGCGCAGGGCATCGGCGAGGGCATCGTGCGGCGGCTGGCGGGGGAAGGGGCGCGCGTCGCGGTCGCCGACATGAATGCGGCGAAGGCCGACGCCGTGGCGCAGGCGCTGCGCGCGGCGGGACACGAGGCGATCGCGGTCGCGGTGGACGTGGCCGAGCGCGCGCAGGTCAAAGCGATGATCGCGCAGACGGTCGCGGCCTTCGGCGGCATCGACATCCTGTTCAACAACGCCGGCTTCAACAAGCCGCTGCCGTTCTTCGACGCCGACGAGAGCAACTTCAACGCCATCATGCGCGTCAACGCGCTCGCCGTGCTGATCGGGATGCAGGAAGCCGGCCGGCAGATGATCGCGCAGGGGCGCGGCGGGAAGATCATCAACACTGCCTCGATCGCCGGCCGCCAGGGCTATCCCGAGTTCGCGCCCTATTGCGCCAGCAAGGCCGCGGTGATCTCGCTGACCCAGGCCGGCGCGCGGGAGCTTGCGAAGCACAGGATCACCGTCAACGCCTTCGCCCCCGGCGTCGTGGTCACACCGCTGTGGGACGGGCTGGAGCAGGACATGCTCGACAAGGGCGTGATCCAGCGCAAGGGTGAGTTCATCGAAAGCTTCTCGTCCGGCATTCTGATCGGCCGTCCGTCCCAGCCCGACGACCTCGCCGGCATGGCGGCGTTCCTCGCCTCTGCCGATGCCGACTGCATCACCGGCCAGGTCATCATGTCCGACGGCGGGATGGTGTTGGTCTGACCGTCGGCGCGCCGCAGCGGGGGCCTCAGAACCGCGCGGTCCCCGGCTCCATCCCCAGCAGCACCCGCCCGGCCGCCTCCAGGTTGCGCTGGGCAAAGGCGATATGCTGACCCGCCGCCATCACGTCGCGCTGGCGGCGGGCGAACGGCCCGGCCTCCGGCAGTGCCGCGCCGCCGGCCGCCTCGTACATCAGCGCCGTCGCCTGCTTGGCGGCCTGCACCGCGTTCCAGCACGCCAGGCGCACCAGCGCGCGCTCGCGCAGCGTCGCTTTGCCGCCGGCCGAGACGCTCGCCCACAGCGCCTCCACCGCCTCGAACAGAAAGGCGCGCGCGCCGCGCAGCAGCGCCTCGGCACGCGCGACATCGGCCTGCACGCCGGGCAGATCACGCAGCAGGCCGGCGGTGCCCATCGGGCGCTTGGCGCCGGCAAGCTGAGTCAGCGCGTCGATGGCGGCGCGGGCGATGCCCAGCGGCACCGGCGTGATGCCGATGGTGAAGGCGGCGACGAAGGGCAATGCGAACAGCGGGCCGGGCAGGCGCGGCGTCAACTCGAAGCCGGGCATCGGCACGATGTGGTCCGCCGGCACGAAGACGTCGGTCATCTCGAAGTCATGACTGCCGGTGGCGCGCAGGCCGCCGGTGTTCCAGGTGTCGTGGATGCGCACCTCGCCCGTCGGCACCACGACCGCGCAGAACAGCGGCGCCCCCGTCGCGTCGCGCACCGGCGCGCCCTGTTCGTGTTGCACGCACATCGCGAAGATGCCGGTGCTGTGGCGGATGAAGCTGCCGTAGGACCAGCGTCCGTTCACCCGCCAGCCGCCGTCCGCGCGCACCACCTGGCCCGTCGGGTTGACGCTGCCGGCCAACCCGGTCCTGCCCGGCCCGAAGAACGCCTCCGCCGCGCCCTCCTCCATCGCCCCAGCGATCCGCCCGCCGCTCGCCGCGATGGCGGCGCACCAGCCGGTCGCGCCATCGTGATAAGCCACCGCCTCGATCACGCGGATGTAATCGGCCGGCGACAGCTCAGCTCCGCCCAGATCGCGCGGCAGCCACAGCCGCAGCAACCCGCTGTGCCGCAAAGCCTCGGCCAGCGCCGGCGGCAGGTCGCGGGCAATGGCAAGCTCGTCCTGGTGTCGCTCGACCACCGGGGCCAGCGCCGCCGCCGCGCCGAGCAGGGTCGCGACCTGATCTGCCACCACGGTCATGCTTCCATGCCTTTGCCGCATTCCGGCCACGCCATCGTCAATCCCAATTCCCTTATGGCCTGGTGACACTGCGACGGAGCGACGTCATGCTGCGTGCCGGACTGCTGGCGATGCTGTTCCTGCTGGTCTGGATCCTGCTGGTCGGCCATCAGGATTTCGCTGGCGTCACGGCGCTGTTCTAGGCGGTCGCGAGCAGGGCATGCAGCGAAGCGGCCGCTGCCAGCACGCCCCCGTCGTCGCCGCGCCGGCCGATCACCTGCAACCCGACCGGCATCCCGTCGGCGCCCGCGCCGCACGGCACCACGGAGGCCGGCGCCTGCGCCAGGTTGACCGGGTAGCTGAATCCCGCCCACTCGGTCCAGCGATGCAGGCCGGAGCCTGGCGGCACTTCCGCCCCCGCCGCGAAGGCGGTCAGCGCCACTGCCGGGGAGAGCATCACGTCATGCGCCGCCAGCAGGCGGTCAAACGCCGCGCCGAACGTCACCCGCCGCCCCTGTGCCGCGATCAGATCAGGGGCCGATAGCCGCGCGCCGTCCTCGGCCACCTCCCGCAGCCCCGGCTCGATCAGGTGCAGCGCCTCGGCCGGCACGGCGCGCAGCCGCGCCGCGGCGCCGCTGTGCCAGTGCAGCCGGAACAGATCGAACAGGTCCTCCTCCGGCAGCGCCACGCGCGCCACCACCGCGCCCGCGTCGGCAACGCGGTCGAGCACCCGGGCGAACACGTCCCGCACGTCTGGCGCCACCGTCCCGCGCGGCGGCGTGTCCCACACCGCAACCCGCAGCCCGCGCAGCGCGCGCGGGACGAGCGGCGTGACCGAGGGCAGCGGCCAGGGCGACTGGTTCCAGTCGCGCAGGTCGCGTCCCGACATCGCCTGCAGCATCAGCGCCGCATCGGCGACGCTGCGCGTGATCGGGCCGAGATGCGCGACGGTGCCGAACGGGCTGGCGGGATAGGCCGGCACGCGGCCGAAGGTCGGCTTGTGCCCGACCACGCCGCAGAACCCCACCGGAATGCGGATCGACCCACCGCCATCCGTGCCCAGATGCAGCACCCCCGCGCCGCACGCCGCCGCCACCGCCGCCCCGCCGGAGGAACCGCCGGGCGTGCGGGACGCGTCCCACGGGTTGCGCGTGATGCCGGTCAGCGCACTGTCCGTCACCGCCTTCCACCCGAGTTCCGGCGTCGTGGTCAGCCCCAGCAGCACCGCGCCCGCGGCGCGCAGCAGCGCCACCACCGGCGCGTCCTCCTGCGCGTTGACGCCGGGCAGGGCGCGCGTGCCGTAGCGCACGGTCCAGCCGCGCACCCAGACGATGTCCTTGATGGTGACGGGAATGCCGTCGAGCGGGCCGAGCGCCTCGCCCCGCTGCCAGCGTGCCTCCGAGCCCTGCGCCGCCGCCAGTGCGCCCTCGGGATCGAGATGACTGAAGGCGTTGAAGCGTGGCTGGATCGCCTCCGCCCGCGCCAGCGCCGCCTGTGTCGCTTCCACCGGAGAGAGCGAGCGGTCGGCATACCGCCGCGTCAGGGTCGCGGCATCGAGGCGGCACAGTTCGGGCGCGTCGGCCAGCGGCGACGGTCGGGCGGCACTGTCGGTCATGGCTTCCTCAGAACGCGGCGTCGTCCAACGCCATCATCGCAGCTTTGCCCGACTTGATCGCCGCGTAAAGCCCGCCGGCCTGCGGCAGGACGCGCTCCATGTAGAACCGCGCCGTCGTTAGCTTGGCGGCATAGAATCCGGCGTCGCTGTTCGCCGCCGGCAGTTTCTCCGCCGCCAGCACCGCCATGCGCGCCCACATGAAGCCCAGCGCCACCAGCCCGAACAGCCGCAGATACTCGCTCGCCGCCGCGCCGGCCTCCTCGGCGTCGCCCAGACCCTTCGACGCGATATGCGCGGTCGCAAGCTGCAAGGCGCCGAACGCCTTGCCCAGCCCCTGCACCATCGCGCCAAACTGCGGATGCTGCGCGTTCGCTTCGATGAAGTCGCTGACCGGATGGAAGAAGCCGCGCAGCAGCCGCCCGGAGTGCTGCGGCAGCTTGCGCCCGACCAGATCGAGCGCCTGCACGCCGTTGGTGCCCTCGTAGATCATCGCGATGCGGGCGTCGCGCGCATACTGCTCCATGCCGTGATCGCGGATGTAGCCGTGGCCGCCGAACACCTGCATGCCAAGATTCGTGGCCTCGAAGCCCAGATCGCTGAACAGCGCCTTCACCACCGGCGTCATCAGCGCCGTGAAGTCCGCCGCGCGCTGCCGCGCGTCCTGGTCGCCCGCGCGCTCCATCTCATCGAGGCTGCGCGCCACCCAGCCGGCCAGCGCGCGGCAGCCCTCCGCATACGCGCGCATGGTCAGCAGCATTCGCCGCACGTCGGGATGCACGATGATGGGATCGGCGGGTTTGTCGGGATGCTTGGCTCCCGCGAGCGACCGGCCTTGCAGCCGCTCGCGCGCATACGCGACCGCCCCCTGATAGCTCGCCTCCGCGAGCCCCAGCCCCTGCACGCCGACCGACAGGCGTTCGCTGTTCATCATCGTGAACATCGCCGCCATGCCCTTGTGCTTCTGCCCGACCAGCCAGCCGGTCGCGTTCTCGAAACTCAGCTGGCACGTCGCCGATGCCTTGATGCCCATCTTGTGTTCGATGGCGGTGCAGACGACGCCGTTGCGTTCTCCCGGCCGTCCATCCGCGGCCGGAAGGAATTTCGGGACGAGAAAAAGGCTGATCCCCTTGATGCCCGCCGGCGCATCGGGCAGTCGCGCCAGCACGAGATGGATTATGTTCTCGGTCAGATCGTGCTCGCCGCCCGTGATGAAGATCTTCGAGCCGGTGATGCGATAGCTGCCGTCCTCCTGCGGCACCGCGCGCGTGCGCAGCAGGCCGAGATCGGTGCCGCAATGCGCTTCCGTCAGGCACATCGTCCCCGCCCAGGTGCCATCGACCATCTTCGGGAGGAAGCGTTGCTTCAGGTCCTCGCTGCCGTGGCTCGCGATCGCCTGATACGCGCCGAACGCGAGGCCGGGATAGGTGCCGAACGCAAGGTTGGACGAGCAGATCATCTCCTCGACCGCCTTGTTTACGCTGTGCGGCAATCCCTGCCCGCCATAGCGAGGATCGCAGGCGATCGCCGTCCAGCCGCCGTCGCGGAAGGCACGGTACGCCTCGGCGAAGCCCTTCGGCGTGCGCACCACGCCGTTTTCCAGCCGGCATCCTTCCTCATCGCCGCTGGCGTTCAACGGTGCCAGCACTTCCTCGCAGACCTTCGCTGCTTCTTCGAGGATGCTGTCGATCAGCTCGGGCGATACTTCCTCCAGCCCGTTCAGGGCAGAGAGCGAGGCGCTGTCGTGCAACTCGTGCAGCACGAAGCGCATGTCGCGAAGCGGCGCCTTGTAGGTTTGCATGATGCCTTGCCTTATCGCTAGTTCCGCAGCGGCTTGCCTGTCTCCAGCGTGTGCTCGATGCGCGCCAGTGTCGGTGCTGTGCGCACCAGCCGCATGAACGCGGCGCGTTCGAGGTCGAGCAGTTGCTGCTCGCTCACCACGTCGATGATGTCGGCGGGCCCACCGGTCACCACCTCTGCCAGCGCATCGGCGACGGTCAGATCATGCGCGGTGGCAAGGCCGCGGCGGAAGAAGCCGCGCGCCGCACCATTGAAGCCGACGCGGCCGGCGATGCCCGGCAGCACATACTCCGGCGGCGTCGGCGGGACGTAGCCCTCGACCATGCGCAGCGCTCGCGCCTTGGCATCCGCGAGCAAGCGGGTGCGGTTCATCGTGACGCCGTCGGTCTCGCGCAGGAACTTGTAGTCCATTGCCTCGTGCGCCGATTTCGACACCGTGGCGGTGCTGACGGTCTCGAACACCTTGGCGGCCGCCGGCACCGGCCCGCGCGGCAGCTTCTTGTCCGCGCGCCAACGCGCCAGCATCTCGCCGTTGCCGCCCCAGCCGGGGATCAGCCCGACGCCGCATTCCACCAGTCCGATATAGCTCTCGGCATGGGCCTGCACCGCATCGGCGTGCAGCACGATCTCGCAGCCGCCGCCCAGCGCCATGCCGGATGGTGCCGCGACCACCGGGAACGGCGCGTATTTCATCGCCTTCAGCGCCTGCTGGCCGGCGGCGACGGATTTCTCGATCTCGCTCCACGCCGCGATATTGGCGGCAAACAGCGCCAGCCCGATATTGGCGCCGAGGGAGAAGTTCTCACCCTCGTTGTAGATCACCAGAGCCTTGAACCGCTGCTTCACCGTGGCGATCGTCTCGACCAGCAGCCCGATGATCTGATCGTCGAGCGAATTGCTTTTCGACGTGAACTCGAAGCACGCCACGCCGTCGCCGATGTCCCACAGCGCGGCGGAGGCATTCTTGAGCACCGGCTTGCCCGCGCGCTTGATATCCTCCAGCAGCAGCACGCCCACGGGCCGGACCACGTCATGGTACGCGCCATCGAGGCCGAGATATTGCAACCGGCCGCTCTCGACGCGGTAGAAGGTCTTGCCGACCGACTCCTCAAGGAACTTCGGCACCGTCATGCCGGCGGCGTGCAGACGCTCCACCAGCCATGCCGTGCCCAGCCGGTCGATCAGCTCGAACGGGCCCTCTTTCCAGTTGTAGCCGAGCCGCATCGCCTCATCGACCGCGACGACCGAGTCGGCCGCCTGCGGCAGCAGCGACGCGGCATAGGCGAGCGTTGATGCCAGCACGCGGAACGCATAAGCGCCGACCCGGCCCGGAGCGGTCAGCAACGCACGCAGATCGCGTCCCGCCGCCTTGACCTCGGGCAGATCGGCCTTGTGCTCCGGCCGGTACTCGCCGGTGGCAAGGTCGATCGCCTCCTTGCTGCGGTGCGGGCCGTGTTTCTTCATCCGGTAGAAGCCGCCTTTGCCCTTGCGGCCCGTGTAGCCCTCGGCGATCAGGCGCGCGATCAGCGGGATCTCTCGGTCGATCGCGTGAAACGCATCGTCCTTCGGCAGCGCGCGCCGCATCGAGGCGTTGACCTGCGGGCCGATATCGAGTCCGACCAGGTCGATCAGCCCGAACACGCCGGTTTTCGGGAATCCCATCGGCCGGCCGATGATCGCGTCCGCTTCCTCGACGGTCATGCCGAGATCGAACGCTTCCACCGTCGCGCGCTGAATCCAGTAGATGCCGAGCCGGTTGGCGATGAAACCGGGACTGTCGGCGCAGCGCACCACGCTCTTGCCCATGGCCAGATCGGCGAAGCGGGCCACCGCATCGACGATGGCGGGGTCCGTCTCCGGCCCGGCGACGATTTCCAGCAGCCGCATGTAGCGTGGCGGGTTGAAGAAATGCGTGATCAGGAAATCGCGGCGGAACGCCTCGCTCATGCCCGCCGTCAACATGCGCAACGGGATCGTCGAGGTGTTGGAACTGACCGCCGTACCGGGCCGCCGCACGCCCTCCAGCTTGCGGTACAGCGCCTGCTTGACCTCCGGCTTCTCCAGCACCGCCTCGACGATCCAGTCGCAGTCGGAAAGTTTGTGCAGGTCGTCCTCGATATTGCCGGTCTCGACCAGCTTCGCGGCCCGCTTGTGCATGAACGCGGCCGGCTCGGTTTTCAGCAGCCGGGCAACAGCACCTTCGGCGAGCGCGCTGCGGTTCGCCGCGCCCTCGGGCACGATGTCGAGCAGCACCACGGGCACGCCGGCATTGGCCACCTGGGCGGCGATGCCGGCGCCCATCGTGCCGGCGCCGATCACGCCGACCTTGCGGATCGCCGGCATCACACGCGCTCCAGCAGGGTCGCGATGCCCTGGCCGCCGCCGATGCACTGCGTGGCCAGCGCGTACCGTCCGCCCTCGCGATGCAGCAGGCTCGCCGCCTTGCCGGTGATGCGCGCGCCGGTGGCGCCGAGTGGATGGCCGAGCGCGATGGCGCCGCCGTCGATGTTCAGCGTCTCGTCGCGAATGCGCAGGTCGTGCGCACAGGCCAGCGCCTGCGACGCGAAGGCCTCGTTCAGTTCGACGACGTCGATCGCCTCCATCGCGACCCCGCTGCGCGCCAGCACCTTCTTCGTCGCCACCACCGGGCCGATGCCCATGATCTCCGGCGAACACCCGCCGACCGCGACACTTTTCACGCGCGCCAGCGGCGTGAGGCCGGTACGCTCGGCGTAGGCCTCGCTGCACACCAGCACCGCCGCCGCGCCGTCGGTCAGTGGCGAGGATGTGCCCGCCGTCACGGTGCCGTCCTTGTCGAACGCGGGCTTCAGCCCGGCCAGCACGTCGGCCGTGGTGTCGGGACGGATGCAGCCGTCGCTATCGACGGTCTTGCCGTTGACCTTGATCGGCACGATCTCGCCGGCGAGTTTCCCGGCGGCCTGCGCGGCGCTGGCGCGCGCATGGCTGCGGACCGCGAACGCCTCCTGCTGCGCGCGCGTGATCTGCCATTTGCGCGCGACGTTCTCGGCCGTGTCGCCCATGCTGATATACGCGCTCTTCTCGACCAGCACGGGATTGAGCAGCGGGTTGAAGCCGGACATCGGCACGCGCGACATGCTTTCGACGCCCGCGCAGACGAACACCTCGCCGGCGCCGAGCTGGATCTGTCCCGCGGCGATATGCACCGACTGCATCGAGGAGCCACAGAAGCGATTGACCGTCATCCCCGCGACCGTCAGTGGCAGATCGGCGAGCAGTCCCACCAGCCGCCCGACATTCAGCCCCTGCTCGCCCTCGGGGAACGCGCAGCCGAGGATCAGGTCCTCGATATCCTCCGGCCGCACGCGGGTCCGTTCGATCAGCGCGCGCACCACCTGCGCGGCGAGGTCGTCGGGGCGCACGCGCGCGAGGTCGCCCTTGGTGGCGAAATGGAACGGCGAGCGGGCGTAACCCGCGATGACGACATTGGTCATGCGCTCTCTCTCCTCGGGGTCAATCGGCGGCGCGCGTCTCGGCCGCGCGATGTTCGGCCAGCGCGCGTTCGGCCTGCGCGCGGATGTCGCTCAGTTCGGTGATCGACTGCTCCAGGGCCTCGCGCTGCTGCTGCAACTGCTCCAGCCGCGCGCTGACGGCGGCGAGCAGGTGGCGCAACTGGGCCTGCTTGGTGATGTCGGCGTCATAGAGGTCGAGATACTCGCGGATTTCGGCCAGCGAGAAGCCGAGCCGCTTGCCGCGTTGGATCAGGATCATCCGCGCGCGGTCGCGCTGGGTATAGACGCGCGTGGTGCCGGCGCGGCGCGGCGCGATCAGCCCCTTGTCCTCATAGAACCGCACCGCCCGCGGCGTCAGGCCGAGGTCGCGGGCCAGTTCGGTCACCGTGTAGAGCCGGTCGGTCATGCGCGGTCCCATGCGGTCGAGGGCTTACCTATACGTCAACCAGATGACGCGCAAGACCCATTCGGTCGACGTCCGGCCGTGTCGCATTGCCCGCCACAACGGCCCATGCTACCGCGCCGGCCATGCTCAAGCCCTTGCTGCGGCGGCCGGCCCTGCAATCGCTGCTGGCCGCGCTGCTCGGCCGCTACCTCGCCCTCGCGCTGCGCACCACGCGCTGGACGATCCATGGCCTGGAGAACATCGCGCCGCATCTTGCCGGCGCCCCGGCCATCGTCGCGTTCTGGCACGAGCGGCTGCCGCTGATGCCGGCCCTGTGGCGGCAGGCGCGGCGGGACGGGCCGCGCGCGCATATCCTGGTCAGCCGCCATAGCGACGGGCGGCTGATCGGCGACCTGATGCGCCGCTTCAGGGTCGAGGTCGTGCACGGCTCGACCGCGCGCAATGGGGACGACCGCGGGGGCGCGGCGGCGTTGCGGGCGCTGCTGCGCCAGCTTGCCGCCGGCGAGCATGTCGTGATCACCCCCGACGGCCCGCGCGGCCCGCGGCGGCAGGCGGCGGCGGGGGTGGCGCAGCTTGCCGCGGTCTCCGGCGTGCCGGTGCTGCCCTGTGCCGCGCAGACCTCGCGCCGGAGGGTGCTGGCGTCGTGGGACCGCATGGTGCTGCCGCTGCCGTTTGGCCGCGGCGTCATCGTCTGCCGACCCGCGATCCGCGTCGGACGGCGCGACGCCGCCGCCGCGTTGCAGACCATTGCCGCCGCGCTGACGGCAGCGGCGGACGAGGCCGACCTGCTCTGCCCATGATCGGCCCCCTCTATGGCGGCGTGGCCACGCTCGCCGCCCCCGCGCTGCGTCTGCTGCTGGCGCGGCGGGCGCGGCGCGGCAAGGAGGTGCCGGCGCGCCTCGCCGAGCGGCGCGGCCTTTCCGCGCTGCCGCGCCCGCCGGGGCGGCTGCTGTGGCTGCACGCGGCGAGCGTGGGCGAGACGGTCTCGGTGCTGCCGGTGCTGGAGGCGTTCGCCGTCGCGGCGCCGGATGCCTCGGTGCTGTTCACCACGGGAACCGTCACCTCGGCCGAGCTGCTGGCGCGGCGGGTGCCGGGCGGGCGGGTGCTGCACCAGTTCGTGCCGCTGGACGTGCCGCGCTGGGTGGGGCGTTTCCTCGACCACTGGCAGCCCGACGCGGCGGCGTTCGTGGAGAGCGAGATCTGGCCCAACCTGCTCGCGGCGTGCCGCGCGCGGCAGATCCCGCTGATGCTGGTGAACGCGCGCCTCTCGGCACGCAGCTTCGCCCGCTGGCGGCGCGCGGGCGGCTTCGCGCGATCGCTGTTCGGCGGCTTCGCGCAGGTGCAGGCGCAGTCGGCGGCGGATGCCGGGCGGCTGCGCGCGCTTGGCGCCGGCACCGTCAGCGCGCCCGGCAACCTGAAATTCGCTGCCCCGCCGTTGCCGGTGGACCCGGCCGGCCTCGCCGCGTTGCGCGCGGCGCTCGCCGGCCGCCCGGTCTGGCTCGCCGCCAGCACCCATCCGGGGGAGGAGGCGCTGATCGGCGCGGTGCATCGCGCCCTGGCCCCGCGCCTTCCCGGCCTGCTGACCGTGATCGTCCCGCGCCATCCGGCGCGCGGGCCGGAGATTGCCGCGTCGCTGACGGGGCTGGCGGTGACGCGGCGCGCGGCCGGGGAGGGGCCGCCGGCGGAGGGCGGCGTTTGGATCGCCGACACGCTCGGCGAGCTTGGCCTGTTCTATGCCGCGATCGGGCTGGCCTTCGTCGGCGGCAGCCTGGTGGCGCATGGCGGACAGAACGTGCTGGAGCCGGCGCGGCTCGGCTGCGCCATCGCGGTCGGGCCGCACGTCGCCAACTTCGCCGAGCCGGTCGCGGTCCTGGCCGCTGCCGGCGGGATCGCGCAGGTCGCCGACGCCGCCGCGCTTGCCGACTGGGTCGCGGCGATGCTGGCGGACGCGCCGCGACGGACCGCGATGGCCGACGCAGCCCGCCGGGTTGCCACGCGCGATGCCGACCTGCCGCATCAGGTCGCGGCGGCGCTGGCCGCGCTGCTGCCCCCCACCTGATGCGCGCGCCGGACTTCTGGCGGCACGACGGCGTGCTCCCCGCCGTGCTCGCGCCGGCAGCCGCGCTGTGGGCCGCCGCGACGGCGCGGCGGGTGGCGCGGCCGGGGTGGCGGGCGCCGGCGCGGGTGATCTGCTGCGGCAACGCGACCGTCGGCGGGACCGGCAAGACCACGCTGGCGCTGGACCTCGGCGCGCGACTGCGGCGGCGCGGGGTCGCGGCGGCGTTCCTGACGCGCGGTTATGGCGGGCGCGCGCGGGGCGTGCTGCGCGTCGATCCGGCGCGGCATGATGCCGCGCTGGTGGGCGACGAGGCGCTGCTGCTGGCCGCCGTTGCCCCCACCTATGTCGCCGCCGACCGGGCCGAGGGCGCCCGCGCCGCGATCGCGGAGGGGGCCGCGGTGCTGGTGATGGATGACGGGTTGCAGAACCCGACGCTCGCCAAGGACCTTTCGCTTCTCGTGGTGGACGGTGCGGTGGGGTTCGGGAACGACCGCGTGCTGCCGGCCGGGCCGCTGCGTGAGCCACTCGTCGCCGCCGCCGCGCGCTGCCGGGCGGTGGTGCTGATCGGGGAGGATGCGCGTGGAGCCGCGGCCCGGCTGCCGCCGGCCCTGCCGGTGCTGCGCGCAGCCCTGGCGCCGGACGGGGCGATACCGGCGGGCCAGCGCGTGCTCGCCTTCGCCGGCATCGGGCGGCCGGACAAGTTCTTCGACCTGCTTGCGGCCTCCGGCGTGGAGGTGGCCGCGCGCCGCCCGTTCCCCGACCACCACCGTTTCACCGAGGCAGAACTGCGCGCGCTGCTCGCCGAGGCGGCGCGGCTGGACGCGCTGGCGGTCACGACGCCCAAGGACGCGGTGCGCCTCGCGCCCCACCATCGCACCCGGGTTGCCGTATCGGGCGTGCGCCTGGTCTGGCAGGACGAGGCGGAGATCGAACGGTTGCTCGACGCATGATGCGCGCGGTCGTCCAACGGCTGGAGGCGGGGCTGGTCCGGCTCGTTCTGGCGGGGCTGCGCGCGCTCGGGCCGGTGGCGGCGTCGGACGCGGCAGCAGCGGTGGCGCGCGGCATCGGACCGCTGCTGCCGGTCTCGCGCGTCGCCGACGCCAATCTGCGGCTCGCGCTGCCGGAACTGGACGCGCCGGCGCGGGCCCGCGTGGTGCGCGGCGTGTGGGACAACCTTGGCCGCACCATCGGCGAACTTGCCAATCTCGACCGGCTGCGTCGCAGCGCCGAAGGGCCGGGGTGGGAGATCGCGGGCGAGGCGCCGGTGCAGGCGATCGTGGCGGCGGGAGGGCCGGCGGTCATCGTCTCGGGCCATCTCGCGAACTGGGAGCTGCTGACGCCGGTGGGGGCGCAATGCGGGCTGCGCGTCGGCGGGTTCTACCGCGCCGCCGGCAACCCTTATGTGGATCGCATCATCGGCGCGTACCGCAGCCGCGCCATGCCGGGCGTGCCGCTGTTCGCCAAGGGCGCGGCGGGCGGGCGGGCGGCGTTCGCGCATCTGAAATCCGGCGGCGTGCTCGGCATCCTTGCCGATCAGAAGCTCAATGACGGCATCGCGGCGACGCTGTTCGGCCACCGCGCGATGACGGCGCAGGCGGCGGCGACCTTCGCGCTGCGGTTCCGCTGCCCGCTGCTGCCGGCGTATGTGGTGCGCCTCGGCCCGGCGCGGCTGCGCATCGTCGTCGAGCCGCCGCTCACGCTGCCCGACAGCGGCGACCGCGACGCCGATATCCTGGCGCTCACCGAGGCGATCAACCGGCGCCTGGAATCCTGGGTGCGGGAACGTCCGGAGTCGTGGCTGTGGCTGCACCGGCGCTGGCCGAAGGAGATGTATGAATGACCGATGCCGCCGCGCTGTTCGACCTGGACGGCACGCTGGTCGAATCCGGCCCCGGCATCACGGCGGCGGTGCGCCGCGCCATGGCCGCACTCGGCCACGACATCGACCCGGAGGAGGACCTGTCCTGGGTGGTTGGCCCGCCGCTGGCGGACGTGTTCGCCCGCCTGCTGATCCCGCGCCGACAGACCGCGCGCATCGCGGAAGCGATGGAGCTGTACCGTGCCGAATATCATGCAGGGGCGGTGTACGAGTCGCCGTTCTTCCCCGGCATCGCCGCGGCACTCGCGGCGTTCCGCGCAGCCGGCTGGACGCTGTTCGTCGCCACCTCCAAGCCGCGCGACGTGGCGCGCGCGATCCTGGCGCATGAGCAGCGCGACGCGGCGTTCCGCGACATCTACGGTGCCATCGACGATGTGACGCTGGCGCACAAGCCCGACCTGCTCGCCCACATCCTTGAGCGCGAGGCGCTCGATGCGCGGCGCACCGTGATGATCGGCGACCGCAGCTTCGATGTCGCCGGCGCGCATGCCAACGATGTGCGCGCGGTCGGCGTGCTGTGGGGCTATGGCGGGGCGGCGGAACTCGAACGTGCCGGCGCCGACGCCATCGCCGGCAACCCCGCCGAGTTGCTGGACCGTGCGAGCGCGCTGCTTCACAGCGGCAGCGCGCCCTGACGCCGATCGCCGCGCGCGGCGGTCGCCTGCACGTCGCCATCGGCGAATTCGATGCGCAGCGCGGCCCCCGGCTTGACGGATGCAGCCGTCGTCAGCGGATGGCCGGCGGCGTCGAACACGGCGGCGTAGCCGCGCGCCAGCACCGCGTGGTGCGAGACGGACTCGAGCCGTGCCGCCAACCCCTCCAGCCGCGCCCGCCCCTCCCGCAGCGCCGCGCGCAGCGGCGCGTCGGTCAGGCGCGGCAGGGTGCGCACGGCGATCGCGCGGCGCAGCGCCGCGTGCTGGCGGGTCGCGAGCAGATCGAGTGTCGCCCGCCGCGCGGCGAGTAGCGCGGTCGGTGCAGTCAGGTGCCGCTCCACATCGACCAGCCGCGCGCGGCGCTGCCGCACCAGGTTGGGCAGCGCGAGAGCGAGCCGCGCCGCGCGGTCATCCAGCCGCTGCCGCGCGGTGCCGAGCAGCGAGGCGAGGTCGGGCAGGCCGCGCTCGGCCCGCTGCAGGCGCAGGCGTCGTTCCTGCACGATGCGGTTGGTGGCACCGGACAGCCGCGCCGCCTTGTGCTGCAGGTCGGCGAGCAGGTCGGCGCGTGACGGCACCGCGAGTTCCGCCGCCGCCGTCGGGGTCGCGGCGCGGCGGTCGGCGGCGTGGTCGATCAGCGTCGTGTCGGTCTCATGCCCCACCGCCGAGATCAGCGGGATCGTGCAGGCGGCGGCGGCGCGCACCACCGCCTCGTCATTGAAGGCCATCAGGTCTTCCAGGCTGCCGCCGCCGCGCGCGACGATCAGCACGTCGGGGCGCGGGATCGGCCCGCCCGGCGGCAGCGCCGAGAACCCGTCGATGGCCGCGGCGATGCGCGCCGCCGCACCCTCGCCCTGCACCGGCACCGGCCAGAGCAGGATGCGGCGCGGGAAGCGGCGGAGAATGGTGGTGCGGATGTCCTGGATCACCGCCCCCTGCGGGCTGGTGATGACGCCCACCACGGCGGGCAGCAGCGGCAGCGCGCGCTTGCGCTCGGCCGCGAACAGCCCCTCGGCGGCCAGTTTCAGCCGCAGCGCCTCCACCCGCGCCAGCAGCGCCCCGGCGCCGGCATAGTCGAGCCGATCGACGATGAGCTGATATTCGCTGCGTTCACCGTAGGCGGAGAGCTTTCCCGTCGCGATCACCTCCACCCCGTCCTCGGGTGCGAGGCCGAGGCGGGGGACGGCGAACTTCCACACCACCGCCTTGATCTTCGCGCCTTCGTCCTTCAGCGCGAAATAGATGTGGCCGGAGGAGTAGCGCTTCAGTTCGGTGATCTCCCCGCGCACGCGCACGCGGCCGAAATTGCCCTCCAGCGTGCGCTTCACTGCGCCGGAGAGTTCCGAGACGGTGTATTCGGGGATGTTGCTCGCGACAGGCTCGGTCATGGCGGGAGGGTATGGCAGCGGCGGGGGCCGGGCGCCACTGGGCGGGGCGGGTGTGGTTGCTTGGCGGCTCCCGCCCGGGCGGCCGAAGTTTTTGCCCATACGATTCCGATATCGTCATGGCCGGGCTTGACCCGGCCATGACGGGCAGACATTCGGGCGCCGTCGCGGTGGTGCGCGAACGTTGTCGAAACGGAACGACATGGGCGTGCGCGAGCTGCTTCCCCTTACGCCCGATTCGGCGCGAAGCCGTCGCGCGGGGGAAGCCGAGGCGGCAGAGGCCGCGCTGCCCGGCTGGGTGGCGGCGTACCGGGCGGGTTGGCGGGAGGCTCCGGTTCGGCCGGCGGGTTGCGCCGCGGCTTCAGGCCGGGTGGCGGACGGACCCCCAGCATCCAGCAGAGGGAGCGCAGGGGGCGCCCGACCTGCGGCGCGGCGGCGATGAAGTCCGCCATCTCCGGCTCGGCCAGCAGGTAGCGCAACTGCGAGGCCGCCGCGGGCGCCTCCGGCACCAGCCGCATCAGCCAGGCGCGGCCCTGCGGCAGCGGGCGTGGCCGGGTGGGCCGCGTCGGCCTCGCCGCCGGCTGCCGGCGGATCACGGTCCGGCGCCGCAGCTTGCCCGCCTGCAGGCGAGCGGCGATGGCGGTGAGGCGGTGCGCGATGCGGCGCAGCCGCGCGCAGATCAGGATGATCAGTGGCCCCGCCAGCCGACGCCCGGCGATCTGCGCGGCCGCGCTGCGGCACAGCAGGTCGATGATGCCGGCGATACGGTCGGCCGGAGCGGGGGGAGCGGTGGGGCGCACGACAGAGAGACTAACACAACCGGCGGTGGGGTGGGCAAGTGCGATCTGCTACCCGGCGAAAGGAGCGTGCGATGCGGAGGGGGACCGACGCAGCCGCGAGGAACCGCTTACGATTTTCATTCGATATGGTACAAATGCAAATAGAAATCAGCGAAACATTCGCAGAGACCGGTCATGCGCCTTCGACTTTTGGTAGAGGAATTGGTAGCTCATAAATCAACAGAAGTAATGCAGAAGGCCAACGTCTTGCCGGGTCCGCGGGCGGCGGATAGGTTGCCGTCCGGACGGGGGACAGCGTTTTTCGCGTGAGGGATTCCCGGCAATGAACCGACGAGAATTGGCTATCGTGACCGCCAAGGCGGCGCTTGCCTCCGCGATCGGCGGGGCGGCGATCCTGGGTGGAGCGCAGGCGCAGACAGACGATGCTGGTCCTCGCGCCGCAGTGCCAAGAGCGAAGCAGCCCAACATCGTCTTCATTTTCACCGACCAGGAGCGGTATCTGCGAAGCCTGCCGCCCGGCCTCAGCCTGCCGGGCCGCGAGCGCCTCCAGCGGGCAGGGGTTACGTTCCACAACCATTATTGCCCGGCCGCGATGTGCACGTCGTCGCGCGCGGTGCTGCTGACCGGGCTGCAGGTCCCGAACAACCGCATGTTCGACAACTGCGACGTGCCGTGGGTGAGGGATCTTTCGACCGACATCCCCACGATCGGCCACATGCTGCGCAAGGCCGGATACTACACGGCCTACAAAGGCAAATGGCATCTCAGCCGCAAGTTCGAGGTCGTGGACAGGCTCGATCGCCTCAATGAGCAGATGGACAAGTATGGTTTCAGCGATTTCCATTCGCCCGGCGATATCATGGCCCACGACCGCGGCGGGTATGAGTTCGATCACCTGATCACGGGCACCGCCGTCACCTGGCTGCGTCGCAAGGGGCAGCCGTTGTCGGATGCGGGCAAACCGTGGTGCCTCTTCGTCAGCCTCATCAATCCGCACGACATCATGTATTTCAATACCGACCTGCCGGGAACGAAGGTGCAGGACACCGGCGTGCTGTTCATGCACGCCGCGCGGGCCCCCGACAACGCGCTGTATGACGCACAGTGGGACATGCCGGTCGCCGACAGCCTGCGGCAGCCCTTCGACGAACCCGGACGGCCGAAGGCGCACGGCGAGTTCGAGAACATGTGGAGGTATGTGCTCGGCCGCATTCCGCCCGAGGAAGATCGCTGGCGGCGCTTCAACAACTTTTACAT
Organism: Pseudomonadota bacterium; assembly: GCA_021818505.1. Taxonomy (GTDB): domain Bacteria; phylum Pseudomonadota; class Alphaproteobacteria; order Acetobacterales; family Acetobacteraceae; genus JAFKFJ01. The sequence goes on from JAKADX010000018.1 coordinate 31,862, forward strand.
CAACAGCATCCGTTCCGTCGACATGCAGGTCGAGTCCATTCTGAAGGAGCTTGCGGCGCTTCGCCTCTCCGATCACACCATCGTCGTCTTCACCTCCGATCATGGCGAAATGGCGGGCGCGCACGGTCTGCGCGGCAAAGGCCCCTTTGCCTATGAGCAGAACATCCATCTGCCGCTTCATGTCGTCCACCCGGACGTGAAGGGCGGTCAGGATTGCCGCGCGCTCACCGGACATATCGACCTGGTGCCCAGCCTGCTCGCCATGGCCGGCGTCGATGCAACGCGGCGCGCGGACTTCGCGGGTGCGGACCTGCCTGGAAAGGACCTCACGCCGCTGTTCACGAACCCCGCCGCCGCCGATCTTCATGCCGCGCGCGAGGGCGTGCTGTACACCTACAGCTGTCTGGCAACCAACGACAGCGGCATCTATCGCATCGCCGCGGAGGCCAAGGCCGCGGGGAAGCGCCCGGCGCTGGCGGTGCTGAAGGAACGCTATGTTCCCGACCTGCACAAGCGCGGCAGCGTGCGCACGGTCTTCGACGGCCGCTACAAGTTCAGCCGCTATTTCGCACCGCTGGACCACAACCGACCGACCACGATCGATCAGCTGTACCAGTGGAACGATGTCGAGCTGTTCGATCTCCAGGCCGACCCTGCCGAGATGCACAACCTCGCTGTCGCGAAGGCGGAAAATCAGGACCTGATTATGGCGATGAATGCAAAGCTCGATGCGTTGATTGCGGCGGAGATCGGGGTGGATGACGGACACGAGCTGCCGGACATTCCGCTCGTATCCTGGACGATTGATAGGGTGAGCTAGGATTGACCTGGGGAATTTTGATGCGGATGGCGCAACGGTCGATCTCTGTCGGAAGTTGATTGCTGCCGAGGAATTGGGCCAGTGCGGCGAACATTTCATCCGTTCGTCATGGCAACCATAGCATGGTTCGGCAATGGGCGCATCCAAGTGTTTGGGCAAATGATTGCAGTTGCGTCCTTGGCGTGCAATACGCTATCGCAAGAAATCGCAGCGCTGCGGGAAGCAAGTCGTGCCAGAGAATCTTCTTCGCGAGACATGGGCAACCCAACTCGACCCGACAGAGCTGTGCCTGGTTCTCCGGGAGCGCATGGGTGACACGGGACAGTTTGACGGGCGATCCGATGTGCTCTACCTGCCGCAGGCGCGCGAGAAGTGCCGCGTCTCTCTGAGGTATAAGAATGCGGAAATAGTCGCTGTCGAACCTGGGGCGGCATTCGACCACGCGGAGTGGGAGCAGATTTGCGCGGAAATTGAGGGGTCCATTCTAAGCGGCCCCCGAAAAGTGGGCAGAGCGCTCAGCTTCAACAGCCACCGTGTCGAAGGCTGGTGGCGTGGTGCGCAGTCGGGAGTGCAAATCCTTCGGCCGCCGGATGACGCGCCGCGCGCGCCATTTGAGATGGCGGATCATCCGTTCATCCTTGAATTTCCGATCCAGGAAGCGAGCCTATGGTCTGTTACGAGTCATCGCTGGATTCGCGAGCACCATCGGCTGACGTTGCTGCTCAACCTCCTGCTCGTCGGCGCAACTCGCTTCCTACCGGCTCAGCAAAGACACTATTGGGCCAACGTCCGACACGACGGTGTGGAAATCAAATGGGTGCAAGAATACTACTCTGTGAATTTTGGGGAAGTGATTGCCAGCGAGCTTTCGCGCCCAACCGGGGGCGAGCTTGAGGAGGTAGCCTCAGAGGAATACTACAAAGCCGTCGGTCACGATGGGTCGGGCCTACGCGTGCCGGATGACCTCGACGAGTCGATTTGCCGATATCGAAGCCTCTCACCGGCCCTGCGAGCCAAGTTTGACCGCGCGACTTACTGGATGAACATGGCGTTACGTCAGGGGTATGATTCGATGTCCGCTTCTTTCGCATCGCTGGTGTCGTCAGCCGAAGCCCTCACTGCCAAGAGCACCAAGCACAGTGTTTATTGTGAGGAATGCAACAAGAGCATCTCGCATGATGCGCCCGGTGCAACTGAGAAATTCCGGGCGTTTTTCGAGAAGTATGCACCAGGCGCGGGCCTGCAAGCCCGCCGCAGCAAAATGTACAAGGTGCGCTCGAACATTCTTCACGGAAGCGACCTCATGCAGCTGGATCTGGGTGGCGTCCTTGTTTTCGGCTTACCTTGGTGGAACGAGCGGGAACTGTACAACGAGCTTTGGAGCCTGCTGCGGATCGCCGCACGGAACTGGTTGCGGAACCCGCCTGCAGAATGACGATAGAAGTTGTGCTTGCTCCCAATTCGATATGTTGAGTTTGCCCCAAAAATCAGCGCGTAGCCACGCGCCGACGCAACCCACAGCCGCACGGCAAAGGGCATGCAGCCCACAATCGGACCGCGCAGGTGGCGCAGTGGAGCCGAATGTACGCAACGCCATCCTACGCATGAGCGAAAGTAATTGACATCCGAATGACATGCGTCCATGCCCCGCGCATGGGCACCATGGTCCAAATCCGCAATGTCCCCGAGGCGTTGCGCCGGCAGCTCAAGGCGCGTGCCGCCCTGGCCGGCATGTCGCTGTCCGACTATCTGCTCGGCGAAATTCGTCAGGTGGCGGAACGGCCGACGATCGAGGAATTGCGGGCGCGCTTGCGCAGCCGCACCGAAACGGCCCCCGCCATCCCGCCGGCCGACGCGGTTCGCGCCGAGCGGGGCCGGATGTGATCGTCGTCCACAGCCGCCGGCCGTCGCGCGCGGATCGAACTGGTATGATGCCGGCCGGGCGCCGTGTGCCGATTGGCGCCCCCGCCCCCGGCTGCTAGCCTGCGGTCGGAAACGGCCCGTGGCAGGGGACAGCGATGGCGACGAACAAGTGGCAGATCAGCGGCCAGTACATGGAAAGCTGCACCTGCGACTATCTGTGTCCCTGCATCTATACCAACCCGCAAGGAGCGGCGACGGGGGATCAGTGCACGGCGCTGATGGCCTATCGCATCGATCGCGGGCATTTCGGCGACGTGGCGCTGGACGGGCTGTGTTTTGCATTCGTGATCCGCTCCGGCCGCGTCATGGCCGACGGCAACTGGATCTTTGCCTGCGTGGTGGATGAGCGGGCGGATGCGGCGCAGCGCGCGGCGCTGGCGGCGATCGCGAGCGGGGAGGCGGGCGGGACGCCTTCGGTGTTGCGCGACAATCTGGTGGGCGATTTCCGCGGCGTCGTGTTCAGGCCGATCGCGTTCTCGATCGACGCGCTGAAACGCGCGGTGGAAATCACCGACGTGCTCGCCTTCGCGATCGAGGGCGTGGAGTCGCGCAGCGCCAAGGGCGAGCCGATCTTCATCGACAACACCGCGCATCCGGCGAACAAGCGGCTGGCGCTGGCGCGGGCGCGGGAGATGCACCTGCACGGGTTCGGCCTCGATGCCGATCTGGTCGGGCGGGGGAACAACGGGCATTTCGCGCCGTTCGCCTGGGCGGCGTAGGGGCGTTCAGCCCGGCGGCACGATCCCGCGCCGCTCGCGCAGCAAGGCGAGGGCGCGCGCCTCGGTCGCGTCGGCGTCAAGCTCGGTGGTGTCGAGCAGCAGCGCGTCCGCCGCCTGACGCAGCGGGGCGGCGGCGCGGGCGGCGTCCTGGGCGTCGCGCTGGCGCACCTGCGCCGTCACCTCCGCCAGATCGGCGGCGAGGCCGCGGCCGGCGAGTTCGCGCCAGCGGCGCAGGCCGCGCGCCTCCGCGCTCGCGGTGACGAACAGTTTTGCGGGCGCGTCGGGGAAGACGATGGTGCCGATGTCGCGCCCGTCCAGCACCGCGCCGCGGGCGCGGCCGAAATCACGCTGGAAATCCAGCAGCGCCGCGCGCACCGCCGGGATCGAGGCGACGGAGGCCGCCGCCGCGTCGGCCTCCGGCCCGCGCAGGTCGGCCCGCGCGAGGTCCTCGGGGCGCAGCGCCCGCGCCGCCGCCTCGGCGGTCGCGGGGTCGGCCGGGTCGCCGTGCGCGTCCAGCACGCGCCGGCCGGTGGCGCGATAGAGCAGGCCGGTGTCGAGATGCGGCAGCCCAAAACGCGCGGCGAGTCGCTTGGCCAGCGTGCCCTTGCCGGCCGCGGCCGGGCCGTCGATGGCGATGATCAGGGGCGTCACGCCGCCAGCAGCGCCGGTGCGCCCTCGCCGGCCGCCGCGTTCATCAGATCGACGAAACCGGGAAAGCTGGTGTCGATGAAGCTGGCGTCATCGACCTGGACCGGCTGATCCGCCGCCAGCCCGAGCACCAGCGCGCTCATCGCCAGCCGGTGGTCCATGTGCGTGGTGACGAGGCCCCCGCCGGGCGGGGCGCGGCCGGTGCCGTGCACGATCAGGTCGTCGCCCTCGATGGCGACGTGCACGCCGTTGGCGGCCAGCAGCGCGGCGGTGGCGGCGAGGCGGTCGCTCTCCTTGACGCGCAACTCGTGCAGGCCGCGCATCCGCGTGGTGCCCTCGGCACAGGCCGCCGCGACGGCGAGGATGGGGAACTCGTCGATCATGCTGGGCGCGCGGGCGGGCGGCACCTCGACGCCGCGGAGCGCGGCGTGCGTGACCAGCAGGTCGCCGACCGGCTCGCCGGCGGCGATGCGCTGGTTCTCGACGGTCAGCGTGGCACCCATCTCGCGCAGGGTGGCGAACAGGCCGGTGCGCAGCGGGTTGAGGCCGACGCCGGCGATGCGCAGGTGCGAACCGGGGACCAGCAGCGCGGCGACGATCGGGAAGGCGGCGGAGGACGGGTCACCCGGCACGGTCACGTCGGCGCCGAACAGGTCCGGCTGGCCGCGCAGAGTGATGATGCGGCCGGCGCCGGCCTCCGCCACCGAGACCTCGGCGCCGAAATGGCGCAGCATGTTCTCCGAGTGGTCGCGCGTCGCCTCCGGCTCCTCGACGCGGGTGATGCCGGGGGCATTGAGGCCGCAGAGCAGCACGGCGCTTTTCACCTGCGCCGAGGCGACCGGCAGGCGGTAGTCGAGCGGCAGGGCATCGCGCGCGCCCTCGATCGCGAGCGGCAGCCGCCCGCCCTCGCGCGCGGCGAAGCGGGCGCCGCAGGCGGTCAGCGGGTCGATGACGCGGCGCATCGGGCGGCGGCGCAGGCTGGCGTCGCCGGTGATCACCGCGAACATCGGGTGGCTGGCCAGGATCCCGGCGAGCAGGCGCGCGGCGGTGCCGGAATTGCCCATGTCGAGCACGTCGGCCGGCTCCTCCAGCCCGCCGATGCCGCGGCCGGCGACGTGCCAGGCGCCGGGGGCGTCGCGCACCACCTCGGCCCCGAGCGCGCGCATGGCGGCGGCGGTGCGCAGCACGTCCTCGCCCTCCAGCAGCCCGGCGATGCGGGTCCGCCCGACTGCGAGCGCGCCGAACATCAGCGCGCGGTGCGAGATGGACTTGTCGCCCGGCACGGCGAGCGTGCCGGACAGCGCGGCGGCGGGACGGCGGGCGCGCAGCGGTCGGAGGGCGGCGTCGGTCATGGCGCGCGCGCTTAGCACGCGGCCCCGGCGTTTGACAGGCAGCCTTTCCGGTGGCATGGGGCGCGCCCTTCCGACCCCTCCTGCGCGTGCTTTGCGAGGCATCGATGGCCAAGCCCGAACTCGGCACCAAACGCGTCTGCGTCTCCTGCGGCGCGCGGTTCTATGACCTGACGAAGCAGCCGGCGGTGTGCCCGAAATGCGGCACCGAGCAGCCGGCCGAGCAGCCGCGCCCGCGCCGCACCGGCGGCAACGTGCTGGACGAGAAGCGCCGCGCCAAGATCGTCCCCGTGCCCGGCATCGAGGACACCGATGTCGAGGTCGAGGGGCCGGAGGAGGAGGTCGAGGAGGACGTGCTCGAGGATGCCTCCGACCTCGAGGACACCGGCGACGGCATCGCGGACGTGGACGTGGAGCCGGAAGCGGGCGAAGAGGAGCGTTAGCGGCCCGGTCGCGGGGTCGTGACCACCCTGGCGCAAGCTTAACGCCGCGGCGGTTTGGCCGCCGCCACCACCCCACCCATGTCGCCTGTCACGGGTGTCAGAGGCGGAGGGTGGTCATGCAGATATCCGACGTGCTCGCGGCCAAGGGCCGGCGTGTGGCGACGCTGCTGCCGACCGACACGGTCGAGCGCGCGGTGCGGCTGCTGGCCGAATGGCGCATCGGCGCGGTGGTGATCGAGGACCAGTGGCAGAAGCTCGCCGGGGTCTTCTCCGAGCGCGACCTGGTGCGGCTGCTGGCGCAGGACGGGCCGGACGTGATGCAGCGCCCGTTGCAGGGCGTGATGAGCCACAACGTCATCACCTGCCACGCCGAGGACAAGATCGACGACATCCTGCGGCTGATGACGATCAACAAGGTGCGCCACGTGCCGGTGACGGAGAACGGCCGGCTGGCCGGCATCGTCAGCATCGGCGACCTGGTGTACCATCGGCTGTCCGAGAAGCAGCAGGAGGCGGAGGTACTGCTGGAGATTGCGCGGATGCGCGCCTGATCGACGACCGCCGGCAGGTTGGTCGTCATCCCCGTGCGCCGGCGCGTCGTCGCCCGCGGGCCGGCATCACCGTCCGTCGTGCCGCATCGTGCCCCGGACACCGTCCGCGACCCGTGCCGCGAACGCCTCGACGGCGCGCGTCATCGCGGCCACGATCGCGGCATCGCCGGGGCCAGCGACCGGCTCCGTCAGGGCGACCCGCTCTCCGGCCAGCGTGGTGCGGCCGGCGCCGTCGAGCACGCGCCAGCGTGCGACGAGGATGACGGAACCGTCGGCACGCGGCTCGAAGCTCTCGACGTCGGCCAGGACCAGCCGCGCGGGCCGCTCGGGTTCCTCGATGGCGGCGACGTTGAAGCCCGGCAGCTGGCGCGCCAGATCCAGCGTCAGCGCGCGCGTGACGCCGACCGAGAGGCGCTCGCCCCAACGGCCGGTCGGGCTGGGCGCCATTTCGTTGGTGGACTTGCGAACCAGGATATCGGTCATATCGAGGTAGTCCGGCACCCGCACCGGCCTCACCTCGACAAGCGGTCGGCCGGCCAGCGGCTCGACGCTCGCGCTGGCGGGCGCGGGCGTGCCGAGCACATAAGTGACGTGAGGCGGGCCGGCCGTGCCGCAGGCGGCCAGGACCGCGGCGACCGCGGCCAGCGCGGCGATGACCGGCGTGGTCCGCAGCGCTTTGCTCATGGTGCCCGCGTGCCCCTCAGCAGGACGCTCGGATCGCGTTCGAGGGCGCGCGCGAAGCCGCGCAGCGAGCCGGCGCTTGCGGCCAGATCGCGCGCCGCCGCCTGAAGATCGTCGCGGAATTGCGCGCGCGGCCCTGTCAGGCCGTCGAGCGAGGCGAGCACCGCCTCGGCATGCCTGGTCGCCCGATCGGTCGTCTGCAAAATGCGGCGGAGGTCGGCGCTGCGGTCGTCAAGCTGTACGCGCGCGTCCGCGGTCAGCGCATCCAGCCCTTGCAGCGACCGCGACGCATCGGACTGGACCTGGGCGACCGCCTGATCGGTCGTATTGAGCGTGCGGGTCGCGGTGTCGAGCGCGAGGCCGGTCTTCTCCAGCAGCGGACCAAGTGCCGCGTCGATGTGCTCGGCCAGACGCTCCGCAGTCGCAAGAAATCGTCCGGCGTTTTGAATCAAATCCGGCAACGGCAACTCGGCAAGTCGCATCCGCAGGCGTTCGAGGTCGGAGGGCAGCGACGGGATCTGCGGCAAGCCGCCGGTGTCTGCCGCGACCTGCACGGCCGGCGTGCCGGGGCGGATGTCCAGATCGACCTGAAGCTGGCCGGTGACGAAACTTTGCAGGTTGAGTTGCGCCCGCAGCCCGGACGCCACGAGCCGCTCAAGGCTGACCTTCTCGCCCTGCGCGACATCCATCGTTACCCGATCGGGCAGGAGTTCGATGGTCACAGGGATGCGGGCGCGGCCGGAGGCGGAGAGTTCCAGCGCCACCCGCTTGACGGAACCGACGCGAACGCCGCGGAATGTCACCGGCGCACCGATGTCGAGGCCGGCCACCGATCCTTCAAAGAAAATGACGGCGTGCGCGGTCGGCTCGAGCAGGCGCGAGCCGCCGAAAAACAGGATGGCGGCAACGGCGATCGCCAGCCCGCCAAGGACGAAGCCACCGACGATCGCGGGTCTAGCGGCGGCCATGCGGGTCCTCCATCGCGGTGAGCTGCTCGGGTCGGGCGCGGGTCATGAACGCGCGCACCGTCGGGTGATCGCAGCCCTCGCGCAGGGCGCCGGGGGAACCATGCGCGATCGCCGTCCGCGTCTCGGCGTCGAGGAACACGCCGTCGTCGCAGATGGCGAACAGGCTGGGCAACTCGTGGCTGACCACGACGATCGTGGCGCCGAGGCCGTCGCGCAGCTCCAGGATCAGGTCGTCGAGCCGCTTCGAGGTGATCGGGTCCAGCCCCGCCGACGGCTCATCGAACAACAGGATGTCCGGGTCGAGGGCCAGTGCGCGGGCGAGACCGGCACGCTTGCGCATTCCGCCCGAAAGCTCGGACGGCATCCGCTCGCCGGCCGCGCCGAGGCCGACCAGCGACAGTTTGAGCCGCGCCAATGCGTCGATCGAGGCGGAGTCGAGCTGCGTGAACATCTGCAGCGGCAGGACGACGTTCTCCGCCACCGTCATGGATGTCCAGAGCGCACCGTTCTGGAACAGAACGCCGAAGCGGCGGCTGATCTCGGTCCTATGCGCCTCGGTCGCTGCCCAGTAGTCCTCGCCGTCCACCAGGATCGTCCCGGCGGCGGGGCGAAGCAGTCCGATGATGGCGCGCAGCACCGTGCTCTTGCCGCAGCCGCTGCCGCCCATGATCGCGAAGATCGAGCCGCGGCGGACGGAAAACGAAAGCTCGCGCAGGATCACCCGCGTGCCGAATGCCAGCGTCAGGCCGTGGACATTGAGGCGATCGTCCTGCGCGCCGCTCATGTCGTCAGATGCCCAGCGCATTGGCGCAGACCGCGAAGACGGCGTCGAGCGCGATCACGCCGATGATGCCGGCGACCACCGCACTCGTCGCGGCGCGGCCGACATCGGCGGCGCTGCGTCCTGCCCGCAGGCCGATATGACAGCCGGCCAGCGCCACCAGCGCGCCGAACGCGACGCTTTTCGCCAGCCCCAGCGCGAACTGCGTGCCGGCGATGGCCCGCCGCGTCTCCTCGATATAGGCGGTGGTGGTCAGGTCGAGGACCGAGGCGCTGACAACAAGGCCGCCGAGCAGGCCGACGACGCAGGCGTACAGGTAGAGCAGCGGCAACATAGCGACCAATGCGATGATCCTGGGCAGCACCAGATAGTCGAACACCGGGATGCCGAGTGCTTTCAGGGCGTCGATTTCCTCGTTGCCCTGCATGGTGGCAAGCTGCGCCGCATAGGCCCCACCGGTGCGCCCGGCGAGAACGATCGCGGTCATCATCACCGCCATCTCGCGCACCATGGCGATGCCCACCAGGTCGGCGACAAAGATCTCCGCTCCGAAGCGACGCAACTGCACGGCGCCCACGAACGCGAGGATGCCGCCGACGAGCGCATTGACGATGGCCACGATGCCGAGCGCGCCGGCGCCGGCCTCACGCATCGACTGCAGTACATCCACGCCGCGCGTCCAGACCCGCCGGCCGAGCAGGGCGGCCAGGCTGCGCAACACGGTCTCGCCGATCAGGGCGACGGCGGCGACGGCGCCAGCCCAGTTGGCAATGCTCCGGCGGCCGACACGCGTGAGAAGCGGATCGCCGTTGGGTGCGGCCGGTGTGGCGGCGGACGGACCCGCCTCCGCGGCAAGCGCGAGCAGCCGGCGCGCGGCCTCGGGCAGGCCGGTGTCGTCGAGTTCCATCGCCGGCTCCGCCGTGGCGGCCCCGGCCCGGCGCAACGCGTGGAGAAAGGCGACAAGGGCGCTGTCCCACCGGCCGAGTTCGCCGGTCTCGAAACGCAGCCGCGCGGCGCCACCGGCCTCCGCAATCACGCGTTGCACGGTGGCGGCATCGCGCAGGCCGGTCTCCTGCGCGATCCAGTCGCCGGTCAAGTGCAAGACCACATCCGTGCCTCGCCGCGCCATCCACCAGGCGGGAGGGACCGGCGGGGGTGTCACACCGTTGCGCTCCAGCCGTGAGCGACAGCGCCGCGCCGTCGCCCACTGCACGATCGCGGCTGCCGCCTGGGCTCCTGCGCAGATGCGGCGGGTGCCGGATTGCCGATCAAAGCGTTCTCCGATCGCCAGGATCAGCGGAGGCTCCGCCTGATCCCGAGAGACATCGTCAACGCTTTCAAACCGAGTGCGGCGGCAATCTCAAATAAGTAACGCGCGATATCGTGGCGGCGGCCGGCCGGCAGGCGTTCACACCTCCATCTCCACGCAGACCGGCACGTGGTCCGACCCCACCGGCCAGTCCCGCGCGTCCTTGAGCACCGTCTGGCTCCGCAGCGCGTCTTTCAGGTCCGGACTGACCCAGACATGGTCCAGCCGCCGCCCGCGGTCGGAGGCGCGCCAGTCGCGGTTGCGGTAGGACCACCACGTGAACAGCTTCTGGTCCTCCGGCACGAAATGCCGCACCGCGTCGATGAAGCTTGTGCGCTGCCAGGCCAGCAGCCCCGCCGTCTCGGGCGGCGTGTGGCTGACCACCGTGAGCAACTGCTTGTGGCTCCAGACATCATGCTCCAACGGCGCGATGTTGAGGTCGCCGACCAGCACGGTGCGCGCGAGCGGCGGACGGGCGGCGAACCAGTGTGTCGCCTCGGCGACGAAATCGAGCTTGTGGGCGTATTTCGGGTTCTCGATCCGGTCGGGGACGTCGCCGCCGGCGGGGACGTAGAAATCATGCAGCTCCACCGGGCCGGATTTCACGTCGAGCGTCACCGCGATGTGCCGGCAGTCGCCGCGCGCGCACCAGTCGGGCGCGATGTCGAGCGGGGCGAGGGGGATGCGCGAGAGGATGGCGACCCCATTATAGCCCTTCATCCCTCGCCGCGCGACGAACGGATAGCCGAGCGCCGGCGGCCCCTCGGCCGGGAACAGCTCGTCCGGCACCTTGGTTTCCTGCAGGCAGATCACGTCCGGGTCGAGCGCCTCGGCCAGCCGTGACAGCAGCGGCAGGCGCAGCCGCAGCGAGTTGATGTTCCAGGTGGCGATGCGCAGCTTCTGGGTCATGCCGGAGCCATGACGAGGCCGCCGCCGCCGCGCAAGCCCTTGCGCCGTGCGCCCGACCTCGCCATCACGAAGGCCGCACGCAAGGGGGAGATGGCGGGATGAGGCGCAGGGATGTAACGCGGGCGCTGGCTGCGCTCACCGTCGCGGCGGCGCTGCCGGCGCGGGCGCAGGACGCGCCGGTGCGGGTCGGGCTGGTCGCGATCCTCTCGGGTCCCAACGCCGCCTACGGCACCGCCATCCGCGCCGGGGTGGAGCTGGCGCTGGACCAGGTGAACACGAAAGGCAAGCGCATCGCGCTGACGGTGGCCGATTCCGGGGGCACCAAGGACGGGGCGATCAACGCCGCGCGCATCCTGATCGGCCGCGACAAGGTCGCCGCCATCATCGGGCCGACGCTGTCCAACGAGATGTTCGCGATGGGGCCGGTCACCAACGGGCGCGGCATCCCGACCATCGGCACCTCGACCACCGCCAACGGCATCACCGATATCGGCCCCTTTATCTTCCGCACCGCGCTGCCGGAGGCGGACGTGATCCCGGTGACGATGAAGAAGGCGGTTTCGCGTGGCGTGAAGACGATCGCGCTGATGTATGCGAACGACGACGCCTTCTCGAAATCCGGGTTCGAGGTGATGCAGTCGGCGGCGACCGCGGCAGGGCTGAAGATTCTCACGACCGAGAGTTTCGGCAGCAAGGATACGGACTTTTCCGCACAGCTCACCAAGATCAAGGCGCTGAAGCCCGATGCGGTCGGCATTTCCGCGCTTGTCGAGCCGGTGTCGGGCGTGCTGCTGCAGGCGCGGCAACTGGGCTTCGGGACGGAGACACTGTTCATCGGCGGCAACGGCTCGAACTCGCCCAAGCTTGGCCAGATCGCGGGTGCGGCGGCGGACGGGCTGATCGTCGGCAGCCCGTGGTTCATCGGCAAACCCGATCCGGCGAATCAGGCGTTCGTCGCGGCGTTCCGCGCCAAGTACAACCGCGACCCGGATCAGTTCGCGGCCCAGGCCTACGACACGCTGTTCATCCTCGCCGCCGCCATTGCCCATGCCGGCAACGCCGACCCCGAGCGCATCCGCAACGGCCTGCTGCGCACCGATTACACCGGCGTGATGGGGCCGTTCCGCTTCGACGCGAAGCGCAACCCGGCCTCGGCGGAGGGTGTCGTGGTGCTGGAGATGCACGGCGGCACGTTCCGCATTGCGCCGTAGCAGCGGGCGACGTTGATGCGTGCGGCACCCTCACCCCGGCCCTCTCCCGCAAGCGGGAGAGGGAGAAGCGAGGTGCCTTCCTGCGCTCTCTCCCGCTCGCGGGAGAGGGTGGCGCGCAGCGCCGGGTGAGGGGGCGATGCTCCCCCAGCAGCTTGTCAACGGCGTGCTGCTCGGCGCGACCTATGCGCTGTTCGCGCTCGGCTTCACGCTCATGTTCGGCGTGCTGCGCGTCATCAACCTGACCTACGGGTTCTATTTCACCGCCGGAGCGTTCGTGGCGTGGTTCGTGACGCGTGCGGGCGGCGGGCTGTGGCTGGCCTTGCCGGCGGCGGCGCTGGCCTCGGGTGTCATCGCGGTCGTGGTGGACGCGCTGCTGCTGACGCGGCTGCGGCGGGCGCGGGCGGACGAACTGGCCTCCCTGATGGTCACCCTCGGCGCGGTGCTGGCGCTGTATGCCGCGCTGGCCGCGCTGCTCGGCCCGGACATCCGCCGCCTGCCGCCGGCCGTGCTGGGCAACGAGGCGATCTCGCTCGACGGCGTGCGGGTGACACAGGCGCAACTGCTCATCCTCGGTGCCTCGGTGGTGCTGGCGGGCGGACTGGTGTGGCTGGTGCGGTTTTCCCGCCTTGGGCTGGCCATTCGCGCGGTCGCCGAAAATCCCGACGCGGCGGGGCTCATGGGCATCGACACCGCCCGCGTGGCGGCGCTGGTGTCGTTTGTCTCCGGCACGCTGGCCGGGGCGGGCGGCGTGCTGATCGGGCTCGCCTTCAACGCCATCCACCCGTACATGGGCGAAGCGATGATGCTGCGTGGCTTCGTCGTCGTCATCCTCGGCGGGCTGGGCGACATCTTCGGCGCGCTTGTGGCCGGCCTGCTGCTCGGTGTGATCGAGGTGCTGACCGCCGGCTATCTCGCCTCCGGTCTGAAGGAGGCGGTGGCCTTCGCGATCCTGGTGCTGGTGCTGTGGACGCGCCCCGCCGGCCTGTTCGGCCGCCCGGTCGCGCGGCGCGTGTGAGCGTGCCGCCCTGGCTCTCGGACCTGTTCTGGACTTACCAGAACGTCGTCGTGTCGCTCGGCGTCAACGGGCTGCTCGCGCTGTCGATGTATGTGGTGCTGGCGGCGGGGCAGCTCTCGCTCGGGCAGGCGGCGTTCATGGGCCTGGGTGCCTATGCCTCCGCGCTGCTGACGCTGCGGCTGCACGCGCCGTTCTGGGCGGTGCTGCCGGCGGCGATGCTGGTGCCGGTCGCGTTCGCGCTGCTGGTCGGCGGGCCGACGCTGCGGCTCGCCGGCGTGTATCTCGCCATCGCCACGATCGGGCTCGGCGAAGTGCTGCGCGCCGTCTATCTCAACGTCGATGCACTGGGCGGCGCGCTCGGCCTGTCGGGCATTCCGGAGGCGGCGCCGCTGTGGCTGATCTACGCGCTGCTGGCCGCGGCGCTGCTGGTGTTCTGGCGGATCGGCCGCAGCCGCGTCGGGCGCGCGATGGAGGCGATGCGCAGCGACGAGACGGCGGCGCTGGCGATGGGCGTGAACGTGCGCCGCTATCGGCTGGCGACACTGGTCGCCTCGGCGGCGCTGGCGGGTCTGGCCGGCGCGCTGTCGGCGCATTCCACCGACTTCATCGGCCCAAACGATTACGGGTTCGAGCCGGCGGTAAGCATCCTGTCCTTCGCGCTGCTCGGCGGCATCGGCTCGCCGATTGCGCCGGTCGTGGGCGCGGTGGTGCTGACGCTGCTGCCGGAGTTGATGCGCGGGTTCGCGGAGCTGCGGCTGATCCTGAACGGCGTGGTGATCGTGCTCGCCGTGCTGTTCCTGCCGCGCGGGCTGGTGGCGTGGCGGATGCGCAGGCGCGCGGCATGACGCTGCTGGCGCTGCGGGGGCTCTCGCGCCGCTATGCCGGGCTGACCGCGGTCGATCGCGTCGATCTGGATGTGCCGGCGCAGGGCGTTCACGCCGTCATCGGTCCCAACGGTGCGGGCAAGACCACGCTGTTCAACTTGATTTCCGGCCTCGTCGCGCCGAGTGCCGGCACGATCGCGCTCGACGGGCGCGATGTGACGCGGTTGGCTGCCGATGCGCGGGCGCGGCTGGGACTGGCGCGCACCTTCCAGGCCGTGCGGCTGTTCGCCGACATGACGGTGCTGGAGAATGCGCTCACCGGCCTGCATCCGCGCCTGCGATCCTCGCTCGCCGCGATCGTGCTGCGCACGCGCGGCTTTCGTCGCGAGGAGCGCAACGCGGTGGCCCGCGCACGCGACGCGCTCGCGATGGTCGGGCTGGAGCGGCGGGGGGGCGAACGGGCCGCCGCGCTGTCCTATGGCGAGGCGCGGCGGCTGGAGATCGCGCGCGCGATGGCCGGCGCGCCGCGGCTGCTGCTGCTCGACGAGCCCGCCGCAGGGCTCAATCCGGCCGAGACGGTGACCCTGGGCACGCTGGTGCGCAGCATCGTGGACGCCGGCACGACGGTGCTGCTGGTCGAGCACGACATGAAATTCGTCATGGGCCTGTCCGACAGCGTGACCGTGCTGAACTTCGGCCGCCGCATCTTCCACGGCACGCCGGCCGAGGCGCGCGCCGACCCGGCGGTGATCGAGGCCTATCTCGGCGCCAAAGTCGCGGCCCGCCTGCAAGGCTCCGCGCACGCATGAGCGCGCTGGAGGTCAGCGGGCTGTCCGTTGCCTACGGTCCGACCGAGGCGCTGCGCGGCGTCGATTTGCGCGTCGCCGAGGGCGAGACGGTGTGCCTGCTGGGGGCGAACGGTGCGGGAAAGACGACGACGCTGCGCGCGCTGTCTGGGCAGGTGCGTCCGCGCGCCGGGAGCATCCGCCTGGACGGCGCCGAAATCACGGGGATGCGTCCGCACCGCATCGCCGCGCTCGGCCTGATCCAGGTGCCGGAGGGGCGGCAGGTATTCGCTGCGCTGACGGTCGCGGAGAATCTGACGCTGGGGGCATGGACGTTGCGCGACCCGACGGAGGCGGCGCGACGGCGCGAGCGCGTGCTGGCGCGCTTTCCGCGCCTGCGCGAGCGGCTGGGCCAGGCCGCGGGCGCGCTGTCAGGGGGCGAGCAGCAGATGCTGGCGATCGGCCGCGCGCTGATGGCCGGGCCGAAACTGCTGCTGCTGGACGAGCCGAGCATGGGTCTCGCGCCGCGCATCGTGGAAGAGATTTTCGCTGTGATCGCCGAACTCAAGGCGGACGGCGTGACGCTGCTGCTGGTCGAACAGAACGCCTCGGCGGCGCTGGAGGTGTCCGACCGCGCCTATGTCCTGGAGCACGGCCGCATCACGCTATCGGGCCCGGCATGGAAAGTGGCGAGCGATCCGGCAGTGGTGGCGGCGTATCTGGGGGGATAAGGGGCGGAGAGAGACCGTTTGTCGAAACCATGCACGCTCGTCACGACCATTGGTCAGGATCGTGACGACACGTCAGGCACCGGCAGCGCACGACGCTACGCCGCCGGCCACCATCGTCGCAGCGCAACCAGCGCCCAGATCGCCTCCACGACGCCGAATGGCCACGCCCCTTGCAGGAAGCCGTAGGCCGAGCCGAGCGCGCAGGCGCCCGCGAAGCCCAGGATGAACCAGCGGCTGCGCTGTTCCAGCGCGTAGCAGACCAGCATCGCCGTGACCGCGAACAGGCCGAACGCCGTCAGCGCGTCCATCGCAGCGGGGGGCCCCGCGGCTATGCCACCAGCGGCGCCCGCTCCGCCGCCGCGCGGGCCCAGGCCAGGGCCTCATCCTCATCGAACAGTTCGGTCAGCTTCTTCATCATCGTGCCGCCGAGTTCCTCGGCATCGACGATGGTGACGGCGCGGCGGTAGTAGCGCGTCACGTCGTGGCCGATGCCGATCGCGATCAGCTCCACCGTGTCGCGCGCTTCGATGTCCCGGATCACCTCGCGCAGGTGTCGCTCCAGATAGTTGCCGGGATTGACCGACAGCGTGCTGTCATCGACCGGCGCGCCGTCGGAGATCACCATCAGGATGCGCCGGTTCTCCGGCCGCACCAGCAGGCGCCGGTACGCCCACAGCAGCGCCTCGCCGTCGATGTTCTCCTTGAGCAGCCCCTCGCGCAGCATCAGGCCGAGATTCTTGCGCGCGCGCCGCCACGGCGCGTCGGCGGCCTTGTAGATGATGTGGCGCAGGTCGTTCAGCCGGCCGGGATTGCGCGGCTTGCCGTCGGCGACCCAACGTTCGCGCGACTGCCCGCCCTTCCACGCGCGGGTGGTGAAGCCGAGCACCTCGACCTTGACCGCGCAGCGTTCCAGCGTGCGTGCCAGGATGTCGCCGCACATCGCCGCGACCGTGATCGGCCGCCCGCGCATGGAGCCGGAATTGTCGATCAGCAGCGTGACGACGGTGTCGCGGAATTCGGTGTCGCGTTCGCGCTTGTAGGACAGCGCCTGCAAGGGATTGACCACCACGCGCGCCAGCCTGCCCGCGTCCAGCAGTCCTTCCTCAAGGTCGAAATCCCACGCGCGCTGCTGCTGCGCGAGCAGCCGCCGTTGCAGGCGGTTGGCGAGTTTCGCGACCACGCCTTGCAGGTGCTGCAACTGCTGGTCGAGCTGCTGGCGCAACCGCGTCAGTTCGTCGGCATCGACCAGATCCTCGGCGGCGATCTCCTCGTCGAAGCTGCGGGTATAGGCGCGATATCCCGACTCGGCGTCGCCCGTCGGCTTGTCGCGGCGCGGCTGCGGGCCGCTCGGCTGGTCCTCGCCCTGCGCCGCGCCTGCTTCGTCTTCCGTGCCCTCGCTCTCGTCCTCGGCGGCGGACTCGCCTTCCATCTCCTCGGGCTGCGCGCCGAGCGTGCTCTCGGTCTCGCTGCTGCTGTCGCCCTTGCTTTCCTGGTCGGCGTCCTGTGGTCCGGACTGGTCGGCACCGGCCTCGTTCTGGTCGCCCTGCTCCGGTTCGGCATCCGCTTCTGCCTCGGCCAGGTCCAGCGCGGCCAGCAGCCTGCGCGCGGCGCGGGCGAACGCCGCCTGGTTGTCCTGCGCCCGTGCCATCTCGTCGAGCGCGCTCTCCGCCGACTCGCCCAGCGTGTCGCGCCACTGGTCGAGCACGCGAGCGGCCGCCTCCGGCGCGTGTTCGCCGGACATGCGTTCGCGTGCCAGCAGCGACAACGCCGCCGCCACCGGCAACTGCTCGCGCTTCGTCATGCGGTCGTAGCCTTCGACCTCGCAAGTTTCCGCCAGATGCGCGCGCAAATTGGCGGCAACGCCCGCCATGTGGCGCGCGCCGACCACTTCCACCCGCGCCTGCTCCAGAGCGTCATAGGCGTCGCGCGCGTCGCGCGCCGCCGGCATCCGGGCGGCATGGACGGCGTCGTCGTGATGGCGCAGGCGCAACGCGAGGCTGTCGGCCACGCCGCGCAGCCGCGCCATCTCGGCCGGCGGCAGCGAGCGCGTGGGCAGCGGCAGGCGCGCTCGCTTGCCGCTCAGTCCCGAGGGGCCGGGCTGGAACGCCACCTGCACCTCGTTGCTCTGCGCCATCGCGCGCACCGCGCCGGCGGTGGCACGCTTGAATTCTTCGGTGCGGGGGCTGTCTTTGGCCGGAGTTGCCATCGCTGCCGTTACGCGATCTTCCGCATCAGCGCGCCGGTCGGGATCTCCTCGTTGAAGCAGCGCTGGTAGTATTCGGCGACCGTGGCACGTTCCGCCTCGTCGCACTTGTTGAGGAACGTCAGGCGGAAGGCAAAGCCCACGTCGCCGAAGATGCGTGCGTTCTCCGCCCAGGTGATGACGGTGCGCGGCGACATCACGGTGGAGATATCGCCGTTGATGAAGCCGGCGCGCGTCAGGTCGGCCAGCGCCACCATGCTCTCGATGCGCTTCTTGGCCGCCTTGTCGTTCGCATCGATGCCGAGCTTGGACATCACGATCTCGGTTTCCTGACCGTGCGGCAGGTAGTTCAGGGTGGCGACGATGTTCCAGCGGTCCATCTGGCCCTGGTTGATCTGCTGCGTGCCGTGATAGAGGCCCGTGGTGTCGCCCAGCCCGACCGTGTTCGAGGTGGAGAACAGCCGGAACGCGGGATGCGGGCGGATCACGCGGTTCTGGTCGAGCAGCGTCAGCTTGCCCTCGACCTCCAGCACGCGCTGGATGACGAACATCACGTCGGGCCGGCCGGCGTCATACTCGTCGAACACCAGCGCGCAGGGATGCTGCAACGCCCAGGGCAGCAGCCCCTCGCGGAATTCCGTGACCTGCTTGCCGTCCTTCAGCACGATCGCATCCTTGCCGATCAGGTCGATACGACTGATGTGGCTGTCGAGATTGACGCGCACGCAGGGCCAGTTCAGCCGCGCCGCGACCTGCTCGATATGCGTCGATTTGCCGGTGCCGTGATACCCCTGGATCATCACGCGGCGGTTGAAGGCAAATCCGGCCAGGATCGCCAGCGTGGTCTCGCGGTCGAAGCGGTAGGCGGGGTCGATGTCGGGGACGTGCTCGGTCCGTTCGGAGAATGCCGGCACTTGCATGTCGGTCTGCACGCCGAACGCCTCGCGGGCATCGACGGTGGTGTCGGGCACGTTGATCGCCGAGGTCGGCACGGCGCGGCTGTCGGGCACGGCGGCAAGCTTGTTCATAGGCCGGAAGTCCTGTGGTTCGCCGGGGCGCAGATTACGCCCCGGTCGCGGTCATGGGTAGGTAAGCCGACGCAGCGCAGGTCGGCGGCGGCGCGTCAGCCGGCTGCGGCGAGCGGCGGCGCGTGCGCAAGCCGTCCACGCAGCGTCGCATAGGCGAGGTTGATCGTCTTCAGCCGCTCCTCGGCCGCCCGGTCGCCGTTATTGGCGTCCGGGTGGTGCTGCTTGGCGAGCTGCTTATAGCGGGTCTTGAGGTCGGCCATCGTCACCGGCCAGACGAGCCCCAGGGTCGCCAGCGGCTCGCGCAATTCCGCCGGCGCGGCCGTCTCGGCCTGGCGTTCCCGCTCCCGCCGGCGCTTTTCGCCCAGCCCGGCATTGAGCACGTGCAGCGGGTCGCGGCGGATCGCCTCGTCCAGCCGCGCGCCGAGGTGGCCGAGCGGCCAGGTCGGGCGCTGCCAGTGCGTGTCGGCGCGCATCTCCGCCTCGATCTGCGCGGGGGTCATGCCCTTGTAGAAATCCCAGGCAGCGTTGTAGCCGCGCACGTGTTCCAGGCAGAACCACCAGTACTCGCGCAGCGAGTGGCGGGATTTCGGTGCCCGGTACTCGCCGGCCGCTCCGCACCCGGGAACGTCGCAGCACCGGCCCGGCGCGTCCGGGTCCGGCGCGTAGGCCCGGGGTCGCGGCGGCGTACGGCGGTTCATCGTGCCCGATATGTGCGGCCTCCCGACCCGTTTGCAAAGGGGGATTCGCCGGCGTCATAAGGGGGTCATGACCCAGGACCGCGCCGATCGCATTGCCGCCTTGCTGACCGCCCGTTTCGCGCCCACGGTGCTGCGCATCACTGACGACAGCGCCCGTCACGCCGGCCATGCCGGGGCCGCGCCCGGTGGGCAGACCCACTATTCGGTGCTGCTGGTCTCCGATGCCTTCCGCGGCATGAACCGCGTCGTCCGCTCGCGTGCCGTGCATGAGGCGCTGGCCGCCGAGTTCGCCGGCGGGCTGCACGCCCTGGCGCTGACCCTGCGCACGCCGGAGGAGGCTCAGTCCGCCGCCACGGGCGCCGCGCCAGTGTAGAGGTGCGGCCAGCGCCGGCGCACCACCGGGCCGTCGGCGGCAAAGGCATGGCAGGAATTGAGCATCCGCGCCGCCATCTTCTGCTCGTCGATCGGGCGGGCGCGTTGGCCGAACAGCGTCTGGATCACGACCGTTCCCATCTGCTGCACCAGTTCGCGGATATGCGTGCAGCCGGCGGGACCGCCGAGCCGCGCCATTGCCTCGCGCACGAAGCCGGGGCCGATCCGCAGCCCGGCGAGCGAGGCGAAACTCACGGCCCCACCACCGCAAACCGCGTACGGCCCGGCTTCGGTCTCCGCCTCGGCGGCGTGGATCGTCATGTCCTCATCGACCGTCAGGCGCAGGCGCATCCGGTGCAGCGGCTCGCCGGGTTCGGCCGTACGGTGCTCCAGCTTCAGCGTGTAGGTCTTGGTGTCCGCGAGTTCTGCCTCGATGTCGAACAGCCCGTCGTCGCGGCGATAGCCGTCGATGGTGATGGCGCGGCGGTGCAGCCGCTGGCGCGGGGCGGGCTCGCTCAGGGGCATCTCGTGCGGTCTCCGGCGTTGCTGCGCTGCGGCGGATATGGCGGGGGCCGCAACGGCCATCAAGGCTTCGGGTTGCGATCCCCGGCCAGCGCCCGCCAGCCGATGTCGCGGCGCCAGAACCCGTCCGGCCAGTGGATCGCCGCGACCGCGCGGTATGCCGCATCGTGCGCCGCCGCAAGATCGGGGCCGGAGCCGCAGACCGTCAGCACCCGCCCGCCCGAGGACACAAGTTGCCCGTCCCGCATCTCGGTGCCGGCATGGAACACGAGCGCGCCGGGCACCGCCTCCGCCGCGCGCAGGTCGCCGATCGGCGTATGGCGCGCGTAGGTGCCCGGATAGCCGCGCGCGGCCATCACCACCGCGAGTGTTGCATCCGGCTTCCAGCGCAGGTCGAAATCGCGCAGTTCGCCGTCGCAGGCCGCCAGCAGCGCCGGCAGCAGGTCAGAGTGCAGGCGCGGCAGCAGGCACTGCGCCTCCGGATCGCCGAGGCGGGCGTTGAATTCGATCAGCTTCGGCCCGTCCGCGGTCAGGATCAGCCCGGCATAGAGGATGCCGCGGAATGGCGTGCCCTGCCGCGCCAGTTCGGCCAGCGCCGGGCGGATGATCCGGTCCATGCCGGCCTGTTGAAGCGCCGGCGTCAGCGCCGGCGGCGGCGAGTAGGCGCCCATGCCGCCCGTGTTGGGGCCGGTATCGCCCTCGCCGGCGCGCTTATGGTCCTGTGCCGCGCCGAACGGGATCGCGTGCGTGCCGTCGCACAGCGCGAACAGGCTGGCCTCCTCGCCGAACAGGCATTCCTCGATCACCACCGTCTCACCGGCCTCGCCCAGCGTGTGGGCCTGCATGAAGTCGGCAATCGCTGCCTCCGCCTCCGCGACCGAGGCGGCGACGACCACGCCCTTGCCGGCGGCCAGGCCGTCCGCCTTGACCACGATCGGGGCGCCGCGCCGGCGCACGAAGTCGCGCGCGGCGGTCGCGTCGCTGAAGCGTTCCCAACGCGCGGTCGGAATCCCGGCCGCGTCGCAGACCGATTTCGCGAAGCTCTTGCTGCCCTCCAGACGCGCCGCGGCGGCCGAAGGTCCGCAGCAGGCGATGCCGGCCAGCCCCAGCGCATCGGCCAGCCCCGCGACCAGCGGCGCCTCCGGCCCCGGCACCACGAGATCGACGGCATTCTCCCGCGCAAACGTGACCAGCGCGGCCACGTCCTGCACGCCGATCGGCACGTTCCGCGCCACCTGCGCCGTGCCGGGATTCCCTGGCGCGCACCAGAGGGTCGTCAGCAGCGGGCTGGCCGCGAGCGCCCAGCATAGCGCGTGCTCCCGCCCGCCGGCACCGACCACCAGGACCCGCATCCCTTTGCTCCGTCGCGTCGCATTCCGCGCCGCCTGGCCCCAGCGGCCGGGCGCGACGCACGCCCTTGTCCCGCAGGCGGGCGACGGAGGGAAGCGGCGTTTGCGCGCGCCGCGCAGACAACCAGGCGGGTCCCTTGACTCTGTGGCGGGTCTGTTCATCTATGCGCGGCGTGGGCGCTTCTCCATTGCCCGCCCGGGGGCGCGGCGCGGTCAGCGCCACTGTCCCGGCCACCGATCAACCCGGCCTGCGCGTCCCGCGCGGGCAAGTCGTGCTTCAAGCGAAGCGCGCAGGCAGCATGGCCGCGGCGTCCGCGCCCGGCCACCCAACAGGACGCAAACGAACCACATGGCATCCGCCGTCGTCGCCCAGGCTCAGTCACCCGCCCACCCTGCCACCGAGGATTTCGCCGCCCTGCTCGACCAGACGCTGGGCCGCGATTCCGGCTTCGAGGGCTCCGTCGTCACCGGGCGCGTCGTCCGGCTCACCGAGGAGTTCGCGATCGTCGATGTCGGCCTGAAGAGCGAAGGGCGCGTGGCGCTCAAGGAATTCGGCCCGCCCGGCACGCGGCCGGAGGTCAAGCCCGGCGATCACATCGAACTCTATGTCGAGCGCTACGAGGACCGTGACGGTTCGATCGTGCTGTCGCGTGAGAAGGCGCGGCGCGAGGAAGCCTGGACCAACCTGGAAAAGGCGTTCGAGACCCAGCAGCGCGTCAACGGCACGATCTATGGCCGCGTCAAGGGCGGCTTCACCGTCGATCTCGGCGGCGCCGTCGCCTTCCTGCCCGGCTCTCAGGTCGATATTCGGCCGGTGCGCGATGTCGGGCCGCTGATGGGTACGCCGCAGCCGTTCCAGATCCTCAAGATGGACCGCGCCCGCGGCAACATCGTCGTCTCCCGCCGCGCGGTGCTGGAGGAGACGCGGGCCGAGCAGCGCAGCGAGCTGATCCAGGGCCTCAAGGAAGGCATGATCCTCGACGGCGTGGTCAAGAACATCACCGACTACGGCGCCTTCGTGGATCTTGGCGGCGTCGATGGCCTGCTGCACGTCACCGACATCGCCTGGCGGCGCATCAACCACCCCTCCGAGGCGCTGCAGATCGGCCAGCAGGTCAAGGTGCAGGTGATCCGCTTCAACCCGGAGACCCAGCGCATCAGCCTCGGCATGAAGCAGCTTGAGGCCGATCCGTGGGAGGGCGTGGCGGCGAAATATCCGCCGGGCGCCAAATTCTCCGGCCGCGTCACCAACATCACCGACTACGGCGCCTTCGTGGAGCTGGAACCGGGGGTCGAGGGCCTGGTCCACGTCTCGGAGATGTCCTGGACCAAGAAGAACGTGCATCCCGGCAAGATCGTCGCCACCAGCCAGGAGGTGGAGGTGATGGTGCTGGATGTGGACTCCAGCAAGCGGCGCATCTCGCTCGGGCTCAAGCAGGTGCAGCGCAACCCGTGGGAGCAGTTCGTCGACGAGCATCCGATCGGCTCGGTGGTCGAGGGCGAGATCCGCAACATCACCGAGTTCGGCCTGTTCGTCGGTCTCTCGCCCGACATCGACGGCATGGTGCATATGTCCGACCTGTCGTGGGACGAGCCGGGCGAACTGGTCATGGCCAAGTACGAGAAAGGCCAGCACGTCAAGGCGAAGGTGCTCGACGTCGATGTCGAGAAGGAGCGCATCAGCCTCGGCATCAAGCAGCTTCAGGACGATCCGGCCGCGACCGTGCTGGATCGCGTGCACAAGGGCCAGATCGTCACCTGCGTTGTCACCGCAGTGCAGAACAACGGCATCGAGGTGAAGGTCGACGACGTGCTCAGCGGCTTCATCCGCCGCGCCGAACTGGCCCGCGACAAGTCCGACCAGCGCCCCGACCGCTTCGCGGTGGGCGAGAAGGTCGATGCCAAGATCATCGCCATCGACCGCGCGGCGCGTAAGCTGTCGCTGACCATCAAGGGCAAGGAGGTCGAGGAGGACAAGCAGGCGATCGCCGAATACGGCACCTCCGACAGCGGCGCCTCGCTCGGCGACATCCTTGGTGCCGCGATCCGCCGGCGCAACCAGCAGGCGCAGCAGGAGCCGTGAGCGGCCGGCCCGCGCGATGAGCGTGGAAACCGATCTTCTGCTGGACAGGCGGCGCCTCAAGCGCCGCCTGTCTTTTTGGCGCGGCTTCGCGGTCGTGGCGGTGCTGGCCGCCGGGCTCGCGGTCTTCGCCCGCTTCGGCGGCATCGAGCGGGCGCATGTCGCACGCATCTCGGTCAGCGGCCTGATCATCGAGGACCGCGCCTTCACCCGCAAAATCCGCGCGCTGGCAAGCGACGACCACGTCAAGGCGGTGCTCGTCGTGATCAACAGCCCCGGCGGCAGCGTCGCCGGCGGCCAGACGCTGCACGACGCGATCGCCCGGGTGGCCGACAAGAAGCCGGTCGTCGCCGTGATGGGGGCGCTCGCCGCTTCCGCCGGCTACATGGTGGCGTTGCCGGCGGCGCGCATCTTCGCGCGCGGCGCGACGCTGACCGGTTCGATCGGGGTGATCTTGCAGACCGGCGAGGTCGGCGACCTGCTCCAGCGCATCGGAGTCAGCACGACGACCCTGGTCTCCGGCCCGCTCAAGGACCAGCCGAGCCTGACCCGGCCGCTTTCCCCGGAGGGGCGCGAGGTGCTGCAGGGGCTGGTCATGGATATGTACGACCAATTCGTTGCCATGGTGGCGGAGGGGCGGCACATGGACCCCGCCCGGGTGCGCGAACTCGGCGACGGGCGCGCCTATACCGGCCGGCAGGCGCTCAAGCTCGGCCTGATCGACGCGATCGGCGGAGAGCCGGAGGCGCGGGACTGGCTCGCCGGGCGGGGGGTGCCGAAATCGCTGCCGGTCGAGGATGTCGAAAGCGAATCGCTGACCGCCCGCGCGATCGGCGCGAGCCTTGGACCATTGCTGCAGTCGCTCATGAAAACTCTTGCGGTCCAAGGGGTTAGGCTTGACGGGGCGTGGGCGATTTGGCAGCCTGCGGCACCGGGCGAGTAGTGTTAGGCACCATGACCAAATCGGAGCTGATCGCCGATCTGTCGGCCGCGAACCCGCATCTGCTGGGCCGCGATGTCGAGGTGATTGTGGCGACGATCTTCAACGAGATCACCGCGGCGCTGGCGCGCGGGGAACGGGTGGAGCTGCGCGGCTTCGGCGCCTTCACCGTCAAGCGCCGTGACGCCCGCACCGGCCGCAACCCGCGCACCGGAGAGCCGGTGGCCGTGGACGAAAAGGCGGTACCTTTCTTCAAGGCCGGCAAGGAACTGCGCGAGCGCGTGAACCGCGCCCGGGCGTCGCGCAACGCCGGCGCGCCAGTGGCGGCCTGAGCGCCGTGCTGCGCATCATTGTCGCGGCACCGCTGCTGCTGATCCTGGTGCTGTTCGCGCTGTCGAACCCCGGCCCCGTGGCGTTCCGGCTGTGGCCGACCGACCTGTCGGTGGAGCTGCCCCTGTCGCTGGCGGTGCTGGGTGCGATGGCCGTCGCATTCATCGCCGGTGCGCTGGTGCTGTGGTTCAGCGCCCTCGCCGCACGGCGGCGGGCGCGGCGGGCGGAGCACGCGGCGCGGTTGCTGGAGGCGCAGGTGGCCGAGCTGAAGGCGCGCCTCGCCCCGCCGGTGCCGGGGCCGTTGGTGCCGACCGCCTAGTTGCAGCAGGTGCCCTGAATGACCGGCGGCCGGCGCGTCGGGCTGATCGCCGCCCTCGACACGCCGGACCTGGCACAGGCGCAGCGCTGGGCGGCGGCCGTCGTGCCGCCCTGCGGCATGGTCAAGCTCGGGCTTGAGTTCTTTGCCGCCAACGGGCCGGCGGGGGTGCGGGCGCTCGGCGCGCTTCCGGTGTTCTTGGACCTCAAGCTGCACGACATCCCCAACACGGTGGCGGGTGCGGTACGGGCGGTCCTGCCGCTCCGCCCCCGCCTGCTCACGCTGCATGCCGCGGGCGGGGAGGCGATGCTGGCGGCGGCGTGCGCGGCGGCCGCAACGGCGGGGGAGGGGCGGCCGCGATTGCTCGCGGTGACGGTGCTGACCAGCCTGGACGCAACCGCGCTGCGCACCACCGGGGTCGCGGAGCCGCCGGCGGCGCAGGTGCTGCGGCTGGCACGGCTGGCGCTGGCGGCTGGCTGCGATGGGCTGGTCTGCGCGCCGACGGAGGTCGTGATGCTCCGTGCCGCCCTCGGCCCGACGCCGCTGCTGGTGGTGCCCGGCATCCGCCCGGCTGGCGGCGGGGCGGACGACCAGGCGCGCACGGCCGGCCCACGCGCGGCGGCCGAGGCCGGGGCGGACTGGCTGGTGGTCGGGCGGCCGATCACGCAGGCCGAAGACCCGCATGCGGCGGCCGCGGCGATCGCGGCGGAGATCGGCGCGTGATCCGGGTCAAGGTCTGCGGTATCGCCTCGGCCGAGGGGTTCGATGCCGCCGTGGCGGCAGGCGCGGACTGGATCGGCTTCGTGTTCTTCCCCGCGTCGCCCCGCGCCGTCACGCCGGCGCAGGCGGCGGCTTTGTCCGCGCGGCACGCGGGCGGACCCAGGCGCGTCGGGCTGTTCGTCGCACCGCGGGACGACGACGTGGCATCGGCGCTCGCGGCGCTCCCGCTCGACGTGCTGCAGCTCTATGTGGATGCACCGCGCGCCGCGGCGCTGCGGGCGCGATTCGGCGTGCCGGTCTGGCGCGCCGTCGGAGTTGCATCGCCCGCCGACCTGCCGAGCGAGGCGCAGGGCGCGGACGGCTTCGTGATCGAGCCGAAGCCGCCGCCGGGTGCCACGCGGCCGGGCGGCAACGCGATGGCGCTGGACTGGTCGCTGACCAACGGCTGGCGCGCGCCCGCGCTCTGGCTGCTCGCCGGCGGGCTGACGGCGGAGAACGTCGCCGCCGCGATCCGTGCCTCGGGTGCGACGGCGGTGGATGTCTCCTCGGGCGTGGAGCGGGCGCGCGGGGCGAAAGATGCCGGCCTGATCGCGGCTTTCGTCGCCGCCGCACGGGCGGCGTGACGGCGATCCCGGCTAGTGCGGCTGCAGAACGGCGACCAGCTCCGCGCGGCTGTGAACGTCCAGCTTGGTGAAGATGTTGCGCAGATGCGTTGTGGTGGTGGCGGGACTGACGCCCATCGCGTCGGCGAAATCCTTGCGGGCGGGGTCGCGCGCGAGCAGCAGGCAGAACCACTTCTCCTGCCCGGTGAGCGGCAATTCCTCGACGCGCCGCCACGCGGCGAGTGTGCGCGGCACGCGCTGCTTGATAGTGATCGCGACGTGGCGTGTCGGCTCGGTGCCGTCGGTCGGCTCCAGCCAGTAGGCGCGCAGGATGAATTCGCCCCAGGGGTTCCGCCTGTGCAGCAGCGGCGGCTGCCCTGCCTCGCCGGACGCGACGTCGAGGAGGCATTTGCACAGGCGCGCGAGGTCCGGCACCGGCCCCCTCGTGTTGGGCCAGGTCGGGTGACGCGACTGGCTCGGGTCAAGGGCCAGCGCCAGCAGATGCCGCCCCCGGTCGCTGGCGTGCTGCACGCGGCCATCGGGCGTCGCCAGCAACAGGCCGTGGTCACCGTCATCGACGAAGGACGGCGCGATATCGGGCGCGCGCGCCATGCCGTGCGCGATGAATCCGGCGATCGATTCGAGCAGCCTGTAGTCGCCCGGCGCGAACGGCGGATCGTGCGCGGCCCGGCCGACGCACAGCGATCCCAGCGGGCGGCCCGCCTGCCGAATGCGCAGCGCGATCATGTCGTGCCTGCCGGACGGCTTCATCACGACGTTGTACAGGTCACTGCGGAAATACGCCCGAGGTTCGACCTTCACCACCTGCTGGAGATAGTTCACCGCGTCCCTGGTCAGCGGTGCCCGGTGCGTCTCCGCGACCGACCGCACGAGCGTGCTTTCCCCTTTGTAGTGAAATTCCTTCAGATAGTGCTCGACCGATGAAACCGGCTCATCCGGACTGTAGGTTTTGACAGGGGCGAAATCCGGCCCGATCCAGCGGAAATAGCTGGCGGGCGAGGGGATGACGGCGCACACCTCGCGCAGCAGTTGCGGCACCATGATTTCCCCGCCCAGGCCGAGGCAGCACAGGCTGCGGATGCGGGCGAGCGCACGGTGGGTCGCGCGTCTGTCCGGTCGTGACATTCGGGATACTCTCCGACGAAGGCTTGTCCTGAAGGTTCGTCGCCCATGCGTCGGAAGGGCTGCCACTGCGGACACAAGCCCGTGTCATCCGTCCGTCGGCGCCGGATCAAGGAAAAGCGGGCACCCGACAAGGGACCGCCGTCATGCACCGCTGCGCTCTGCTCGCTTGTGCTGAAACATTATGCGCAAGGCAACGAACTTGCCCGACCCGAGTCGTCCCGCACCATGGCGGCCCGGGCGGCCGCGACGGCCTCGTGCAGCGTCGAGAACATCCGCGCCGCGCCGATCGCGGGCGTGATGCGGTGGCGATCCATGTCGGCGCGCAGATCGGGGCTGACGCGGGCGAAGGCGACGCGGATGCCTCTCGCCGCGAGTTCGTCCAGCAGGTCGCGCAACGCGCTCGCCGCCGAGTAGTCGATATCCGCGATCGCGCCGGCCTCGACGATGAACCAGCGCACCGGCGCCGGCGCGCTCGCGGTGAGGGTGCGCACCTCCTCAGCGAAGCGGTTGATGTTGGCATAGAACAGGTCGGCGGCGAAGTGATAGATCAGCAGTCCCGGCTCGGTCTGCATGCCCGGCGCCGCCGGCGTTGGTACCCAGCGTCCCGCCGCGTCCTCCGTCAGCACCATGTTGCGCGGATGGTAGCTGTGCCTTACGTGGCGCAGCAGCGAGAGCGTGACCGCCAGCAGCACGCCAAGCTCGATGCCGAGCACCACAACGGCCGTCGCCGTCGCAAGCGCAAGGCGGTACTCACCTGGACTCTCGCGCCGGATGTCGCGCAGCGCCTTCAGGTCGAGCATTCCGGTCGCGATCGTGAACACGATCGCCGCCAGTACGCAGCGCGGCAGGAACTGCAGCGGCCAGGTCAGCAAGAGCAGCACCAGCAGCGCCATGACCGCGAAGGCCAGTTGCGTGATCTGGCTGTGTCCGCCAGCCCGCTCGGCCATCGCGGTCTGCGTCGGGCTGCCGTTGACGACGAAGGCGCCGCTGATCCCGGCGGCGGCATTCGCGGCCGCGAGACCGAGCAGGTCCGCATCCTCATCGACCTCCTCGCGCGCGCGCGCCGCGAAGGCGCGTGAGGTGGCGGCACTCTGTGCCACGATCACGACGAGGCAGGACGCCGCGATCGGCAGCAGCGCGAGCGTCTGGTTCCACGTCACCTTCGGCAGCCCTATCGCCGGCACGCCCCCCGCCACTGCGCCGATGGTGGCGATGCCGTGGCCGGCGAAGCCGAACGCTGCACTTGCCGCGATCGTCGCCGCGACCGCCAGCAAGGATACCGGCAGGCGCGGCGCGAAGCGGCGGCCGAACAGGATGCCGGCAACCACCACCGCTGACAGCAGCAGCGTCGGGACATGCACCTGCGACAGGTCGCGCGCGACCTCCCACGCCTGGGCGGGCGTCGCGTGCGCGCTCACCGCCTCGCCCAGCATGTCGCCCAGCATGGCGATGCCGACCTGCACGCCGACCCCGGTCAGGAAGCCGACCAGCACCGTGCGCGAGAGGAAGTCGGCCAGGAAGCCGAGGCGAAACAGCCGCGCCAGCAGCAGCAACCCCGCCGTCAGCAGCGCCACCGTCTGCGCCAGCGCGACATACTCGCTGCTGCCGGGCGCAGCCATCTGCGCCAGCGCGGCCGAGAAGATCGCCGCGGTTGCGGAATCGGCGGCCACGACCAGATGGCGCGAGGAGCCGAAGATCGCGAACAGCACGGGCGGGAGCAGCACGGTGTAGAGCCCGGTGACGACCGGCATCCCGGCGATGCGGGCATAGCCGAGCACCTGCGGGACGTTCATGGAGGCAAGCGTCACCCCCGCCCATGCGTCGCGCACCGCCCCGGCACGGCTGGACGGTCGAACTCCCCCGAACAGGGCGAGCGGCATGGCGGTCCATCCTTGCATCGGATCGCCGGCAGTCTGCGGTATCCCGGCCCGGCTGTCGAAGGGCGGATCTAGAGCGCGCGCTCCCAGTTCTGGCCGACCAGATCGTGGCCGAAGCTGTGGTGCCGCTCCTCCGCCGTCAGCGTGAAACCCGCGGCCTGGTAGATGCGGCGGGCGGATACCAGGATATCGTTGGTCCACAGCATGATCCGCGCGTAGCCGGCGGCGCGGGCGAAGCCGATGCACTCGTCCACCAGCCGTGCTCCGATCCCCTGGCCGCGGGCGGAGGGTTCGACATAGAGCAGGCGCAGTTGCGCCACCTCGTCTGACTTGCGCACCACGAACACCGAGCCGACGATCTCGTCCGCGCGCTCGGCGACCCAGCAGCGTTCGCGCGCGGCGTCGAAATTCTCGACAAAGCGCGAGACGATGCCGGCGATCAGCGCCTCGTAGCTCGCGTCCCAGCCGTATTCGCGCGCGTACAGCACCGCCTGGCGATGCACGATCCAGCCCATGTCGCCCGGCACCGGCGCGCGCAGCGTCCAGGGCACGGCCGGCGCCGTCCGCCCGCCATCCAGCAGCGCCTCCGCTTCGCCCAGCGCGGCGGCAAGCCGGCCGCGCGCGGGTGCGGAGAGCGGGGCAAGCAGGGCGCCGATCTGGGCGCGCGAGCCGGCGTCCAGGGCCGCGAAGGCGTCGCGGCCGGCCGGGGTCAGGGACAGCAGGCTGGCGCGTCGGTCGGCCGGCGACGGCGCGCGATGCAGCAGCCCCCGCGCCTCCAGCCCGCGCAGCAGGCGGCTGAGGAAGCCCTGGTCCATCCCGAGTTCGGCGGCGAGTCCCACCGCCGTCGCGCCGTCGCGCTGGCCAAGTTCGTAGAGCACGCGGCCCTCGGGCAGCGAGAACGGACTGTCCAGCAGCCCATCCCGCAACAGACCGATCCGCCGCGTGTAGAAGCGGCTGAAGCGGCGCACGGCGGCGATCGTCGCGGCGTCGGTCATGACGCAAGCGTCACGCAGATGCTTGATGGAGTCAACTAAATTCGCGACCTTGTGCGGCGCATTGCGCGCGCCGGGACAGGGTGCGATCAACCGGTCAACGGAGACAGGGAGGGCGCGCGTGGACGACCGGGTGATCGCTTTCATCGGCCTCGGCCAGATGGGCCTGCCGATGACGCGCCGGCTGCGCGGCGCCGGGTTCGAGGTGCGCGGCGCGGACCTGTCGGCGGCGGCGCGCGACGCGTTCGTGGCCGATGGCGGCCAGGCTTTCGCCTCGCCCATGGAGGCAGCGAACGGCTCGGGCGTGCTCATCACCATGCTGCCCGACGCGACGGTGGTGCGCGACGCGCTCCTGGGCGCCGGCAACGCCGCCGCCGCTCTGGCGCCGGGCGCGCTGGTGATCGACATGAGTTCCTCGGCGCCGATGGCCACGCGGCGTCTGGGCGCGGACCTCGCCGCGCGCGGCCTGACGCTGATCGACGCGCCGGTCTCCGGCGGCGTGAAGCGCGCCGTCGTCGGCACGCTCGCGATCATGGCGGGCGGCGAGGCGGCGGCGATCGAACGCGCCCGGCCGGTCCTGCTGGCGATGGGCCAGTCGATCTTCTCGACCGGCCCGCTCGGTTCCGGCCACGCCATGAAGGCGCTCAACAACTACGTCTCGGCGGCCGGACTGGCGGCGGCGTGCGAGGCGCTGATCGTCGGGCGGCATTTCGGCATCGCGCCGGAAACCATCGTCGATGTGCTGAACGCCTCGACGGGTCGCAACAATTCGACCGAGGTGAAGCTCAAGCCGTTCGTTCTCTCCGGCAGCTTCGCGTCGGGTTTCTCGATGGCGCTGATGGCCAAGGACCTGCGCACCGCCGCCGACCTCGCGGCGACGCTGGGCGACGACGTCCCCGGCATCGCCGACGCCGCGGCGCTGTGGGAGCAGGCGGCCGCCGCGCTCGGCAAGGGCGCGGACCACACCGAGATTTTCCGGTTTCTGGCGGAAGCGTCCGCGTAGCCGGTCAGCGCCGCGCCGCGAAGAAATCGCGCAGCAACGCCGCCGCCTCGCCCTCGCGCACGCCGCCGACGATCTCCGGCCGGTGCAGGCAGGTCGCCGCGTCGAACACGCGCGCGCCATGCTCCACCCCGCCGCCTTTGGGGTCATAGGCGCCGAAGATCAGCCGGCGGACGCGGAACAGGCTGATCGCGGCGGCGCACATCGGGCACGGCTCCAGCGTCACCACCAGGTCGCAGCCGGGCAGGCGCGGCGCGCCGAGCCGCCTTGCCGCCGCGCGCAGGGCCAGCAGTTCGGCATGGGCGGCGGCGTCACAGTCGGCCTCGGTGCGGTTGCCGGCCCGCGCCAGCACCGCGCCGTCCGGGCCGAGCACCACCGCGCCCACCGGCACCTCCCCGCGCGCGGCGGCGGCGCGGGCTTCGTCCAGCGCGAGTTGCATCGCGTCCATCGCCGCTTCTTGCCCCGCGCGGCGCCGCGGCGCTAGCAACCGCGCATGACCGCACTCCGCAGGCCCGTGATCGGCGTGACGCTGGATGCCGAACAGCCGGGCGGCTACTCGAAATATCCCTGGTACGCACTGCGCACCAACTACGCCGACGCGATCGCCGCCGCCGGCGGGCTGCCGGTGGCGCTGCCGCACCTGCCGGCGCTCGCCGCCGATCTGCTGGAGCGGATCGACGCGCTGGTGGTCACGGGCGGGGCCTTCGACGTCGATCCGGCGCTGTATGGCGCGGGCGACCGGCACGCGACGGTGACGCTCAAGCAAGGGCGCACCGCGGCGGAACTGGCCCTGCTGCAAGGGGCACTCGCGCGCGACATGCCGGTCCTGGGCATCTGCGGCGGCGAGCAGTTGCTGGCGGTGGCACTCGGCGGCACGCTGATCCAGCACATTCCCGACGCGCTGCCCGCGGCACTCCCCCACGAGCAGCCGAACCCGCGCCATGAAGCCGGCCACGATGTCGCCATCCGCGACGGCACGCTGCTTTCGCGCATCGTGGGCGCGGCGACGATGCAGGTGAACTCCTCCCACCACCAGGCGGTGCGCGATCCCGGCGCGGGCGCCGTGGTCAACGCCGTCGCGTCGGACGGCGTGATCGAAGGCATCGAATCCGCAAAGTATCGCTTCTGCCTCGGCGTGCAGTGGCATCCGGAGTTCCTGATCGACCCCGGCGACGCGCGCATCTTCGCCGCCCTGATCGCGGCCTGCGAATGACCGAAGGCGAGCGCATCGCGAAATTCCTCGCCCATGCCGGCGTCGCCAGCCGCCGCGACGCCGAGCGCATGATCGCCGAGGGTCGTGTCCGTGTGAACAACGCGACGGTGACGCATCCCGCGACCTTCGTGGCCGATGGCGACATCGTGCTGGTCGATGGCGCGCCGGTCTCCCCGCCCGGCCGGGCGCGGCTGTGGCGGTACCACAAGCCGGCCGGGCTGGTGACCACACATCGCGACCCGCAGGGCCGCCCCACCGTGTTCGAGCGGCTGCCGGAGGGTCTGCCGCGCGTCATCAGCGTCGGGCGGCTCGACCTAACCAGCGAGGGGCTGCTGCTGCTGACCAATGACGGCGCGCTCGCGCGGCGGCTGGAACTGCCCTCGAACGGCTGGCTGCGGCGCTACCGCGTGCGCATCTTCGGCACGCCCGATCCGAAGCAGCTGGCGGCGCTGGCGCAGGGTGTCACGGTGGATGGCGTGCGCTACGGCCCGATCGAGGCCGGGCTCGATTCGCGCAAGGGCGACAATTCCTGGCTCACGGTCAGCCTGCGCGAAGGCCGCAACCGCGAAATCCGCAAGGTGATGGCGCATCTCGGCTTCCGCGTCTCGCGCCTGATCCGCGTTGCCTACGGCCCGTTCCAGTTGGGCAGGCTGCCCGAGGGCGCGGTCGAGGAAGTGCCGGCCAAGGTGCTGCGCGAGCAACTGCCGCCGGAGCGCGGGTGAGAATCATCGCCGGCGCCTGGCGCGGCCGGCGACTGGCGGCCCCGCCCGGCGCGGCAACGCGCCCCACGGCGGACAGGGTGCGGCAGGCGTTGTTCGATATGCTGCTGCACGCCCCCTGGGGCGGTCACGCGCATGTCGAGGGCGCCGCGGTGCTCGACGCCTTCGCCGGCACCGGCGCGCTGGGGCTGGAGGCGCTGTCGCGCGGCGCCGGCTCCGCCACCTTCATCGAGCGCGACCGCGCCGCGCTCGCCGCACTGCGCGCCAACATTGCCGCCTGCCGCGCCGGGGACCGTGCGCGCCTGCTGGAGGGCGACGCGACCCGCCCGCCGCCCGGCGCCCCGTGCGGTCTGGTGTTTCTGGACCCGCCCTATGGCGAGGGGCTGGTACCGCGCGCGGTCACGGCGCTGGATGCGGCTGGATGGATCGCGCCGGGCGCGCTGATCCTCGCCGAACTCGGCCGCGACGAGGCGGTGCCGGCGCTCGGGGAGCTGCTGGCCGAGCGGGCGCACGGCGCGGCGCGGCTGGTGATCTGGCGGCGCTGAGCGCGAGACCGGCGCCGGCTCAAGCGCCCACGTCGCCGCGCAGCCGGAAATGCGGCTCGAAGGAGCCGATCAGGTCGAGCCAGTCCTCCATCAGCCGCGTCATCAGGAACCGCGCGCCGGCGCTCTCGCGCGCCTTCGCCCCGATCCGCCGGCGCAGCCCTGGATCCTTGAGAAGTTGCACGATCCGCTGGGCCGCCTGTTCGACCGTCTCGACCAGAAAGCCGTTGCTGCCGTCCTCGATCTGATGGCGGATGCCCCCGGCCTTGCCGCCGACCACGGGCGTGCCTTTCCACATCGCTTCGGTCACGGTCAGCCCGAAGCCCTCGCGGATCGACTTCTGCACCACGACGGCCGCACGGCGCTGCAAGGCGTTGACCAGCGCGGAGTCCTGCACGGAGAGGACGCGGATGCGCTCCTCGGCCTGCTGGCAGATCGACTGAAACACCTCCTGGCCCTCCGGGTCGTCGGTGGCGACATTGCCCACCAGCACAAGCGTCGCATCGACCTCCTTGCGCACGATGCGGAACGCCTCGATCACGCCCTGCGGATCCTTCCAGTGGTCGAAGCGCGAGACCTGCACGATCAGCGGCAGGTCGGTCGGGATCGCGTAGTGCTCAAGCCGATCGTTGATCTCGGCCTCGGACAGCTCCTTGTTTGTTGTCGAGAACGGATTGATCGCCGGCATGATGAATCGCTGCGGCGGGCTGATCTTCTGCGCGTATTCCGGCAGCGACAGCACCACCGCGTCGTAGCGTTCCACGAACGGCGCCAGATAGGACCAGAGCGCCGGATTGGGTTTCGACAGATCGACGTGGCAGCGCCACACCCAGGGCGACTTTTTGCGGAAATGCCGGATCAGCGGCAGCGGCTGCGGATCGTGGACGATGACGAGGTCGTGGCCGAGATGCAGGCGCACCGCGTTCTCGAACACCACATCCTCGTAGATGTGCTGCTTCTGCTCCGTCAGGTTGATCTCCGCGCCCTGAAGGGCGTTGTGCATCTTCTTGGTGATGCTGAAGAAGTCCGGGCGGCCCTGGATCACGCGCCAGCCGGTCGGAATGCCCGCCGCGTTCATCAGCAATGTCAGAGACGAAAGAATCTCCGCGACGCCGCCGCCGTAATAGGTCGAATTGATGTGGACGACGTGCAGGTCGCGCAGCCGCGCGGCCTTCGCCAGGATGCGCTCGACCGCCCTGGCGCCGATCAGCGGCGCGTAATCCTCGACGGTGGTCAGCCGCGCGGTCGGCGGCGTGCCGGTTGACACGTCCATCGGGGTGCTCCTTTGTGTTCGCCGCGCTTGCGTGCCCGCTGCCCGCGCCGGCGTCAGAATTCGTTGTCCCCCGTGTTCAGCAGCCAGCCGCCGAAGCGCGTGCCGTTCGGCGCCATCATGGTGCTGCCGGCCTGCCGCAGGATGCCGATGCCCCACGGACTCGTCACCAGCAGTTCGGCCTGCCGTCCGCCAGCGTAGTCGCCTGCGATGCCGATCTGGTTGTCTGCCGTGTTCAGCAGCCAGCCGCCGAATCGCGTGCCGTTCGGCGCCATCATCGGCGCGGTCATGGTGCTGCCCGCCTGCTTGAGGATGCCGATGCCCCATGGGCTCGTCACGAGCAACTCGGCCCTTCCGTCGCCGTCGTAGTCTGCTGCCGGCCCGAACTGGTTGTCGGCGGTTTCCAGCAGCCAGCCGCCGAAGCGCGTGCCGTTGGGGTGCATCATCGGCGCCGTCATCGTCGCACCCACCCATTTCAGGATGCCGATGCCCCAGGGACTGATCACGAGAATCTCGGCGTGTCCGTCGCCGTCATAGTCGCCCGGCTCGCCGAAGCTGTTGTCGCCGGTGTTCAGCAGCCAGCCGCCGAAGCGCGTGCCGTTCGGCGCCATCATCGGCGCCGTCAGCGTGCCGCCCGCGAGCTTCAGAATGCCGATCCCCCCCGGGCTGGACACCAGCACCTCCGCGTGCCGGTCCCCGTCATAGTCGGCCGCGGGGCCGAAGTCGTTGTTGGAGGTGTCGAGCAGCCATTGCCCGAACCGCGTGCCGTTGGTGGCAACCAGCAGCGGCGTCAGCGTCGCGCCTGCGAGCTTCAGGATCGCC
Organism: Pseudomonadota bacterium; assembly: GCA_021818505.1. Taxonomy (GTDB): domain Bacteria; phylum Pseudomonadota; class Alphaproteobacteria; order Acetobacterales; family Acetobacteraceae; genus JAFKFJ01. Next base: position 68,270 of record JAKADX010000018.1, read on the forward strand.
AGACCCGAGGGATTCGTCACCAGGATCTCGGCATGGCCGTCGCCGTCGAAATCGGCGACAGGGCCGAACTGGTCCACGGAGGTGTCCAGCGTCCAGCTCCCGAACCGCGTTCCGTTCGGCGCCATCATCGGCGCGGCCAGCGTGCTGCCCGACAGTTTGAGGATGCCGATGCCCCACGGGCTGGTCACGAGAATCTCGGTGCGGCCGTCCCCGTCGAAATCGGCGGCCGGCCCGATCGTGTTGTCGCCGGTGTTCAGCAGCCAGCCGCCGAAGCGGGTGCCGTTCGGCGCCATCATCGGCGCCGTCATCGTCGCACCCGCCTGCTTGAGGATGCCGATGCCCCACGGACTGGTGACGATGACCTCGGCATGCCCGTCGCCGTCCATGTCGCCGACGCGCTGCGCCAGCCGCGATTGCGGCGCCACGATGATGCCGTGGCAGCCATAGAACGTGTCGTCGATGTTGCTGTCGCCATAGGCGATCATGAAGAATCCGTCGCCGGTGCCGTCGGGATGGGCGGCACCGCCGAAGCCCGTCCCCCAGGAATTGCGGCAGATCCAGGCCTGATGGGTGTCGGAGTAGCCGACCACCAGCACGCAGTGCCCGCCGCGCGACTTGCCGGTAACGTGCTTGAACACGCCGCCGCCGTAGCTGTCGAAATCCTCGTACACCGTGAAGCCCATCGCCATCGGGCCGAAATGCGCGAGATAGTATTTGCGTCCGTCGAACGGCACCCCGGCCATGCTCGACGACCAGCCGCTGTAGTCGGCGATGCGGTAGCGCCGTTCCCTGCGGTTGACCTCGGGGCGGCAATAGGCGAGCCAGAGATGGTCCGGCACGTCGTTGGGATCGCCCTTGGGCGGGCTGTCGAAGGCGTGCATGTAGGGGAACACTTCTTCGGGCACCACGCCGCGCGACTTGATCTGTCCCAGCGCGTCCGGTTCGTTCCAGCCGCCGCAAGTCGCTCCGTGGGAGGAGCAGAAATGCTGATCGGCCGCCGAGAATGTCAGGTTGCGCACGCCGAGTTCGAGCCACGCCATCGCCGCGGCCAGCCCCGTGGTGCAGAACGACACGCACGAGCCGCACCAGCCCTGATCCAGCGCCGGGCCGATGATGCCGCGCGTGCGCCAGTCCATGTCCTTGGGCAGGCTGGCCAGGGCGGCGGCGATGGACACCGATGACTCCGCCTCCGGGGCCAGCAGGCCGGGCACCGGCGCGGCGCCGGCGCGGGCCGGTGGGACTAGGCGCACCCGCGCCTGCAGCATCCGGTGACCGAGATCGAGCGCCTCCTGCCGCTTCTGCGGGTCCGCCGGGAGCCGGCCGAGGCCGTGATGTTCGGTCGCGGGCGGCGTGCGTACGGTCCAGGTGTGCCCGGCATCATGGATCGCCTTCTGTAGAACCGCTGGGTCGAGTGCCATCGGGGCATTCCCTTTTCTTGCAGTTCCGAGATCAGGTCCGGTTTGGTCGCTTGCGAATTCTAGCAATCGTCCTCTAGAAATCGCGAGCAACTCTGCGCGCGGCGCAGGTGGCCCGATCTGCCGTGGAGTCATCCATGAGCCAACCGGTCGAGGAACTTTCGGCGCGGGGCAAAGCGGGCGAGCCGATCGTGCTCCCGATCGCCACCGGACCCGCCACCGGCCATGCGTGGCGCCTGGAACTCCCCGAGGGCGTGCAGCGAATCGCCGACGGCCCCGAACGCCCGGTCGATCCCGCCGCGCGCCTGGGGGCTGCTGCTGGCGGCTACCTGCGTGTCACGGCGCCGCGCGGCGAATACGTCATCATCGCCCGACTGGCCCGACCGTGGGAAGCCGACCGGCCGGTGCGCGTGGTGCGCATCCGGCTGCATGTCGAATGACCGGCCGCCGGCCGGTCACGCGCAGGTGAACACGGTGCGGCGGCGTCGCGCCCGATGGCGACGCCATATCGCCGCCGAGGGCTTCCACGCCCCGCAGCGGAGGGATTGCGATGAAGATCGGCATCATTGGCGCCGGCAATATCGGCGGCACGCTGACGCGGCGCCTTGCGGCGCTTGGTCACGAAGTGCGGGTCGCCAATTCGCGCGGCCCGGCCACGCTCGCCGACCTGGCGCGCGAGAGCGGGGCCAAGGCCGCCACCGTGCAGGACGCGGTGCGCGATGCCGATCTGGTCGTCGTCACGATCCCGCTGAAGAACCTGCCGCAACTGCCCAAGGGCCTGCTCGCCGGCCTGCCCGCGCATGTGCCGGTGGTCGATACCAACAACTACTACCCTCGCCAGCGCGACGGCCGCATCGCGGCGATCGAGGCCGGCATGGTCGAAAGCCGCTGGGTGGAACAGCAGCTTGGCCGCAAGGTGGTCAAGGCGTTCAACAACATCTACGCGAAACATCTGCTGGAAAAGGGCCAGCCCGCCGGCACGCCCGGCCGCATCGCGCTCCCGGTCGCGGGCGACGACGCGGCGGCCAAGGCGGTGGTGATGCAGCTGGTCGATGCGCTCGGCTTCGATCCCGTCGATGCCGGCGGGATCGACGACTCCTGGCGCCAGCAGCCCGGCTCGCCGGTCTATGCCCAGGACTACGACGCCGCCGGCGTCCGCCGCGCGCTGGCCGAGGCGAAGCACGAGCGGCCGGCGGACTTCACCCTCCCGGCGTGACGGGGCACGGCACCACCGCGGGGCTATCGCGTTACCCTTTTTCATCTCCCTCTCCCGCTTGCGGGAGAGGGCCGGGGTGAGGGAACCGCACGCAATGCGCTAACGCTCGCCATCCGCCCCGTACAACTCCGCCTCCGCCACTACGGCCGCCGGCGCCTCGCCCGCCCGCCCGGCACGGCTGCGGGCGGAGAACATCGGCCCGCGCGCCGGCCGCAGCGGGGCGAACCGTCCGAAGCCCAGGGCGTACGGCACGTCGTCGTACACCGCCTCCATGCCGCCGCGCATGAAGTAAGCCTCATGCCAGAATCCGGTCCCACCGGACGAGCGCAGGAAATTCCGCCACCACTCCCGATGCGGCACCGACCGCGACCAGGCCTCCAGCGCGTCGAAGTCGCGCCAGTACTGCCGCATGCCCAGATGCACGGGGAGCAATGAAACGATGAAATTCTCGTGGAGAAGAAGCCCGTCCGGCTTCTGATCGACGGACCGGCTAATCTGCGGCCCCAGACGAAACAGCGTCTTCAGGCCAGCCCAGGCATTGACCCGCATCCCGAGATAGATGACCACCAGATCGGGGTACGCCGAGAGATCGACGGTCTGTCGGAGGACTTTGGTCATTGGGGGTGTTCCGTGATGCGCGGCGGAGGCAATGCTACACTAAAATATAATTCAGCGAATGTTGGCGGATGAAACCCGCTGCACCGTGAAACCGGGTGGCGCGTTGCATCCTCCCTATGCTGCCGCACCTTGAGGCTCGTCTGGTCGCGCCGGGGGAGGGACGATCGCAGGGCGATCCGTGAATTCATCGCTGCCGACAATCGGGAAGCGGCCATCGCCCTGGATGAATTCATCAGTGCGAGAGCGACGCGCCTGGTACGGCACCCCCGAGTTACGCCGGTCGGGGCGGGTAGCGAACACGCGCGAACTCGTTGAGCATCGCAATCACTGCCTGATCTACGACCCGGCCGAGGGCGAACGCGTCCGCGTCCTGCGTGTGCTCCACGCAGCCCGTCAATGGCCGCCGGCGCAAGGCGAACCCCGACCTCAAGGCCCGACCTCAAGGGAAGATGGTGCGACATGAAGCCGGCATGGCGCGTTGCCCCTGCTGCTCGGCTGGGCTCCCTTCGTCACGATTCCTCTTGCCCAGCCCGACCCTTCCGTGTTCTTATTTTGTTCGTGGTCTCCGCAGCTCCCCTCACCCCCGACGACCGCTTCGCCGCCATCATCGACGGGCTGTGCAAGGCTGTCGCCGCGTCCCTTGGCCGCGGCGGGATGACCGGGCCGCTCATCATCCTGATCTGGTCGCGGCTGCGGCGCATGGCGACCCGCTTCACCCGGCTTGCCGCCCGGGTCCGCGCCGGCAAGCCCAGCGTCGCCCGCCGCCGCCCGGCATCGTCTCGCCCGGCGCGGCCGCGGCCGCCGCGCCTGCCGAACCGGTTCGCGTGGCTGCCGGGCCTGGTGCCGCCGGCGGCGGCCTACGGCTCGCAGTTGCAATATCTGCTGATGGACCCGCAGATGGCAGCGCTGATCGCCGCCGCGCCGCAGGCCGGCCGTATCCTGCGCCCGCTGTGCCGAATGCTGGGCGTCCGCCCCCCGCCGATTTTGACGGCGAACCTGCTCAGGCCGCGTCCCGCCCCTCGGGGGGCGCCATCGCGCCCCGCCGCATCGGGCCCAGCCCCGGCGCCGGCCCAACCGCCGGGTCAGCCGTCCGCGCCCGCTCCCGACCCGCGCGCCTGCGGCCCGCCTGACAACGTGGCATGAGCGCGCGGCGCGCAGGCACGCCGATATCGTTCCGATATAAGAACGATCTGCGCGTTACGCCCACTCCACCCGGGTCGCACTCAACGCCAGCTTGCCGGCGCGGAAACTGTAGAACAGCAGGCCCAGTCCCAGGGTGACGATGCACAGCAGCACCCAGCGCAGGATGCGGATCGGGTCAGCCTCGACGTCATAGTCGCAGGCCAGCCGGCCGATGATGTGGTCCTGGGCGTCAAGGATGACGGTGCTGTTCAGCAGCATCTTGAAGAAATGCCCGCTGACCACGATCCAGCCCAGCCCCAGCGTCAGCACCGAGACCAGCAGCCAGACGAGGAAGGACGGCCAGACTCCGCGGACATCAAGGTCGCTGCGCAGCCGCGCGCCCTTGGGCAGCAATCCCATCGTCGCTCCCAGCCCGGCCTGCGATCCCGACGCCATCGTCTCCCCCGCATTCTGACCCACTTGATACCCTGTCCGCCGTCATGGCCGGCGGCCTTGATGCAGGTCAAGGCAGATGTCCCCGCGCGCAGACACACCGCGCGGCACAAGTCAGCGCCGGCCGAACAGCCGCTCGATCTCGCCGCGCGCGAGCTTGAGGAAGGTCGGACGGCCGTGGCTGCAGGTGGCGGCGCGGGGGGTCGCCTCCATGCGCCGCAGCAGCGCGTCCATCTCGGCCTGATTGAGCCGGCGGCCAGCGCGGATGGAGCCGTGGCAGGCCATGCGCGCGATCACCGCATCGAGCCGCGCGGCGAGCGCCGTGCCGGCGCCGAGTTCCGCCATTTCCTCGGCGAGGTCGCGGACCAACGGGGCGGGATCGGCGGGGCCGAGCAAGGCCGGCAGGGCGCGCACCAGCACCGCTCCCGGCCCGAACGCCTCGACCTCCAGCCCCAGCCGCGCGAGATCGCCGGCGCGGGCGGCGAGCGCGGCGGCGTGGCCCGGCGGCAGATCGACCACCGACGGCAGCAGCAGCGGCTGGGCGTGGACTTCGCCGGCCTCGACCTGCTCGCGCAGCCCCTCTTGCGTCAGCCGCTCATGGGCCGCGTGCTGATCGACCAGCACCAGGCTGCCGTCGCCGGCGACCGCGATGATGTAGGTGTCGAGCACCTGTGCCACGGCGGCACCGAGCGGGAAGTCGGCGGGCTC
>JAKADX010000066.1 GCA_021818505.1 Pseudomonadota bacterium
CGGCGGTCTCGGCGGCCAGCGCCAGCAGCCGCGCCTCGGCCGCCGACGGCGCGCGCGCCCGGTCGCGGCGCAGCCGGTCGAGTGCGAGTTCGAGCGCATGACGCTGCTGCAGCGCGCGCCGCACGTTCGGTCCGGCCGACATGGCGCGGGCCAGTGCCGCCATGCGCGACGTCCAGGCGCGTGTACCGGCAAGGGCTATGAAATTCTCAAGTGCCGCAGCGCCCGCGCGTTGGTCCGCCATGTCCCGACTCCACCCGCCAGGCGACGCGCCTGAGCCGCGATCGAAACCGTCATCGCACAGCGGGTCGGCGAAGGCGAGAGGGGACCCACGCGGTCCAGATTAAGTACTTGGTAATCTGGCGACCGTGGGAGCCCCTGGAGTCTGCGCCCTGTGGCGCAGCAGGTGGTCGGCCAACACGCAGGCGACCATCGCTTCGCCGACCGGGACGGCACGGATGCCGACACAGGGGTCGTGCCGGCCCTTCGTGCTGACCTCGACCTCATGACCCGCGCGATCGACCGAGCGGCGGGGTGTCAGGATTGAACTCGTGGGCTTCACCGCGAAGCGTGCCACGATCGGCTGGCCGGTGGAGATGCCGCCGAGGATGCCGCCCGCGTGGTTGGCGGCGAACGCGACCGAGCCGTCCGGCGCCATCGTCATTTCGTCTGCGTTCTCTTCGCCCGACAGCGCGGCGGCGGCGAAGCCCTCGCCGATCTCAACGCCCTTGACCGCGTTGATGCCCATCAGGGCGCCGGCCAGGTCGGCATCCAGCTTGCCATAGACCGGCGCGCCCAGTCCTGGCGGCACGCCCTCGGCCACCACCTCGATCACGGCGCCGCAAGAGGAGCCGCGCTTGCGCACCTCCGCCAGATACCCCTCCCATGTCGCGGCCGCAGCAGCATCCGGGCAGAAGAATGGGTTGGCGATCACCGCGCCCCAGTCCCAGCGTGCCCGGTCGATGCGGTGCGGCCCCATCTGCACGAGCGCGCCGCGAACCGTGACCCCGACGCCCAGCACCTTGCGCGCCACCGCTCCGGCGGCGACCCGGGCCGCAGTCTCCCGCGCCGAGGCCCGGCCGCCGCCGCGCCAGTCGCGGATGCCGTATTTCAGCTCATAGGTCAGGTCGGCATGGCCGGGTCGAAATCGCTCGGCGATCTCGCCATAGTCCTTCGACCGCTGATCGACGTTCTCGATCATCAGAGAGATCGGCGTGCCGGTGGTCATGCCCTGGAAGGTGCCGGAGAGGATGCGAACGGCGTCGGGCTCGGCCCGCTGCGTCGTGAACTTCGACTGGCCGGGACGGCGCCGGTCGAGCCAGGGTTGGATATCGGCCTCGCTGAGCGGGATGCGGGGCGGACAGCCGTCGATCACGCAGCCCAGCGCCGGGCCGTGGCTCTCGCCCCACGTCGTCACCCGGAACAGGTGGCCGAAGGTATTGTGCGACATCGGCTCAGTCGGTGACGCTGATGTCCGGCGCGTCCGGGTTCTTCATGCCGACGGTGTGATAGCCGCAATCGACGTGGTGGACCTCGCCGGTGACGGCGGCGGCGAGGTCGGAGAGCAGATAGACCGCGGCGCCGCCGACATCCTCGATCGTGGTGTTGCGGGCGAGCGGGGCGTTGTACTGGTTCCAGCGCAGGATGTAGCGAAAGTCGCCGATGCCGCCGGCCGCCGCCAGCGTGCGGATCGGCCCGGCGCTGATCGCGTTGACGCGGATGTTGCGCCCGCCGAGATCGGCGGCGAGGTAGCGCACACTCGCCTCCAGTGCGGCTTTGGCCACGCCCATGACGTTGTAGTGCGGCACCACCCGCTCCGCGCCCAGATAGGTCAGCGTCAGCAGCGACCCGCCCGGCCCCATCATGGCGACCGCCCGACGGGCGACGGCGGTGAAGCTAAAGCAGGAGATGTCGAGTGCCTGCAGGAACGCGGCCCGCGGCGTGTCGAGATAAAGGCCGCGCAGATACTGCTTGTCGGCGTAGCCGATGGCGTGAACCAGGAAATCCAGCCGGTCCCAGCGCGCCGCGACGGCAGCGAAGGCGGCGTCGATGCTGGCGTCCTCGGCCACGTCGCAGGGTGCCAGCAGGTCGGAGCCGACGCTGGCCGCGAGCGGGCGGACCCGCTTCTCCAGCGCCTCGCCCTGGTAGGTGAACGCCAGCTCGGCGCCCTGGGCGGCGCAGGCCGCGGCGATGCCCCAGGCCAATGACCGTTCGTTGGCAACTCCCATCACCAGCCCGCGCTTGCCGTGCATCAATGTGCCCTTTGCGGGAAGCATGACAGGCTGCGTATCGGCCATCGCGTCGGTCACCATTGTCGCGTCGGCCGCGTGGTTGCATACCGACCGCAGCGGGGCAAGAGCCGGAGTGACACGTGACCGATGCAGACCCGTTCCGGCTGTTCGCGACATGGTTCGCCGAGGCCGTGCAACGCGAACCCAACGACCCCAACGCCATGACGCTCGCGACGGCGACCGCCGCCGGCCGTCCTTCCGCGCGGATCGTGTTGCTCAAGGGCCACGACGAGCGCGGGTTCGTGTTCTACACCAACCGCGAAAGCCGCAAGGGCGACGAACTGGCGGCCAACCGCCGCGCCGCTTTGCTGTTCCACTGGAAGTCGCTGGCCCGCCAGGTACGGATCGAGGGGGCGGTCGAGGACGTGACCGACGCGGAAGCGGATGACTACTACGCCACCCGTCCGCGCATCTCGCGCCTCGGCGCCTGGGCCTCCGACCAGTCGCGGCCGCTGGCTGCCCGCTCTGAGCTGGAACGCCGCCTCGCCGCCTTGGAGCAGAAGTATCCGGGCGACGCGATTCCGCGTCCGCCGCACTGGTCCGGCTACCGCGTCGTGCCGGAGCGGTTCGAGTTCTGGCAGGCGGCCGAGTTCCGCCTGCATGACCGGACCGTCTTTGTCCGCGATGGCGACGGCTGGATGGCCGGCAAGCTCTACCCGTGATCCCGGCTGCCCAGGAGGCCACGGCGGCCCTGCTGCGCGCGCTCGCCGGACGCCCGCCGATCGAGACGCATATCTCGGCGGTGTTCGTTGGTGCCGATACGGTCTGGAAGCTGCGCAAGGCGGTGCGACTGCCCTTCCTCGATTTCACCGGCATTGCCGAGCGGCGACGGACCGCGCTGCGCGAGTTGGAGCTGAACGCGCCGCATGCGCCGGGCCTGTATCGCGACGTTGTCCCAGTGGTGCGCCGCCCCGACGGCGCGTTGGCGCTGGGCGGTGAGGGGGAGGCGATCGACTGGGTGGTCCGCATGGCCCGCGTGCCGGAGGGCGACTTCCTCGACGCCGTCGCGGCGCGCGGCGGACTTGATGACGGGCTGCTGGACGGGCTGGGCGACGCGGTTGCCGCCTATCACGCCGCCGCCCCGGTGGTGGCGGAGGACGAATTCGCCGCTCAGACGCGCATGACCGAGGGCAACCTGCGCTCCGCCCGCGCCGCCGGGCTATCGGCGGAGGAGGTTGCGGCCTGGGAGAGTGCGATGCGCGCGGAACTGGCGCGCCGCGCCGATTGGCTGCGCGGTCGGGCCGCCGCCGGCTTCGTGCGGCGCGGCCATGGTGACCTGCACCTGGGCAACCTGTGTCTCTGGCGGGGACGGCCGGTGCCCTTCGACGCGGTGGAGTTCGACGAGGCGATCGCCACCGGCGATGTCGCCTACGACCTTGCCTTCCTGCTGATGGACCTGGAGCATCGGGCCGGCCGTCCGGTCGCCAACCGCGTGCTCTGCCGCTACGTCGCGCGCACCGGCGATTGGGCGCTGGTGGCCGGCCTGCCGCTGTTCCTGGCACAGAAGGCGATGGTGCGCGCCCATGTCGAGGCGGCGCGCGGCCACCGCGCCGAGGCCACCGCCTATCTTGCCCTCAGCCTGGGCTACCTGCGCCCGCCGCCGCCGGTCGTGGTCGCGGTCGGCGGGCTGATGGGCACCGGCAAGACCACGCTGGCGCGCGCGCTTGCCCCCGCGCTCGGGCCCGCGCCGGGCGCGCTGGTGCTGCGCAGCGACGAGGTCCGCAAGCGTCGGCGTGGCGTCGCCCCCGAGCAGCGCCTGCCGGCCGATGCCTATGCCGAGGCGGAGAGCCGCGCCGTGTTCGCCGAACTGAATCGCGCCGTCGCCGAAACCGCCGCCGCCGGCCACGCCGCCATCGCCGATGCGACGTGGCTCGACCCGGCGCACCGCCGCGCCGTCGCCGCTGCCGCCGGCGCCGTGCGCTTCCTCGGCGTCTGGCTGGAGGCGCCGCTGCCGGTGCTGGAGGCGCGGATCGCGGCGCGGCACGGCGATGCCTCCGACGCCACCGTTGCCGTGCTGCGGCGCGCGGCGCAGTCGGCGCAGCGGCCGGCGGACTGGCTCGTTGTCGATGCGTCCGACGGGGCGCGCGCGCTCGCCACGGTACGCGATGCTCTCGGCGAAAACGCATGCTAGACTAAATTGGATACCGTCCGGGGAACACGTATGGCCATCCGCAAGCTGCTGCTGCCGCTCACCGGCACCGCTGCCGGGGAAGCCGCACTCGCCACTGCCCTGATGATCGCCCGCGTCTGGAACGCGCATGTGCTCGCCCTGCACGTGCGCGTGGACAGCCGCGATGTGGCGCCTCTGGCCGGGGAGGGGCTGTCAGGCGCGATGATCGAGGAGATGATGACCGCCACCGAGCGCGAGAGCCTGGCCCGCGCACAGTCGGTGCGGACCATGTTCGAGCATTTCGTCACCTCCCAGCAGGTCCGCGTCGGCGAGCCTGCGCCGGGTGAGCGGGTCCCGACCGCCAGCTTTGCCGCCGTCACCGGGCGGGAGGAGGATCTGGTCGCCCAGCTTGCCCGCGTCGCCGACCTGACCGTGGTGCCCCACCCGGAGGCGGCGGAGGAAGTGTCGTCCTCGGACGCGCTGCACGCCGTGCTGTTCGACTCCGGTCGCCCGGTATTGATCGCGCCGCACACGCCGCCGGCGGAGATCGGCCGGCGCATCTGCATCGGCTGGAACGGCACGGCCGAGTCGGCCTCCGCGGTGTTCAGCGCCATCCCCTGGATGCAGCGCGCCGAGGCGGTGCGCATCCTGTCGGCCGACGAGTATCAACGGCGCGGCCCGGCAGCGCAGGATTTGGCGGAATATCTGGCGCTGCACGATATCGCAGCCGAGATCGCAACCTTCCGCCCGGTCGATCGCGAGGTCGGCGCCGGGCTGCTGCACGCGGCGCAGGAGTTCGGCGCCGACCTGCTGGCGATGGGGGCCTATTCCCACAGCCGGCTGCGCCAGCTGATCCTCGGCGGCGTCACGCGGCACGTGCTGGAGCACGCCCGGCTGCCCATCATGATGAACCGCTGAACGATGCACGGGGTCACGGACCCCGCGGTGCAGGAGGCGGTGCGCGCTTACGTCAAGCTGCTCCGCGCCAGCCGCGCCGTGGTGATGCGTATGGAGAAGGCGCTGGCCAGCCATGATCTGACCACGACCCAGCTCGGCGTGCTGGAGGCGATCCTGCACAAAGGGCCGCTGACGCACCGCGAACTCGGTCGCAAGGTCCTGACCAGCGCGGGCAACATGACCGATGTCGTGGACAAGCTGCAGGCGCGTGGGCTGGTGCGCCGGGTGCGGGACCCGCTCGACCGGCGGCTGGTGCGCGTCGAACTGACCGACGCGGGATTGACCCTGATCCGCGGCCTGTTTCCGCACCACGCCGCCGACATCGCCGCCGCGATGGCGGGCCTCTCGTCGGCCGAACTGCGTCAGCTCGGCGAACTGTTGCGTCGGCTGGGCATGCAGGCCGCACGCGGTCAGGATGCCGTTGCCCTTGTCGGCCCGCCTCCCGCTGCCTAGCTAAGGCGGCAACCGTTCGATATCGAACGACATCAGGAGTGCGATGATGATCCAGGTGCAGCCCTTCGACCGCCTCGGCCGCTTCCGCAACGAGTGGCTGAATGCGCGTCACCACTTCAGCTTCGGCGAATACCATGACCCTACCCGGATGGGCGTCGGCGGGCTGAGGGTCTGGAATGACGACGAGATCGCGCCCGGCACCGGATTCGATCCGCATCCGCACCGGGAGATGGAAATCATCACCTATGTCCGGGAGGGCGCGATCACCCATCAGGACAGCCTGGGCAACCGCGGCCGGACGGTGGCCGGTGACGTGCAGGTGATGCACGCCGGCACCGGCATCGTGCATGCCGAATACAACCTGGAAGCGACGCCGACGCGCATCTTTCAGATCTGGATCATGCCCGGACAGCACGGCGTGAAGCCGGGCTGGGGAACTCGCGCCTTCCCCCGCCAGGTCGAGGGCACGCTCGCCGTGCTCGCCGACGGGCGGCCGGGGGCGGACGGCTCGGCGCTGCCGCTCTATGCCGATGCCGCGGTGTTCGCGGGCACGCTGCGCCGCGGCCAGAGCGTGACGCAGACGCTGCGGCCCGGCCGGGCGGCCTATCTGGTGCCGGCGACCGGCGCGGTGACCGTGAACGGCACCACCATTTCGACCCGCGACGGCGCCGCGATCACCGGGGAGACCGACCTCACGATCACCGCCACGGAGGACGCGGAGGTGGTGCTGGTGGACGTGGTCGGCTGAGCCAGGCCGCGCCGTGCCTCAGACCGCCGTGCCGCCGGCGACCGACGGCGCGGCGGCCCCGTCCACCGGCTTGACCAGCGCCACCTCGCGCGGCCGGTGCCCGGCGGCCTGCAGCCCCGCGCGCAGAACCGCATCGTCGCCGGGCACCAGCACGCGGATCGCGGCGCAGCCGAGCCGCCCGGCCAGCGAATCGAGTTCGGCGATCAGGGCCTGGACGACAGGCTCCGGGTCGAGCACGTCAACGGCGACAAAATGCTCGGCGATGAGTGCCGCGCCGGCCGGAAGTTGCTTCTCGCAGCGGTAGAGGAAAACGCCGCACGGCATGGCCCGGCCGCGCCTGGTGACCGCGACGATGCCGCTCTGCGCCGCGCGCCGCGGGTGCGCGACGCGCCGGGCGAACCGTACCCAGGATTTGAGGTCGAGGTTGGGGACCGCCTCACGCACCAGCGGATAGACGGTGCGTACCTGATCGGGCGGAACGACTTGCGCTGTGAAAGGGGACATCCGCGCGATCCTGGCTGCAGGCGACGCAGCCGAATGTGCGCGTCGCCGGTGTCGCGCGGCGTTGACGCAAATCAAGGGTCCGGCATCCCCAAACAGGGATTGCAGTGCAGCAAGGAATCGCTAGGTTCCACGCCATACAGACCGACCGGGCTACGCGCAGCCGGAGTTGCGCCGTTCATGTTCCATACCAGACCGCTGGTGGTCGAGAAATCCGCCATCGAGCCCTGTTCCGCCTGCGCGGCGCGGCCGTACAGCGTTTGCAGCGCCATCGACGACAAGGATCTCTCCCGCCTTGCCGCGCTGGCGCAGATCATCACGCCGGCCGCCGGCCGCAGCTTCATCGAGGAAGGCGACCCCGCCGAGCATTTCTTCAACATCACCGGCGGGACGGCAAAACTGTTCAAGCTGCTGCCGGATGGCCGGCGCCAGATCACCGGCTTCGCCGGTGTGGGGCATTTCCTCGGGCTGGCCGTCTCCACCACCTACGCCTTCGGCGCCGAGGCGATCGAACCGATGCGCGTCTGCCGCTTTTCGCGCCCGCGGCTGCGGTCGCTGCTGGAGGATTTTCCCGCCCTTGAGCGCCGGCTGCTTGAGGTTGCCTCGAACGAGCTGGTAATGGCGCAGGAGCAGATGCTGCTGCTCGGCCGCAAGACCGCGCGCGAGCGGGTGGCGAGTTTCCTGATCGCCCGCGCCGACGGCCAGACGCCGCGACCGGCCTACTGCACCCATGTCAGCCGCCCCAGCGCTGTCTGGCTGCCAATGACGCGCTCGGACATCGCCGACTATCTCGGCCTGACGATCGAGACCGTCAGCCGCACCTTCACCCGCCTGCGCAGCGAGCGGCTGATCGAGACCCCGTCACCCTCAGAGGTCGTGATCCGCGACCATGCCGGGCTGGAGCGCCTGGCGACCGGAATGGAATAGGTCGCGCGGTCTCACTCCGCCTTCTTTGCCACCGCGCGTCGCGCCTGCGCGTAGATCGCCGCGACCGCGGCGCTCGCCAGCCGCGCGCGTACGGAGTCGGCCCGGCTGGTCAGGATGATCGGCACACGCGCGCCCAGCACGATGCCGGCCGCCTCGGCGCCGGCCAGGAAGGTCAATTCCTTGGCGAGCATGTTGCCCGCCTCCAGGTCCGGTACCAGCAGGATGTCGGCGTCGCCTGCGACCGGCGAGACGATGCCCTTGGTCGCTGCCGCCTCACGCGAGATCGCGTTATCGAAGCCGAGCGGCCCGTCCAGCAGTGCGCCGGTGATCTGGCCGCGCTCCGCCATCTTGCACAGCGCCGCGGCGTCGATCGTGGAGGGGATCTTGGCCGTCACGGTCTCCACCGCCGACAGGATCGCGACCTTTGGCCGCTCGATGCCGAGTGCGTGCGCGAGCCCGATAGCGTTGACCAGGATATCGACCTTGTCGTCCAGCGTCGGCTGGATGTTGACCGCCGCGTCGGTGATCATCAGCGGCTTGGGATAGGTCGGGACGTCCATCACGAAAACGTGGCTGATCCGACGTTCGGTGCGGATGCCGCTGGCACGGTCCACGACCGCTTCGAGCAGTTCGTCCGAGTGCAGACTGCCCTTCATCAGCGCCGTCGCCTCGCCGCTGCGCACCAGCGCCACGGCTTGTGCCGCCGAGGCGTGGCTGTGCGGCGTGTCCACGATGCGCACGTCCGCCAGATCGATCCCGGCCTCGGTGGCGACGCGGCGGATGCGCGTCTCAGGCCCGACCAGGATCGGCACGATCAGGTCCGCCCTGGCCGCCGCCATCGCGCCCCCCAGCGACGTTGCGTCGCACGGATGCGCGACCGCGGTCGGCGCGGCCGGCAGGCCCTCGCAATGGGCGATCAGCCGCTCGTATGATTCGCGGGTGATCGAGGTTGCGTCCATTCAGGGCCTCCGGCGCATGCTGCGGGCGACTATACCGCGGGATCCGGCCGGCGCGCTTGACCCAGGCCAATGACGACGCCGGGCACCGATCCGCCGCTCGGCCGGGCGCTCGCCGAGCGCGCCGTGCGCGACGGTCTTGGCCGCTACTTTGCCGATCGCCGCGCGCGCGTCGGTTCGTTCGTCGATCGGCATTTCTCGCTGCGTGGCACGCTTGCGATCCATCGCGCTGCCCTCGGCTTCGATATCCTGCGCACCCCGGTCAATCTGACGCTGGCCGCCCCGCAGGTCGGGCTGCGGCTGGCCGGCGCGGCGGCCACCCGGCTCGGCGCGCGGCGGCTCGGCGCGCGGCTCGGGGGAACGCGGCTGCTGCTGCGCACCGCGGTAGCGCGCCGCATCGATTGGCTGATCCGTACCGACCTGCTGGAACTGCCGGCGCGTGACGGCGCGCGGGTCGCGACGCGCGATGCGCTGGCCGAGGCGATCCTGGGTCAGCCCGAACTCGCCGCCGCACTGCGCCCCTTGCTCGCCGAGATCGGCCGGAGTGCCGCCGATCCCGCCTTCCGTGCCCGAATCGAGCAGGCGGTGGCGGAATACACCGGCAGCCGCGCCGCCGCCGCCGAGGTGACCACTGGCCTGCTGAGTCTCGGAACCGGGGCGCTCGCGTTCAGCAAGGTGACGCCGGGCATCGCGACCCTCGGCCCGACGCTGGCGGCCCTGTTCGCCCAGCAGGCGGCGGTGGCGTCGTTCCCGCTCGGCGCGACGCTGGGCGGCGTGTGGTACGGCCTGTTTCCGGCCGCCGCCCCGCTTGGGCTGGTGGTCGGGATGACCGGTGGGCTGATGATGGCCGGCAGCACGGTCGCCGCTTTCGCCGGCATCGTCGCCGATCCGGTGCAGCGCCGGCTCGGCCTGCATCGCACGCGACTGCTCAAGCTGATCGCGAGCCTTGAGCGGCAGGCGAACGACCCGGCCGCGCCCGGTCTGGCGCTGCGCGATCATTACGTGGCGCGGCTGCTCGACCTGTTCGACCTGATCGGCGCGGCGTGGCGCATCGCGCATGCCTGAATGGCAGCCCTGCCGGCGCAATGGCCATGTTAGACGGGCCCGTGCGTCCGATTCCCCCTGCTCGCCTGCCCGCGCTCGCCCTGCGCGCCGTTCCCGCCTGGGCGCCGCGGATGGACGAGCGGCTGCGCGGCATCCTGCTCATCATCGGCGCCACGCTGCTGTTCTCCACCTCCGACGCGGCAGCGAAGCTCGTTACGCAGACGCTGCCGATGCTCGAGGTCGCCTGGGTACGCTATCTGGTGTTCGTGCTGGCCGCGCTGTTTCCGGCGCTTCGCCGCGGCGGCGACTTGCTGCGCACGCGCCGGCCGTGGCAGCAGATGGCGCGGGGGGTCGCGATCCTGGCCTCCGCGCTGCTGTTCCTGCTCGGGCTGCGGGTCCTGCCGATGGCGGACGCGGCGGCGATCAACTTTGTCTCGCCGCTGCTCATCACGGCGCTGGCCGTGCCGCTGCTGGGCGAGACGGTCGGGCTCGGGCGCTGGGTGGCGCTCGGCGTCGGGCTGTGCGGGGCGGTGCTGGCGGCGCAGCCGGGGAGCAGTGCGTTTCAGATCGGCGCGATCTTCCCGCTGCTCTCGGCGTTGGCCTGGGCGTTCGCGATGGTCCTGACGCGCGGCTTTGCCGCCGCCGAGCGGCCGGCGACAACCCTGCTCTGGACGGCGGCGAGCGGCTTCGTCCTGCTCAGTCTGCTGCTGCCGATCGACGCGCGGGTGCCGAGCGGGCGGGAACTCGCGCTCTGCCTGCTGATCGGCGTGGTCGCGTCTGGCGGGCAGTTCCTGGTGGTACTGGCGTATCGGCTGGCGCCGGCTTCGTTGCTGGCGCCGTTCTCCTACGTGCAGCTCATCTGGTCCACGCTGGCCGGCTACCTCGTGTTCGGCGCGGCGCCGGCAACCGCGACCCTGATCGGCGCCGCGGTGATCGCGGGCAGCGGCCTCTACAGCGCCGGCCGCGAGCGGGCCCGGACGTGAGCGTCCGGGCCGCCGTGTCGCTTCAGCAGCCGGCGCGGCGGGCGAAGTTGCGGCCGGCGACGAAGGCCGGATCGAACACGCGCGGCAGGTCGGCGCGGGTCAGCCCGATATCCGCCAGCTCATGGTCCGACAGCCGACCCAGCTCATCGAGCACCGCCCGGCGCCGCGGCATCTCAGCCAGCCAGCGCACCGAAGCGGCGATCCGCTCGGCCAGCACACCCGGACGGCGCGGTGCGCGCGCCGTGCGCGAACCGCCCGCCGGCAGGAACGTCATGCCAGTCTTGGCAACATCCGCGGTCATGGTCTCAATCCCCTCACTGCGACCCGACAGGCAGCAAGATCGTCTCGCTGCCCGTCTGGCCTTTCGCAGTGCAACATAAGCAGCGCGGGGACGGGGGAAATGTGTCGGGAGGCCGCGCCAGCCATGCGCGTGGCGCATGAATTGGTACGGAGTTATGTCTTTTTGCTGTCATAGTTCTGAAGGCACCACACAATGAACGGGTCGCATCTCGCTGAATTCCGCGCCGAACTCGCCCGACGCGGGCTGCAAGGCTTCCTCGTGCCGCGTGCCGACGAGCATCTCGGTGAATATGTCCCGCCGGGGGCCGAGCGGCTCGCGTGGCTCACCGGCTTCACCGGCAGCGCCGGGCTGGCGGTGGTGCTGGCGGATCAGGCAGCGTTGTTCATCGATGGCCGTTACGTGCTGCAGGCCGCCGCGCAGACCGACCCGACGCTGTGGCAGCGCCGGCACATCAACGAGGAGCCGCCGGCGCCCTGGCTCGCCGCCGCCGCGCCAGGTGCGCGCATCGGCTACGACCCCTGGCTGATCTCGCAGGAGGCGTTGCAGCGGTTTCTCGACGCCGGCGTGACGATGGTGCCGAGCGAGCCGAACCCGGTCGATGCGGTGTGGGTCGACCGGCCGGGGCCGCCGTTGCATCCGGCCGAGCCGCATCCGCTGGCCTTCGCCGGCCGCAGCAGCGCCGACAAGCGGGCCGACATCGCCGCAGCCCTGCGCGGCGCCCATGAGGATGCCGCGATCATCACCGATCCCGCCTGTCTCGCCTGGCTGCTCAACATCCGCGGCAGCGACGTGCCGTACACGCCCTTCGCGCTGGGCTTCGCCATTATCGGCGCCGATGCTGCCGTGCAGGTGTTCATGGACCCGCGCAAGCTGCCCGCACCGACCCGCGCCTGGCTCGGCGACGGCGTGACCGTCGCGGGGCGCGAGGCCCTGCCAGGGGCGCTCGACGCGCTGTCGGCCAGGCGGGTGCGGGTCGATGCGGCGAACAGCCCGGCCTGGTTCGCACAGCGGCTGCGCCAGGCCGGCGCCTCCGTGGTCGCCGGCATGGACCCCTGCCTGCTGCCCAAGGCATGCAAGAACCCTGTGGAGCAGGAGGGGGCCCGCGCCGCACAGCGGCGCGACGCCGTGGCCCTCTGCCAGTTCCTGCACTGGCTCGACGCCGCGCCGGGACGCGAGACCGAGATCAGCGCGGCGGCGCGACTGTTGGCGCTGCGCGCGGCGCTGCCGGACTTCCGCGGCGAGAGCTTCCCGGCCATCTCGGCGGCCGGGGAGCACGGCGCGATCATGCATTACCGCGTCGATGCCACCTCCAACCGGCCGATCCGCGCCGACGAACTCTACCTGATCGACTCCGGCGCGCAGTTCCCCGACGGCACGACCGACGTGACACGCACGGTCTGGACCGGCGCCGGCCCGGCGCCGGCGGAACTGCGCGACCGCTTCACCCGCGTGCTCAAGGGCCACATCGCCATCGCCACGTTGCTGTTTCCGGCTGGGGTGGCCGGCCCGCACCTGGACGCTTTTTCCCGCCATGCGCTGTGGCGGGCCGGGCTCGACTTCGACCACGGCACCGGTCATGGCGTCGGCAGCTACCTCTCGGTGCATGAAGGTCCGGCCAGCCTGTCGCGGCTGGCCAGGCCGATCCCGCTCGCGCCGGGAATGATCCTGTCCGACGAGCCGGGCTATTACGCGCCCGGTCGCTACGGCATGCGGCTGGAGAACCTGCTCATGGTGCAGCCGGCACGGCCGCCGGAAGCCACCAAGCCGTTCCTTGGCTTCGAGACGCTGACCCTGGCGCCGTTCGATCGCGCGCTGATCGAACCGGCGCTGCTCTCACTCGATGAGATCGCCTGGCTCGACAGCTATCATGCCCGCGTGTTCGCCGAGGTCGGGACGGCCGTGTCGCCGGAAACCCGCGCCTGGCTGGAGCGGGCCTGCGCGCGGCTTGCCGGATGAGGCGCCCTGCTGTTGGCAGCCGCCGTCAGGTCTGTCCGTGGTCGATCACGGGCCGGCGTCGAGGCGTCGTCTGCCGCACCCGGGATGGCGCGGAAAGCCGGCGTCAACCGTCACCCGGTGCGCCGGATCACGAAGCTGAACACGCCATTCTCGTTGCTCGATGACAAAAGCTCGTTGCCGGTGGTGCGGCAGAACGCTTCGAAATCCTTCACCGAGCCGGGATCGGTGGCCAGCACCTGCAGCGTCGCTCCGCTGGCCATGCCGTTGAGTGCCTTGCGTGCGCGCAGGATCGGCAGCGGACAGTTCAGGCCTTTCGCGTCAAGCACCTGGTCGGTCATGGCGCGCCTCGCTCCTTCAGATGAACAGGTTGATCTCGGACTTGGTGGCGGTTTCGATGTAGGTCGCGGCGCCGCCGAGCACCGGCCCCTCGATCATGTCCTCGGGCTTGTACTCGAACAGGTCCATGGTCATCTGGCAGGCGATCATCCGCACGTCGGAGTCGATCGCCGCCTGCCGCAACTCCTCGATCGAGGCCACGCCCTTCTTCTTGATGAGGTTCTTCATCATCGTCGTCGCCATCGTGTCCACGCCGGGCAGCGCCGAGACCAGATTGGGCATCTTCATGTGCATGCCCATCATCGGCATCTCCATGGCCGGATTGCCGAGCGTGGAAATGCCGAGATCGAGCTTCTTCTTCAGCAGCGACAGGCCGTAGAAGGTGAAGAACATCGTCACCTCCAGCCCCATTGCCGCCGCCGTGGTCGCCAGGATGAACGGCGGGTAGGCCCAGTCGAGCGTGCCCTTGGTCACGATCATCGACATCCGCTTGGCGTTCCCCGCACCGGCTTCGGCCATCACTCCTCCTTTCGACGCGTGCGCGTCACTGGCAGCCGGCGAAGCCGTCCGCCGTCATCTTTGCCTCGTAGGGTTGCGCCACCGCCGAGCCGGGGATCAGCGACGCGGTCGCCGCCGCCCCGGCGGTCGGCCTGATCTTGATGAGCCAGCCGGCGCCGTAGGGGTCGCTGTTGGCCAGCTTCGGATCGGCGACCAGCCCGTCGTTCACCTCCGTCACCTCGCCGTCGAAGGCAACCTTGGCCGGACCGACCCATTTGCCGGATTCGATCGTGGCGCAGGACTTGCCCGCCTGCACGGCGCGCCCCGCCTTGCGCGGCGTGAAGGCAACGAGCTGTCCCGCCATCGCCACCGCGACCGCGGTCATGCCGAGCGTCAGAGTACCGTCACCGTTGTCGCGGTACCAGATGTTGTTGGGCACATCATAGAGCAGGTCGTCCGGCAGATTGCAGCCCCGCACGCTGGCCATGTCTCGTTCTCCAGTCCCCTATGTCGCGCCGCCCGTGCGCAGCGGGCGCGATGCGCAGCAGAACTCGCCGAGCGCCGCGGTTTCCAGCTTGCCGAACACGAACAGCACGAGATGCCGACACACCATCGACGCCAGTCGCAGGCGACGCACCGCCTGCGCCGGATGCGCGCGCGCCATGTTGCACTGGTAGATCAGCTCGCGGCAAGATTCCCGGCAGGCGTTGAAGGTCGGGTCCAGCCGTGCGCCCTGGCGGTGCAACGCCAGCAGGCGGAACCCCTCGACCTGGCCGGTCGTCGGCGACCCGCCGTGGGCACGCAGCCATTGCGCGACCGCGGATTCGGCAATCGCGAGCAGCGTGTCGATGTGCTCCGTGACGCTGTCGGCGAACGCGGTGTCCGGCGCGTCAAGGATGGCGGCAAGTTCCGCGTCCCATTCGGCCGGAACCGGATGCGCGCTGACGGCCGTATTTGCTGCCTGCGTGGCCACGTCACCCAAGCCCGCGTGCGCGCAGCAGGTCCGATGCGTCCGAGAAGTTCTCATGCACGCCGACGCGTCGCGCCGACAGCCCGAGCGCCATGCCGAGCAATTGCGTGAAGTACAGGATCTTCACCCGCGTCTTTCTGCCAAGCACTTTCTCGGCGCGGACCTGGTGCATCTCCAGGCCGGTGTGGCAGGTCGGGCATTCGGTGGCGATCACGTCGGCCCCGCACGCCTCGGCGGTGGTCAGCAGGTTCAGCACCAGCTTGGTCGAGGTGTCGGAGTCCGAGAGCGTGTGTGCGCCGCCGCAGCAGGCGGTCTTCAGCGGGTATTCGACGTTCTCCGCGCCGGCGGCCTCCAGCAGATCGTCCATGAAATGCGGGCGTAGCGTGGACTCCGAGCCTGGGCCCTGGTCCTTTTCGGGAAAGATGTGGCGGGGGCGGCTGTACATGCAGCCGTAGTAGTTGGCGACCTTGAGGCCCGCGAGCGACTTGCGCACGCGCCGCCGCAACCCGTCCTCGCCGATCGTGCGCTTGATCCAGTCGAGCGCGTGGATCGTCTCGACACCGCCGGCTCGGTAGGCGGGATGTCCGGCCTTGGCCGACAGTCGCTCCACGGTCTCGACGGAGGCGGGATCATGCGCGAGGTCGTACTCCGCCTTCTTGAGGTTGTGGTAGCAGCCGTTGCACGGCGCCATCACCGTCTTGTGACCCATCTGCTCGGCAATCGCGAGATTGCGCGCCGACAGGTAGGTCTGCAGCTTGGGATC
>JAKADX010000067.1 GCA_021818505.1 Pseudomonadota bacterium
CCAGCCGCTCCGTGCCTACGTCCTGATCGTCCATGACACACCTCCAGGGCAGAATTCGTCGGCTTACGAGGTGTCTCGTTCAACCGGGGTGCGGGGGACCGGTGCGCTCGGCAAAGCCGGCTTGCCGAGCGCAAAGCGATGATCGACCGGGGCCATGATCTGGCGCTCGCCGCACAGGCGCAATTGCTCGGGATCGCACGTTCGACGGCCTACCGCGAGCCGCAACCCACGCCTGCCGCCGATCCGACGGTGATGCGCCGGATCGACGAACTGCACCTGAACTACCCGTTCGCCGGCAATCGGATGCCGCGCGCCCGGCCGGGCCGATCATCAACGCGGGCAGCTGGGCGCATCCGGCCGCAACGTCTTCGAACTCGCCGAGGTCGCGAAAGCACCGCTCGCCATCGAGACGGTGCGGCGGATCGACGCGATCTTCGCCGCCGAGCGCGACAGCAACGGCCTGCCGCCGGAGCGGCGTCTCGCCGTGCGCCGCCATGCCATCGCCCCGCTGCTGGCCGATCTCGAGACCTGGATGCGGGCGATACGCGCGAAGATGTCGCGCCATGCCGAGGCCGCCAAGGCGATCGACTACATGCTCCGGCGCTGGGAGACGTTCAGCCGCTTTCTCGACGACGGCCGGATCTGCCTGAGCAACAACGCGGCCGAGCGCGCGCTGCGCGGTGTGGCTCTCGGAAGAAAGGCATGGTTGTTTGCCGGATCCGACCGCGGCGGCAAGCGCGCAGCGGCCATCTACTCGCTGATCGTCACGGCGAAGCTCAACGATGTCGATCCACGTGCCTGGCTCGCCGACGTACTCGGACGTATCGCCGACCATCCCGCGTCGCCCGGCGCACGATGCGAAAGGACCGCCATGCCAGCCACGATCGGCATTGCCATGCGCAATTTCACCCGGTACCCGGCGCTTCCGCACCCGCGCGCGCTGGTGGATTGCGGCGTGTGGGTGGAACAGCTCGGATTCGAATCGCTGTGGGTCAGGGATCACGTCCTGCTCGGCACCGATCCGCATTTCCCGATCGTCGATTCGCTGACGATGCTGACCGCAGTGGTGGCGCGCACCCGCCGCATCCGGCTTGGCACCGGCGTGCTGGTGTTGCCGTTGCGCAATCCGCTGTTGCTCGCCGAGCAACTCGCCACCCTGGATCTGCTGGCGGAGGGGCGGCTGATCCTCGGTATGGCGTCAGGCTGGTACAAGCGCGAGTTCGACGCGGTGGGCGTGCCATTCGACCAGCGCGGCAAGATCATGGATCGCAACCTCGACATCATGACGCGGCTGTGGACCGAGCCGGAGGTCACGGCGGAGATCGGCCCCGACAACATGCGCCAATCGGTGATGTTCCCCAAGCCGGCTTCGCGGCCGCGGCCCACCATCCTGATCGGCGCCTATGTCGATGCGGTGCTCAAGCGCGCCGGCCAGAGCGGTGACGGCTGGCTGACCTATTTCTACACGCCCGAGGGTTTCGTTCGCTCTTGGCAGAAGGTCTGCGATTTCGCAAAACTGGGCGGCAAGGACCCGGCGAAGCTGCAAAACGGCAACCAGCTTCCGATCATGGTCGGGCCGAGCCGCGAAGCGGTGCAGGAGCAGATGATGCAGTGGCTGCACACCGAATGGGACTTCGCGTCCTGGAGCGAGTCCACCACCGACAGCGCCATCATGGGCACGCCGGCCGAGTGCGTGGAACAGTTGCGCATGCATGAGCGTGTCGGCATCCAGCGCATCGTACTGGTCCCCTACCGCTATGAGCGCGCGCAGATCGAGACGATCGCGCGCGAGATCCTGCCCCACTTCCAGCGCACCTGACCGACGTGACCCTCCGTATCATCGAGAACGCTGCGGCCCGGAAACTCGGCCCGTACCGGATGCAGGAAGTATTGTCGCACGCAGCGGCGCAGACTGCGTACCGCATGATTACCGCCTGCCCGCGGTATGCACCGACGCCGTTGCGCGCGCTCGATCGCGTCGCCGCGAATGCGGGGCTAGCCGCGGTATGGTACAAGGATGAGTCCGGCCGCTTCGGCATCGGCAGCTTCAAGGCGCTCGGCGGCGCCTACGCCGTGGCACGCCTGCTGCAGCGCCGCGTGGCCGCCCGGCTCGGCCATGAGGTCGGCGTTGCCGATCTGGTGCGCGGCGGACTGCGGGACATCACACGCACCATCACCGTGACGTGCGCCACCGACGGCAATCACGGCCGCTCGGTCGCCGCCGGCGCGCAGGTCTTCGGCTGCCGCTGCGTGATCTTCCTGCACCGCGACGTGAGTGCGGGGCGCGAGGAGGCGATCCGCGCCTTCGGGGCCGAGATCGTGCGGGTTGACGGCAATTACGACGATTCCGTGCACGCCGCCACACGTGCGGCCGAGGAGCACGGGTGGGAGATCGTGTCCGACACGTCCTGGCCCGGCTATGTCGATGTGCCGCGCGACGTGATGCAGGGCTACACCGTCATGCTGATCGAGGCGCTGCAGCAGTTGCAGACGGCGGGTGCGCGACGTCCGACGCATGTGTTCGTGCAGGGTGGCGTGGGCGGACTGGCCGCGGCCGTCTGTGCACATCTGTGGGAGGAGATGGGCAGTGAAGGTCCGATTACCGTGGTGGTGGAACCGGAACGCGCCGACTGCCTCTATCAATCGGCACTCGCGGGACGGCCGGCGCCGGCGTCCGGCGATCTCTCCACGGTGATGGCCGGGCTGTCCTGCGGCGAGGTGTCCACCGAGGCGTGGCGGATCCTGTGCGCCGGTGCGCGCTTCTTCGTCACCATCGACGATGCGCCCGCGATCGCGGCGATGCGGCTGCTGGCCAGCGGCGGCGCCGCAACGGAGCGGATCGTCGCGGGCGAATCAGCCACGGCCGGGCTGGCGGCGCTGCTGGCCATCGCGCCCGAGACCATGCTGCGCCAGCAGCTTGCGCTCGGCCCGGACTCGAGCATCCTGCTGATCGGCAGCGAGGGCGCGACCGACCCGGCGCTGTATCGTGAACTAGTCGGCGATGCCGCCGGCGCCTGACCTGGCGGCAGCATACGGACGTAAGGAGACCGCGGCGATGGCACGCAAAGTCAATCTCAATGCCGACATGGGCGAGGGCTTTGGCGCCTACGACATCGGCAACGACATGGAGATCCTCGGCATCATCGGCTCGGCCAGCGTTGCCTGCGGATTCCACGCCGGCGACGCCACGGTCATGCACCGCGTGGTGATGCGGGCCAAGGAGACCGGGGTCAGCATCGGCGCGCATCCCGGCTTCAACGATCTTTGGGGATTCGGCCGGCGCCAGATCGACATGCGCGCCGACGACCTGGAATACATGATGGCCTATCAGATCGGTGCGTTGCAGGCGCTCGCGGCCTATGCCGGGACCAGGGTGACGCACCTCAAGCCGCACGGCGCGCTTAACAACATGGCGGCGGTGCGGGAGGATTACGCCCTTGCTGTCGGCCGCGCGATCAAGGCGGTCGATGCCTCGATCATCTACGTCGCCCTCGGCGGGTCGGAAATGGAGCGCGCCGGCCACACGCTCGGGCTGCGCGTGGCCTCCGAGGCCTTCGTCGATCGCCTGTATGACGATGACGGCAACCTCACGTCACGCAAGACCGCCGGCGCCGTCATCAAGGATCCCGCCGTAGCCGCCGCCCGCGTGGTGCGCATGGTGCAGGAGCAGACCATCATCTCGCGCACCGGCAAGCTGGTGCCGCGGCGCATCGACACGCTCTGCGTGCATGGCGACGAGCGCACCGGCGTCGCCGTCGCCCGCGCCGCCCGCGAAGCCCTGCTCGCGGCCGGCGTCGAACTCGTGACACTGCCGGAGATGGACCTCTGACGTGGGCGATGCTCGCCCCCGCATCGCGGTGATTGGCGGTACCGGAGCGCTTGGCTCGGGGCTCGCCGCGCGCTGGGCCGGTGCGGGCTATCCGGTTGTCATCGGCTCACGCGACGCCGATCGGGCCACCGCCGCGGCGGCCGCGATCGCCGGCGCGACGCCGGTGCGCGGCGCTTCGCAGGCGGACGCTGCGGCGCAGGCCGACATCGTTGTGCTGGCAGTCCCTTTCGCCAGTCACGCCGCCACGCTGGACGCGATCCGTCCACCCTGCGGCGGCGAGACGTGGTTCCGCCTCGGCGACCGCGACCTTGCCGTGCATGTCGAGCGTACCCGGCGGCTTGCGGCTGGCGAGAGCCTGAGCGCGATCACCACCGCATTCTGCCGCCGGCTCGGCGTGGCGAGCGAAATCCTGCCGGTCAGCGACGACCACATCGCGACGATCGTCGCCGCGCCCGGCGGCCCGCTCGCGTACCAGCACTATTTCGTGCGCCATCGCTGCGAGCCGGTCGCCCTCGGCTTCACCTTCGCCGGCGCGACGACCGCCCGGCTCCACCCGCGCGTCCTTGCGCTTCTGGCCAGTCCGGCTTTGCGGGACGTGGTGATCGGCCCGTCCAACCCTTACGTCTCGATCGGCCCGATGCCCGCTATCCCCGGCCTGCGCGACGCGCTGGCGGCGTGCCGCGCGTTAGTTGTCGGCGTCTCGCCCATCGTCGGGGGCGACGCGGTGGAGGGGCCGGCGGCCAAGATGATGCGCGAGCGAGTCATCGTGCAGAACTTCCGCGCCAAGCCCGACACGCGCATGGCCTCCGTGCCGGATGCCGCGCACGCCGACCATCTGCGCGCGATTGCGCTCGCCCGTCTGATCCTGCCGCCCGAGGTCAGCATCCAGGCGCCGCCCAATCTCAGCCTCGGACATCTGGAGGCACTGATCGCGGCCGGGATCGACGATTGGGGCGGCGTCTCGCCCGTCACCATCGATCACGTCAATCCCGAGGCACCGTGGCCTTCGCTCGCCGAACTCGACGCGCGCACCCATGCCGCCGGAAAAGTGCTCGGCGCGCGGCTGCCGCTGCATCGCCGCTACGCCGTCGCGCCCGAGCCATGGGTCGATCCAGACCTGCTCCGCCATCTGCGCGCCCATGCCGATGCCAAGGGACTGGCGCGCGACGGCTGGACGTCCGGGCAGGACGACGATCACGCGCCGCCAATTTCCGCGCCGCATATCGCGGCCGACGGCCTCGCCGCTACGCTCGCGCGTGCCTGCGATGGCGCGCTGCTGACGGAACGCGAGATCGTCGATCTGTTCGCCGCGCGCGGCGGCGATTTCGGCGCCGTCTGCGACGCTGCCGACGCGCTGCGGCGCGAGGTGGCGGGCGACACTGTAATCTATGTCGTGACGCGCAACATCAACTACACCAACATCTGCCATTACCATTGCCGCTTCTGCGCCTTTTCCAAGGGCAAGACGGCTGAGAGCCTGCGCGGCCGCCCCTACGACCCGTCGCACGCGGAGATCGCGGCGCGCGCCGAGGAAGCCTGGGCGCGCGGCGGCACCGAAGTCTGCATGCAGGGCGGCATCCATCCCGACTACACCGGCCGCACCTATCTCGACATCCTGACAGCGGTGAAGCGCGCCGTGCCGGGCCTGCACGTCCACGCCTTCTCGCGGCTGGAGGTGTGGCAGGGCGCGGCGACGCTCGGCGTGGATCTCGCAACCTTCCTTCTTGACCTCAAACGCCACGGTCTCGGCTCGCTGCCCGGCACCGCGGCCGAAATCCTCGATGACGAAGTGCGCGCCGTGCTCTGCCCGGACAAGCTCACCACCGCGCAATGGCTGGAGGTGATGCGCACGGCGCACGCACTCGGCCTGCGCAGCACGGCGACGATCATGTACGGCCATGTCGAGCGGCCGGTACATTGGGCGCGCCACCTGATCCGGCTGCGCAACCTGCAACGCGAGACCGGCGGCATCACCGAGTTCGTGCCGCTGCCTTTCGTGCACATGGAAGCGCCGATCTACCTCAAGGGCGGCGCGCGCAAGGGGCCGACCTGGCGGGAGGCGGTGCTGATGCACGCGGTCGGGCGGCTGGCGCTGCACCCGTGGATCGCCAACATCCAGACAAGCTGGGTAAAGATGGGGTCGCAGGGCGCCGCCGCGTGCCTCAACGCCGGCGCCAACGATCTCGGCGGCACGCTGATGAACGAGAGCATCACGCGGGCCGCCGGCGCCGCGCACGGGCAGGACATGCCGCCCGAAGCGATGGACGCGCTGATCCGCTCGATCGGCCGCACGCCGCGCCAGCGCACCACGCTCTACGGCACCCCGCCGGACGCGCAGGTAGCGCGCTCCGACGCGGCGGCACCGCTGCGCCCGATCGCGCTGCCGCCACCACCGCGCCGCGCGCGACAACCGGCGCTGGCGACATCATGAGCACAGCGTCCGACGCGCTCGCCGCCCGCCGCGCCCAAGGACTGCTCGGCGCCCGCGAGCGTATCGCCGTGCTTCTCGACAGCGACAGCTTCGACGAAGCCCCTCGATGTGGCACGCACGGTGTGGTGGCCGGCAGCGGCACCGTCGCCGGCCGGCGCCTGTTCGTGTATGCGCAGGACGCAACGGTCGCCGATGGCGCGGTGACGCTGGCGAATGCGGAGCAGATCGGCGCGGTACTCGAACAAGCGGCGCAGCACGGCGCCCCGATCGTGACGATGCTCGATACCGCCGGAACGCGCGCGCAGGATGGGCTGTCGGGCATTGCCCACCTCATCGAACTCCAGCGCCGGCACCTGCACGCGCGACGCAGGGTCACGCTGCTCGCACTGGTGATGGGACCGTGCATTGGCGCCACCTCCGTCCTCGCGGCGCTGGCCGATCTGCGCATCATGGTGGCAGGTCGCGCCGAAATGTTCCTTACCGGCCCCGAGGCGGTGGAAGCAGCGAGCGGGGAAATCGTCTCGGCGCAGGACCTCGGTGGGGCGGCGGCACACGGCGCGCGGTCGGGCCTTGCCGACCTGGTCGCGCCGGACGAGATCGCCGCGCTGCTGCACGCGCGCGCGTGGATCAGCTATCTGCCCGACCGGCGCCACGGCGGCGTGCCGCACCGGCCAACCGCCGATCCACCTGACCGCATCACGCCGGCACTCGCCACCCTGGTCACCGATGATCCCGCCCGTGCCTGCGACGTACGCGAACTGATCGCCGCCATCGCCGACGAGGCGGAACTCGTTGAGCTGCAACCGGACTTCGCCATGAACCTCGTTACCGCCTTCGCCCATCTCGATGGCCACGCGGTCGGCATCGTCGCCAATCAGCCGACGGTACTGGCCGGTTGCCTCGATTGCGACGCGCTTGCCAAGGCGGCGCGCTTCGTGCGCCTGTGCGGGGCATTCGGCCTGCCGATCATCACCGTCGTCGATACACCCGGCTTCCTGCCCGGTGTCGCGCAGGAGCACGCGGGCATCGTGCGCGAAGCCGCAGACCTGCTTGCCGCCTGGACCGAATGCGCCGTGAAGCGCGTCACACTGGTCGTCGGCCGCGCATATGGCGGCGCCTGGGGCGTCATGGCGCCGCGACCGCTCGGCACGGATAGCGTCCTGGCCTGGACCGGCGCCGACATCGCGCTGCGCCGCAACGCCGCCCGCGCCGATAGGTTGGCGATGGTGGATCCAGTGATCGCGCCGGAGCAAACGCGGCCGGGTCTGTGCCGCGCGCTTGCGGCGCGGCGGCCCCGCTGACCCGCCGCATGTTCCGCAAGATCCTGATCGCGAATCGCGGGGAAATCGCCTGCCGCGTCATCCGCACCGCGCGGCGCATGGGCATCGCCACCGTCGCAGTGCATTCGGACGCCGACCGCGACGCGCTGCATGTCCGCATGGCCGATGAGCATATCGCCATCGGCACGGCATCCGCCGCCGAAAGTTATCTACGCATCGACCGCATCGTGCAGGCGTGCTGCAGCACGGGGGCGGACGCCGTGCATCCCGGCTACGGCTTCCTCTCCGAACGCCCGGACTTCGCGCGCGCCCTGGCCGACGCGGGCATCGCCTTCATCGGACCAGACGCGGCGGCGATGGCGGCGATGGGCGACAAGATCGCCTCCAAGCGACTCGCCGCCGCCGCCGGCGTCAGCACCGTGCCCGGCCACGACGAGGCGATCGCCGATGCCGACGCCGCGGTGCGCATCGCGCGCGCGATCGGCTATCCGGTGATGCTGAAGGCCTCTGCCGGCGGCGGCGGCAAGGGAATGCGCATCGCCGCCGATGACGACGCCGTGCGCGCCGGCTTCGCCGCGGCACAGGCGGAGGCGCGCGCCAGCTTTGGCGACGATCGCATCCTGATCGAGAAATTCATTGTCCGGCCGCGCCACATCGAAATCCAGGTGCTCGCCGACGCGCACGGTACCACGCTCGCCCTCGGCGAACGCGAATGCTCGATCCAACGGCGTCACCAGAAGGTCATCGAGGAAGCGCCGAGCCCATTCCTCGATGCGGCAACCCGCCGGCGCATGAGCGAGCAGGCGGTGGCGCTGGCGCGCGCGGTCGGCTACCGCTCCGCCGGCACCGTCGAATTCATCGTCGATGCCGCGCGCAACTTCTACTTTCTGGAGATGAACACGCGCCTTCAGGTCGAGCATCCGGTGACCGAACTGGTCACCGGACTTGATCTGGTGGAACTGATGATCCGCGTTGCGGCTGGCGAGCGGCTGACGCTGACCGAGGCCGACACTGCCCCGCGCGGCTGGGCGCTGGAAGCGCGCGTCTATGCCGAGGACCCGCTGCGCGGCTTCGCTCCCGCGCCCGGGCGGCTCACGCACTATCAGGAACCGGAATCGGACGCGCACACGCGCGTCGATTCCGGCGTGTTCGCCGGCGGCGAGTTTCCCGTCTTCTACGACCCGATGATCGCCAAGCTCTGTACCTGGGCGCCGACGCGGGCGGAGGCGATCGCGGTGATGCGCGTGGCGATCGATTCCTATGTGATCCGCGGCATCGCGCACAACCTGCCGTTCCTGTCCGCGCTGCTGCACCGGCCGCGCTTCGTCGCGGGTGACCTCAGTACGGACTTCATCGACGCCGAGTATCCCGCGGGCTTCGGCACGGATGATCTGCGCCCCGCCGACCCGACGCTGCTCGCCGCCGTCGCCGCCGTCCTGCACCACCGCGCCGTGCTGCGCCGGCCCGTCGCGCCCGGTGGGGTCTCACTCGTCGTCGTGCTCGACGGCACTGCTCATCCGCTGCACGTCGCCTCCGCCGACGGCGCGACCGACATCGCGATCGGCGACCGCAGCCTGCGCGTGGCGAGTGACTGGCGGCCGGGCGAGCCGCTGTTCCGGGGCCGCGTCGATGACCGCGACGTCCGCGTGCAGGTCGAGCGCACCGGACTTTCATGGCGCCTCTTCCATGCCGGCGCGGTCGTGACCGCACAGGTATTCGCGCCGCATGTCGCGGCACTGCTGCCGATCATGCAGGCGCGCAAAGCGACGACGCAGGATCGCGTGCTGCGCGCGCCGCTCGCCGGCCGACTGGTCTCGCTCGCGGTCGCCGCCGGCGATGCGCTGGCCGAAGGGGCCGATGTCGCGGTGATCGAGGCGATGAAGATGCAGACCACCGTGCGCGCGCCCCGCGCCGGCGTGGTCTCGCGTCTGCTGGCCGAATCGGGCGCGGTTCTTGCGGCCGATCAGCCGTTGCTGGAATTCGCCTGATCGGCCTCCACCACGCCGCTGATCAGGTCGATGCGGCGCAGCGTGGCGATATCGGGCCGTGCCTCGATCGGGACGATGCCGCCGATCAGCGCCGCCAGCGCCGCCTCGTGCTCCCGCCGCGCCGCCTGCGCCGCCGCCACCTCGATCGCGGCAAAGCTCACCCGGTCGCCCGGCCGCAACTGCCCCGCCCGCGGCAGATCGGCGGTACAGACGACGGCGATCTTGGGATAGCCGCCGGTGGTCTGCCGGTCGGCGAGCAGCAGCACCGGCCGCCCGCTCCCCGGCACCTGCAACGCGCCTGCCGCGGTGCCGTCCGAGACAATGTCGTGCCCCCGGCGATGTTCCAGCACCGGCCCGTCCAGCCGCAGCCCCATGCGATCGGCCTCCGGCGTGACCACGAACTCGGCGGCACAGAGCGTTGCGATCGCCGCCTCGGTGAAATGGTCGTCCTGGGGCCCGAGCACGACGCGCAGCTTGCCGCGCTCCAGCACGGGCGGCGCCGGCAGCCGCCGTTCCGCTCCGGCGGGCGCCGACACCTGCCGCGCCGGGATCTCGTCGCCCTCCGCCAGCGCCCGTCCCTGCCAGCCGCCGAGACCGCCGCGGACATAGGTGGAACGGCTGCCGGCCAGGGGAGGCACGGCGAATCCCCCGCCGATCGCCAGATAGCCGGCAGCGGTGTCGCGCCCGGCGAGCACGCGCAGGCGAGCGCCGCGCGGCAGCGTCACGGAGCGCCAGGCCGGCACGCGGCGGTCTTCCGCATCGTCCAGCAGGATCGCGCCGCCATAGGCGGCCAGCGCCAGGCGCAGCGCCGGGGCCGTGACCTCCAGCACCGGCCCGACGTGCAGCACCTCCAGCGCTGCCTCGTCCGGCGCGTTGCCGACCAGCGCGTTGGCGAGGCGCAGCAGGTCGCGGTCTAGCGCACCTGACACCGGCATCCCCAGCGCCTGCGCGCCGAAGCGGCCGAAGTCCTGCAGCGTCGTGTGCAGCCCCGGTGCCAGCACGCGCAGTCCCCCGCTCATGCCGGCGCCTCGGTCACGTCGAGCCGTCCCTCGCCTGCCAGCCATGCGCTGCGCAGTGCATCGAATGTCGGCCGGTCAACCGCCCGGAAGCGCACGCGATCCCCGGCGCGCAACAGCGCCGGCGGGTCGGCGGTGATGTCGAACAGTTCGACCGGCACCGTGCCGATCAGCCACCAGCCGCCGGGACTCTCCAGCGGATAGATCGCCGTCATCGCGGTCGCGATCGCGAGCGAGCGCGGCGGCACACGCACCCGCGGCGTGCTCAACCGCGGCAGCCGCAGCCGCTCCGGCAGCACGCCCATATACGGAAATCCGGGCAGGAAACCGAGCATATAAACCTGATACTCGGTCGCGGCATGGACCTGCACCACCTCGTCGGCCGTCATGCCGGTCAGCGCGGCAACCTCGGCCAGATCGGGCGCCAGCGCGCCCTCATAGCAGGCGGGAATCGTCACCCGCCTGCCCTGCCCCACTGCGACCCGAAGGCCGGCGACCCTCTCCCGCAGCGCACCCACCATCTCGTCATGGCTGCGCCGCAGCGGGTCGTAATGCACGAGCAGCGAGCGGAACGTCGGGACGGTCTCGGTGACGCCGGCCACGGGCGCGCGCCGCAGTGCCTCGGCCAGCGCGATCACCCGCGCGTTCGTAGCCGGATCGATGCTGTCGCCGAACTCCACCGCCAGCGCCGCGTCGCCAAGCGGCAGGTAGCGCGCGGCGGCCAAGGTCCCATCGGACATACCATGGTCCTATATTTGGGATCAGCGGCGGCGGCAACTCTGCGGACGGACCAGCCTCATGAACCTGACGACGAAGGCGCGCCCACGTCGGCGCACGGCCGAGCGCCGCACCGGGATGTTCAAGCGCAGCCCCATCCCGCTCGACATCCAGGTCGCAACCCTGCTGCGCAACCGCATCACCGAGGGTCAGATGCGGCCCGGCGAGCGGATGCCGACGCTCGACGAACTCGAACGCGAATTCGGCGTCGCCCGCGTCACCGTGCGCCAGGCGGTCGAGTTGCTGGAGAAAGAAGGTCTGGTGCGCCGCGAGCAGGGGCGCGGCACCTTCGTGACGCCGAACATGCGCGAGCGGCGCTGGCTGCACCTGACCAGCGACATGGATTCGCTCTCCCGCTCGATCGGCGCGCATGTCCCGCGCTTCGTCGCGGTGCGCGAGCCGCTGCCGCCGCGCCTGCTGCCGGGCGACGGCCGCGCGGCTGACTCGTACCAGTATCTGCTCAGCGTGCAGTACCGCGCCGGCGAACCCTTCGCGGTCGCCAGCGTGCATGTCGCGCGCACGATCTTCGACCGCGCGCCGCGCGAGTTCCGCACGCACGCGCAGCTTACGGTCGTCGTCGGCAGCGCCGATCCCGTCACCAGCGAGCGGCTGAGCGTGCCGCTGAACTCGCCGACGGCGGAGGCGCGCTACCTGATCCGCGACCGGCGCGGCATCGTCACCTATGTCGCCGAGGTGATCTATCGCGGCGACTGCGTCCGCTTCGATATCGACCTGCTGCGCAACGGCGACGCGCGCGGCTGATCAGCCGGCACGCGCCGCCACGAACAGCGCCACGTCGATCATGAAGCTGCCATCAGGCTCGACCGCGAAGTGCCGGCGCACCGAATCCGCCATCGCGTCCTGCAACGCGCGGATCGCCGCCACCTGTGCGGGCGGCGTGCACATCCGCGCGACCCAGGAGGCGAAGTCCAGCCGCACGCGGAACGGCGTCACCGTTTGCACGAGCAGTCCGGCATCGTCCAGCGCCGCCTCCCACTCCGCGCGCGTGCGGTCGCGCACATGCGAGGTGTCGCGCAGCAGTTCGATCGCTTGCAGGAACGTATCGGCAGCGGCACCCCCCACCGACACGACATCCACGAACCCCGCGCGTCCGCCCGGCCGCAGCACCCGCGCCGCCTCGCGCAGCCCGGCCGCAAAGTCGCGCCAGTGATGCGCGGAGTAGCGGCTGAGCACGAGGTCGAAGCCGGCATCGGCGAACGGCAACCGCTCCGCCGGCCCCTCCACCGTCCGCAGGTTGGCCAGCCCGCGCTCGCGCGCCGCCGCCGCGACCACCGCGAGCATCTGCGGTGACAGGTCGCAGGCCACCACCTCGGCCACATGCGGCGCGACCGCATAGGCGACGTGCCCGCCGCCGCAGCCGAGGTCGAGCGTGCGCGCGCCCGCCTGCCCCTCGGCCAGCGCCGCGAGGGCCGCGAGGTCATCGCCCTGGGCGTGCACCGCGCTGGTCAGATAGGCGCCGGCCTGGGCGCCGAACTGCGCGGCGACCAGGGCTTCCTGCGTGCGGGCGGTCATGCGCCCGGCTTCGCCCCCGACTTCGCGGCATCCACCTCGGCGAAGACGTCGCGGGCGACGCGGAAGGCTTCGAACCCGGCGGGGATGCCGCAATAGCCGCAGACCTGCAGCAGCACTTCCTTGATCTCCTCGCGCGTCACGCCGTTGCCCAGTGCCGCGCGCACATGCAGCCGCAGTTCGTGCGGCTTGCCCAGTGCGGACAGCATGGCGATGTTGATGATGGAACGGGTGTGCCGCGGCAGGCCCGGCCGGGTCCAGATCATGCCCCAGGCCTGCTCGGTCGTTGCCTTCTGGAACGCGGCATAGAAATCGTCCGCCTCGGCCAGCGACCTGTCCACATACTCGGCGCCGAGCACCTCGCGGCGCACTTGCAATCCGCGCTCGAACAGTTCGCCCTTGTATTCGGGACGGTCGGGGATGTTGGCCATGCGTCGGTCTCCCTGCTTACGGACGGGCGCAGCCTAGGCGGCGGACGGCGCGGTGACCAGCCGCATTACGGTCTCCAGCGTATCCGCCTCCGCCGCCGGCTTGTCGGTGCGCAACCGCGCGATGCGGGGAAAGCGCAGCGCCACGCCGGATCTGTGCCGCGCGGAACGCTGCGCCGCGTCGAACGCCACCTCCAGCACCAGCGTCTTTTCCACCTCGCGCACCGGGCCGAAACGCGCCACGGTGTGATTGCGCACCCAGCGGTCCAGCCATGCCAGCTCGGCATCGGTGAAACCGAAATACGCCTTGCCCACCGGCACCAATTCGGTGTCGCGCCAGACACCGAAGGTGAAGTCGGAATAGAAGCTGCTGCGCTTGCCGTGGCCGCGCTGCGCATACATCAGCACGGCGTCGAGCGTCAGCGGATCGCGCTTCCATTTCCACCACAGGCCCTTCGGCCGGCCGGGCACATACGGCGCGTCGCCGCGCTTGAGCATCAGCCCCTCGATCGCCGCCGCCCGCGCGCCATCGCGCAACGCCGCCAGTTCATCGAGCGCGGCGAAGGGAATCATCGCCGACAGGTCCATGCGCGCCGGCCGCTCGCGCGCCATCCACGCCTCCAGCCGCGCCCGGCGTGCATCGAAGGGCAGCGGGCGGATGTCCTCCGCACCCTCGAACAGCAGGTCGTACAGCCGCACCGCGACAGGGAACTCGCGCAGCAACTTCGCCGTCACCGACTTGCGGTTCAGCCGCTGTTGCAGATCGGCGAACGGCGCGACGACACCCTCGCGCATCACCAGCAACTCGCCGTCCAGCACGCCGCGGAACTGCATCGCCTCGATGATCTCGGGGAAGGCGGCCGAGATGTCGTCGGCGGTACGCGAGTAAAGGCGCTTGCCGCCGTCGGTCGCGACAAGCTGCACGCGGATGCCGTCCCATTTCCACTCCGCGCGCAGCGCCGCCGCATCGAGCGCGGCGAGATCGGCGTCCTCCAGCGGGTGCGCCAGCATCGGCGGGCGGAACACCGGCGCGTCGGCCGGGTCGGGCCGCCGGCCGCGCCCCTCGATCCAGGCGAACAATTCCGCGTAGGGCGGCCCGAGGGCGTGCCAGACTTCCTCAATCTCGTCCGGCGCGATCCGCCCCTCGGCCATCTCGGCCAGCGCGACCTTCGCCAGCCGCGCCGACACGCCGACGCGCAGGCCGCCGGTGATGAGCTTCAACAACGCCAGCCGCACTGACGGATCGGACGCATCGAGCCAACCCGCCACGATTGCCGGCAATTCCGCCCGCGCCGCGCCGTTCAGCGTCGCCACCACGTCTGCGAGCGATGGCGGTCCCGCGTCGGTCGGCGCCTCCGGCCACATCAGCGCCACCGTTTCGGCCAGGTCGCCGACATAGTCGTAGGACCACGCGAACAGCTCAGGGTCGGTGCGGGCGGCGGCGAGGTCGCGGATCAGGCCCGGCTTGGCCGCGGCGAATGTCAGTTCGCCCGTCACCGCCGCCAGTCCGATGCCGCGGTCGGGGTCGGGCGCGGTCGCGAAGTACCGCCGCAGCAGCGCGATCTTGGCGTTGCGGCCGGGCGTGAAGGCCAGCCGTTCCAGCAGTGCGGCGAACGCGATCATGGCGTCGCCTCGTCCTCCTCGCCGTAGCCGAGCAGGCGTAGCGCGTGGCCCGCGATGCCTCGCCTGCCCGCGGCGTGGATCAGCGCCTCCTCGCGCCCATGCGTCACCCACACCTCCGGCGCGCCGACCTCGTCCAGCGTGGCGTTCAGTTCGTCCCAGTCGGCATGGTCCGAGATCACCAGCGGCAACTCGACGCCGCCCTGGCGCGCGCGCTGGCGCACCCGCATCCAGCCGGAGGCGGCGCACACCACCGGATCGGCCAGCCGCCGCGCCCAGCGATCCGACGCGGCCGATGGCGGCGCCAGCACGATCGCGCCGGCCAGGTCCGCCTTCGCCGCGCCGCTCGCCGGCCGCAGGTCGCCGAGTTGCACACCGAGCGCCGCATAGGTCTCGCACAGCGCCACATGCGCGCCGTGCAGCCAGATCGGTCGCTCATACCCCGCCGCGCGCAGCATCGCCGCGATGCGCTGGCACTTGCCGAGCGAATAGCAGCCGACCAGGTGCGTCCGCTCCGGAAATAATGCCACACTCGTGAGCAGGCGGGCAACTTCCGACTCCACCGGCGGATGGCGGAACACCGGCAGGGCAAAGGTCGCCTCGGTGACGAAAACGTCGCAGGCGACGGGCACGAAGCCGTCGCAGGTCGGGTCGGGCTGGCGTTTGTAGTCGCCGCTGACCACCGCGCGACTGCCGCGAAACTGCATCGCCACCTGCGCCGCGCCCAGCACGTGCCCCGCAGGCTCCAGCCATACGTCCGCTTCGCCGATGCGCAGCCGCTCGCCCCAGGAGAGCGGTTGAGCAGTGCCGAAGGCGCCCGCGCCAAGCCGGGTCCGCATCAGCGCGAGCGTGGCGGGGCTGGCGAGCACAGCGTCGTGGCC
>JAKADX010000099.1 GCA_021818505.1 Pseudomonadota bacterium
CCGATCTCCTGGGCGCACGAGACGGTGCTCGACCGGCGCCGCTCCGAGGCCGCGCTGCTGCGCGACTTCGAGGCAGCGGACGAGCTGGCGATCGTCGCGGACATCGAGGCCGGGTTCGCCGAGCTCGCCGATATCGTCGCGCAGGTCAACGACGCCGGCCTGCTCGCGCGCGTCGGCCTCGACCCGATGGGCGTCGGCGCGATCGTCGATGCACTGGCCGAGCGTGGCGTCGCCGGCGAGGACAAGGTGGTCGGCATCAGCCAGGGCTGGACGCTGTCGGGCGCGATCAAAACGGCCGAGATCAAGCTCGCCAGCAAGACGCTGCTGCACGCCGGCCAGCGCATCGCCGCCTGGGCGGTGGGCAACGCCAAGGTCGAGCCGAAGGGCAACGCGCTGACCATCACCAAGCAGGTCGCCGGCGCCGGCAAGATCGACCCGCTGATGGCGCTGCTCGATGCGGTGGCGCTGATGAGCCGCAACCCCGAGTCGCTGGGACCGAGCGTCTATGCCGAGCGCGACATGATGGTGATCTGATGACGCGCGCATTCGCCGCGGTCGCGGCCCTCCTGCCCACGCTGCTGCGCGACGCCGCCGGCATCGCGGGCGCCGCGCTGATCGCCTACGGCGCGTGGCAGGTGTTCCGGCCGGCCGGCTTCATCACCGCGGGCGCGCTGATGCTCGCGGGCGTGCTGCGCCTGGCGCGGTCGGAGGAGACATGACCGAGGCCGAAATCCGCGCCCACGTGCGCCGCATCGCCGATGCCGCGCGAAGCGGCGCCGACGAACCGCCGATCGACGCGGTCGAGGCGCTGGCCGCGCAGGTGCTGGTCGATCTGCACCGCCTCGCCGATGCGGCCGAACGGCTCGCGCAGCGTCCGTGACCGACGCCGAACGTCCGTGGCCGGCGACGCAGATCGAACGTCGCCGCGCCGATCAGCTCATCCCGTCGCCGCGCAACGCGCGGACGCATTCCGACGCGCAGGTGCGCCAGATCGCCGCCGCGATCAAGGAATGGGGCTGGACGACCCCGATCCTGGTGGATGAACAGGATGGCGTGATCGCCGGCCATGGACGGCTCGCCGCCGCAAAGCTGCTGGCCGCATCCGAGGTCCCGGTGATCGTCGCGCGCGGCTGGACCGACACGCAGAAGCGCGCCTACATGCTGGCGGACAACAAGCTGGCGCTGAATTCCGGGTGGGACAACGCTCTGCTCGGTGCCGAGCTTGCCGATCTGCGCGCCGGGGGCGCCGACCTCGCGTCCCTCGGCTTCGCGCCGGCGGAACTGAACGACATTCTGACGCCACGGGGCGACGACGCTGACGTTGCCGATGCGGAATCGGAGCCGCCGCTGTCGCAGGTCAGCCGTGCGGGCGATGTCTGGGTGCTCGATGCACATCGGCTCGCCTGCGGTGACTGCACCGATCCGGCGACGGTCGCGGCAGCCCTCGCCGGTGCCACGCCGAACCTGATGGTGACCGACCCGCCGTACGGCGTCGAATACGATGCGACCTGGCGCGCAGAGCCCAAATTCCAAGCGTCCCCGAAACGTAGGAGTGGCAGGCGCGCTTCCGCGAAGTTCGTGGCCACCGGCGCGGTCGACAACGACCACCGGGCGGACTGGCGCGACGCCTGGGCGCTGTTCGCCGGCGACATTGCCTATGTCTGGCATGGGGGCGTGCATGGGGGGACGGTCCAGGCATCGCTCGCTGCCTCCGGCTTCACCGTGCGCGCGCAGATCATCTGGAACAAGGCGCTGTTCGCGCTCAGCCGCGGCGATTATCACTGGCAGCACGAGCCCTGCTGGTATGCAGTGCGCAACGGAAAGACCGGCCGCTGGACCGGGGACCGCAAGCAGACGACGGTGTGGACGATCGCATCTGGCGTGGGCTTCACAAGCAGGACCGAGGGTGAAAACGCCCGCACCGGCCACAGCACGCAGAAGCCGGTCGAGTGCATGCGGCGCCCGATCATCAACCACACGCTGCCGGGGGACGTGGTCTATGAGCCATTCAGCGGCTCGGGGACGACGATCATCGCAGCGGAGACCACCGGCCGCGGCTGCCGCGCGATCGAGGTCAATGGCGCCTATGTGGATGCGGCGGTGCGCCGCTGGCAGACCCTTACCGGCCGCGCCGCCATTCTGGAGGCGAGCGGCCAGAGCTTCGCCGAGGCCGAGGCCGCGCGTGCCTGACGCCGCGTCTGCGTCCGCGCCAGGCCGCACATTCGACCCATTCGGCCACCTGACGCCTACGCAGCGCGCGAGGGCGGCCGATCTGGTCGCGTCCCTCACGCCGCTGCAGCGTGGCCGCGTCTCCGCGGCCATGCTCGCCGCCTGGGTCGAGGCGGAGAGCCGCTTTCGCGCCGCCGCGACGATGCAGGCGCAGGTGGATGAGTCGTCATCGTTGAAACTGCTGACGCGCGACAAGGAGGGCCGCCCGGTGCCGTCGCCGTATATCGCGCTGATGAGCGGCGCCGTGGCCGACATGATCCGCATCGCGCGCGCGCTGGGCTTCCAGCCGGGCGAGCGCGCGGCGGCGGCGCTGGCGAACGGTCCGACGCAGTGATGCGCGGATTGTTCGGCCGGATGGCGGCTGCGCCGTCGCAGCGCGCCAGCGCCGGCGTGCCGTCGTACGGGATGATCCCGCCCCTCGGGTCGGTCGCGTCCGCGTCGGGGGTGCTGGTCAGCCAGGCCACCGCCATGACGGTGGGCGCGATCTACGCCGCCGTGACGATCCGCGCGACCGACGTCGCCCGGTGCGCGCCGACGCTCTACGCCGAACACGACGACGCCTCGCGCACGCGCGTCAAGGACCATCCACTGGCGCGGCTGCTGAAGCGCCCGAACCGCCTGCAGACCTGGTTCGAGTTCAGCCGCGACATGATGATCGCTTTCCTGCTGCGGGGGAATGCCTACGCCGCGATCCTGCGCGACCGGCACCAGGACCCGGTCGAGCTGATTCTGATCAACCCCGACGCGGTGATGGTGCTGGAGGCCGCGGACGGCTCGATCTTCTACAACGTCAATCGCATCGGCCTGTTCCAGACCGCGGTGCTGCAACAGTTCCCGGTCGCGATCCCGGCCGAAGACATCCTGCATCTGCGCGGGCCGAGCTTCAACATGATCGTCGCCGCCAGCACGATCGGCCTGGCGCGCGACACGGTCGGCCTCGCGGTCGGCCAGTCGGAACAGCAGAGCCGCTGGGTGCGGTCGGGCGCGTTCCCG
>JAKADX010000100.1 GCA_021818505.1 Pseudomonadota bacterium
CTGCTGGTGCCGCCCCACGGTCCGATGGCAGGGTTCGCCTGGATTCCGCCGCCTTCCGCATCGTTCCTGTGGGCCGACGCCGCCAGTCTCTATTTCATGCGCGACGCGACGATGGTGACGATGCGGCTGCTGCCACCCGTCCTGCCCGGGTTCGCCGCCGCAATGGCGCTACTCGCCATCCTCGGTCTCTGGCGCCTCCGGCGCGCCCGCGCCGAGGCACTGGTGCTGCTGATCGTCTGGCTTGGCCTGCCGATCGCCCTCGGCGTCGTCTCGCTCGTCCACCCGGTGATGCTGCCGCGCTACCTGCTCTGGAGCGCGCCGCCCTTCTTCGTTCTCGCCGGCCTCGGCATCGAAGCCCTGCCGCCACCTGCGAGGCTGGCGGCGCTGCCGGCCGCCGCCGCCGTGCTGCTGTTCAATCTCGCGCCCTACTACCATGCCGAAACCAAGCCCCGCTGGGATCTGGCGGCGGCCCGGCTCGCCGCGCGCGCCACGGCGGGCGACGTCATCCTGGCAAGCGACGGTGCGGCCTGGGCCATGCTCGGCCATTACGATCCCGCCCTCGCGCCGCTCGTCACCCAGCGCCGCGCGCGCGCCGCGGCGGCTCTGGCCGAGGGACGTCCGGTCTTCGCGATCTACGGGCCGGCGGGGCAGGGGGCGCAACCCTCGCCCGCCGCCTTTGCGGCGATGGCCGCAAGTCTCGGCCCGCTTTCACCGCCCCGGCGCGCCGGCTCCGAAATCGTCATCCGCCGGATCAGCCCGCCGCCCGCCGCGCGGATCGCCTGTTCGTCGGGCGCCATCTGCCGCTGATCCGAGTCAGACGCCGGCGAGTTCCGGCGCAATCCGGCGGCGCAGCCCGAATGCCAGCACGATCGAGATCACGAACAGCACGACACCCACGGCAAGTTCAACATCCCGCCCCACACGTCCGCCCGCGCCGATCAGGGCGAAGATCACGGTCTGCGGCACGAAGCCCAGCGCCGATCCGGCAAGGAACGGAAATACTTTCACGCTGGAGACGCCGGCGAGCAGGTTCAGCGCGAGATTGCTGCCCAGCGGCATCAGGCGCAGCGTGAGCGTGGCGGTGAACGGGCGCGCCGCGAGAGCGCGGTCGATCCGGGCCGCCCGATGGCCGAGCCGGGAACGCACGAAGGCTCGGCCGACCAGCCGCGCCCAGAGCAGATCGGCGGCGCAGCCGGCCAGCTGGGATGCAAGCGCCAGCGCCGTGCCCGGAATCACGCCCCAGGCGAAGCCCGCCGCAAAGCCGATCACCTGCCTCGGCATCCCGACCGCGCAGGCCAGCGCCCCCAGCGCGCCGAGTGCCAGCGCGTCACGCCAGCCGTGGCCGGGATGCGGCGCGAACAGCGCGCCGAACGGATGCAGGTGCAGCACCAGCGCCGCGCCCAGCAGCCCTGCCGCCAGCAGCGCCGGCCGGGCGAGGCGGAT
This sequence comes from Pseudomonadota bacterium, assembly GCA_021818505.1. GTDB lineage: Bacteria > Pseudomonadota > Alphaproteobacteria > Acetobacterales > Acetobacteraceae > JAFKFJ01. Next base: position 1,444 of record JAKADX010000100.1, read on the forward strand.
CACCGAGCCACCTCCAGCGAGGCCGGCGACCCGGCATCGGCCGCGCTTGCGCCCAGAACCGGCCGGCAGGCCCGCCGCTGCAACCAGGCCACGCCCGCGAGGTCGACGATCCCGACACGCAACCGGTCCCATGTCCCGTAATGCGACCGCCCGGCCACGCGCGGGCGGTGGGCAACGGGGTGCAGCACCGTCCGCCCGCCGATGCTCGCGAACAGCGCCGGCAGAAACCGGTGCATGTGGTCGAAGCGCGGCAGTCCGAGAAAGACCGAGCGCCGGAACAGCTTCAGCCCGCAGCCGCTATCGGGCACGCCGTCGTGCAGCACCCGCGCCCTGACGCCGTTGGCGATCCGCGAGGCGATCCGCTTCATCGCGCTGTCCTTGCGCCGGACGCGGCGCCCCGCCACCAGCACCGGCTCATCGGGCCGCTCTTCCTGCCAGGCGCGCTGGAGCATGTCCGGAATGTCGGCCGGATCGTTCTGCCCGTCGCCATCAATCGTGGCGATCCACACCGCGTTCGCGGCGGTCACGCCGGTGAGTATTGCCGCGCTCTGACCGAAACTCCCCGTGTGGCGCAGGACGCGGATCTCCGGCCTTTCCTTCGCCAGTGCCGCGAGCACCGCTTGGCTGTCATCGGTGCTGCCGTCGTCGACGAAGATGATCTCGTGATCGATCCCGGCCAGCGCCGTGCCGAATTCGGCCACGAGCGGCGGAATGTTCGGCGCCTCGTCGCGGACGGGGACGACGACGGCAAGCAGATGCGACGGCGGTGGTTCCATGGTCGGAGTCCCGGACAGGGTTGACGCGGGTCGATCCTGATCCGGAAATGTGAGCCCGATCTGACAAACGCGGGGTCGCGATTTTCAAATTGTATCCTGGTCCGCGCGCCATCGCGGGCATTGCGCCACGCACTCAGGTTCCATAATATTTCTTCTGCGACATTCAGACCAGCGCCGAGACAAGCCAGGGACAGCGACCGGTGCCGCCGTCCCTGGCTGAACTCCTGTTACAGCGCCCCTGTCACGGTGGACAATGCGCCGGTGACCGGCGCAAGCGGACTCGTGCTGCCCCCTGTCGCGCCGGACAACGTGCCCGTAACCGTCGATACCGTCGTGGTCACCGGCGCCAGTGGGCTCGAACCGCCCGCCGCGCCTGACAGCGTGCCCGTGATGGTCGATACCGTGCTGGTGACCGGCGCCAGCGGATTGCCTGTTCCGGTCGGCAGCGTTCCGATCGGCAGCGTTCCGGTCGACCCTGTCGGCAACGTGCCGGTCGCCGTGTCGAGAATGGTGCCGGCCGAGCCGGTCAGGTTTGTGAGCGTCTGGGTCAGCGTCGCCCCGCCCGGATTGCTCGTGCCGCCAATCGCGTTGCCCGCCGTCACCAGCGCCCCCTTCAGCGTGCCACCCAGCACGGGCACGCTGCCAGTGCTGTTTGCCACCGTGTTGACCACGCCGCCGACATTGCTGCCGACGCTCTTGTTCGACGTCGCCAGAAGCGTCGAAACCACCGGCAGCGTCGAGGTGCTGAGCGATCCGGCCTTGAGCTGGACCACCTGGCCGTTCGACAGCACACCAACCTGGATCGGGGAATTCGCCTGTGGCGTCGTGCTCAGCACATTGGCGCTGATCAGCGGCTTGACGCTGGACGAGCTCGTCGAGGTATTCAGGACCGAAACCTTGGCGAGCGCATTGGTGACAGGGCTGAGGAAGCTTGTGACGCCCGCCGCACCTGCCGCACCGGTTGCACCCGTAGCGCCCGTAGCGCCCGTAGCGCCCGTAG
>JAKADX010000101.1:0-2536 GCA_021818505.1 Pseudomonadota bacterium
GCGACCGCCAGCCCGGGCATGACATGACCGCCGGTGCCCGCCGCGGCGATCAGCAGCGCCGGGGTCCGGGGCAACGCGGACGACGGAGCGACGGCGCTCATCCGCGGACCCTCCCACCGTGCATCAGCACGCGATTTTCGTGGTCGACGCGCAGCAGGATCGCCAACGCGATCATCGAACTCATCATCGCCGAGCCGCCGTAACTCATCAGCGGCAGCGTCAGGCCCTTGGTCGGCAGCAGGCCCGTCGCAACGCCCATGTTGATGAAGGCCTGCAGCCCGATCCAGATGCCGATTCCCTGCGCGACGAGGCCGGCGTAGGTCCGCTCGACCGCGACCGCCTGCCGGCCGATTTCGAAGGCGCGCTTGACGATCCAGTAGAACGCGACGATCACCACGAGCACGCCCATCAACCCCAGTTCCTCGCCGATGACCGCCAGGATGAAGTCGGTGTGGGCTTCGGGAAGGTAGTTGAGCTTTTCGACGCTCGCGCCCAGGCCGACGCCGAACCACTCGCCGCGACCGAACGCGATCAAGGAGTGGGTGAGTTGATAGCCCCGGCCCAGGGCATTGTGCTGCGACCAGGGATCGAGATAGGCGAAGATCCGCGCCCGCCGCCAGGGGCTCGCCCAGATCACCGCGCCGAAGGCGGCGACCAGCGCACCGGCGATCGACGCGAACAACCGGCCGTTGACGCCGCCCAGGAACAGGATGCCCATGCTGATCGCGACGGTCACGCCGAAGGCGCCCAGGTCGGGCTGCAGGAGCAGCAGCACCCCGACGATCGCCATCACGCCCGCCATCGGCGCAAACCCCTTGCGGAAGTCATGCATGAAATCCTGCTTGCGCACGGTGAAGTCGGCGGCGTACAGCGCGCAGGCGATTTTCATGATCTCGGAAGGCTGCAGGTGGACCCCGCCGTATCCAATCCAGCGCCGTGCACCCAGCGCCCCCTTTCCGACCCCCGGAATCAGGACGATGACCAGCAGCGCCGCCGAGCCGAGGAAGCACAACGGCGCCAGCCGCTGCCAATGCGATGCCGGGATCCGATATGCCGCCAGCGCCACCAGCAGCGCGGCACCGATCGACAGCACATGGCGGAACAGGAAATACGCGGGGGTGACGTGATAGCGCGGCGACTCGGCAAGCGGAACCGACGCCGAATAGACCATCACCATGCCGAACAACAGCAGCCCGGCGATCACGGTGATCAGGGGCCAATCGACGAGACGCGCGCCGGCCGCCGATTCCGCGTCCCGACCGACCGGGCGGGCGGACACCGGGCCGAAGCCGGCCAGCGCCAGCGCGGCGTGGCCCGACCCCGGGCGCGAAGGCGCGGCGGGCGTGCCCTCGCGCCGGCGCTTGCCGCCCTGCGGCGTGATCCAGCGCGGCAGGATCATGGCGTCTCCCCCCGATCCGTCGCCCCGGCCGCGGGCTCGCCCGCAACGGCGTCGATCGGCTCGCCGGCCGCCGTTCCGGCGCCGGCGTGCGCCAGATCCGCCACCGCCGCCGCGAACACCTCGGCGCGGTGGGCGTAATTGCGGAACATGTCGAAACTCGCACAGGCCGGCGAAAGCAGCACGATGTCGCCGGCCTGTGCGAGACCCGCGGCCGCACGCACGGCCGCCGACAGATCTTCGGCCCGCATGCACGCGACGCCGGTTTCCCGCACCGCATGTTCGATCTGCGGCGCGTCCCGCCCGATGCAGACCACCGCGCGCGCCGCCGCACGCACCGCATCGGCCAGCGGCGCGAAACTCTGCCCCTTGCCGTCGCCGCCGAGGATCGCGACGATGCGGCGACCGCCGGCAGCCAGGCCTTCCAGCGCGGCAACGGTCGCGCCGACGTTCGTTCCTTTGCTGTCGTCGACATACTCCACCCCGGCCACCGTCGCGACCGTCTGGGTGCGATGGGGCTCGCCCCGGAACGCCTGCAGGGCGCGCAGGGCCGGCGCCAGCGGGCAGCCGACCGCGCGGGCCAGCGCCAACGCCGCCAACGCGTTCATGGCGTTGTGCAGGCCGCGCACGCCCAGCGCATCGGCGGGCATGAGGCGATGTACGAACAACGGCTCTTCGTCGAGGATCGGGGCCGGCGCCGGAGCCATTGCCAGTGCCGCCGGATCGGCACCGTCGGCGGCCGGGACTGCCGCAGGCTTGCGCCGCCGCCGGCCGAGCGGCGCATCATCGGTGCAGGCCAGCCAAGCCAGGCCTCCCTCGCGCACGAGGCCGAACTGACCCGGCGCCAAGGGCGCATCGGCACCGAAACTCGCGCCCGGCGCGACCGCGCCGTCCCGCTTCGGCCGCTTCTTCGCGCGCTTCCCCGCGGACGACTCCGATGCCGCGATGTCCGGTTCCGCATTCGGCCCCATCCGGCGCACGAACGGATCGTCGCGATTGACCACGGCATAGGTCTCGGGCGCGTAAATGCGCGCCTTCGACGCCGCGTACTCCTGCATCGATTCGTGCCAGTCGAGGTGATCCTGCGTGACGTTGAGCACGACCGCGGCATCGCAGGCGAGGGACCGCGTCGAGGCGAGC
>JAKADX010000101.1:2546-3202 GCA_021818505.1 Pseudomonadota bacterium
CAAGGCGTCGAGCGCACTGGGGGAGATGTTGCCGGCAACCGCGACGCTGCGCCCCCAGCGCGCGATCATCGCCGCAACCATGCGGGTGGTGGTGGTCTTCCCGTTCGTCCCGGTGATGCCGATCAGCTTGGGCGCGTATCCGCGCTCCTGCCGCAGGTGCGCCAACGCCCGGGCGAAGAGTTCGATCTCGCCGACCGTCTCGAGGCCGGCGGCGGCCGCCGCATCGAGCAGGGCGCGCAAGGCCGGATCGCGCGGCGACAGGCCCGGGCTCACCGCGAGCAGACACGCGTCGACCGCGGACTCGACCGCAGGTTCCGTGCCGGGCCCAGCCTCTGCCGTCGGCTGCGCCGGCGGCAGCGCGTCCTGCAGCAGTTCGGCTCCGAATGCCGCCTGCCGGAACACCGCCTCGGGCACCGTGGCCTGCAGCGCGTCCCGCATCGGCGGTTGGACACGGCTGTCGGCGACCTCGACGGCCCAGCCGTCCCGCGCAAGCCAGCGCGCCATCGCCAGCCCGCTCTCCCCCAGACCCAGGATCAGTGCGCGCTTCATCGTCTCACCGGATCTTCAAGGTGGAAAGGCCGATCAGCACCAGCATCATGCTGATGATCCAGAACCGCACGACGACCTGGGTCTCCTTCCAGCCCGACAGCTCGAAA
>JAKADX010000019.1 GCA_021818505.1 Pseudomonadota bacterium
CACCACCTTGTCGCCAGACAGGTTCGGCCCAATCGCGGCAATGCGCTCGCCCTCGACCAGGATGTCGGCCTCGTAAGAGCGATCCGCAGCAACAATCGTCCCGCCCTTGATCACAGTGGACATCGCTCTCTCCTTAGCCCGTCGCGTCAGTGCGAAATATCCAGATACGGTACGCCGGCATCGCCCAGATCGGGTTTGGTGAGTACGTGCACGTCGGCCGGCAGCCAGCTCGCCAGCACCGCGTCGCCTGCCACGACAGGCTCGGCGGCATAGGCGGCGTCACCAACGTTGGCGACGAAGGCGTGGACCATGCCGGTGTTGAGCGTCACCTTGATGTAGCTGCCTTGGTATTCGGTAGCCTCCACCACTCCGGGCACGGCGTTCGCCGGCACGGCACCCTCGGCGTCGCGTTTGCGCAGCGTGACGCGGTCGCGGCGGATCGCGGCCGATGCCGTCGTGCCCGGCGCGGGCGGCGATTGCCCTGCCGGCATCTCGAATGTCCAGCCCTCGGCGGTGCGCATGCGCAGCAGTTCGCCGCTCTGCCCTTCCACCTTGCCGGTCAGCACGTTCTGCCCGCCCATGAACCGCGCGACGTACGGCGTCGTCGGCTGATTGAAGATCGTGCTGGCCGGCGCGGCCTGGTCGATCTGCCCGGTATCCATCACCACCACCAGATCGGCCAGGGCAATCGCCTCCGGCTGCGTGTGCGTGACGTGCACGAAAGTGATGCCGAGTTCGGCCTGCAGGCTCTTCAACTCGCCGCGCATGCGCAGTCGCAAGAATTCATCGAGCGCCGAGAGGGGCTCATCCAGCAGCAGTACGCGCGGATTGGTGATCAGCGAGCGTGCCAGTGCCACGCGCTGTTGCTGCCCACCGGACAGCTGCGCCGGCACGCGGTCGCGCAGATGATCGAGCTGCACGCGCTCCAGCATCGCGCGCGCCTGCCGCCGCCGTTCGTCCTTTCCGACGCCGCGCATTTTCAGATAGAATGCGACGTTGTCGAGCACCGAGAGGTGCGGGAACAGCGCATAGCTCTGGAACATCATCGCGGTGCCGCGCCGCACGGGCGGCAAGCCGACGACCGACTGGCCGCCGATGGTGATTTCCCCCGATGTCGGCGTCTCGTGCCCGGCGATCATGCGCAGGATCGTGGTCTTGCCGCAGCCGGACGGGCCGAGCAGGCAGCAGTATGAGCCGTCCGGGATGGTCAGGTTGATGTCCTTGACCGCGTAGGAGCCGGGGGCGAAGGACTTCGTCACATCGACTAGACGGATTTCTCCCGACGCACGGTCGGACGGACGGGTGGAATCGGGGGCGAGCATGGCCTCGTTCATCGTTGCGCCGATCGCCTGCGTTGGATCACCAGGATCGAGCCCAGTGCCAATCCGATCAGCAGGAATGAAAAGATCGTCGTCACCGTACCGAGCGCATACAGCGCGGGCGAGGTGACGTTCGTGGTCATGGTCCAGATTTCCAACGGCAGCGTGTTCTTGGTGCCGGCGGTCAGCCAGGTGCGCGGGAACTCGTCATAGGACAGCGTGAAGCCGAACAGGGCGACCGCGATGATGCCGGGAAACACGATCGGCAGCACCACGTCGCGCACCGTACGCCAGCGGCTGGCGCCGAGGTCGTACGCTGCTTCCTCGTAGGACGGATTGAGCCGTCCCAGCACCGCGAACATGATCAGCAGTCCGAACGGCAGCGCCCAGGACAGATGCGCGCCGAGCGCCGAACTGTACCAGGCCGCCGGCAAGTCGAGGAAGCGGAACATCACCAGGATGCCGATCGACAGCACCAAGCCTGGCGCGATCAGGCTGGCAACCGCGGTGTAGAACAGCAGCGTCGCGCCGTGGAAGCGACGGCGGAAGGCGAACCCGGCAGTGACCGACATCAGCACCGACAGCACCATGACGATCAGCGCAAGCGGCAGCGAGCGGTTGAACGCGCCGATCACGTCGCCGGTGCCTTTCGGGTGCGCCAATTCGGCGAACCAGATCAGCGAGGGGTTGCGCAACGGAAAATCCAGCGCGCCCGACGGCCCCTGGAAGGCGAGGACTAGGACCGAGATCATCGGCCCGTACAGGAACAGCACGAACAGCGCGAAGAACGCCGCCAGCGCATAGAACGTCCAGGGCCGGCGGCCGGATGAGGTCTTCATCGCGCTACCTCACAAGCTCTTTGCGCACATCAACCAGCCGGAAGATGCCGGCGGCGATCAGCAGCACGACGATCAGCAGGATCACGGCGTTGGCGGCGGCGCGGGGATAGTTCAGGAATTGCAGGTCGTTGAACATCCCCGTGGTGGCAGAGCCGGACAACCCGCCGCTCATCACGCTGACCACAAAGAAGTCGCCCATCACCAGCGTCACGACGAACAGCGCGCCCAGCGCGATGCCGGTCTTGGAGAGCGGCAACACGATGTTCCACACCGCCTCCCAGCGCGTCGCCCCGGCATCGACCGCGACCTCCAGCAGCGCACGGTCGATCCGCGCCATCGAATTGAAGATCGGCACGATCATGAACATCGTGTTGAGGTGGACATACGCGATGACGACGGAGAAATCCGAATACAGCAGCCAGGTCAGCGGGTGCGCGACGACGCCGCTGTCCAGCAGCGCCTGGTTGATGAGCCCTTCCTTGCCCAGGATCGGCCGCCAGGAGATCATGCGGATGATGTTGGAGGTCCAGAACGGCACCGTGCAGACAAGGAACAACCCAATCGAGACCAGCAGGTTGCGGATGTGGAATACGAGGAAATAGGCGATCCAGAATCCGATCACGAAGGTCAGTGCCAGCACGATCAGCGTGAACTTGACGGTCGAGAAATACAGTCGCCAGGTCGTCGGATTCGTCAGCACGTCCAGGTAGTTGTCGAAGGTGAAGTCCGGCGTCAGGCCGACCAGCATCTGATAGCGAAAGAAACTGACGATCAGCACGAGCGCGATCGGCACGATGAAAAACACCAGCAACACCAGCGCAAGCGGCGTCACCTGGAGATAGGGCGTCAAGGAGCGTTTGCTGGTCATCTACCCGGGCCGTGACATGAAGCATCCGCGGCGGTGGCCGGTACGCCGGCCGCCGCCGCGGACGAAGCCAGACAGGCTACGCCGCGTTGAATTCGTTCCACTTGGAATAGAGGTATTCCGCGTTCGGTGGCAGGCTGTTCCAGATCGCGACCTTCGAGAAGCGGTCGATATACGAGCCGCCGTCGCGCACCTCGCCGGTCGAGTTGGTCTTCTGCCCCGTCGGGCTGGTGATGTCGGCGGTCGCCGCCTTACCCTCGTAGAAGAAGCCGCGCTCGTTGGGCGTCAGGTTCTCCATTGCGGTCGCCGGGTTCGCGCTGTAGTAGCCCTGCTTGGCGATGAAGCCGCCGACCCAGCCGGAATTGTACCAGTTTAGGTATTCATACGCCGCATCCAGCTTCAACCCGTCGAGATGACCCATCAGCGCCAACCCGTTGCCCCAGCCGCGATAGCCTTCCTTGAGCGGCTGATAGACGCACTTGACGCCCTGCGCCTTCACCGCCGTCACCGCCGGCGACCACATCGACTGGATCACTACCTCGCCGGACGCCATCAGGTTCACGGATTCGTCGAAGGTGTTCCACAGCGCCCGGAAATGGCCTCCCTTTTTCAGCTTGATCAGGTGATCGACCATCGCGGCGATTTCCTGCTTGCTGGGGTTGCCCATGTTGGGGAACTTCATGATCCCGGCGGACTGCAGCGCCATCATGGCGTCCATGCTACCGTTGGTCGGGATGTTTTGGATCGCCGTCTTGCCCTTGAAGTCGGGCGAGATCAGATCGGCCCAGGACGTGATCGGCCGGCCCACTAGATCAGGCCGGATCCCCAGCGTATCGGCGTTGTATACGCCAGGCACGAAGGTTGCCCATTCGGTGATCTTGCCGGCGAAGCTCTTGGCCCCGCGCGAGTCGCGATACATGATCGGGAATGGGGCATCACCCTGGCGGGAGACTTCCTTCCCGTTGAACGTACCCTTGGTGTAGAGCGGCGTCAGTTGCTCCCAGTTCTTGATCTTCTTCGTATCGACGGCCTGGGTCACGCCCTGCGGAATGGCAAACTTCGCCTGCCAGATCTCCATGTCGGCGATGTCGATCGACTTCGGCGCATTGACCAGCCGGTTGGTCATGCCCGGATGATCGACCACCGTCATCGTCACTTTGAAGCCCAGATCCTTCGACGCCTGCTGAGCGATCTCGGCCAGCGTGGAGTAGGACATCCCGGTGTGGTTCAGCGTGATGTCCTTCAGCTTCTGCGCCCACACCATCGGGAAGCCGGTGATGGCGCCCGAGCCCGCCGCCGCGCCCGCCAGCGCGGCGCCGCCCTTCATGACGGTGCGCCGGGTCAGCGATCCCTGCACGCTGTCCGGCCGATCCGTGTCCGACTTGGTCATCTCCGCCTCCTGGTCTTCCTGTTATCGGGCCGTTCGCCGCTCACTGCCGCTGCGCCCGCATCTCGGCGCGCCGTGAAGCGGTTGCCGCCGCGTTCACGGCATATCCGTAGCCATCATCCACCCGGTCGAACAAGACCCCGTACACCTCCTCGGCATGGGCGACGCTGATGAATTCGTCCAGCACGTCGTCCAGCACGCGCTCCGGGTCGCGCTCCAGCGGGTCGCCATAGCCCCCGCCGGCCGGGGAGTAGTAGGTGACCACGTCGCCCGGCGCGACCCGAAGGCCCGAGAACTTGGCGTATTCGGAGCGCACGTCCTGCGGCCGGGCGGCATTGTGGACTTCCATCTTGCCGCCGGCTCCCGGCAGCCCGCCGAAGATGCCCCAGGGCGTATCCTCGTGGCGGTCGGACTCGTGGGTCACGAAGCCGGGTGTGAGGAAGCGCTGCGCCTTCACCACGCCCTGCCCGCCGCGGAACTTTCCCGCGCCGGGGAACACGTCGTCGCGCACCTCATATCGGTCGCAGATCAGCGGCAGGTGCATGCCGAGATCCTCCAGCGGATTGTTCCGCGTGTTGCGCATCAATTCCTCGACCGTGTCAGGACCGTCGGAGCGCGGCCGGCCGCCCATCGCCGCCTCGTTCACCTCCAGGAACACCCAGTAATCGCCGTTCGGCCGCACGCCGGAATAGGCCGCGAAGGACAACGTGGCGGCGTTCCCGGCCGTCGCCTTGTCCGGCACCACTGGCGCCAGCGCCTTGATGATCAGGTCGCAGACCCGCTGAATCTGCGAGAAGCGTGCCTCGGCGGCGACCGGCGCGATCGGGTTGAACAGCGAGCCGGCAGGTGCCGTCACCTTGACCGGACGGAAGGAGCCCTCGTTCGCCGGGATCGGATCGGCCAGCGTGTAGGTGTCGAGCAGCAGTGCGCGGAAGGCGAAGTAGCAGGCGACCTTGGTCGAGCCGTCGAACGGCACGTTGAATGCCGTCGGCACCTGCTGCGAGGAGCCGGTCAGGTCCACTTCTACGCCATCGCCGCGCACCCGCACCGTGACCTTGATCGGCAGTGTCTTGCCGCGGTTGCGCCCGTCATCATCCAGGAAGCCCTCGGCGAAATAGTCGCCGTCCGGGATCTCGGCGATCGCTCGGCGCAGCGCCGCCTCGGAATAGTCCATCAGTTGCGCGCAGCTTTGCAGAACGGTCGGCTTGCCGTATTTCGCCATGAGTTCCTGGAACCGCCGCACGCCGAGTTCCGCCGATGCGATCTGCGCCTCCAGATCGCCCATCACCAGGCCGGGAACACGCGTGTTGTCGCGGATGAACTTCCACAGCACCTCGTTGCGGCGCCCTGCCTCGTACAGCTTGAGGCCGTTGAGCAGCATGCCCTCGGCGAACATGTCGGGCACATCGATAATGAGGCCCGGTGTCGCGGCGCCGATATCGACATGGTGCGCGGTGTTGGCCGAGAAGCCGACCAGCTCGCCGTCGAAGAACACCGGCATGACAATGGCGATGTCGGGGGAATGACTGGCGCCGAAATACGGGTGATTGTGGATCACGCAGTCGCCGGGCTGCCACGCATCCAGCGGCACGGTCTTCTCGATGCCGCGCAGGTAGCCGGGCAGCGAGCCGATATGCATCGGCGTCGAATCACTCTCGCACAGAGTCTGGTATTTCGTGTCGAACAGCCCCGCACCGAGGTCCTGGCTCTCGCGGATGATCGACGAATAGGACATGCGGTACAGTACGTTGCCCATCTGCTCGGCGATCGAGTGCAGCGCACCGGCGACAACCTGCAGGGTGATCGGATCGACATCCTGGCTCATCGGTCGAAACCTTCTCTCAGCGGCGGGAGATGTGCAGGTCGCCGTGCGACAGCACGTGCGCACGATAGCCGGGGGGCAGCAAAGTGGTCGAGTTGTGCTGCACGATTAGCGCCGGACCGTTGACGATGTCGCCGTCCAGCAGACTGGCCCGCAGATAGCGCGGCGTCGGCATCACGCTGCCGTCGTCGAAGATGGTGTCGCGCACATAGGTGCGCGCCTCCGCCGGGTCGGTGCGCCCGCCGTGCGGCAGGTCGGGTAGGCGCAGCGGCTCGACCGCGGCGGTGGCGATGCCGCGCAGCGTGATCACCTCGACCTTCTGGTCGTCGAAGGCGTGGCCATACACCTGCTTGTGCGCGGCATAGAAATTGTCGATCGCAACAGCGATGTTAGCGGCCGACAGCTTCTCGCGCGGCAGTTCGGCGCGCAGCTCGAAGCCCTGGCCGACATAGCGGCATTCGGCGATGCGCGTGAACCGCTGGTGTTCCGGCGGGATGCCGTCGGCACTCAGTTGCGTCCGCGCCTCCGCCTCCAGTGCTGCAAGCTCGCGGTTGAGCAGCGCGTAGTCGGCCTCGCTGGCGCCGGTCAGCACGGTCAGCACCGAGCGCGTGTATTCGTAGCGCAGCTCGGTCACCAGCAGCCCCATCGCTGCGGTGATACCCGGATGCAGCGGCGCGATCACGTCCTTGGCGTGGATCATCTCGGCCAGCGCGACCGCGTGCAGCGGTCCCGCGCCGCCGAAGCCCATCAACGTGAAGTCGCGCGGATCGACCCCCTTGGCCACCGAATTCGCGTTGATCGCCAGCGCCATGTTGTTGTTGACGATCCTGAGAATGCCGAGCGCGGCATCAACCGTGCTCATCGCCAGCTTGTTGGCGATGTGCGTTGCGATCGCCCGCTCCGCCAGTGCGCGGTCGATCTTCAGATCGCCGCCGAGGAACTGCTCGGCATCCAGCCGCCCCAGCACGACCTGGGCATCGGTCACCGTCGGCTCGGTGCCGCCTTGGCCGTAGCAGGCCGGGCCGGGATTCGCGCCGGCCGAGCGCGGACCGACGCGGAAGGCGTTGCCGCTGTCGATATACGCGATCGAACCGCCACCAGCGCCGATCGCGTCGATATCCAGCATCGGGACCAGCACCGGCAGTTGCGCGACTTCGGTGTCGCGTGGGTTCTTCACCCGCAGCGCGCCGTTCTGGACCACGCTGATGTCGGCGGAGGTGCCGCCGATATCGATGGTGATGACGTTCTGTGTGCGACAGGCTTCGCCGGTCCAGCGCCCGCCGATCACGCCGCCGGCGGGGCCGGACAGCAGCAGGCCGATTGGCCGCTTCACCGCGTTCTCGACCGTGGAAATGCCGCCGTTGGACTGCATCATGCGCACCGAGGCGCGCACCCCCGCCTCCGCTAGTCGCCGCACCAGGTGGCGCAGATAGGCGGCGGTGCGCGGCCCGATATAGGCGTTCATCGCGCAGGAGGAGAACCGCTCGTACTCCCGCATTACGTTCACCACCTCCGAAGAGGTGCAGACATAGGCGTCGGGCAGCACGCGGCGCACGATCTCGGCGGCGCGGCGCTCATGTTCGTCGTTGAGGAAACTGAACAGGAAGCCGACGATCACGGCGTCCAGCCCGCGCTTGGCGAACAGTTCGGCGGCGCGCTCCACCTCGTCGAGCGCGAGCGGCACCGCCACGCTGCCGTCGGGCGGCATGATGCGCTCGGTGACCGCGATGCGGTTGCGGCGCTTGACCAGCGGCTTGGATTGCCAAGGCACGTCAAACTGCAGCGAGAAATTATGCGGCCGTTTGTGGCGCGCCATGTGCAGGATGTCGCGGAAGCCGCGCGTGGTGATCATGCCGACTTCGGCGCCCTTGCGCTCGATCACCATGTTGGTCGCGACGGTGGTGCCGTGGAACAGGAAGTCCACCTCGCCCGGCGCCACGCCCGCCATCCGGCAGACCTCCAGCACGCCGCGCACCACGCCCTCCGACTGGTCGGCCGGCGTGCTCGGCACCTTGTGCACCGCAACCTGCTGGCCGCCGTCGGGCAGCCCGCGTTCCAGCACGATGTCGGTGAAAGTACCGCCCACGTCCACGCCGACCCGAATCATTGCCACTCCTCCACGACCTGACGCACGCTGGGCGCCGTCTGTTTCCAAAACACACTTTCGTTAATGCCTACGGTGTCGCCTCCGGAGGCCGGCGGCGGTGCCAGTCGCTCGCCGCCTGGAACCGTGCGCCGAGCCGGCACAGCGCCGCGTCGCTGCCCGGTAAACCGATTAACTGGACGCCCATGGGCAGTCCGCTGGCGGTGAACCCGGCCGGCAGCGTCAGGGCGGGCAGGCCGAACAAATTGAAGGCGCGTGCCCAATAGGAAAAATTGCCAATCCGTGCCTCGACAACCTCCGGCGCACCCACAGTCGCCTCAGCGATGGTCGGCACCGGCTCGGGCAGCATCGGCAGCAGCAGGGCGTCGGCTCCGGCCAGATGGACGCGTAGAAACTCCCGCCGCAGCGGGGCGCGCAGCCGCAGCGCGTCGATATATTCGACGGCGCTGTAGGCAAGGCCGCGCGCGATGCGGCGATACGTGAGCACGCCATATTCGGCCTTCCGGGACGCGAGCCAGCGTCCATGCACCGATGCCGCTTCGGCAGCCAGCACCAGCGCCGCAATCCGCCCGGCCGCAGCGAGATCGGGGGTGGGCACGGCAACCAGCCGGCAGCCGGCCGCCCGCAGTGTCTCCGCCGCGGCGGCGAGGATGGCACGCACCTCGGCGGTCGCCGGCGCGTCGGGCCCGAGCGTGGGCACCGCCACGGTCCAGCTTTCGCGCGCCGCCGCCTCCGGCTGGCCGGTTGCCACCGCCAGCAGCCGCCCGCAATCGGCGGCGCTGCGGGCGAGGAAGCCGGCGCAGTCCAGGCTTGGCGCCAGCGGCATCACGCCGTCCATCGGCAGCGTGCCCTGCGTCGGCTTCAGCCCCGTGACCCCGCAGCAGGCCGCAGGCAGCCGCACCGAGCCGCCGGTGTCCGATCCGAGCGCCGCGAACGCCTGCCGCGTTGCTACGGCGGCACCGCTGCCGCTGGAGGAGCCGCCGGTGACATGCGCGGCGTTCCAGGGATTGGGCCGTGCCCCCAGATGCGCGTTGTCGCCGACCGGGCTGAGCGCGAACTCCGCCATGTGCAGCGCGCCGAGCGTCACCGCGCCCGCCGCCTCCAGCCGCGCGATCAGCGTCGCGGTGCTGGTCGGCTGATGCCCGGCGAGGATGCGGCTACCGCATTCCATCGGCGCCCCGGCGCGGGCGAACATATCCTTGTGTGCCAGCGGCACCCCGTGCAGCGGGCCAAGCGCCTCGCCGGATGCGCGCCGCCGGTCGCACTCGCGTGCCTGGGCGAGCGCCCGCTCCGCCTCGACGCGCACAAACCAGCCGGTGCGGGCGTTGGCGCGCGCGATCGCATCCAGGCAGGTCTGCACGAGCCTCTCGCTGGTCACTGCACCCGACGCGACGGCAGCCGCCGCCTCGGTCAGCGTCGGGTCGTCGCCCAGCCCAGGCAGGTCGGCTGGGGTATCCGCCAGGCCCGCGACGTCGTCCCAGGAAAGCGCCTGGGCCGCCGCGGCGACGGCGCCGCGGGCGGCAACGACGCCAGCGTCGTGCGGCGGCGGATCACTCACGGATGTCGCGCCAAGCCAACCGATCCGTCATCGCCTCCGCCCTACTACCCCCACTGCGCCATTATTCGGCTGCGGCACGCGGTATGCGCAAGCCCTCCAGATACGAAATACAGCGAGCCAATGGCTCAACATCAGCGAATTTCGCGTCGATGTCGTAGAGATTCCAGGCGACCGCGCCCGGCACCCGGTCGCCGATGCACTCGCGCACCGCGATCGTGCGAAAGCCGTCGGCCAGTCCGTCGCAGATCGTGGTGCGCACGCAGGCGGTCGCGGTGACGCCGGTGACCAGGATCGTATCCACCCCGGCGCTGCGCAGATAGCCGGCGAGCGGCGTACCGCTGAACGCGCTTGCCCGCTTCTTGAGCAACACATACTCGCCGTCGATCGGCGCGATGCGGGAGTCGATCGCCCACAGCGCGGTGTCCGCGAGGTTCACCGCTTCGACCGGGATCTTGTGGTGCCACATGCCCATGTCGGTGTGCGGATCGCTGCGGTCGGTGATCTGATAGGCGGTGGTGACGTGCACCACCACGGCACCCGCGTGCCGGCACGCCGCGAGCAGGCGCTGCATCGCCGGCATCACCAGATCGTCCATCCGCTCGCAGGAGAACGGGTTGCCCGGCCGCGTCCAGGCGTTCGCCAGATCGACGCTGATCAGCGCCGGGCGGCTGCCGAAGCCGATGCGGCGCTGAAAGCCGCGCGCGCGATAGATGCGCGTGCTCTCGTCGAATGCCTTTTGCAGTGTGGCCTCCAGTTCGGCGTAATCCATGCGCTGCCTCCTGCTCCGCCCCATGCAGAACGCCATGGGACTGCGCGCGGCCCGCGCGCGGAATTGCTCATTGAGCAGCATCTGGTGCATGCTCGGCAGCAATGCGCTGCATCGCCGGGCCGCCCGCCCGCGGCGGCGGGGAGACGGGCGTGCGCTACCTGCCGGACCTGGAGGCCCTGCAATCCTTCCTCGCAGTTGCCGAGGAGTTGAGTTTCCGGCGCGCGGCGGAGCGGCTGCACATCGACCATTCGGCGATTTCGCGCCGCATCAAGGATCTGGAGGGGCGGCTCGGCTTCGACCTGTTCTATCGCACCACCCGTGAGGTGCTGCTCACCGAGGCCGGGCGCGTGCTCTATGAGGAGAACCGCGCGCTGCTGGACGGGCTGCGCGGCTCGATCGAGGCAGCGCGGCGGGTTTCCACCGGCCGCACCGGGCGCATCCGCCTCGGCTATATGTCCTTCGCCGCGCCCGTCGCGATGCCGGCCGCGGTCGCCGCGTTCAACGGCCGCTTCCCCGACGTGTCGGTGGAAATCGTCTACATGAGCACGCAAGGACAGAAGCTGGCGCTGGCGCAGGGCCGGCTGGATGCCGGGTTCCTGATCGGTCCATTCGATCACGGCGACTTCGACATGCTGCGCATCGTCGCCGACCCGCTGCTCGCTGCACTGCCAATCGCTCACGATCTGGCGCGGCAGGAGGCGGTGCGCCTGCGCGATCTGGCGGCCCGTCCGCTGGTGCTCGGCAGCATCGACATGTGGAGCGCCTATCGCCTATTGCTCGACGAGATGTTCACCAGCAACGGCCTGCCGCTGCGGCCGGCGTTCGAGCCGTCGAGCATGCTTGGCATCCTCGGCCTGGTGGCGGCGGGGCTTGGCGCGAGCATCCTGCCGGACAGCATCCGCCAACTCGGGCTGCCGAAGATCGCGTGGCGGCCGATCACGGATTGCGGCCAGCACGTCGAGACGATGCTGGTCTGGCCGAAGGCAGCCGGCCAGACGGTGACGTTGTTCGTCGAGACCTGCCGCCGCCTGCTGCCGCTGGCCGCTGCCGCGCCGGGCTGACGGTGCCGGCCGCCTCAGGTCGAGATCATCTTCTTCTCGATGCCGACGCCGGCGGCGAGCGCGCGTTCGTATTCCAGCGGCACGGTCGCCGAGTCCTGCAACGCGATCCCGGTCGAATCGAACAGTGTGATCTCCCCGGCCGACCGGCGCCCCGGATTCCTCCCGGTCACCACCTCGCCGATTTCGCCGGCAATGTCCGCCTCGGAGATCTGGCCCTGCGCCAGCGGCACGTTGATCTCACCATCGGTTCGGCACTGGCGGATGTCATCGACGAAGACGCGGGCGCGCTGGACGATCTTCGGGTCCAGTTCCTGATCCCCCGACTTGTCGGCGCCGAGGGCGGCAATGTGCGTGCCAGGTGCGATCCACCCGTCCATGACGATCGGATCACGCGCCGGCGTGACCGTCACCACCACGTCGGCTCCGCGCACCACCGACTCCAGGTCTGTCGATCCCTTGATCGCGAGTCCGGTGTAGCGCGGCTGCTGGGCGGCGACGAAGGCATCGACGGTGGCGCGCGAGCGGGACCATACGCGCACCTCCTGCCAGCGGAACACCTCGTTGCAGGTCGCCAGTGCGCCTTCCGCCAGTGCCCTGCGCCGACGATCGCCAGCACCTTCGAATCCGGTCGCGCCATCCATTTGGCCGAGACCGCGGCCGCGGCGCCAGTGCGCATGACCGTGTGATAGCTGCCGTCGCAGATGGCGAGCGGGAACCCGGTTTCCGGATGCGTGTAGATTAGGATGGAGAACACCGTCGGCAGATCGAACCGCTCGCGGTTGCGCTCGCGGATCGAGACCCATTTGCAGGCGGCGGCCTCCGGTTCCTCGATGTAGGAGGGCATCGCCTCCCACTCGCCCGGATAGCGGGCAAGCACGATATGGCCCTTCGGGTCCATGTAGTAGCGGCCGAGGCCGTGCATGCGGTAGGCCTGCTCGACGCAGCCGACATACTCCGCCGGCGTGACCAGTCCCATCATGTCGGCTCGGCCCAGGATCAGCGTCTTGCGGTTGCGCCAGCTTTCCATTGGCGGGTCCTCCCTCCGGGATGCATGCGCGATCCGGCGACGATCAGATCATGTAGTCGCCGCCGTTCATGTTGAGTGTGGCGCCGATATAGTAGGAGCCTGCGTCGGAGGCGAGCAGCACCACCGTCGGCGCAACTTCCTCCGGCTCGCCGAAACGGCCGATCGGCAGTTCGGTCAGCTTCTGGTCGCGCCAGTCCTGCGGGATGTCTTTCAGCAGCGGCGTGTTGATCGGGCCGGGGCAGATCGCGTTCACCGTGATACCGTCGCGCGCCACCTCATAGGCGAGGCTGCGGGTGAAGCCGATCACCCCGGCCTTGGCGGCGGCATAGTGCGCCATGCGCGGGGCGCCCTTGTGCGCAAGCTGCGAGGCGGTGTTGATGATGCGTCCCCATTTGCGCCGCTGCATCGCCGGCAGCACCTCCCGCGTGCACAGGAAGATGCTGCGCAGGTTGACGCGCATCATCTCGTCCCACATCGCCGCCTTCATGTCGGCGACAGCACTGATCGTGTCGATGCCGGCGTTGTTGAACAGGATGTCGATCTCCCCGAGTCCCGCCACGACCTTGCCGAACGCTTCGGCGACGCCCGCCTCGTCGCCAACATCGCAGGCGACCGCAAGCGACTTGACACCGAGCTTAGCGGCGGCGGCCGCCACCACCTCGGCGCCGGGCAGGTTGCGGTCCACCACGCCGATCGCCGCGCCCTCAGCCGCCAGCGCCAGCACGCTCGCCCGCCCGATGCCGCCGGCGCCGCCGGTGACCACCGCAACCTTGCCGCTGAGCTTGCTCATGTCCTGATCCCTTCGCACTGGTTCGGTTGAATATTTGTCACCCGGCGCCGACGCTGAGGAGGCGGTTCGCATCCTCCTGGAACCGGGCGAACTGGTCGGTCGTCCGGTCCAGCGCCGCGACGCGCTCGTGGTGGAAGCAATTGACGCGATGCCGGTCACCCACGGGCACCATTGGCGGGCGCTCGCCTTGGCAACGCGGATCGGCGAATGGGCAGCGACCGGCCAGCGCGCAGCCCGGCGGCAGGTCGATCGGGCTGGGGATCTCGCCTTCCAGCTTGATGTCGCCGGTACGCTGCAACGCCGGATCGGGCAGCAGCACGGAGGCGAGCAGGCCGACCGAATACGGGTGCAAGGGGCGGGCGAACAGCGTCTCCGATTCCGCCTCCTCGACGATGTTGCCGAGATAGAGCACGGCCACGCGATGACTGATGAAGCGCACGGTGCTGAGGTCGTGCGAGATCAGCAGATAGGCAGTGCCGAGTTCGCCCTGCAGCCGGATCAGCAGATCGACGATCTCGGCGCGCGCGGTGGGATCGAGGGCGGAGGTCGGCTCATCGAGCACGATCAGCTCCGGCCGCGTGACGACGGCGCGTCCGATGCCGATCCGCTGTTGCAGGCCCGCACTCAGCTCGGACGGGTAGAGCGACAACACGCGTGTGGAGAGGCCGAGATGGTCGGCGACCTCGCGCGCCCGCTTTTCCCGGTCGGCGCGGTTCATGCCGAGATAGCGCAGCGGCTCGGCCAGTGTCTCGCCGACGGGAATCCGCGGATCGAGCGACTCCGCGGGTTCCTGGAACACGAGCTGGATGCGCCCGCGCAGCTCGCGCGAACGGATGCTGCGCCCGCGCCCCATCCTGCGGTCGTTGAAGCGGATTTCGCCGCCGGTCGGGTCGATCAGGCCGAGCACGCAGCGGCCGATCGTGGTCTTGCCGGAGCCGGATTCGCCGACCAGCGACAGCGTTTCGCCGCGTGCGATCACGAAGCTGACGCCATTGACCGCCTGCACCGTCTTTTGGCTGCCCGGGATCGGGAACCGCTTGACGAGACCATCGACTTCGAGGAGCTGGCTCATGCGGGAGCCTGCACCGGAAAGTGGCAGCGCGTCTGGTGTCCGAACCCCAGCGTGCGCAGTTCCGGTGCCTCGGCCAGGCAGCGGGGCTGGCGGCGCACGCAGCGCGGCGCGAAGGCGCAGCCGGCGCCGGCCCTCTGCCCGGCGATGGCAACATCGCCGCGCGTCCAGCGCGCGCGCAGCGCCGGATTGTGCGAGAAGGCGGCGAGCAGCATGATGCTGTAAGGATGCGCCGGGCGGGCAAAGAACGCGCGCGTATCGGCCATCTCCACGATCTGCCCGTCGTAGATGATGCCGATGCGCGAGCAGAAATGCGCGGTGATGGCGATGTCGCGGGTGATGAAAAGGGTCGCAGCACCCTTCTGCCGCACCATCGATTGCAGCAGGTCGAGCACCTGCGCCTGCACCGTCACGTCAAGGCCGCTGGTGGCATCGTCGGAGATGACGAGCTTGGGCGAGCAGGCGAGCGCGATGGCGATGACGACGCGCTGCGCCATGCCGCCCGACAGTTCGTGCGGATAGGCGTGCAGCCGCCGCTCCGGATCGGGGATGCGCACCGCGCGCAGCATGTCCAGCGCCACCGCCATCGCCTCCTTGCGGCCGACACCGAGGTGATGCAGCGCGATGTTCGCGATCTGCTGACCGACCGTGAGCACCGGATTCAGCTCGGCGCGCGGGTTCGGGATCACCATGGCGATGTCGCGGCCGAGCAGACCGCGCCGCGTCTCCTCGTCCATCGCGCGCAGGTCGAGGCCGGCGAACGCCACCTGCCCCCGCTCGATGACGCCGGGCGGTGGCACCAGCCCCATGATGGCGCGCGCGAGCGTGGTCTTACCGGAGCCCGACTCGCCCACCAGCCCAATCATCTCGCCCGGCGCGATCCGCAGATCGAGTCCCTTCAGCGCATATATCGTCGCTTCGCGGTAGCTCGGGAAGGCGACCCACAGATCGGCCACGTCGAGGATGCTGGCGGCGGCGCTCATGCGTCAACCCCGCATCCGAGGATCGAGTGCGAAATACAGCAGGTCCACGATCAGATAGATGACCAGCGACAGCACCGCCGAGAACACGACGAAGCCGAGCACCGGATTGAGGTCGGCGTTCAACACGCCCTGCACCGCGTATTGGCCGGCCCCGCCCCAGGAGAACACGATCTCCACCAGTACCGCGCCGCCGATCAGGAAGCCGTACAGCACGCTGACGATGGTCAGCACCGAGGGCAGCGCCGCGCGCACCGCCTGGCGCAGCACTACGCGGCGCGGCAGGCCGCAGGTCTCGGCGTAGCGGATGAATTCGGAGTTGAGCGTGCGCTCCATCGTCGACTGCGTCATCTTCAGGATCGGTCCGGCATTGATGACGCCGAGTGTCAGCACCGGCAGCAGCAGGTGGCCGAGGGCGGACAGCAGCGCCCGCAGGTCGCCGGCGAGCAGGCTGTCGATCACCAGGCTGCCGGTGATCGTCGGCGGCGGGATGACCGCCATGTCGATGCGCCCGAGCGGTGGCGGACTCCAGCCGAGCAGCGTGTAGAACACGAAGATCAGGACCAGCGCGAGCCAGAAATCCGGCACCGCGCCGGCGAGCAGGCCGTAGTAGTCGGCGAAGCGCCGCACCGCGCCGCGCTTGCGCCGGGCCGCAGCGACGCCGAGCGGAAAGCCGATGGCGATGGCGACCAGCAGGCCGAGCGTGATCAGTTCCAGCGTCGCCGGAAAGCGCTGGAACAGATCCTCCGTCACCGGTCGCGTCGTCTGCCACGACGTGCCGAGATCGCCGCGCACCACGTCGTGCATGTAGCGGCCGAACTGCACGACGAGCGGCTTGCTCACGCCGAGTTTGTCGCGCAGGTCGGCGATGCTCTGCTCGGATGCGGTCGGGCCGAGCATCATCACCGCTGGATCGCCGGGGATCAGCTTTACGAGGAAAAAACTGACGAGGATGATCCCGAACAACTGTGGCACAACGAACAGGACGCGCCGGCCGATATAGCGGAGGACCTGCATCGGCGTGCTGTCAGCCTAGCGTGCCGGACAGCACGCGCCGCCGTACCGGATCGGCCAGCACCTCGACGCTGGCGCCAACCAGCGCGAAGCCGAACACGGTCAGCCCGAGCGCGATGCCGGGGAACACCGAGGGCCACCACTGGCCGGTGACGACATTCTGGAAGCCCATGGCGATCATGCTGCCCCATTCCGGAGTCGGCGCGACCACGCCGGCACCGACGAAACTGAGCCCCGCGGTCAGCAGGATCGCCCAGCCGATATTGACCGAAAGTTGCGCCAGCGCCGGCGCGATTGCATTCGGGATGACATGCCGCGCCAGGATCGACAGATCCGATGCCCCGGCAACATACGCAGCCTCGATATAGCGGTAGCGGCGGATCGCCAGCACCTGCGTTCGCATCAGCCGCAGGTAGATCGGCGTGTTGACGAAGGCGATAGCGATAATGATGCTGTGCAGGCTTTGGCCGAACACGGCGACAAGCGCGATGGCGAAGACAAACACCGGGAAGGCCTGAAGCACGTCGGCGGCGCGCATCACCGCGGTGCTGACCGCGCGCCGCCACGTGCGCTCACCCTCGTAGTACCCGACGATCGCGCCGATGCACGACCCGATGCCGGCCGAAATCAGCGTGCCCAGCACGGCGATGGTGAGATCGACGCGCGGCGCAGAGAGCACGCGGCTGAGGATATCCATGCCCGTCCCGTCGGTGCCGAGAAGATGCCTGGGACCAGGCGGCAGCAGATAGACGTTGGGGTCGGCTACCATCGGTCCGTATGGCACGATCCACGGGGCCAGCAGGGCAATCAGGATGACACCGATCACGATCGCGTAACCGAGCGCGAAGGCGGGACGCGCGCGCAGCACGGCAGCCAGGAACCTCAGGCGGCGCAGCCAAGGCGACGCCGCTCGATCGCCCGATACAGCGACCGGGATCATGCGGCGCGGTGGAAGTCCTGGAAGCGGATGTTGTTCGAGGTGTAGTAGGTGAAACCCTCCAGACCGGCGCGATGCGCGAAATGGTAGCCGGGGAACGCGATGAACACCCAGGGTGCCTCCGACATCACGATCTGTTGAGCCTTGGTCATCATCTCCAGCCGCGCCGCCTGATCGGCGGTGCGCGCGGTATCGCGCAGCAGCCGGTCCACCTCGTCGTTCTTGTAGTTGCTGTAGTCGATGAACGACTGTGAGTTGAAATAGAGCGTCATGGAATAGCCGACATCCGGGCACCATGGGCTGTCGACGTAGAAGATCATCGGCTGCTTACGCTGCGACACCGCGTCATAGAAGGTTGCCGCCGGCACCTTCTTGAGTTGCAGATCAACGCCGATGGCGCGCAGAGCGGTCTGATACAGGATCGCGATTGGCTCCTGCACAGGATCGCCGGCGTTGTAGGCGAGGCTGGTCTTGAAGCCCGACGGGAAGCCGGCGTCCTTCAGCAGGGCCCTCGCGCGTTCCGGGTCGTAGTTGTAGGTCCAGAACTTGTCGGTGTAGCCGGCATAGATATTCGGCATGCAGCCGTGCAGGGGCTCGCCGAGGCCTTGGAAGACGGTCTTGAGCACCTGCTCCTGCGGGAAGGCGAAGTTCATCGCCTGCCGCACCTTGACGTTGTCGAACGGCGCTATTTTGGAGTTCAGTTCGAGCCAGATCATGAAGGAAGCATCGACGGAGTCGATCTTCACGCCCTGCTGGTTGCGCAGCCGCACGATCTCCAGCGGCTGAAGGTACTGCGCGATGTCCACCGCACCCCCCTGCAGCAGCGCCGCGCGTGTCGCGGAGGTCGGCACCTCTCGGAAGATCACCGTGTCCATCGCCGGCTTGCCGAGATAATAGTCGGGCCGTGCCTTGAACACCGCCTGCTGCCCGCGCTGCAACTGGTCGAGGCGATAGGGGCCGAAGCCGGCGGAGTTGTTCTCGATGAAGTGGCGTGCCCAGGGATCGTCGGCGGTGGCGACCTCTTTGCATTTCTTGCTGTCGTAGATCGGCGCGTACAGGTTCGGCTGCAGCTTGACGAGCAGCGGGTTCGGATGGTCGAGATTGATCGAGACCGTGTAGGGGCCTTCAACCTTCACGCCTTCCGGCTTCTCCAGTCCGAGCGTTGAGAGATAGAATCCACCGATCGCTTTCAGTCCGAACTTGCGGTCCCAGGTCCATTTCACGTCCTCCGCGGTCAGCTCGTTGCCCCAGTTGCTCTTGACGCCCTTGCGCAGTTGGAATCGGATCCAGGTTCCGTTCGGATCCAGCTCGAAGCTCTCCGCGAGTTTGCCCTGCACGTTGACGCCGCCGGGCTTGTCGGGATGATCGGCGATGTCCTCGCGGAACGCGCCGGGCACTTTGGGGTCGGGAATCTTTTTGAATTCGAGGAGATTGTCATAGAGCGCCGCGACTGCTTCGAACGTGCCGAGGCTCACGTCGAAGTTGCTGTCCAGGCTTTGCGGTGTCGCCGGCGCGGCGACGACCAGCGTCCCGGGGGTCGCCGCGGCGGCTGGGTTCGTGGGCAGTGCCGACGGCAGCAGCGCACCGGCGGCGGCTCCCGATCCTGCCTTTAGCAGGCTGCGCCGCGACAGGTTTGCAGATCGTCCGAACGTCTCACGCATCGCATTCTCCCTTGTCCGATGACGGTGCCGGGGCGCGGACTTCCGAACACATCCGGTTACGCCGGGACGGAAGTGTTGGTGCCGACAGTTTAGGAGACGGAGCTCCCTGGCCGCAAGTGGGCTGTCCCGCAGTGGCATCGCTGCGTATCACGGCAACGCGAAGGCGATGATCGCGTCTCCGTGCTTATGGGCGGGCTGCGCATTGTCGGTGGCGGCGGCGATGTAAGGCCGGCCGCCGGCTGCCCATCCGCGCCGACCTCCGCCCCCGTACCGCCAAAGCGGCATTCCGCCGCGCGCGTCACAGCGTGAAACGGCCGCTATGCTCGCAGGCGAATACGGGCCCGCACGCGGTCGCCGGTACGCCCCCGTCATCGCCCGGCGTGTCCTGACCTGCAAGCCGATGCAGTCGGTGTTGCAATCCATCGCCGTTACACTGCACCGGGCGCAGGCCGGGTCGGCGACAGTGAGCATCTGTAGCGGGTGGTGAGCGGGCCGCTTCTTCTTAGGCGCGAACATTACGCGGATTTGGTTAGATTCCCACACGCCAGACATCTCCTTCCGCCTTGCAGCAGATTCAGCGACATTGCCGGTTGACGAAGCCCTGTGGGTCATGTGCCCTTGTGGGCAGCAAACGGGCGGAAGTGGCATGGCGGCGGCACAGGGATGATCGACAAGACGGTGCACTCGGTGGCGGAGGCGCTGGATGGCATCGCGGATGGGGCCGTGGTCCTGCTCGGTGGGTTCGGCGCGGTCGGACAGGCGAATGCGCTGGTCGAGGGGCTTATCGCGCAGGGTGCGCGGGACCTCACCATCGTTGCCAACAATGCGGGAGCCGGCAAGATCGGGCTGGCGCGGCTGCTGGCGGCGGGGCGGGTGCGGCGCGTGGTGTGCAGCTTTCCGCGTGGCGGCGCCGGTGCCTCGGTGTTCGAGGAACTCTACAAGGCCGGCAAGGTCGAGTTGGAGATCGTGCCGCAGGGCACGCTCGCCGAACGCCTGCGCGCCGCCGGGGCGGGCATTCCCGCTTTCTACACGCCGACCGGCGTGGGCACCGTGATCGCCGAGGGCAGGGAGACGCGGGAGATCGGCGGGCGCACTTACCTCCTGGAATACGCGCTGCCCGGTGATGCGGCGCTGATCGAGGCGTGGCAGGCCGACCGCTGGGGCAATCTGACCTACCGGGCCAGCGGACGGAACTTCAACCCGGTGATGGCGACGGCGGCACGGCTGACCATCGTGCAGACCACGCATCTGGTCGAACTCGGCGTGCTGGCGCCGGAGGCAATCGTCACGCCCGGCATCTTCGTCGATCGCGTCGTCCGGGTCGCGACGCCCGCGGACGCTCAGGCGTGAGCGGGGGCCTGAGCCGCGCGGAGATGGCGGCATGGCTGGCGCGCGACATTCCCGAAGGCTGGTACGTCAATCTCGGCATCGGCCTGCCGACCATAGTGGCCGATCACGTTCCCGCCGGACGCGAGGTGGTGTTCCACTCCGAGAACGGCGTGCTGGGCATTGGCCCGGCACCGGCACCGGAGCAGGTCGATCCGTGGCTGATCAATGCCGGCAAGCAGCCGGTGACGCTGCTGCCGGGCGGCAGCTACTTCCATCACGCCGACAGTTTCGCGATGATCCGCGGCGGGCATCTGGATCTGTGCGTGCTGGGCGCGTTCCAGGTCGCAGACAATGGCGACATCGCCAACTGGACGACATCGCTCAGCGACACCGCGCCAGCGATCGGCGGGGCGATGGATCTGGCGATCGGGGCGCGGCGGCTATGGGTGCTCATGGAGCACACAACGCGCCAGGGCCTGCCGCGCATCGTGCGGCGGTGCAGCTATCCGCTCACCGCGCCCGGCGTGGTGCGGCGCATTTATACTGACCTCGCCGTGATCGACGTGACGGCGGAAGGGCTGCGCGTGCGTGACCTCGCACCCGGCATCGACTTCGCGACCGTGCAGGCGCGTACCGACGCGACGCTGCTGCCGGTCAGCCGATAGGCGGGGAAAAGGGCGCGGGTTTGAGGATCTTGATCTCCTGCGCCTGGAGGGCGTCGAGCGCCCAGACCTCGGAGATGAAGGTCTGCCAGGCCGGATCCTCGGCCATCGCCGCGCGCCGCGTCTCCCGGTCCGCGAGACTCGCGTAGCCCCATAAGAACACCACCTGATGCAGATTGCCAATCTCGGTGGTGAACAAGCCCATGAAGGTGCCGAGATGCCGCTTCTGTATCGGCAGGCCCTCGGTCTCGTATTTCTTCAGCCATTTGCCCATCGTGCCGGGGCGGAAGGTGTAGGTGCGGTGATCGACGATCATGTTTCGCTTCCCTGCGTGCGCGGGGCGATCATGCCCGTTCATCGCGCAGCAGGGTAGCCGCCTTTTCCGCGATCATGATGGTCGGCGCATTGGTGTTGCCGCTGGAGATGACCGGAATGATCGAGGCATCGGCGACCCGCGGCCCCGCGATGCCGTGGACGCACAACTCTGCGTCCACCACTGCCTTCGGCCCCCCGTCCGATCCTGCACGTCCCGACCGGATGCAGCGTCGTCATCGCAGCGCCCTTGAGCCAATCCTGCAAATCGGCGTCGCTCTGATCTTCCGGCCCCGGCGCGAGTTCGCGTCTCAGCGGGCTGTCGAAGGCGGGCTGGACGATCACCTCGCGCATCATGTGAACCGCCGTTGTCGCGGTGTCGCGGTCGAAGATGCTGGCGAGGTAATTAGTGTGGATCAGCGGCGGATCGTGAGGTCTTGCGGAGTGCAGCGCGATCCCACCACGACTTTGCGGATTGACCGGGCCGAGGCGAATGGTGAAGCCGTGATTGGCCTCCACCGCGGCGCCGCCGCCAGCTTCGGCCAGTGCCGGTCGGCCGTCCGCTGCAGCACCGGCATCAACTGCGCCTGGATGTCGGGCGCGATCAGGTCCGGGTGCGGCTTCAAGAAAGCATCAGCCTCGTAGGCGAAGGTGGCAGCGAACCCGCGCCCCAAACGCCATGCCTGCGAAGATCGACCATAAGACCCGGTCGGCGGGCAGATCGCAGTACAATGTCACCAGCTTGAGGGGTTCGTAGACAGGCAGCAATCTAAACGGTCCTGCAGGTTCTGCTCCACACCCGGCAGGTGATGCACGAGTGGGATGCCGTGCCGCGCCAGCGCGCCAGCATCTCCGATGCCGGAGAGCATCAGGATTTGCCGGGAGTTCACAGTGCCGGCCAGCACGCGGCGCTAGACTTGCGTGGTCCGCGCGTAACCGTTGCCTCCGATGCGCGCCGCCACAATCCGCTGGGAAAGGTGCGCACGCTGACCGAAAGTAACTGGTCCGGCTTTCGCTGTTCGGCGACATTTCCGGCCTCGAAGGTACGGCCGGTGGAGAAGCGCGGGTCGGGGTAGGGGGTCTGCCCGATCACGACGCGGCGCACGCATTCCGGCGTGATCCCGTCGAGCGCGCGCAACATGTGACCGCCCTGCGGCGCGCCGGGCATCCGCTTGCCGCGGCGCACCGGAAATACCGGCCGCCACGCGCCCAGTTCCAGCGCCGGATCGATCGCGGGAAAATCCGGCTCGATGCCGCTGAGCACAGACTGGCAGCCGGGATCGAGGTCTGCATGCCAGTCGCGCAGCACGTCGCGCATCGTGTTCCGCAGCGTCCGGCGCACCGCCGCCCCCGTTTTCTCCTGCCATCCGGCCTATTGGCGGTCTGACCGAAGCGTCAGGTCTTTCATCGTGGCGATTCGCCCGGAGTGTCGGGCTTTCCGCAATCCACGTGACGGCGGCAGCCGCGCACGCGATACCGGCATACCACCGGGCAGCGGACCAAGGGCAGCGCCGTGACAAGTCGCAAACACGTGGATGCCGAACTCGGAGTCGGCACGCATATCGCCAAGATCGCCGCGCCGCCCGAGGTCAGCGTGTC
Source organism: Pseudomonadota bacterium (assembly GCA_021818505.1). GTDB lineage: Bacteria > Pseudomonadota > Alphaproteobacteria > Acetobacterales > Acetobacteraceae > JAFKFJ01. The sequence goes on from JAKADX010000019.1 coordinate 23,105, forward strand.
CCACTATTGTTTCGGCAAGGAGGCGATCTACCGTGCCATCATCGACGATCTGCTGAGCGGCGGGAACGCCTCGTTCGACTGCATCGTCCCGGAACGCGATGCCGCAGCAGGCGATCGCTGCGCATGTCCTCACCAAGCTCGACTATTCCCGGCGGCGGCTGATGGAGTCGTAGATTTTCGCAATCGAGTGGATCCGCGGCGCGCGGTTTCTCTTGCGCGCGGATCGCGCGGCGATCCAGGCGATCACCCGCCGCAAGTCGGCCGTCATCGAGGGCTGGATCGCCGCCGGCAAGCTGCGCTCGGTCGCTCCGCGCCACTTCTTCATACTGCTGTGGTCGGCAACGCAGTTCTATGCCTAATTCGACGTGATAGCCCGCATGACGCTGGAGACGGGACGCCTGCGCGCGCGGGATTGCGACGCTGCGGGCGCCGCGATCACGCGTATCGTGCTGCACGGTTGTGCCGTGGCGGCTGGGCATCGCGATGCCGCGTCTTGGCCCGACCTCTCTCCCGTATCGATCGACAACCAGCCGCGCCATTTGCCGATCACGCACCGAAGATTGACCTGAGTCATGGCGCCGTTGTCGGCGAGAGTAAGAAACAGGCGAGAGATTTTAGGCAGCAGGACGCACGAGGCGTCTGGACCGGAGGAATGCATCGATGTCCACGACGGCACCTCCGCGGAGCAGCCAGGGCGGTTCGTCACGGTGGATCCTGCTGGCCACGGATCTGAGCTGCCGTTGCGACCGAGCCCAGGACCGGGCTGCCCTGCTCGCCGAGCAGTGGGGCGCCAGGCTCGCGGTGCTGCACGTGCTGGAAGCCGAGCCGTCGGACGTGCCGTCATGGCGCGGCCCGTCCGCCGCGGCCCGGATCGCCGAACGGCGGATTCGGGCCGACATCGCGGACCGGCGGGTGGAATGGGAGGTGATTCTCGACCACGGTGAGCCGGCCGCGGCCATTCTGCGGCAGGCGGTCGAGCGGGGTTGCGACCTCATCGTGACCGGCATTGCGCGTGACAGGATGCTCGCGCCCGCCATTCTCGGCACGACGGTCGATTGGCTTGTCCGCCGGACGCCAGTGCCGGTGCTGGTGGTGAAATGCCGGCCGCACCGGCCCTATGCGGAACTGGTCGTGGCGACCGACTTTTCGGAGCCGTCGCGACACGCCCTCGAATCCGCGCTGCGCCTGTTCCCCGAGGCGCACTTCACGCTGTTCCACGCGTTCCGCGTTCCCTTTGAGGGCCTGATCGACCGGGATGTTCACCGCGATGAATTCCGCGCGACCGCGACGGCGGAGTGCGCCGACTTCCTGTCGCGTGTCCAGGCACCGCCGGCGGCTTTCGCCAGGATGACGTCCGTCATAGAGTTCGGGTCGCCGGCCGAACTGCTTTGTGCCTATATTCAGGATCGGCCGGTTGATCTGGTTGTGCTGGGCACGCAGGGACGCAGTGGCCTGCCCGGCTTCCTGCTCGGCAGCACCGCGGAGTTGCTGCTGACTCTCTTGCCCTGCGACGTGATGATGGTGCGGGGACCGACGCCGCTGCCGGCGGCGGCCGCGGGCGGCGACTGAGAATGGCCGCCGGCGACGCCCCATCCGAGGGTCAGCGGGGCGCGGCGCCGCAGCCCGCGGAAGCTGGCGCAGCGGCTGGCGTGGCTTGGCACGCGCTGCCCGCCGAGGACGTGCTGGCGCGCCTGGCTTCAGGCCCGGAAGGGCTTGGCGCCGGAGAGGCCGCGCGGCGCCTCGCCGTGCATGGGCAGAACCGCCTGCCGGCTGCCAGGGCGCGCGGTCCGCTGCGCCGCTTCCTCGCGCAGTTCGACAACCTGCTGATCTACGTCCTCCTCGCTGCGGCGGTGGTCACGGCGGCGCTGGGTCATCCGGTCGATTCCGGCGTGATCCTTGGTGTGGTGCTCGTGAACGCGATCGTCGGCTTCGTTCAGGAGGGGCGGGCCGAGCAGGCACTGGGTGCGATCCGCGACATGCTGACGCCGCATGCCTCCGTGCTGCGCGACGGCAAAAGGCTTACGGTCGAGGCGGCGGACCTGGTGCCAGGCGATCTCGTCCTGCTTGAAGCCGGCGACAAGGTCCCGGCCGATCTGCGCCTGACGCGCGCACGAGGGTTGCGCATCGAGGAGGCGGCGCTTACCGGCGAATCCGTGCCGGCGGAGAAGGCCGCCGCGCCGGTGAGGGCGGAGGCGCCGCTCGGCGACCGCGCCTCGATGGCGTTCTCCGGCACGCTGGTCGCGACCGGCCAGGGCACCGGGGTCGTCGTCGCGACCGGGGCGGCGACGGAACTCGGGCGGATCAGTGCCCTGCTCGCGGGTGTGCAGCAACTCACCACACCGTTGCTGCGCCAGATGGCAATCTTCGCCCGGCGGCTGACGGGCGTCATCGTCGGTCTCTCGGCTATTGTTTTTGCCTTCGCCTGGCTCGTGCGCGCTTACGATGTCGAGGAGGCGTTCATGGCAGTGGTCGGGATCGCGGTGGCCGCGATCCCGGAGGGGCTGCCGGCGGTACTGACGATCGCGCTCGCGATCGGCGTGCGGCGCATGGCGGGGCGCAATGCCATCGTGCGACGTCTGCCGGCCGTGGAGACGCTTGGCTCGGTCTCCGTCATCTGCTCCGACAAGACAGGCACCCTGACGCGCAACGAGATGACGGTGGCCGCGGTCGAGACGGCCTTCGGACGCTTTGAGGTGACCGGAGCCGGCTATGCTCCCGATGGCGCGGTACTCCACGACGGCGAGCCGCCCGGAGCGGACGCCGCTTCGCTGCTCGCCCAACTCGCCCGCGCTGCCACCCTGTGCAATGACGCAACGCTGCGCGAGGTGGCCGGGTCGGGGTGGGTGGTGGACGGAGACCCGATGGAAGGCGCGCTGCTGGCCTTTGCCGCCCGTGCCGGCGAGGTGCCGGAGGCTACGCGCCTACGCTTCCCGCGCCGCGACGAAATTCCCTTCGATGCCCGTCATCGCTACATGGCGACGCTGCATGCCGGGCACGGCCACGGCTTCGCCTGCATCAAGGGTGCGCCGGAGCGGCTGCTTGTCATGTGCGAGCGCCAGCGTGGCGCGGCGGGGGACGAAGCGCTCGACGTTGCCGCCTGGGACGCCCGCGCGGAGGCACTCGCCTCGGAAGGCATGCGCGTGATCGCCGTTGCCTTGCGCGAGTTGCCGCACACCACCGAGGAGCTGGGACCCGACCTAGTGGACCGCGGGCTCGTGCTGCTCGGGCTGCTGGGCCTGATCGACCCGCCCCGCGACGAGGCGGTTGCCGCCGTGGCGGAGTGCCAGGCAGCCGGCATCCGCGTGAAGATGATCACCGGTGACCACGCCGCAACAGCGCGCGCCATCGCCCGCCAGGTCGGGCTGCGTGGCGCTGCCCTGGTTGTGACGGGGGCGGAACTCGACCGGCTCGATGACGTGACATTGCGCGCGCGGGCCAGTGAGAGCGACGTGTTCGCCCGCACCAGCCCGGAGCACAAGCTGCGCCTCGTCGAGGCGCTGCAGGCCGAAGGCGCCATCGTGGCGATGACCGGTGATGGCGTGAACGATGCGCCCGCGCTCAAGCGCGCCGATGTCGGTGTCGCCATGGGGCGCAAGGGGACCGAGGCGGCGAAGGAGGCCGCCGAGATGGTACTGGCCGACGACAATTTCGCAACGATCGCTGCCGCGGTCCATGAGGGGCGTACCGTCTATGACAACGTCCAGAAAGTGATCGGCTGGACGCTGCCGACCAACGGCGGCGAGGCGCTGACGGTCGTGGCAGCGATCCTGCTCGGGCTCACTCTGCCGGTGACGCCGGTGCAGATCCTTTGGATCAACATGGTCACGGCGGCGACGCTGGGCCTCGTGCTCGCCTTCGAGCCGGCAGAACCCGATATCATGCGCCGCCCGCCACGCGCGCCGACCGAGCCGCTGCTCTTCGGCTTCCTGCTCTGGCGCATCATCTTCGTTTCGGTGCTGTTCGCGCTCGCCGCATTCGCGATCTTTGCCTGGTCGCAGCGGCGGGGGCTGCCGCTGGAGTCGGCGCGCACCGCGGTGGTGAACGCGATTGTCGTTCTGGAGATCGCCTATCTCTTCAGCGTCCGCTACCAGCGCAGCATGTCCTTCTCGCTGCGGGGCGCGATGGGGGCGCGAGCGGTACAGATCGGGCTGGGCTCCGTGATCCTGCTTCAGCTCGCCTTCACCTACGCGCCGCCGCTACAGGCACTCTTCGCCACGCGCCCGCTCGATCCGCTCGCCGACGGATTGCCGATTATCGCGGCCGGGTTCGCGCTCGCGCTGATTCTGGAGGCCGAGAAACGGGTCCGGCGACGCTTGGCCAGCGCTCAGGAGTGACGACACGGAACGGGTGCCGGGAAAAGCGGTGCAAACCATCGAAGGGTCCGATGCCGGGTGAGGGGATCGAACCCCCGACCTTCGGTTTACAAAACCGCTGCACTACCGCTGTGCTAACCCGGCGCCGGATCAATCAAAACTTAGCCTGCAGCCGGGCCAGGCTCAACCGGCCGGGCTCAGTCCAGCATTGCCGCGATCGTCGCGGGGTCAACCTGATCGAGCGTGGGCGGGGTCCAACGCGGCTTGCGGTCCTTGTCCACCACCATCGCGCGCACGCCCTCGGCGAAGTCAGCGTGCCGGGTGACGTGGCGCGTCAGTCGAAGCTCCGCCGCCAGTGCCGCCGGCAGCTCCAGCGTGGCGCCGCGGGTGACGGCGGCGAACGACCAGCACAGCGCTGAGGGCGACATCGTGCCCAGGGTCGCCAGCGTCTCGCGCGCCCAGGCGCTGTCCTCCGCCTCCAGCCGTGAGACGATCTCCGGCACCGAGGCGGCTGAGAAGCAGCGGTCGATGGCGGCGCGGTGGGGCGCCAGCGAGAATGGCGGCAGGGTCTCGGCCAGCGGCGCGACCGCGGCGGCGCCGTCGGCGATCATGGCCGCGCGCAAGGCGGGCAGCTTGGCGCGGGGGACGAAGTGCGTGGCCAAACCGGCATGGACCGCGTCGGCTCCGGTCATCCGCTGCCCGGTCAGCCCCAGATAGAGGCCGAGCGCGCCCGGCAGGCGGGGAAGGAAGAATGTCGCGCCGATATCGGGGAACATGCCGATCGCCGTCTCCGGCATGGCGAACACCGCGTGCTCGGTCGCCACGCGCACCTGCCCGTGCACCGAGACGCCGATGCCCCCGCCCATGCAGATTCCGTCGATCAGCGCGACGTAGGGCTTTGGGAAGCGCGCGATCTCGGCGTTGAGCGCATATTCCTCGGCGAAGAACCGCTCCACGTCATCCGCCTCGCCGGCCAGCGCGTGACTGCGGATGGCGCGGATGTCGCCGCCGGCGCAGAAGGCGCGGTCCGAGGCGCTGTCGATCACCACGGCATGAACACCGGGCGCTTCCTGCCACGCTGCCAGCGCCGCGCGGAGCGCGAGGATCATGGCATGGTCCAGCGCGTTGAGCGCCTTCGGCCGGTTCAGCAGCAGCCGCCCGATGCGGCCTTCTTCGCTGGCGATCACGCTGAGGTCAGTCATCGGGGCATCGGTCATGCGCGGGGCGTCCCTCTTGCGGTCCGCCGGTTCTAGCCGGCCGCGCCGCGCCCGGCGAGGCGTCAGTACCGGCCGGTCAGATACCGCGCCGTCAGCGCCGCCAGCGCCAGCCCGTACGCCTTGCGCAGTCCCAGCGAACGCAGTACCGGGGCGACCACCGCGGTCGTCGCCGCCGCTTCCATCAGCTGATGCTGCGCCGCCAGCCTTACGTCCAGCGCCTCGCGCTCCAGCCGGCCGGGCTTGTTGCGCAATGCGGCCAGCCCGAGGGCGAGCGCCAGCAGCAGATCGACGCCGGCGACGATCAGCGTGGCCCAGACCGGCGCGATGCCGGCTCGGAGCAGCGCGAAATAGCCGGCAAAATGCAGCACAGCGACGCAGGCCAGCAGAAAGACCAGCGCGACTGCGCCAAGGACCGCCCGTCCGATCTGGCGGTCGCCGTAGCGGCGCAGGCGCAGCAGTTCCGCCTGCGCCGCGATCTTGGCGAGCTTGAGGCTGCGCATCCGCTAGCGCGAGATGCGGCCGATCAGGAACCCCGCTGCCGCCGCGATCAGCACCGAGGTGATCGGCATCTCGCGCACGCGGTTGGAGAATGCCTCGGTCTGCTCGTGCGCCACTTCGCGCGCATGCTGAGCCGCTTCGCGCGCGTGCTGTGCCGCCTCCTGCGCGCGTGCGGCGGCGTTGGACACCGCTGGCGTGACCCGCTCGCGCATCAATGTGTCCACCTGCTCGCGCAACTGGCGGATCTGCTCGCGGGCGTCTGTGCCGGTGTCATTCGTGCTGGCCATGCCCTGTGCTCCCCTGTTGGTGGTTCCGCGAGTGAACGCCTCACCGCGTAACGGGTTGCTCAGGGCAGGCCGCACATCCGCTCAGGCCGCCTTGCGCGCGGCCAGCGCCCGCCAGACGACTTCCGGTGTGGCCGGCATGTCGATATGGGTGACGCCGTCCCCGCTCAACGCATCGACCACGGCGTTGATCACCGCCGGCGGGCTGCCGACTGCCCCGGCCTCGCCCGCGCCCTTGACGCCGAGCGGGTTGGAGACGCAGGGCACCTCGATCAGATCGACGTTGATGTCCGGCAGGTCGTCGGCGCGCGGCAGCGCATAGTCCATGAAGCTGCCGGAGAGCAACTGGCCAGACTCGCGGTCATAGGCGGTGCGTTCCAGCATCGCCTGGCCGAGCCCCTGAGCGACGCCGCCATGCACCTGGCCGCGCACGATCAGCGGATTGACCGCCTTGCCCACGTCATCGGTGACGGAATAGCGCACGATGCGCGTCATGCCCGTTTCCGGGTCGATCTCCACCTCGGCGATGTGGCAGCCGTTGGGGAAGGTGTGCGCCTTGATCTCCGCCACCTCGGCGGCGTCCAGCATGGTCACGTCCTCGCCCCTGGCCGCACGCTGCCGCTGGGTCGCGGCGAGCGTCAGGATATCGACGCCGCGATCGGTGCCGACGATGGCGAAGCGACCCTGCTCGAATGCAATGTCGGCCGGCGCGGCCTCCAGCATTTCGGACGCGGCCTTCTTGCCCTTCTCGATGACGGTGTTGGCGGTCAGGAGGATCGCCTGACCCTCGGAATACAGGCTGCGCGCGCCGCCAGTGCCGCCGCCGGTCGGGATCGTGTCGGTGTCGCCCTGCTTGACCCGCACCTTCTCGCCCGGCACGCCGAGCCGATCGACGGTGAGCTGGACATAAGCGGTCTCGTGCCCCTGGCCGGTCGATTGCGTGCCGACATAGACATCGACGAAGCCATCATCGGCGAAGCGGATTTCCGCCCGCTCGGTGGGCGCGCCGCCGGTCGCCTCCAGGTAGTACGACAGGCCGATGCCGCGGCGCTTGCCGCGCTTCGCCGCCTCCGCCCGCCGCGCCGCGAAGCCGGCCCAGTCGGCGTTCTTCAGCGCGGCGTCGAGCACGACGCGGAAATCACCGCTGTCATAGGTCTTGCCGACCGGCGTGGTGTGCGGCATGGCGCTTGGGCCGACCATATTGCGCCGGCGCAGTTCGACGCGGTCGATCTTGAGTTCGCGCGCGGTGGCGTCGATCAGCCGCTCGACCAGATAGTTGCTCTCAGGCCGGCCGGCGCCGCGATAGGCATCAACAGGGACGGTGTTGGTGAACACGCCGATCACGTTCGCGTACACCGACTGAAACCCGTACACGCTCGCCAGCACGCCGGTACCCGCGATGGTCGGGATGAACGGGCCGAAGGTCGAGAGATAGGCACCCATGTTGGCGACGTTGCGCGTGCGCAGCGCGAGGAACCTGCCGTCCTTGTCGGTCGCGATCTCGCCCAGTGTGATGTTGTCGCGCCCCTGCGTGTCGGCGAGGAACGCCTCCGACCGTTCCGACACCCACTTGACCGGGCGTCCGAGCCGGCGCGCCGCGTAGCAAGTCAGCACGTGCTCGGCATAGAGGAACAGCTTCATGCCGAAGCCGCCGCCGACATCGGGCGTGATGACGCGGAACTTGTCCGCCGGCACCTTGAACACCGCCGCCGCCATCAGATCCTTCAGCAGCCACCCGCCCTGCGTGTTGGTGCGCAGCGTCCACCGACCGCTCGCGGCGTCGAATTCCGCGAGCGCCGCGCGCGCTTCCATCGAGGCGACGACGATACGATTGTTGACCACGGTCAGGCGCGTGACATGCGCGGCCTGACTGAACAGCGCCTCGGTCTTGTCCTTGTCGCCGATCTGCCAGTCGAACACGACATTGCGCTTCGCCTCCGGCCAGACCTGCGGCACGCCGTCATCCATCGCGGCGCCGAGGTCGGTGATGGCGGGCAGGATGTCGTATTCGACCGCGATCGCCTCGGCCGCGTCACGGGCGAGCCTGGTATTCTCCGCGACCACGAAGGCGACAGGGTCGCCGACATGACGCACCATGCCGTCTGCCAGCACCGGGTGCGGCGGCACGACCTGGGCCGAGCCGTCGCGGTTCTTCACCGGGGCCGCACAGGGCAGACCGCCGATCCCGTCGGCGTTGAGGTCGGCGCAGGTGAACACGCCGAGCACGCCCGGCATCGCCTTTGCCGCCGCGGTGTCGATCGCCGTGATACGGGCGGCGGCATGCGGGCTGCGCAGCACGACGCCATGCACGGTGCCGGGCGGGGTCACGTCGTCGGTGTAGGAACCGCCACCCTTGAGCAGGCGCGGGTCCTCGACGCGGCGGACGGGCTGGGCAAGGCCGAACTTCGTCATGGGCAATCTCTCTCCCGGTCTCGTGCGGTTGGTTCAGCGTCCAGTCTAGGGCGTGGCGGCGAAAGGCCAAGGGGGGCGGGGCGGTCAGTCGCCATGGGCCGCCTCGCGTGCGCGTTCCCGCCGGTGGTGCCGGGTTCCTCCGCGCCCGACCCGCTCACGCAGTGTCTGGAACGTGACGTAGAGCATCGGGATCAGGAACACGCCGACCGAGGTGGCGCCGATCATGCCGGCGAAGACCGGCGTACCAACCGCGTGGCGGCTCAGCATCGCCGCGCCGTTCGCCCAGACCAGCGGCAGCAGCCCGAGGATGAAGGCGATCGAGGTCATCATCACCGCGCGGAACCGCATCCGCGCGCCTAGTGCCGCCGCCTCGCGGATCGACAGGCCAGCCTCGCGCTGCTCCTTGGCGAACTCCACGATCAGGATGCCGTTCTTGGCCGCCAGCGCGATCAGCACCACGAGCCCGATCTGCGCGTAGAGGTCGAGCGGCAGGCCGAACGCACGCAGGCCGATAAAGGCGCCCAGCACACCGGCACTGACCGACAGCAGCACCGGCACCGGGATCACCCAGCTTTCGTACAGCGCCACCAGGAACAGATAGGCAAACAGGACTGCCAGCCCCAGCAGCATCCCGGTCTGCCCGCTCGCCTGGATTTCCTGGTAGGCGGTGCCGGTCCATTCGAAATCATAGCCCGGCGGCAGCGTACGGGCCGACAGTTGCGCCATTGCCGCCAGCGCGTCCCCCGACGACACGCCCGCGCGCGGCTTGCCGTTGATGGTGACGGAGCGATAGTTGTTGTAGCGGCTGATCGTCTGCGGCCCGAGTTCGTAGCGCAGGGACGCGAGGCTGCGCAGCGGCACCATGGTGCCCTTGCTGTTGCGCACGTAGATGCGCCAGATCGCCGGGATATCGCTGCGGTCGGCGTCCTCCCCCTGGATGTTCACTTGCCAGGTGCGACCGTACAGATTGAAGTCGTTGACGTAGATGCCGCCGAGAGTTGCCTGCAGCGCGGTGAAGATGTCGCTGACATTCACGCCGAGTGCCTGCGCCTTGTCGCGGTCGATGTCGAGATACAGGCTCGGGTTGGTCGCGGTGAAGGTGGAGAAGACCGTGGAGAGGTGCGGATCGGCATTGGCCGCGCCGATCAGCCCGCCCATCACGCTCCCCATCTCAGCAGGGTCGCGCCCCTCCAGGTCCTCCAATTGGTATTCGAAGCCGCCGCTGGTCGAAAGCCCGATGATCGGCGGCAGGTTGAACGGAAACACCATTGCCGAGCGGATCTGTTGCGCCGCCCCGAACACGCGCCCGATCACTGCCTGCGCGCGGTCGGCGGCCTCCGTGCGGTCCGCGAACGGTTTGAGCCGCACGACGATGAAAGCGGCGTTGCTCTGCGCAGCGCGGTCGAGCAGCGAAAAGCCGACGATGGAGAGCACTCGCTGCACCTGCGGCAGCTTGCGCACCATATCCTCCACGCGCGCCGCCACGTCGCGCGTGCGCGAGACGGAGGCGGCATCGGGCAATTGCACGGCGATGAAGAAGGCACCCTGGTCCTCCTCCGGTAGGAAGCCGGTCGGCGTGCGCAGGCCAAGCCAGGCGATGCCGCCGCCGGCGATCGCGACGAGCAGCACCGAGAGCACAGCCAGGCGTAACATGCGCCGCACGATCGCAGCATAGCCGTCGCGCACGACGTCGATGCTCCGCAGAACCGCGCCCATGATGCCGCGGCGGCGGCCCTCGTGGCGCAGGAACAGCGCGCACAGCGCCGGCGACAGCGTCAGCGCGTTGATCGCCGAGATCGTCATGGCGACGCTGATGGTCACGGCGAACTGGCGGAACAATTGGCCGGAGATGCCGGGGATGAAACCGATCGGTACGAACACCGAAAGGAGCACCAAGGAGATCGCAACCACCGGTCCGGTGATCTGCCGCATCGCCCGTTTCGTCGCCTCTGCCGGGGTCAACTCAGGGTGCTCGCTCATCACCCGCTCGACATTCTCGACCACCACGATCGCGTCATCGACAACGATGCCGACCGCGAGCACGAGCGCCAGCAGCGAAATCGTGTTGGCGGAATATCCGAGGGCAAGCAGCACCGCGAAGGTACCGATCAGGCTCACCGGCACGGCGACGGAGGGAATGATGGTCGCCCGCAGGTTGCCCAGGAACAGGAACACCACCAGCACGACGAGGACGAAGGCCTCGATCAGCGTGCGGATGACCTCGTCAATCGTGTCGGCGACAAAGCGGGAGCTGTCCCAGAACACCGCCTGCTTCAGCCCCGATGGAAAGCGGTGCGACAACTGCTCCAGCGTCTGTGCGACCAGCCGCGAGGTGTTCACCGCATTCGAGCCGGGAGCGAGGTAGATGCCGATCGAGATGGCCGGCTTGCCGTTCAGCCGGCTCAGCGTGTCCATCGTCGCGGCACCGAGTTCGACGCGTGCCACGTCGGCAACGCGCAGCACCGACCCGTCGGGATTCGCGCGCACGATGATGCGGCCGAATTGCTCGGGCGAGACCAGTCGCCCCTGGGTCTGCAGATTGAGCTGGAACTGTGTTGCGTCCGTGGTCGGCCGCGCGCCGATTCGCCCGATCGCACTCTGCTCGTTCTGTGACTGGATCGCGGCGATGATGTCCGATGGCATCAGGCCCAGACTGACCAGCCGGTTGGTGTCGAACCAGATGCGCATGGAATAGTCCATCGCGCCGAATACGAACGCCTGTCCGACTCCCGGCACGCGCGAGAGCCGGTCGAGCACGTTGATGGTGATGTAGTTGCTGATGAACAGGGGATCGAGCTTGCCGTCCTCGCTGTAGAACTGCAGGAATTCCAGGATTGCCGAACTGCGCTTCTGGACCGTCACACCTTCGAGCTGCACTTCCGGTGGCAGTTTCGACAGCGCGGTCTGCACCCGGTTGTTGACGTTGACCACGTCGATGTCGGGGTCGGTGCCGATCTCGAAGCTGACCGTGAGCGAATAGCTGCCGTCGTTGGCGCTGTTCGACTTCATGTAGATCATGCGGTCAACGCCGTTGACCTGTGCCTCCATCGGCTGCGCGATCGTCGCCTCGACCACCGCGGCGGAGGCGCCGGGATAGCGTGTCGTCACCGTCACCTGCGGCGGCACGATGTCGGGGAACTGTGCCACGGGGATGCGCGTCAGCGCGATCAGCCCGGCCAGCGTCATCAGGATGGCGATGACGATCGCCAGTCGCGGCCGATCGACGAAGATCGCTGAGAACATGCGTTCAGCCCGGCGCCTTGGCGCCGTTACTCCCTGACGGGCCGGCGACCGCAGGGGCGGGGTTGACAACGATGCCGGGCCGCACGCGCTGCAACCCATCCACGACCACCGCCTCGCCTTCAGTCAGTCCGCCGAGCACGACCGCGGTCGCCGGCGTCGATTGGCCGAGCTGAATGCGCCGCTGCTCGGCATGGTTGCCGGGGCCGATGACATACACGTAGTTGCCCCGCTGGTCGGTCAGCACGGCGGCGCGCGGGATCGCCAGCGCCAGCGCCGGCTCGACGCCTTCCAACAGGACAGTGACAAACTCGCCGTCCACCAGTTCGCGCGGCGTGGGATCGGAGGGCGTGCGGCCGGGCACCAGCGGGTTGGGCACGTGGGCGCGGAAGATCACCGTATCGGTGCTGGTCGCGATGGTCGGCTCGATATAGTCGAGCCTTCCGGTCTGGCCGAAGATGCTGCCGTCCGCGAGCCGCAGCTTCACCACCACCGCGCCCAGCCCGCTCTTGCCGGCGAACCGGCTGCGCAGGTCCAGTGCCGCGCGCGTGGACACTGGGAACAGCACGTACATCGGGTCCTGGCTGTAGATCGTCGCGAGCGCGCCCGACGAGGGGCTGACCACGTTGCCGACGGTGACGTTGGTGCGCGTGATCCGGCCGGCGACCGGCGCGCGGATTTCCGTGTAAGCGAGATTGATCATCGACGCGCGCAACTGCGCCTCTGCGGATTGCAGTTGCGCGGCGTAGCTGCCCTGCTGGGCCAGCGCGTCGTCATAGACCGAACGTTGCCCGGCCGGCGTGTTGAGCAGCGACTGGGCGCGGTTGAGCGTGATGGTGGCGTTGCGCAGCAGCGCCTGGGTCTGCGCGACCGCGGCCTGCTTGGCCGCGACATCAGCCTCGAACGGCCCGCGCTCCAGCACGTACAGCAGGTCGCCCTGCTTCACCTCGGCGCCCTCGGTGAAATGGATCTCCTCAAGGAACGCGGTGACGCGGGGCACCAGATCGACCTTATCGATCGCCTGCACGCGGCCGATGAACTCGCTGCTCTCGGTGACCGGCTGGCGGCGCACCGTGGTGGTGCCGACCGCCGGCGGGCCGCCGCCGAACTGCGCATGCCCCGGGGAAGCGGCCAGCAGGGCCAGCAGCAGTGCAAACGCGGCATGGGGCAGGGGCGGGCAAAGGCGCATCGGCGACCTCGGAAGGCGGACCACCGGCAACAGATGGCGCGGCGCAGTTAAACCGCAATTCACCTCCGGTGACACGATTTTCCCGCCCGCCGGCCATTCGTCCCGGCGGCTTGCCGCGCCGGCCTCGGCATTCCACGCTGGTGGTGGCGGCGGACAGGTGCGCGGATGGACGAGATCGAATGCGTGGTGATCGGCGCCGGCGTGGTCGGCATCGCAGTGGCCCGCGCGCTGGCCAAGGCCGGGCGCGAAGTGCTGGTGCTGGAGGCGGCCGAGGGGATTGGCACCGAGACTTCCAGCCGCAACAGCGAGGTGATCCACGCCGGCATCTACTACCCGCGCGCCAGCCTGATGGCGCGGTTCTGCGTGGCCGGAAAGCGCATGCTTTACGAGTTCTGCCGCAGCCGAGGCGTGGCGTTCCGCAATTGCGGCAAGCTGATTGTCGCGACCGACGAGGCCGAGGTCGCCAGACTGGAAGGCATCCGCACCGCCGCCGCGGCCAACGGCGTGGACGACCTGCGCCTGCTGACCGCCGCCGAGGCGCGGGCGTTGGAACCGGCGCTGGCCTGCACCGCCGCACTGCTCTCGCCCTCGACCGGGATCGTGGACAGCCATGCCTACATGCTGGCCCTGCAAGGCGAGGCGGAGGCGTCGGGCGCCCTGTTCGTCTTCCATGCGCCCGTCATCGGCGGGAGCGTCACCGGCGAGGGGGTGACCCTTGAGGTCGGCGGGGCGGACCCGATGGGGCTGCGAGCACGCGTCGTGATCAATGCCGCCGGCCTGCGCGCGCCGGAGGTGGCGCGCGGCATTGCCGGGATGCCGACTCAACTCATTCCCACGCCCTACTACGCCAAGGGCAGCTACTTTGTTCTCGCCGGCCACAACCCGTTCGGCCGGTTGATCTATCCGGTGCCGGTTCCCGGCGGCCTGGGCGTCCATCTGACCATCGACCTCGCCGGACAGGCGCGGTTCGGGCCGGACGTGGAGTGGGTACCGGCGCCGGAGTATGGCGTCGATCCGGCGCGGGCGGACTCGTTCTACGACGCCATCCGCCGCTACTGGCCGGCACTGCCGGATGGGGCGCTGCAGCCGGGCTATGCCGGCGTGCGGCCGAAGATCGTGCCACCGGCAATTGCGAAACAGGATTTCATTATTCAGGGGCCGGCGGCTCACGGCGTGCCGGGCCTGATCAACCTGTTCGGCATCGAAAGCCCAGGTCTGACCGCTGCGATCGCGCTGGCCGAGGCCGTGCGCGATCTGGCCGGCGGCCGAGCCGCGCCCACCACATGAACACCTAGATCCCATAAAAAGAATGACAAAATCAAAGTTTTTATTATGCGCCTTACTCGGCGAGTTCTAGATAGAAAAGGATCAGTCCAAGCGGGCGGGTGACAATGAACAAGTTGATACAGATCGTCGCGGCGATTGCGATCATGGGCTTGCTCGCGGGATGCGCAGGGTACGGGGCGCCGATGGGGTCGTACGGCGGGGACGGCTATGGCGCCGCGCCGGGATATGGCGGCATGGGCGGGTTCGGCGGTGGCGATGGCGATGGGGATGGCGGCGGCGACTGACGGCGGCGCCGCGGTCAGCGGCTGGCCGCCTCGCGGTTCTGCTGGCTGGCCGCGCCGGCACCTGGCTTGAGGCTGCCGTCCGGCTGCGGGACGGCGATCGGGGCGACGATCACCGGGGCCAGCCCTTCCTTCCAGGTCAGGCCGATCGCCTCGGCCGCGCGCGGCGTCAGATCGACCACGCGGCCGGCGATGAACGGGCCGCGGTCCGCGATGGTGACATCGGTGGACTGGCCGGTCTGCAGATTGGTGACGCGCGCCTGCGTGCCGAGCGGTAACGAGCGGCTGGCAGCGATGCTGGCGCGGGGATCATAGCGGCGCCCGTTCGCCATCGTCCGACCGTCGAAGGAATGCGAATAGATCGACGCCGTGCCGGCCTCCCGCCGGCCGGTGTGATCGACGCGGATGCGCTCTCCGGGCGGCGGCGGCACGGGCGGCAGGTCCGCGAGACGGCGCAACTGTGCGGACGAACCGACCGCCGCTTCGGCGGCGCGCACCGGATGCGTCAGCCCGCACGCCACAAAAATGACCGTGCCCAACACCGCAAGGCTGCGGAAGTCGAACCGCACCGACCGACAATCCATCCCCGCCATCGCCACCTCCATTGCCATGGAGGCGGAGACGCTTCATGGCAAGGACGGTTCGCCTCTCAGCCTGACATCAGCGTCAGTGCGACCTGTACCATCGCCGACTCAGGGTCGCCGAGCGGTTCAAGGACGGTGTAGTGGTTTCGATCACCCAGTGCTTCCCACCGTCCCCCCCATGCTTCGGCAATGCTGCGGCTTTGCCTTATATATTCAACGCCTTCGTTGCCGCCGACGACGGCGTGCAGTGTGCCGGCCGGGCGCGACAGGAACAGCGGCGACAGGCGACGTGCCTCCGCCTCATCCAGCCCCAGCGCGTCGTTCACACTCGTGTGAGTGAGCGGCGGGAGGTCGAACAGGCCGCTGATCGGCAAGGCGGCGCGGATGGCGGGGGCGGTCAGCCCGCGCGCCGCCCAGTCGGTCGCCAGCAGCATGGCGGCGAGGTGCCCGCCGGCTGAGTGGCCGGCGGCCAGCATTCCCCCGCCGTGCCGGCGCGCGAGAAAAGCCGCGGCATCGCGCACCTGCTCGACCAACGCGGCCAGTGTGACGCTCGGGCAGAGGTCGTAGGAGGGCATGGCGACCGCCACGCCATGCGCGAGCAGGCCGCGGGCGAAGTGGGAGAACCAGGTCCGGTCCAGCCGCTGCCAGTAGCCGCCGTGGACGAACATCGCGACTGGCGCCTCCCGCCCCGCGCCAGGCCAGAAGATGTCCATCGCCTGCCGCGGCGTCGGGCCGTAGGGCAGGGCGAGGTCGCTGTGCGGATGGGTGGCGCGGAAGGCCGCCGCGTCATGCTCCCAGCGCGCGGAGATCGCCGCCGAGTCCGCTACCTTGGCGCGGTTGTTGTATTCGGCCTCCAGGTCCATCGCCGTCATGCCCCATGCGCCTGCAAGGCAGCCTCATAGGCGGCATACACCGCCGCGTCGAAGGCGGTGAAGATCACCTGCTCCGGCAGGTCGTGGCGCGTCAGATGCGCCGCCGACTCGCGTACCGCGATCTCGGCGGCCTGCGCGGGCGGATAGCCATAGACGCCGCAACTGATCGCCGGGAAGGCGATCCGCCGCACGCCATGCGCCGCCGCCAAAGCGAGGCTGTTGCGGTAGCAGGCGGCAAGCAGCGCCGGCTCGCCCTTGCTGCCGCCATGCCACACGGGGCCGACGGTGTGGATCACGTAGCGCGCCGGCAGGCGGTAGCCGCCCGTGATCCGGGCCTCCCCGGTCGGACAGCCGCCGATGGTGCGGCACTCGGCCAGCAGGTCCGGCCCGGCGGCGCGGTGGATCGCACCATCGACGCCGCCGCCGCCGAGGAGCGACGTGTTCGCCGCGTTCACGATCGCATCGACGTCGAGCGTAGTGATGTCGGCGCGCAGCAGCGTCATGCGGGGTGTGGCGTTCATCCGGCCTCCAGTGCGGCGATGATCCGCTCGACCAGTTCTTCGGGCGGCAGGCCAACGTCGACGGTGATCGGGTGTTCGTCTTCGCCCGGCTTCTCCAGCGTGGCGAGCTGGCTGCGCAGCAGCGAGGGCGGCATGAAATGGCCGCGCCGGGCGCCGATGCGCGACGCCAGCAGCGCCTCCTCCCCGTCGAGGAACACCAGCCGCACGCCCCGTCGTGCGCCGATGATGCGGGCGCGATAGCTGCGCTTGAGCGCGGAGCAGGTGACGATGCCGCTCTGCCCCGCGGCCAGCCGCGCGTCGATCCAGGCGGCGATGCGATCGAGCCAGGGCCAGCGATCTTCGTCCGTCAGCGGCGTGCCGCCGGCCATTTTCGCGACATTGGCCGGCGGGTGCAGCGCGTCGCCTTCCTGCAACGGCCAGTCCAGGCGCGCGGCCAACAGTTCGGCAACGGTGGTCTTGCCGCTGCCGGCCACGCCCATGACGACCACCACGCAGGGCGTGGCGATCGCGGTCACGTCAGCTTCATCCACTGTCGCCCGTCGCGCATCAGCAGCCGGTCGGCCTGGATCGGGCCCGCAGTACCGGCGGAATAGGGGTACAGCTCGCCGCGGTCGGCCGCCCAGGCGTCGAGCACCGGCTGCACCGCGGACCATCCGGCCTCGATGTTGTCGGCACGCTGGAACAGCGTGTTGTCGCCGGTGAACACGTCGTAAAGCAGCGTCTCGTAACCGGTGTTGTTGGAGCTTCCGAAGTAGTCGGCATAGCTGAAATCCATGCGCACGCCGCCCAGATGCACCACCGGTCCGGGAATCTTCGCGCTGAACTGCAGCGACGCGCCCTCGCGCGGCTGGATGTGCAGCGTCAGGATGTTCGGCGTCAGTCGCTCGACCGGCGTGTCGCGGAACAGTGCATAGGGTGCCTGCTTGAAGGTGATCGCGATTTCGGTCTTGCGGGTGTGGGTGCGCTTGCCGGTGCGCAGGTAGAACGGGACGCCCGCCCAGCGCCAGTTGTCGATGAACAGCTTCAGCGCCACGTACGTTTCGGTGTGCGAGTCCGGTGCAACACCGGGTTCCTCGCGATAGCCGCGCAGCTGCTGGCCACGCAGCGTGCCGGCGGCGTACTGGCCGCGGACCACGCGCTCCACCGCCTGCGCGGGATCGAGCGGATGGAGCGCGTCGATCACCTTCGCCTTCTCTGTACGCACCGCATCGGCCGAGAACGAGGTCGGCGGCTCCATCGCGGTCATGGCGAGGAGCTGGAATATGTGGTTGGGCACCATGTCGCGCAGCGCCCCGGTGTTCTCGTAGAACCTAGCGCGGCTTTCCACGCCGACCGTCTCCAGCGCGGTGATCTGCACGTGATCGATGTGGTCGCGCTGCCACAGCGGCTCGAACAGTCCGTTGGAGAAGCGCAGCGCCATGATGTTCTGCACCGTCTCCTTGCCGAGGAAGTGGTCGATGCGGAAGATCTGCTTCTCGTCCAGCACTTTCAGGATGCGCTGGTTGAGCGCGCGCGCCGAGGCGAGATCATGGCCGAACGGCTTTTCGATCACCACGCGGCGGAACGCAGCCTCGCCCTCCCGCAGCAGATTCTCGGCGGCGAGATGGTCGATAATCGGACCGAAGAAGCGGTCGGCGACGGCGAGATAGAACACGCAGTTGGCCTGCCCCTGATCCTGCGCGCTCTCGTTCAGCCGCCAGGCGATCGCCTGGTAGGTGCGTGGGTCCTGCAGGTCGCCCTGGATATAGGCGAGGCGCCCGCGCAGCCAGGTCCAGGCCGTCTCATCGAGCGCGGCCGAGCGGTCGCTGCGGTCGGCGAGGAAGCCGGTAATCGTGTCGCTCTGCTTCTGACGGAACGTCTCATCGTTGCCGTCGAGACGATCAACGCCGATCACGCGAAAACGGTCATCGAGCAGCTTCGCCGCCGACAGATTGTACAGCGCCGGCATCAGCAGCCGCTTGGTCAGGTCGCCGCCGGCGCCGAAGATCACCAGCGTCGTGGGCGGCGCCTGCGGTGCGCCGGAAAGGCTGGCGGGGTCGCCCGCCAGCATCGAGTCAAGTGCCTGGACCGGCGCGGCGGAATCGTCAGCCATGACGCACCAGCGCGCGCGCCGCTTCCAGCACCTTCTCGGCCGTAAAGCCGAACTTGTTGAGCAGCGGCCCGATCGGCGCGGAGGCGCCGAAGCTGCGCATCCCGATCACCTGCCCCTGCGGTCCGACATAGCGGTCCCAGCCGATCACCGCCGCCTGCTCGACCGCGAGCCGCGCCGTGACCTCCGGCGGCAGCACGGCGCGGCGGTACTCCTCCGGCTGCTGCTCGAACAACTCCCAGGACGGCATGGAGACGACGCGCGCGCGGATGCCCTCGCGCGTCAGCGCCTCGTGCGCGCCGGCGACGAGCGAGAGTTCGCTGCCGGTCGCCATCAGGATGATCTGCGGCGTCCCGCCCACGGCGTCGGCCAGCACGTAGGCGCCGCGCGCGACGCCAGAGGCGGCGGCATAGCGGCTGCGGTCGAGCGTGGGCAGCGGCTGGCGGCTGAGGATCAGCGCGCAGGGATGTTCCTTGAGGCGCAGCGCCACGCGCCACGCTTCGGCGACTTCATTGGCGTCGCCGGGGCGCAGCACTACCATGCCGGGGATCGCGCGCAGGCTGGCAAGCTGCTCGATCGGCTGGTGCGTCGGCCCGTCCTCGCCGACGCCGATGCTGTCATGGGTGAAGATATAGATGACCGGCAGCTCCATGATCGCGGCGAGTCGGATCGGCGGCTTCATGTAGTCGGAGAAGATCAGGAAGCCGGAGGCGTAGGCGCGCAGCCCGGCGAGTGCCATACCGTTCGCGATCGCGCCCATCGCGTGCTCGCGGATACCGAAATGCAGGTTGCGCCCGCCATAGTCCTCGGCGCTGAAGCTGCCTGCACCCTGGAAGGTCAGGTTGGACTTGGTCGATGGCGCGAGATCCGCCGCTCCGCCAATCAGCCAGGGCAGGTTTGGCGCGATGGCGTTGAGCACCTTCTGCGATGAGTCGCGTGACGCCAGTCCCTTCGTGTCCGCCGGGAAGGAGGGGATCTCGGCGTCCCAGCCCGCCGGAAGCTCGTGGCGGCCCATCATGTCGATCTCGCGCGCGAGGTCGGGGTATTCGCGACGGTAGGCGGCGAACATTGCCTCCCATTGCGCGCGCAGCTTCGCGCCGCGCGCGCCGATGCCATCGGCGAATCGCTGATAAACCCCGTCGGGCACGAGGAACTGCGCCTCCTCCGGCCAGCCGTAGGCACGCTTGGCGCCGCGAATCTCCTCCTCGCCCAGCGGCTCGCCATGGGCCGCGGCGGTGTCCTGTTTCTTCGGCGCGCCGTAGCCGATATGCGAATGCACCACGATCATCGTCGGGCGGTCGGTGACGGATGCGGCCTCCTCCAGCGCCCTGGCGAAGCGGGCCGTGTCGTTGGCGTCGGCCACGTCGATCGTGTGCCAGCCATAGGCGCGCATCCGCGCTGCCACATCCTCGCTGAACGCGAGACTGGTGTTGCCCTCGATGGTGATGTGGTTGCTGTCATAGACCCACAGCAGATTGGACAGCCGCAGGTGCCCGGCGACCGACGCGGCCTCGGACGCGACGCCCTCCATCATGTCGCCGTCGCTGCACAGCACATGGACGCGGTAGTCGAACACGGGGAAGCCGGGCTTGTTGTAGCGCTGCGCCAGCCAACGCTGCGCCATCGCCATGCCGACGGAGTTGCCGCAGCCCTGCCCGAGCGGACCCGTCGTGGTCTCCACGCCCGCGGTCAGCCGGTACTCGGGATGGCCGGGCGTCAGGCTGTCGAGTTGGCGGAACTGTCGCAGGTCGTCGAGCGTGAGCGCCGCGCCGCCCTGTCGCGCGCCGCCGGTCGCCCTGACCCCGGCAAGGTGGATCAGCGCATACAGCAGCATCGACGCATGGCCGCAGGACAGCACGAAACGGTCGCGGCCGGGCCAGCGCGGGTCGGCCGGGTCGTAGCGCAGCGCGCGCTGCCACAGCGTGTAGGCGACCGGGGCCAGCGCCATCGGCGTGCCGGGGTGGCCCGATTTCGCCTTCTGCACCGCATCCATCGCCAGCGTGCGGATGGTGTCGATGGCAAGTCGGTCGATGTCGCCGTCCGGCATGGCCCCGGCGGTGCCGGCGGTGGTGGGCTGGGCGCTGCTCATGGGGTCCCCCTGCTGCGTGGTCCGCGCATTCTACGTGGTTGCGGTAGGGTCGGCTGCACCCGATCGGCGTCTGCGGGGGAGGATTGCAAACGCCGCCGCGACCGTTTCGCACGAAAATTCGCAACAATCGCGGAAACTAACCTGATTACGTCCGCCTTAAATCACGGCTCCGCGAGCAGAATTCGGGTTCCCCGACGCCGATGAGAGCCGCTAACACGCCCGCTATCGGCCGATCACGAAATTGTGCATCACGCAAACGAGAGCGGAGCAACTTATGAGCGCGTCCGGCACCCTTGATCTCGCCAATTACTCGACCGTCTGGGATCATAATTTCTTTACCCAACCGAATCTGAACGGGTTCAACACCGTCTGGGGCGACGTGACGGTGCAGAACGGCGCCGCCGTGCTGACCTCCACCGCGGCCAATGGCTGGCCGCAGGCTGGCTTCATGATCACGCCCTCCGGCGCCTCCGCGGGCAACGGCTACGGCCTCTACTCGATCACCATGTCGATGAATGACAATGGCGCGGTCGAGGGGCCGGGCGGCTATGCCTGTCTGTGGCCGTCCACGAACAACTGGCCCGGGCCGGAACTCGATCTGGTCGAGAAGGGTGACGCCAGCAGCGGCACCAACGGCTACTCCACCATCCACTGGGCGGGCGCCGGCAACAGCAACCAGTACACGCCGACCAATCTTGGCAACATCGATGTCACCCAGGTCCATACCTACGCGATGGACTGGGAGCGGGGGCGCATTACGCTCTATGTGGACGGCAAGGAGATTTACACCACCACCCAGAATGTGCCGCTCGACTACGCCGACGGCGGGCAGAACGAGGCGTTCGGAGCAGGCGAGGAGCCAGCCTGGGCCGCTGCGTATCAGGGTGGCAACAGCGCCAACCAGGTACAGGTGTACGACATCAGCTACTCCGCCTACACACCCGGCAGCGGCAACGCCGGGTCGTCCTCCTCGTCCGGCGGCGGCAGCGGCACCACCACCAGCAGCGGATCGGGCAGCGGCGGCGGCACGGGCGGCACAACCCCCAGCGCGATCACGGTTTCCGCGCCCGGGACTGTCCAGGAATCAAGCGTCGGCGCCGGCGTCAGCGTCACCGAGTCGGTGTCGGCCCCCGGCCTGACCACGATCTATGAGGCGGTATTCACTTCGGCCAACGTCGCCGAGGAGAACTGGACCGCGGTGACGCTCGATGCCGCCGGCAATGGCACGTTCAGCGCACATTTCCAGCACAGCGGCGATTACATCGTCGCGGTCAACGACCCCAACACCGCGACCATCAAGGGGTGGTCGAACCCGGTGACGATCACCGACCCGGCGTCCACTCCGACCGCCACGGGCGGCGGCGCGGCCGCCAGCGGCGGATCGTCCTCCTCCGGCGGCACGACCACCTCGACCCCCGCGGGCACGATCACGCTCTCCGCGCCCGGCACGGTGCAGGAGGCGAGCGTCGGCGCCGGCGTCGATGTCACCGAGTCGGTCTCGGCCCCCGGCCTGACCACGGTCTATGAGGCGGTGTTCACCTCGGCCAACGTCGCCGAGGAGAACTGGACGGCGGTGACGCTCGATGCCGCCGGCAACGGCACCTTCGACGCACATTTCCAGCACAGCGGCGATTACATCGTCGCGGTCAACGACCCCAACACCGCGACCGTCAAAGGGTGGTCGAACCCGGTGACGATCACCGACCCGGCGTCCACGCCGACCGCCACGGGCGGCGGCACGTCCTCCGGCGGCGGCACCTCGTCGGGAAGCGGTTCTGCATCCGGCAGCGGCGCCTCCTCGGGCGGCGGCTCATCCTCGGGTGGTGGCACGCAATCGGGCGGCGGCTCGTCCGGCGGGACCGCACCGGCGGCGCCTGGCCTGTCCGGCATCACGCTGACCGGCGATAACCTGTTCACCAACAGCACTGCCTGGACCGTGGTGGGCACGCTGTCGGCGACCGACAGCAACCCGGTCAACTACGCGCTCGGCAACGACCCCGGCCATCTGTTCTCGATCGACGGCGACAAGCTGCTGATCAACCAGAACCTGCCGGCGGGTGCGCCGACGTCATATTCGGTCGGCGTCATCGCCACCGACGGTACCGGCGCGGTCGCGACGCAGGACATCACGGTCGGCGTGCAGAACCCGAACGGCGGATCGACGTCCTCCGGCACGGGTGGCGGCTCGGGCACCGGCACGAGCACGGGCACCGGCATAAGCACCGGCACCGGCACAAGCACCGGCGGCGGCACGAGCAGCGGCGGCACGAGCAGCGGCGGCACGAGCAGCGGTACGGGCACCGGCGCGTCCGGCGGCACGACTCCCTCGGGCGCGGCGCCCACCGTCGTTTCGGCCAGCGACGGCCAGGGCAAGACCGCCACGCTGGCGCTCGGCAGCGGTACCCAGACGCTCAACCCCGGCACGACCGGCCTGGCCGGCGCGATCACCGAGACGACGGCGGGCGGCGCGCGCGAATTCGCCACCGCCGCCGGCAGCGGCGTCACGGGACTTACCATCGCGGACACCGCCGGCGGTTCGTTTCAGACCGACGGGTTCGCCACCGTCTCGGCGACGTTGGCCGGGGCTGCGTCCGGCGACCTGTCGGTCAATGGCGCACAGCAGGCGACGATCACGCTCGGCAGCGGCAATTACGATGCGCGGGTGAGCAGCCTGATCAGCACCGCGACGGTGAGCATGACCGCGGGCAGCGGCACCGACCGGATGACCTTCCTCGGGTCGGGGCACGCCGACTTCGTCGCCGGCAGCGGCAGCGACACGATCGTCGGCGGGCAGGGCGGCAACACCGTTACTTTCGGCACCGGCACGTCGCAGGTCTGGGGCGGACTGGGGGCGGACACGTACGTCTTCCACAGCGGCGACGGGCTGCAGGCGCTGCAGACCTTCGACGCGGCCAAGGGCGACGTGCTCGACATCGACAGCGCGCTGAAGGCCTCGCTGCATGTCAGCTCGGCCGGCGGCAGCACGCTGCTCAGCTTCGGCAGCGCCGCGCACGGCATCCTGTTGCAGGGCGTGGCGTCCTTCGACACCGCCCAGATTCACTGGGTCTGAGCCCCTGGGTCTGATCCGCTGAATCTGAGTGTGTCCGGCCGGGACGGTCCTTCCCCCGTCCCGGCCGGCGTCGTCTTGCCAGCACGCGGGTGGCGCGGGCAGTGTCGGGTGATGCCAGATACCGCGCCGCCGGCGCTTGCCGCGACCGCCGAGGGGCACGTGCTCGCCGACCGGCGGCTGTGGCTGATGTTCGCGTTCGGCGCGCTCTCGGGTCTGCCGCTGGCGCTGTCCGGCTTCACGCTGCGGCAGTGGCTGACCGAGGCGCATCTGTCGCTGGCGGTGACGGGGCTGACCGCCAACATCGGCCTGTCCTACACGTTGAAGTTTCTTTGGGCGCCGGTGCTTGACCAGGCGCGCCCGCCGTTCGGGTTGTCGCGCTTCGGGCGGCGGCGCGGCTGGCTGCTAGCGGTGCAGCCGCCGCTGGCGCTGACGGCCTTCGCCATGGCGGGGAGCGACGCGGTGACCGCCCCCGCCCGCACCATCGCCGCCGCCGCCGTGATCGCCTTCCTCTCCGCCACCCAGGACATCGTCATCGATGCCTGGCGTATCGAGACCTTCGCCGAGCGGCTGCAGGGCGCGGCCAACGCCGCCTATGTCTGGGGCTACCGGCTGGCGATGCTGGTCTCGGGCGCTGGCGTGATCGCGCTGGCCGGCACGCTGGGGTGGCATGGCGCGCTGCTGATCGTGGCCCTGCTGCTGGCGGCCGGGCCGGCGGTGACGTGGCTTGCCGCCGAGCCGGCAGTGCGCGCGCTGCCCGCGCGGGCCACCGGACTTGTGGCGCGGCTGGCAGCGGCGGTGGGTGATCCGCTGCGCGATTTCCTGCACCGGCCGGGGGCCTGGGTGATCCTGGCCTATGTCGCGACATTCAAGCTCGGCGAGGCGATGGCCGGGGTGATGCTCGCACCGTTCTTCCACGACCTCGGTTTCAATCGTGCTGCCGTCGCCGCGGCGATCGGGCCGTTCTCGCTGGCCGCGACCATCGCCGGCTATGCCATCGGCGCGGCTGCGGTGGCGCGGCTCGGGGTGGCGCGCTCGCTGATCCTGACCGGCTTTTTCCAGATGGGCGCGATGGCGATGTACGTGGTGCTGGCACTCGCCCCCGGCGATCACGCGATCCTCTACGCGACCGTGGTGGTCGAGGCGTTCGCCGAGGGCGTCGCGGACGCCGCGTTCCTCACCTATCTCTCCGGTCTCTGCTCGGCGGCGCACACGGCGACG
Source organism: Pseudomonadota bacterium (assembly GCA_021818505.1). GTDB lineage: Bacteria > Pseudomonadota > Alphaproteobacteria > Acetobacterales > Acetobacteraceae > JAFKFJ01. The sequence goes on from JAKADX010000019.1 coordinate 48,269, forward strand.
CAGTACGCGCTGCTCAGTTCGATCGCGCCGCTGGCGTTGCGCACCGTGGGTGGCCTGTCGGGGTTCCTCGCCCAGGCGGTCGGGTGGCCGACGTTTTACGCGCTGTCCACGTTGGCCTCACTGCCGGCCATGCTGCTGATGCTGCTGATCCTGCACCGCTGGCCTTCCCGCCCGAACCGCGCTACGCCGGCTGTGGAAACATCGCTTGCATCGCCCCGGCGGGCGGGCCATGTCGAGGCGGTCCCGGGACACCCGGGCGTTGGAGGGCGTGATGGGTAGCTTCAGCATCTGGCATTGGCTGGTCGTGCTGCTGGTCGTCCTGCTGCTGTTCGGCAGCGGCAAGGTCAGCAACCTGATGGGCGACTTCGCCAAGGGCATCAAGGCGTTCAAAAAGAACATGGCGGAGGACACCGACGCCTCGATGGAGGCGAGCGCCGAGAAGCCGGCGGGCTCGATCGCGGCCCCCGGCACGCGCACCGGTTCGACCAGCCAGCAATCCACCGCCGCGCACCAGGGCTGACGCGGCGATCCTACTAGGACTTGTGGTCAGCCATTGAGTTGTCCACAGGTTTTTGCGTGAAAACGCCGTTTCGGTGTTGAGTCGGGTTGTCCTGCCCGTACAGTATCTAGTGCTGGATAGGGCGGGAGACCACGAGATGGAGTGGAACGAGGAGGCCATCGGGCGCCTGCGGACGCTCTGGGCTGAGGGGCATTCCACCGCCGAAATCGGCCGCCGTATGGCGGTCTCCAAGAACGCCGTGGTGGGCAAGGCGCATCGGCTGGGCCTGGTGGCGCGGCCGTCGCCGATCCGGCGGGAGGGCGCGCCGAGTGCCGCGCGTCCCCCCTCGCCGCGCCGGGCAGTGGGGCCGACGCTGCCGCCGCTGCCGGGGGCGCAGGCCGCCCCGCCGCCCGCTGCCCTGCCTGAGCGGCCGATGGTAGCCCCGATGCCGGCCGTGCCGGTGCGGGTGGCGCCGACTCGGTCGACGCGGAGCTCCGCCTGTTGCTGGCCGATTGGTGAGCCGGGGACGCCGAGCTTCCGGTTCTGTGACGGCGACGCCCTGGCCGGGAAGCCGTACTGCGCCGAGCACGCGCAACTCGCCTATGTGAAGGTGCGCGACCGGCGCGAGGAGGCAGCCTGACCCGCATGGCCGGCCCGTGACGATTTGTCCATATTGCGGCTTGGGCCGGATGGCGCGTATCGTTCCGTCGGGACGGCAGAGTAACGCTGAAGAGCAACGTCGAAGCGAAAAGCCGGCCGTCCTGACGTAGGGGAGGGTGCGGACTAGGTCCGCGCACTCGTAGCACGGGCGCCCGCATCTGCCGGACTGCCGCTCGCTGCGGCGCCCGGCGCGGTCGCCGCAGCAAGGGAAGGCGTGGCGTCGATGGCGAGAGGAACGGTCAAGTGGTTCAATCCGACGAAGGGTTACGGATTTATCGCACCTGACACCGGCGGAAAGGACGTTTTCGTCCACATCAGCGCAGTGCAGAAAGCGGGACTGCGGACGCTGAACGAAGGGCAGAAGATCGGCTTTGACGTGGAGCAGCAGCAGAACGGCCGCTCGGCGGCCGTGAACCTCGCCGCAGAGTAGCCGTTAGGCAGCCGGGCGGCCCATAACCGCCCTGCGCGTCGGGGCGGGGTTCGGATCGTGCGTCGCCGTGGGCCCGACGGCCCGCGAGGGTTTCGTTCGTACACCAGGGATATCGCGCCAGATGACCTCAAGCCTGCACCCGACCGAGGACTCGCCGTTCGCGGCGCCGCATTCGCCGCTGGACGCGGATGCGGTGCTGGCAGCCTACCGGCGTTGGGCCACGGTGTACGACGCCACCTTCGGCGAGGTATCAGCGCGGGCGCGCCGCGCCGCGGTCGCCGCGGTCAATGCGCTGCCGGGCCGGCGCGTGCTGGAGGTGGGGGTGGGCACCGGTCTCGCCCTGCCGCATTATCGCCCTGACAAGCGCGTGGTCGGCATCGACCTGTCGCCCGAGATGCTCGCCCGTGCCCGCGCCCGGGTCGCCGCTGGACGCCTTGCTCATGTCGAGGCGCTGCATGTGATGGACGCCGAGGCGACCAGTTTGCCCGATGGCAGCTTCGACATCGCGGTGGCGATGTTCGTCGCCTCGGTGGTGCCGCATCCGCCCCGGTTGCTGGCCGAACTGAAGCGGCTGGTGCGGCCGGGCGGCAAGATCCTGTTCGTTAACCATTTCGCGGCCGAGCGTGGCCTGCGCTGGTGGGTGGAGCGCGCGCTCGCCCCAGCGTCGCGCGCGCTCGGCTGGCATCCGGATTTCCGCTTCGAGGCGCTGCTGCCGCCTGCCGATCTTGCTTCGGCGCGCCGCCGCCCGGCACCGCCGCTCGGCCTGTTCACCCTGGTGGAGCTGGATGGCTGAGCCGTCCGCCTGCGCGTTGCGGCCGGCGCACTGCCGGATGCATTACTAATCGTGCATGTGCCCGCCAGAGGGTCTTGATCTGGATCAAACGGTCATGTAGCCCATTCTCAGCAGCGCGGGGCGGTTGCGCCCGGCGCCCATTCAGCAGGATGGATCGGCCGATGCAGCTACTCCGGCGGCTTGCTGCCGCGCTTGCCTTCTCCGTCGGCCTTGCGCCCGTGTTCACCGGCAGGGTGCTGGCGCAGGTGCCAAAGCCCTGGCAGATGGGTCTCCAGACCGCGCATAGCCCGGTGATGGCGCGCATCGAAAGCTTCCACACGCTGGTGCTGTGGATCATCACGCTGATCACGCTGTTCGTCGGCGTCCTGCTGATCTGGGTGCTGGTGCGCTACAACGCGCGCCGCAACCCGGTGCCGAGCCGCACGGCGCACCACACGCTGCTGGAAGTGGCGTGGACGGTGATACCGGTGCTGATCCTGGCGATCATCGTCATCCCCAGCTTCCGCCTCATTTACTACGAGGATCGCACCACCAATGCCGATCTGACCGTCAAGGTGACCGGACATCAGTGGTACTGGGAATACACTTACCCGGATCGCAACAACATCGACTTCACGAGCTACATCGTCAAGGACGCCGACCTCAAGCCGGGCGAGCTGCGGCTGCTCAGCGTGGACAATCCGCTCGTGGTGCCGGCGGGCAAAAACATTCGCATCCTGACGACCAGCACGGACGTGATCCACAGCTTCTTCATCCCGAGCCTCGGCGTGCAGCGCTACGCGATTCCGGGCCGCACGATCGAAACATGGTTCCGTGCCGACCAGCCGGGCGAGTATCACGGCGAGTGCAACCAGATCTGCGGCACCAACCACAGCTTCATGCCGATCGTGGTCAAGGCGGTGACGCCGACCGAGTTCGACGCCTGGGTGCAGCAGGCCAAGACCAAGTTCGCCGAGAATCCGCCGGCCGACCCGTCGCGCTTCGCCGCCGCCGGGACCCAGCAGTGAAGGCCGCCGTGACCCCGTCGGGATCGCCGCGCGCAGGAGACGCAGCATGAGTGCCACCGCCCACGCCCATGACCATCACGGCGATCACGGCCACGCGCCGGGCTTCGTCGCCCGCTGGCTGTTCAGCACCAACCACAAGGACATCGGCACCCTTTACCTGCTCTTCGCCGTGGTGGGCGGCACCACTGGCCTGATCCTGTCGCTGATCATGCGCTGGGAGCTGTTCTCGCCCGGCATGCACCATTTCAGCAGCGGGCAGGAATGGAACACGGTGGTCACCGCGCATGGCCTGCTGATGATCTTCTTCGCGGTGATGCCGGCGCTGATCGGTGGCTTCGGCAACTGGTTCGTGCCCCTGATGATCGGCGCGCCGGACATGGCCTTCCCGCGCCTGAACAACATCAGCTTCTGGCTGCTGGTGCCGGCGTTCTGCCTGATCATCGCCGGCCTGCTGCTCGGCGAGTCGGGCCCCGGCTGGACGCTGTATCCGCCGTTGTCGAATATCACCTATGAGCCCGGTCCGGGCATGGACTTCACGCTGTTCGCGCTGCACCTCGCGGGCGTTTCCTCGCTGCTGGGCGCAATCAACTTCATCACCACGATCTTCAACATGCGCGCGCCCGGCATGACGCTGCACAAGATGCCGCTGTTCGTGTGGGCGATGCTGGTAACGGCGTTCCTCCTGCTGCTGTCGATCCCGGTGCTGGCCGGCGCGATCACCATGCTGATCACCGACCGCAACTTCGGCACGGCCTTCTTCGATCCGCAGGGCGGCGGCGATCCGGTGCTGTTCCAGCACCTGTTCTGGTTCTTCGGCCATCCTGAAGTCTATATCATGATCCTGCCGGGCTTCGGCATCATCAGCAGCATCGTCTCGACCTTCTCGAACAAGCCGACTTTCGGCTATCTCGGCATGGCCTACGCGATGGTGGCGATCGGTGTGGTCGGCTTCGTCGTCTGGGCGCACCATATGTTCGTCTCCGGCATCGACGTCGATACGCGGGCCTATTTCGTCGCCGCCACCCTCATCATCGCCGTGCCGACGGGCATCAAGATCTTTTCCTGGATCGCGACGATGTGGGGCGGGTCGATCGAACTGAAGGTGCCGATGCTGTGGGCCGTCGGCTTCATCTTCGTGTTCACCATCGGCGGCGTCACCGGCGTGGTGCTGGCCAATGCTGGGCTCGACCAGGTGCTGCACAACACCTACTATGTCGTGGCGCACTTCCACTACGTGCTGTCGCTTGGCGCGGTGTTCTCGATCTTCGCAGGTTTCTACTTCTGGATCGGCAAGATGACGGGGCGGCCTTACCCAGAGTTCTGGGGGAAGGTGCATTTCTGGTTCACTTTCGTCGGGGTCAACCTGACCTTCTTCCCGATGCACTTCCTGGGGCTCGCCGGCATGCCGCGCCGCTACGTCGATTATCCTGAGGCGTTCCGTGGCTGGAACGAGGTGTCCACGGTCGGCGCCTTCATCTCCGGCATCGGCATGCTCGTATTCTTCTACGTTTGCTATCGCACCTTCGCGTCCAAGGAGCATCTCGCCGAGAATTACTGGGGCGAGGGCGCGACCACGCTGGAGTGGAGCGTGTCCTCCCCACCGCCGTTCCACACGTTCGAGGAACTGCCGCGGATTCGTTGAGCAGGATTGGCGATGGACCAGGGTGCCGCAGGGCTGCTGGCCGGACGCGGCGGGGAAGCGGCTTCCCCGCTGGCGTTTTCCGGCAGCACCATCCTCGATGAATCGTCGGCCGGCGACTGGCTGGCGTTGCTGAAGCCGCGGGTCGTCTCGCTCGTCGTGTTCACCGGCCTGGTCGGGCTGCTGGTGGCGCCGGGCCGGCTGAACCCGGTGCTGGCGTTCACCGCCGTGCTCTGCATCGCGGTCGCCGCGGGTGCCGCTGGGGCGATGAACATGTGGTGGGAGCGTGACATCGACGCGCTGATGCGCCGCACCGCCAACCGGCCGATCCCTGCCGGGCGCATCGCGCCGGGGCAGGCGCTGGCGTTCGGGCTGACGCTGGCGGTGGGTTCGGTCCTTGTGATGGCGCTGGCGACCAATGCGTTCGCCGCCGCGGTGTTGACCGTCTCGATCGCCTTCTACGTCGTGATCTACACGATCTGGTTGAAGCGGCGGACGCCGCAGAACATCGTCATCGGCGGCGCCGCCGGCGCCTTCCCGCCGGTGATCGGCTGGGCCGCAGTGACCGGTGGGGTGGACGTGCTGCCGCTGCTGATGTTCGCCATCGTGTTCTTCTGGACCCCGCCGCATTTCTGGTCGCTGTCGCTATGGGCGCACGGCGATTACGCGCGCGCCGGCGTGCCGATGCTGCCGGTGGTGGCCGGGGCGCGCGCGACACGGCGGCAGATCATGCTCTATTCACTGGTGCTGGCGCCGCTGGGCGTCGCGCCCTGGGCGCTGCACCTCACCGGGCCGGTCTATGGGCTGGCGGCGACGGCGCTCGGGCTGGGCTTCCTGGTCGCGGCGGCGCGCGTGCTGCGCGACCGCCAGGATGATGAGGGCGTCAGCCAGACGCGCGACGCGCCGGCCAAGGCCATGTTCCGCTATTCGCTCCTCTATCTTGCCGTGCTGTTTGCCGCGCTGGCGGTGGATCGGTTGGCTGGCTGAGATGATGACCGCACACCCCGCCACGCCGCCGACACACGAGGACGCTGCGCTGGCGCGTCGCCGCCGCGGGCGCAACATCGCCATGTTCGTGGCCCTGGCGGCGCTGGCGTTGCTGTTCTACGCGATCGCCATGGTCAAGCTGGCGCATCACGGCTTCGGCGGCTGAGCCGCGCCATGGCGGGAAGCCGAAAGCCCAATCGCACGCTCGCGATCTCGCTGGCCGCGGTGGCGTTCGGAATGGTCGGTATGTCCTTCGCCGCGATCCCGCTCTATCGCGTGTTCTGCGCCGTCACCGGCTATGGTGGCACGCCGCAGATCGGGCCGGAGACAAGCCGCAGCGTCAGCGACCACACGGTGGTGGTGCGCTTCGACGCCGCTACCGCACCGAACCTGCCCTGGCATTTCGCGCCCGCGCAGCGGCAGGTGACGGTCAAGCTCGGCGAGCAGCAGGTCGCCTTCTACACCGCCCGCAACGACTCGGCGCAACCGATCAGCGGCATCGCGGTGTACAACGTGACGCCCGGCAAGATCGGGAAATATTTCCACAAGACCGCCTGCTTCTGCTTCAACGAACAGACGCTGGCGCCGCGGCAGGACATGCAGTTGCCGGTCAGCTTCTGGGTCGATCCGGCGCTCGCCTCCGACCCCTCCACGGCCGACGTGACCACGATCACGCTTTCCTACACCTACTTCCGCTCGCTCGATGACGCGGCGAAGAGCGGCAAGCTGGCGACGGCGGGGCCGCATGTCGGCCCGTTGGTGCGCTGACGCATCGCCCCTTGAAGCACGCCGCAATATGGGGATGATGCCCGCAGCTTCTGGACCTGGCCCTTCAGACTTGGCCCTTATCGGATAGGGATGACATGAGCACCGATACCCACGCCGTGAGCGGCTTTGCCGGAAGCTCCGGCCTGAAGCAGCCGTACCATCTGGTCGATCCCAGCCCGTGGCCGATCGTGGGCGCCGTCGGCGGCGGCCTCACCGTGCTCGGCATCGTCTTCGCCGCGCATTACGGCAACTACGCCGCGCTCATCATCGGCCTCGCGGTGGTGCTGGCGACGATGTTCTTCTGGTGGCGCGACGTGCTGCGCGAAAGCCGGACGAGCGGTGTGCATACCCCGATCGTGCGGCTCGGCCTGCGCTACGGCATGACGCTGTTCATCACCAGCGAGGTGATGTTCTTTGTCGCCTTCTTCTGGGCCTTTTTCCACTTCGCGCTGTTTCCCGACCATGTCTCCGGCGCTGCCGAGGCCGTGTGGCCGCCGCCCGGTGTCGTCACCTTCGATCCGTTCCATCTGCCGTTCCTCAACACGCTGATCCTGCTGCTGTCGGGCACCACGATCACCTGGGCGCACCACGCGCTGATCGAGGGCGACCGACGCAGCCTCGTCATCGGGCTTGGGCTGACCGTCCTGCTGGGCCTATCCTTCACCACCTTCCAGGCGATCGAATATTCGGATGCGCCGTTCCATTTCTCCGGCGGCGGCGTCTATCCGTCGGTGTTCTTCCTGGCCACCGGCTTTCACGGCTTCCACGTCATCGTCGGCACCTGCTTCCTGATCGTCTGCTGGTTCCGTGCCCGCGCCGGGCAGTTCACGCCGCAGCGGCATTTCGGGTTCGAGGCGGCCGCCTGGTACTGGCACTTCGTGGACGTGGTGTGGCTGTTCCTGTTCGTTTGCATCTACTGGTGGGGCGCCGGTCCGGTCCTCGCCCGGTAGCACGGCGCGCGGCGTGGCGCCGCCGCCCTTCCCACCCGTCCCGCCGCTGCGCGCGGCCCTGCGCTGCCGCTGCCCGCGCTGCGGCGAGGGGCCGCTCTACACCGGCCTGCTGACGGTGCGGGACCGATGCACGGTCTGCGACCTGGATCTGCGCGCCGCCGACACCGGCGACGGTCCGGCGGTGTTCGTGATGTTCTTCCTCAGCGTCCTCGTGATCGGCGTGGCGCTGTGGGTGGAGTTCACCTTTTCCCCGCCGCTGTGGGTCCATGTGGTGCTCTGGCCGCTGCCGACGCTGGCGCTGGCGATCGTGGTCATCCGCCCGGCCAAGGCGCTGATGGTGGCCCTTCAGTACCGCACACGCGCGAGCGAGATGGGCGTGTGACCGTGCGACGGCGGCTGCTGGTACCGGCACTGAGCACGCTGGTGATGCTGGCGATTCTGCTCGGTCTCGGCACGTGGCAGGTGCGGCGGCTGGCCTGGAAACGTGCGCTGCTCGCTCAGATCGCCGCCGCCGAGCAGGCGCCGGCGGTACCCCTGCCGGCCCATCCCGGCCGGTTCCAGAAGGTTTCGGTGCGCGGCCGGCTGCTGGCTGATCGCACCGCGCTCTATGGCGCCGAGGTGCATGATGCGCCGTCGGGTCCCGTGCTCGGCGGGCAGCTCATCGTGCCGCTGCAGCGCGCGGACGGGCCGACGCTGCTGGTCGATCTCGGCTGGGTGCCGGCGCAACGAAGCGAGCCGCTCGACCTGCCGGCGGGCGAGACCACGATTGCGGGCTATGTCCGTCCGCCAGACCATCCCGGCCTGTTCTCCGCCACCGACGATCCCAAGGCACGGCTGTTCTACACGCTCGACCCGGCGGCCATCGGGGCGGCGCTCGGGCTGCCGGAGGTCGCGCCGTTCACGCTGGTCGCGCTGGGAACCCCGCCGCCGCGCGGCTGGCCGGAGCCGGCGCGGCATCTGCCGCGTCCGCTCAACAACCATCTGCAATACGCGCTCACCTGGTACGGGCTGGCCGCCGTGCTGGTGGTCGTGTTCGTCGCCTATGTCCGCAAGGATGCCAGCGCATGACCGCCTATGACCGCCTCGCTGCCCGCTTCGCCCGCATCGCGACCGTGCAGGAGGCGGCGGCGATGCTCGGCTGGGACGCGGCGGCGATGATGCCGCCAGGCGGCGCGGCGGCGCGGGGCGACCAGTTGGCGGTGCTCGCCGGCCTCTCGCACGGGTTGCTGACCGCGCCCGATGTCGGCGACGACCTCGCCGCCGCCGAGGCCGCGGGCAGCGACGATCCGTGGCAGGCGGCCAACCTGCGCCTGATGCGCCATGCATGGCTGCGCGCCACCGCCGTTCCGGGCGATCTGGTGGAGGCGCAGGCGCGCGCCAACTCCGCCTGCGAGAAGATCTGGCGCGACGCCCGCCGCGATTCCGACTTCGCGCGCGTTGTCCCGGCGCTCGCCGAGGTGGTCAACCTGACCCGCCAACAGGCCGAGGCGCTGTCCTCCGCCCTCGGCCTGACCCCTTACGACGCACTGATGGACGGCTACCAGCGCGGCATCGGCGCGGCCGACGTGGCGCCGGTGTTTGCCGCCTATCGCGACTTCCTGCGCGACGCCCTGCCGCGCGCCGAAGAAGCACAGGCCCGCCGCGCGGCCCCGGTCCGCCCCGAGGGTCCGTTCCCGGCCGAGCAGCAGGAGGCCCTGTGCCGCCGGCTGTCGGCGGAGGCGGGGCTGGAGCCGGCGCATTCGCGGCTGGATCGCTCGGTGCACCCGTTCTGCGGCGGCACGCCCACCGACGTGCGCATCACCACCCGCTACGACGAGGCGGATTTCGCCCAGGCGCTGATGGGGGTGATGCACGAGACCGGCCACGCCCTCTATGAGCGCGGTCTTCCCGAAGCCCATGCGCGGCAGCCGGTCGGCGAGGCGGCGGGGATGGCGGCGCATGAGAGCCAGTCGCTCATCATCGAGATGCAGGCCTGCCGCTCCGACGCCTATCTCGGCTGGCTGGCGCCGCTGCTGCACCAGACCTTCGACGGCGATCCGGCGCCGTACGAAGCGGAAAACCTGGGCCGGCTGTGGCGGCGCGTGCGGCGCGGCTTCATCCGCGTCGATGCCGATGAGATGACCTATCCCGCCCATGTGATTCTGCGCTTCGGGCTGGAGCAGGCGCTCATCACGGGCGATCTGCGCGTGCGGGACCTGCCCGGCGCGTGGAACGACGGCTTACGCGACCTGCTCGGAATCACGCCCCCCGACGACGCGCGCGGGTGTTTGCAGGACATTCACTGGTACGACGGCGCGATCGGCTATTTCCCCAGCTACACGCTGGGCGCGATGGCGGCGGCGCAACTGATGGCGGCGGCACGGCGCGCGGTTCCCGATCTCGATGCGGCGCTCGGGCGCGGCGATCTCGGACCGCTGGTCGGTTGGTTGCGCGTGCATGTGCATCACCGCGGCAGCCTGCTCGGCTTCAACGACCTGCTGCACGAGGCGACCGGCAAACCGCTCGATCCGGCGGATTTCGAGGCGCATCTGACGGCACGCTACCTCATCTGACCCCGCCGGGGCGCGTCCGCGCGCCGATCACGCGAATGCGCGGTTGTCGCTGCCGGGCGTAGCCAAGTACGCTGGCAGGAGCAGCGAGGTCGCGGCCGATGCGCACAACGGTGTATTTCGCCAGCAACCGTATCCTCACCGGCGGCCCTTTGTCCGTCGCCAGCTACGGCCCGAATATCCAGCCGCCCTCGGTCCCGACCGGCATCGTCTATGGCACCGCTTTCGTCGATGGAATCGATGTCGCGTCCGGCGCGCAAGGATCGATCGTGTCCCTCCAGAACACGAACACCGGCGAGTTCGCCGCCAACGTGGCGGGCGATCTGGCAAATGCCGGGCGCAATCTGCTGATCTTCATTCACGGATTCGACAACACCTTCGAGGACGCGATCACGCGCGCCGCCTTCAACCGCGATTTCCTCGCCGCCTCGGGGAGGCCGGGCACGGACACGACCGTGCTCGCGTTCAGTTGGCCGTCGCTGGGCAGAATCGTCAGCTTCCCGGTCCTCGATGCCGACTATCGCCACGACCAGAACATGGCCCGCCTGTCCGGCGTCCACCTGATGACGTTCTTTTCCCGCATCGAGCCGCTGCTGCGGCAGGCGCGCGCCAATGGCTGCCGGACCTATCTGCTTGCCCACAGCATGGGCAACCTCGCGCTGGAGAGCGCGGTGGAAAACTGGTTCCTGCACGGCAACGGCAACGCCGAGCTGTTCCATGTCGCGATTCTCGCGGCCGGCGACTGCGGCTTCGACGCCTTCGCGCAGCCCAGCCGCGCCGGGCTGGACGGCCTGCGGCTGCTGGCCGCGCGCATCTCCACCTATTTCAGCGGTGAGGACGACGTGCTGAAGCTCAGCAACGCCATCAATGGAATGCAGCGGCTCGGGCAGGACGGCCCCAGGAACCGCTCGGACCAGACCACATTCCCCCCGGCCACCTACCGGATGTTCGACGCCAGCGCCATCAACGACTTCGGACGGAACTTCCTGACCTCGCACCAGTACTACCGTCTGTCGCCGACGGTCAGGGCCGCGATCGCCGACGACATGGCGGCGTGAGGCCGCCGGTCAGCCGATGCCCATCTGCCGCCGGCCGAGCGCGCCCAGCAATTCCTCCCCGGCGCGGCCGATGAAGCGCACCTCCAGATCGTCGGCGGGAAAATCCGGCGGGCTGCGGCCCGCGCGGAAAGCGGCAAGCTGCGGGGCCAGATGGGCGCGGTTGCGCGCGCAGTCGGGGGCGGCGGCGATATACATCACGTTGCTCGGCGCCGTGCCGTCGTGCCGCGCCTCGACGGCGTGGATCAGGTCAGGGTGCCACCAGACCGTGTCGCCCGGCGCGACGTGCGGGATCGGCGTCAGGCCGCGGAGCAGCTTCGCGTGGAACTCGGGCGTAATCCACAGCGCCTTGTCCTGCTCCGCGCCGCACAGCGACCCAGGCGCGACATCAGGCAGGAACGGGCGCAGCAGCACCCAGGCGATGGCGCTCGCGATCGGCACCACCTGCAACGTGCCGTCGCCCGGCCCCTGCGCCGTGAGCGCGGTCCAGCCCTGCCAGGTACGGAACATGGCGCAGGCATTGGCATCGCTGCCGGCGGCGTCGGTGCGGCCGGCGGCGTCGAACGGGTCGAAGCCGGCGGGATCGCCCGCGAACACCGCGCGATAGACCGGGTCGCGCCAGCGCCCGGACGTGCCGCCGTCGATATGCGGCCCCAGGGCCAGCGAGGCATCACCCGGCGTGCGGCGGCGGATGCGGTCGGCATAGGTGCATTCCAGGTCGGGATCGAACGCCCCGCCCACGCTCCACAGCCGATTCAGCCATGCGCGCACCTGGGCCAGCACCGGCGCCTGCCGCGCCAGCACCTGCGGGCGCGACCAGTAAATCGAATACATCTGCGGCGGCCCGTCGCCCCACCGACCGGCGCGGCGGGCGCGCATTGCCGCGTCGGCGTCGTTGGCGGCGAGATAGGCGGCGATCTCGGCGTCCCAGTCCTCGGCCTGCGGGCGGTCGAACACGCCGCGCACCACCACGCAGCCGCGACGGCGGATCAGGGCCGGCAGGTCGGGCGGCGCGGTGCCCTCAGCGATCGCGCGCCAGTCCACCTCCGGCACGCGCGGCCCCGCATCGATCTCCCGCGCCACCGCCGCGTCGATCGCGGCGAAGGCGGCGCGCAGGTCGCCGCGGTCACGCTTCAGCGCAGCGATGTCATCCATTGAGGCCATCCCTCATTCGCCGACCAGCCGCAGCATCCCGGTTTCCTCGCCCGCCTCGCGGCTGCCCAGCCGCTCCAGCAGCGCCGCCAGGATCGGCGGCACCTCCTGCTCGAAGCGATAGGGCGGGTTTAGGACCAGCATCCCGCAGCCGTTCAGCCGCGCCGGGTCGAGGGGGGCGCGCAGCAGCAGTTCGGCGGCGACGATGTCACGGACGCCGCTCGCCTGCATCGCCGCGTGGAACGCCCGCACCGGCGCGCGGTGCTTCACCGGGTACCAGGCGGCAAACACGCCGGCAGGGAATTTCGCAACACCCTTGCATAATCCGGCGGCGAGCTTGTCGAACTCGTCGGGTGATTCATAGGGCGGGTCGAGCAGAATCAGGCCGCGGCGCTCGCGCGGCGGCAGCAGCGCGCCCAACGCCTCCCAGGCGTCGCGCCGATGCACCGCCACCTGAGGGTCGGGGGCGCAATTCCGACGCAGGGTTGCATAATCCTCGGGATGCAGCTCGCAACACACCAGCCGATCCTGCGGGCGCAGTTTCCGGCGCGCCAGCAGCGGCGAGCCGGGATAAAGGCCGAGATCGCGGACCAGCCCGACATACTCCGCCAGCGGCGGCGGCGGGTCGTCGAGCAGGCGGCCGATGCCGTTGCGCCATTCCCCGGTGCGCTCCGCGGGGCCGGCCGCAAGGTCGTAGCGCCCGGCGCCGGCATGGGTGTCCAGCACCAGGATCGACGCCGGTTTGCGCTGCAGCGCGCCGATCAGCCAGATTAGCAGCGCGTGCTTGAAACAGTCGGCGAAATTGCCGGCGTGGAAGGCGTGGCGGTAGTTCACGCCGCCAGCGCCTCCAGCGGCCAGCGCGGGCGCGGCGCGTGGTCGAGCGGATCGGACAGACCCAGCCGCAGCCGCTCGATGCCGCACCACGCCACCATCACCGCATTGTCGCCGCACAGGCGCGGCGGCGGCGCCAGGAGCGTGAAGCCGCGCCGCCCGGCGGCCTGAGCGAGGGCGGCACGCAGTGCGGCGTTCGCGGCAACTCCGCCGGCCACGACCAGTGTGCGCGCGTCGTGCCGGGCGGCGAACATGTCGATCGCGTGCCCGGCGCGGTCGGCCATCACATCCGCCACGGAGGCCTGGAATCCAGCCGCGATGTCGGCCGCGTCCTGCGCGACCAGCGGCCCCGGCGGAAATCCGGCCACCAGATGCGCTACCGCGGTCTTGAGCCCCGAGAAGGAAAAATCGCAGCCCGGCCTGCCGAGCAGCGGCCGCGGCAGCGCGAATCGCTTCGGATCACCCTGCGCGGCCAGCCGCTCCAGCGCCGGTCCGCCGGGCCACCCCAGGCCGAGCAGTTTTGCGACTTTGTCGAACGCTTCGCCGGCGGCGTCGTCGATGGTGCCGCCGAGGCGGATATGCCGCCCGACCCCCTCGACCGCAACACACTGGCAATGCCCGCCGGAGACCAGGAGCAGCAGATAAGGGAAGGCGAGCCCGTCCGGCACTAGGCCGGGCAGGCGGACCGTCAGCGCGTGCGCCTCCAGGTGGTTGACGGCCACAAAGGGCACGTGCCGCGCCAGTGCCACCCCGCGCGCGAAGCAACTGCCGACAATCAGCCCGCCGATCAGGCCCGGCCCGGCCGTCGCCGCCACCCCGCCGAGCGGTCCGCCACCGGCGCGGTCGAGTGTCTCGCGCACCAGACGCGGCAGGTGGTCGAGATGCGCGCGCGCCGCGATCTCCGGGACCACGCCCCCAAAAGGGGCGTGCTCCTGCTGGCTCAGCAGCGCCTCGGCCAGCACCCGCCCGTCCGGCGTCAGCACCGCGCAGGCCGTCTCGTCGCAGGAGGTTTCTATTCCGAGCACGGGTCCGGCGGGATCGGCCATGGTCGCCTTCATGTTCGCGCGCCGGTGTTCTAGGCTCACCGCATGGACGCTGCCCAGCCTCGCACGCTGCGCCTCGGCACCCGCGGCTCGCCGCTCGCACTGGCGCAGACCCGCGCGGTGCTCGCCCGGGTGCGCGCGGCGGCGCCGGGGCTGCTGGCGGAGGAGCAGGTGATCGCCACCACCGGCGATCGGGTGCAGGACCGCCCGCTCGCCGACATCGGCGGCAAGGGGCTGTTCGCCAAGGAGATCCACGAGGCCTTGCGCGATGGCCGGATCGATGCGGCCGTGCATTCGCTGAAGGACCTGGAGACGGCACTACCACCGGGGATCGTGCTCGCCGCCGCCCTGCCGCGCGAGGACGCGCGCGACGCGCTGATCCTCGCCCCTGGCCAGGCGGCGCCCAACCCCGCCGATCCGCTTGCAGCCCTGCCGCGCGCGGCGGTCGTCGGCACCAGTTCGGTGCGGCGCCAGGCGCAGTTGCTGCACGCGCGGCCGGACCTGCGTGTGACGCTGCTGCGCGGCAACGTGCAGACTCGCCTCAACCGGCTGCGCGCCGGTGACATGGCCGCCACGCTGCTGGCGCTGGCGGGGCTGCGCCGGTTGGGTCTTGAGTCGGCGGCGAGCATGGTCCTGGCGCCGGAGGTCATGCTGCCCGCCGCCTGCCAGGGCATCGTCGGCGTGACCGCGCGGGCAGACGACGCGCCGGTGCTCGCCCTGCTCGCCGGTCTGGCCGATCCGGCCGCGACGTTGGCCGCCGCCGCCGAGCGAGCGCTGCTGGGCGAACTCGACGGCTCCTGTCGCACGCCGATCGGCGCCCATGCACGGCTGCTGCCCGACGGCTCGCTGCACCTGACCGGGCTGGTCGCGCGCGCCGACGGCAGCGTCCTGGTTCGCCGCGACCTTGTCGGGAAGGCCGACGAGGCGGCAGCGCTGGGGCAGGAGCTTGGGCGGATGCTGCGGGCCGAGAGCCCCCGCGACCTGTTTGCGTGACACGATCCTGGTGACGCGCCCCGAGCCGGGCGCGCGCGACACGGCCGACCGCCTCGCCGCTCTGGGCCGGCGCGCGGTACTTGCGCCGATGCTGGCGGTCCAGCCGCGCCGGTTGGCGCTCAGTGGGCCGCCGCCGCAGGCGGTGCTGGTGACGAGCGGCAATGCGCTGGCGGCCCTGCCAGCGGCACTGCATGGCGTCCCGCTGCTTGCGGTCGGCGACGCCACCGCGGTGCGTGCCCGCGATGCCGGCTTCGCCGTCGTCCACAGCGCCGGAGGCAATGCCGAGGCCCTGGCCGCCTTGACGGTGCGGCTGTGCCGGCCGGAGTGGGGGACGCTGCTGCTGGCGAGTGGGGAGGGGCAGGGGCTGCCACTGGCGGCAGCGCTGCGGGCGCGGGGGTTCCGGGTGCGGCGGCGCGTTGTCTATGCCGCCGCGCCGGTCGCGGCGCTGTCGGCGGCGGCGGCGCTGGCACTGCGGGCGGGGTCGGTCCAGGCGGCGCTGTTCTTCTCGGCGGCGACGGCACGCGCATTCGTGACCCTGCTGCGCCGGGAATTGCCCGACTCCGTCGTGGCCGAAGTTGCGGCGCTGGCATTGTCCCCCTCGGTCGCGGACGCCCTGCGCCCCTTGCCGTGGCGCGCCATCCGTGTTGCATCGCACCCAAACCAGGACGAGCTGCTGACCCTTCTGCCATGAGCGAGACCGAGACGACCGCCCCATCATCGCTATCCCCCGACGCGGAGCCGCGGGCCCAGCTGGCCCCGGTCCAGGTCACGCCCCCGCCGCGGCGCGGCCGGGCCGGCCTGACTCTGCTGGCGGCGCTGCTGTTCCTGGTGCTGTTCGGCGCCGTCGCCTGGATATGGGATCGCCAGGAGCAGCTCGCCGAAAGTCTCGCGACGGCGCCCGCCGTCACGCCCGACCATATCGCCGCGCTGCAACGCCGGATCGATGCGCTGGCCCTGCAGGTCGCTGCCGTGGAGCAGCGTCCGCCGACCAGCGCTGCGGCCCCGGCCCCGAAGGTTGATTTGAAGCCGCTGGAGGCACGCATCGCGGCGCTGGAGCAGCGACCGGCCGCGTCGCCGCCCGCCGATCTGGGGCCGCTGGAGAAGAAGCTTGCCGCCCTTGCCGCCGCCGCGCAGGCGGCTCAGGGGGCGGAGGCCGATGTCAGCGGCAAGCTGGCTGCGTTGGAACAGCGGCTGAGCGCGGCCGAGCGTCAGTCGGCGCAGCTTGCCGGTAAGGCGGCGCAGGCGCAGCGCGTCGGGCAGGCGATGGCGGCGCTGGATGCCGGCGAGAAGCTTGGCGACATTCCCGGCGCCCCGCCCGCGCTCGCCCGCTTTGCCGACGCCAGCCCGCCGACCGAGGCGCAGCTGCGCCTGTCCTTTCCCGAGGCCGCCGCCGCCGCCGTGCAGGCGAGCCGGCCGTCGCTCGCCGGCATAAGCTTCGGCGAGCGGATGTGGCTGCGGGCGCGCTCGCTCGTCACCGTCAAGCAGGGTGACCGCGTGCTGGTCGGTGCGCCGGCCGCCGAGGTGCTGGGGCGCGCCCAGGCGCGGCTGGATGCCGGCGACCTCGCCGGCGCGATCGCGGCGCTCGATGCACTGGACGGGCCGGCGGCGCAGGCGATGGCGCCGTGGCGCAGCGAGGCGCAGGCGCTCCTCGACGCCCGCGCGGCACTCGCCGAGATGGCGCGCGGCTGATGCGCAAGATCATCGTCTGGGTCGTCGTCGCCGCGCTGGCGGTGGCCCTGGCCTGGTGGGTCGCCGGGCTGCCGGGGACGGTCACGGTCAGCCTGTATGGCTTCACGGTGACGCTCGCGACCTCGCTGGCGCTGGTCGGCGTGGTCATCATCGTGCTGGCGCTCACGCTGCTGCTGCGCGCGCTCGGCTGGCTGGTCGGTACCCCGCGCCGGTTGCGCGCGCGACGGGAGCGGCGGCGCCGGGACGCCGGGGATCGCGCGGTGACGCGCACGCTGGTGGCGCTGGCCGCCGGCGAGGACGGACACGCGCGGCGAGAGGCAATGCGGGCGCGCCGCCTGCTCGGCGACACGCCGCAGACGCTGCTGCTCGCCGCCGAGGCCGGGCGGCTGGCGCAGCGCGAGGAGGAGGCGACGCAACTATACAAGCAGCTTGCCGCGCACGACGACGCGGCGCTTCTCGGCCTGCGCGGCCTGTTCCGCCAGGCGGTGACGCGCGAGTCGTGGGAGGAGGCGGCGGCAATCGCGCGCCAGGCGGAGGCGGTGCATCCCGGGGGCGCATGGCTGCGCGAGGAGCGGGCACAACTGGCCGTGCGCACCGGCAACTGGACGCAGGCGCTGCAACTGGCCGCCCCCGACGCGCCGCGCGCGGCATACGCTACTGCCGCGGCCGAGGCGGCGGTCGATCCGGCGACAGCGCTCCGGCTGGCCAAGCGGGCGTGGCAGGACAATCCCGGCTTCGCGCCCGCCGCGCTGGCCTACGCGAAACGGCTGCGCGCCGCCGGGCGGGAGGGGCGCGCGGCGCAGGTGATCCGCGAGGCGTGGCGGGAGGGGCCGCAACCCGATCTGGCGGCCTTCGTGCTCGACCCGATCGAGGATCCGATGGCACGGATGCGCGAGGCCAGCCGCATCGCCGCGACCCTGCCGGCGCATCCCGAAAGCCATCTGCTGCTCGCCCGCGCGGCGCTGGAGGCCGGCCTGACCGGCGAAGCACGACGGCACCTGGAGGCGGCGAAGACGGCCGGCCTGAATCAGCGGCGCGTATGGCTGCTGCTGGCCGATCTGGAAGCGGCCGAGGGCGGCGAGACCGAGGCCGGCCGCACGGCGCAGCGGGAGGCACTGCGCCACGCCGCCGCCGCCGATCCCGACCCGGCCTGGCGCTGCGACGGCTGCGGCGCCGAGCATGGCGGGTGGCTGGCCGTCTGCCCGGTCTGCCACACCGCCGGCAAGGTGCGCTGGGGCACGCCGCGGCTGGCGCTGCCGGTGGCGTAACAGGAGGGGCCGGCTGCGTTCAGAGCGCGAGGCGCAGCCGCAGCCCCATTTCGCCGACGAGCCCGCGGCGGAAGGCGAGCACGCAGAGGACGAAGATCGCGCCCTGCGTGACCGTCACCCAATCGCCGAATGGCGCCAGATAGGTTTCGAGGGCGCCGAACAGCAGTGCGCCGATGACCGGGCCGAAGATCGTGCCGATGCCGCCGATCAGCGTGATCAGCACCACTTCGCCCGACATCGACCAGTGCACGTCGGTCAGGGTGGCGATGCCGAACACCTGTGACTTGGTGGCGCCGGCGATACCCGCCAGCGCCGCGGACAGCACGAAGGCGAGCAGCTTGTAGTCATCGACGCGATAGCCAAGCGAGATCGCGCGCGGCTCGTTCTCGCGGATCGCCTGCAGCACTTGGCCAAAGGGTGAGTGGATGATGCGGTGGATCAGCAGGAAGCCGCCGATGAACACGGCGGCGACCAGCCAATACAGCGACATGTCCGCCTGCATCGGGATGACCCCGAACAGCGGCGCGCGCGGTACCTGCTGGATGCCGTCCTCGCCGCCGGTGAACGGTGCTTCGGTGCAGAAGAAATACACCATCTCCGCCAGCGCCAGCGTGATCATGGCGAAGTAGATGCCCTGGCGGCGGATGGCGAGCCAACCGAACACCAACCCGATTGCCGCCGCGGTCAGGCCGCCGAGGATGATCGCGGCCTCGGCGTCCAGGCCCCAGTGCTTGGCCGTCCAGGCGGCGATGTAGCTGCCCATTCCGAAATACGCGGCATGGCCGAACGACAGCAACCCGACATAGCCCGGCAGCAGGTTGTAGGCGCAGGCGAACAGCGCGAAGCACAGCACCTTCATCAGGAACACCGGGTACAGCACCGACGGCCCGAGGATGATGGCCGCCACCATCACCACGAAGGCCGCCGCCTGAGCGCGCGGAATGCCCAGCGTCATGCCGTGCGTCCCTGCTTAGCCTGCCTCATGTCTTGACGAAGTAGCAGCCGCCCTCGGCGAGCGGACGCCAGGCCTGATCGCCCGGCGTGACCTGCACGGTCTTGTAGTAGTCCCAGGGACCATGACTCTCGGCAGGCTTCTTCACCTCGAACAGATAGCTCGGCACGATCAGCAGTCCGTCCTCGCGGATGTGGGCCTTGCCAAAACAGTCGTCGTCCGTCGGCATCGCCTTCATGCGGTTGACGATGCCGGCGCCGCTTTTCTTTGCCTCCGCCACGCCCATGTCCGCCACGGCTTTCAGGAAATGCAGCGAGGCGGCGTAGCAGCCGGCATGGATCATGTTGGGCCAGTTGTTCGGCGTCTTGGGCCTCACGCGCGCGGTGAAGGCGCGCGTGCGGTCGTTGAGATCCCAGTAGAAGCTCTCCGTCAGCGTCAGGCCCTGTGCAGTCTGCAAGCCGAGCGCGTGGACATCGGTGATGAACATCAGCAGTGCCGCGATGCGTGCCTGCAAGCCGAACTCCTTGGCCTGCTTGATGCTGTTCACCGTGTCCGCGCCGGCATTGCACAGCCCCAGCACTTTCGCCCCGCTCGCCTGCGCCTGGAGCAGGAACGCCGAGAAGTCCGAGGTGCCGGGGAACGGATAGGCAGAGGCGCCGAGCACCTTGCCGCCGGCAGCCATGATGAACGACGTGGCGTCGCGCTGCAACTGATGACCGAACACGTAGTCGGCGGTGATGAAGTACCAGGTGTCGCCGCCGGCGCGCACTGTGGCGCCGCCGGTCGATTTCGCCAGCATGTACGTGTCGTACGACCAGTGCACGATGCAGGGCGCGCACTGCTTGCCGGTCAGGTCGGCGGTGGCAGCGCCGATGTTCAGATACGCCTTGTCCTTTTCCTTCGCTACCGCGCCGACCGCCAGCCCCACGGAGGATGTCGGCACGTCAAGGATCATGTCCACGCCCTGCGTGTCGTACCATTGCCGCGCGATGCCGGCGCCGAGATCGGGCTTGTTCTGATGATCGGCGAAGATGACATCGACATCGAAGCCGTGCGCGCCGAACTCCTCGACGGCCTGCTTCGCGCAGACGACCGAGGTGGGGCCGCCGGTGTTGCGGTACGGGCCGGACTGGTCATTGAGCACGCCGATGCGGATCTTCGGCGCCTGCGCGCGGGCGCGCACGGTGGGCAGTGTGGCGGCGGCGGCGGCGGCACCGAGCACCGCGCGACGGGACAGGGTCATGGCTGCGTTCCCCCTTAGCTCTTCACCAGCGGGCAGCCGCCGTCCTTGAGCGGACGGAAGGCTTCGTCCGCCGGGATAGTGGCACGGACATCGTAGTAGTCCCACGGCTCTTTGCTCTCGGCGGGCTTCTTCACCTGGAACAGATAGGCGTCGTGCAGCTTGCGCCCGTCGATGCGGATGCTGCCCTTGCCGAAGCAGTCATCATCGGTCGGCATCGCCTTCATGCGCGCGACGGTCGCGGCGCCGTCCTTCTTCGCTTCGGCGACCCCCATCTGCTGCGCAGTCTTGAGGTAGTGCAGGGCGGCGGAATAGTCGCCCGCGTGCCCCATGCCGGCACGCACATTCGGCACCTTCGCCCACAGCCGCTTGGAGAAGCCGCGGGTGCGGTCGTTGAGGTTCCAGTAGAACGAGCCGGAGATCACCAGTCCCTGCGCTGTCGTCAGCCCGATGCTGTGGACATCGGAGATGAACACCAGCAGTCCGGCGAGCGTCTGCGTCAGGCCGAACTCCTTGGCCTGCTTGATGCTGTTGACGGTGTCCGCGCCGGCATTGGCGAACGCGACCACTTTGGCGCCGCTTGCCTGTGCCTGCAGCAGAAAGCTGGAGAAATCGCTGGTGCCGGGGAAGGGATAGGCTGAGGCGCCGAGCACCTTGCCGCCGGCGCCTTCGACGAACTGACTGGCGTCGCGTTGCAGCGCGTGGCCGAAGGCGTAGTCGGCGGTGATGAAATACCACGACGTGCCGCCGGTCTTGACCAGCGCGCTTCCGGTTGCGTGCGCCAACATCCAGGTGTCGTAAGACCAGTGGATGGTGTTCGGGTTGCACGCCTTGCCGGTCAGGTCGGAGGTGCCGGGGTTGCTCGGCAGGAAGACCTTGTTCTTCTCCGCGGCAACGCCCGCAATGGCGAGGGCCACTCCGGAGTTGGGCACATCCAGGATCACATCCACACCGTCGCGGTCGAACCACTGCCGCGCGATACCGGCGCCGACATCGGGCTTGTTCTGATGGTCGGCCTGGATCACCTCCACCGTCATGCCCTTGGCCGCCGCGCCGAAATCGGCGACCGCGAGGCGCGCACAGTCGGTGGCGAGTGGCCCGCCGATGTCCTTGTACGGGCCGGAGAGATCGGTCAGCACGCCGAACTTCAGCACCGGCCCGGCGGCACGCGCGCGTCTCAGCGGCACTGCGGCGGCTGCGGCCGCGCCTGCGGCGCTCGCGATCAGGTCTCGGCGGGTCATGCTCATCCTGCGTCTCCCTTCGATCTTTCTTGCGGTTTACACGCCCAGGTAGTCGTGCAGTTTGGCCATATTGGCCCCGAGTTCGGCATTGCGGATCATGTCGACGACCTGCCCGTTATCGACGACGTAGTGCCGGTCGGCGACGGTCGCAGCGAAGCGGAAGTTCTGTTCGACCAGCAGCACGGTGAAGCCGCGCTCCTAGATCGG
>JAKADX010000102.1 GCA_021818505.1 Pseudomonadota bacterium
GTCGTACCCGGGTCAGTTTCGGGGTGGCCGCGGCGGCGGCAATCGCCAATGGCCTGTTCAACGAGCTGTTCATTTTCCACTTCGGCTGGGGCGTCGCCGGGTCCGCGTGGGCCAGCAACGCGGCGCAGGCGGTGGGCTTCCTGTTCGGGTTCGTGCTGTTCCTGCGCGCCCCGATCCGCAGCGCGTTCCGTTCCCACCTCACCTGGCGGCCCCGCTGGCACAGCGTGCGCCGCCAGCTGCGGCTCGGGATCCCGCTCGGCCTGATGCCGGCGGCGGATGTGATCGGCTTTGCCGTCTTTCAGATGATGCAGGTGCGCTACGGCATGGTGGATGGTGCCGCGACGCAGATGGTGACCGTGCTCACGTCCATGGCCTACATGCCCGGGATCGGGATCGCGACCGCTGCGGCGACGCTGGTCGGCCAGTCGATTGGCGCCGGGGACCGGGCCTGGGCGTTTCGTCTCGGCACCCGCGTGATTCTGCTGGCGGCGGTGCTGATGGGCGGGATCGGCCTGGTGCTGGCAGCCGCGGGGCCCTGGCTGCTGCCGCTGTTCGCCGCGGCGGGCGACCCGCATGCCGCGGCGGCCGTGCGGCTCGGAACGCAGTTGCTGTGGCTCGCGGCCGGCTACCAGTTCTTCGACGGTCTGAACCTCGGCAGCAGCATGTGCCTGCGCGGGGCGGGCGATGTCCGGGTGCCCGCGGCGCTGATCTTTCCGGTCTGCTGGCTGGTCTTTCTGCCGCTCGCTCATGCCTTCACGTTTGCGCCGGGACAGGGCTGGTTCCACTTTTTGCCCCAATTCGGCTGGGGCGCGCGCGGCGGTTGGAGTGCCGTGATCATTTATGTGGTGCTGCTCGGCACCTCATTGTTCCTGCGCTGGCGCTCACGCGCCTGGGAGCGCATCCGCCTTTAAGCCGTCGATCCGGGGGCCATCGAGGCCCGGATTGACAGCGCTGTCATGCCGTGTATCCTCCCACGTCACGCCGCCCCAAAGGGCGGGATCCAGAGGGCGGGCGGCAGCACATGATGAGAACCGGATCGGATCGAGGCGGCGCACGCGGCGCACGCGGCGCACGGCTCGCCGTAGGCATCGGCCTCGTGCTCGGCGCGGGCGGCATCGCGAGCGCCAGCGCCGCCGGGGCTGTGGTGCATCCCGAGCGCTGGCCGGTGCTCTATCCGGCCCAGCGAGACTCCGCGGCCCTCGAGCGTCGGGTCGAGCGGATCCTCGCGCAGATGACGCTGCGCCAGAAGGTCGGCCAGCTGATCCAGGCCGACATCAGCGGCATCCGACCCCGGGATCTGCTGCGCTGGCCGGTCGGGGCGATCCTCAACGGCGGCAACTCCAAACCGAACGGCGCGATCACCGCCGCGCCCGAGGCGTGGTTGTCGCTCGCGAACCGGTTTTATCTCGATTCGATGCGCGTCCCGGGCGTCAAGCGCCCCATCCCGGTGATGTGGGGCATGGATGCCGTGCACGGCGCGAACGACATTTACGGCGCGACCGTCTTTCCGCAGAACGTCGGGCTGGGTGCGGCGGACGACCCGGCCCTGGTGCGGCGCATCGGACGGGCCACGGCTGAGGAAGTGCGTGCGGTGGGGGTCGATTGGACCTTCGGGCCGACCGTGGCGGTCGTGAGCGACATGCGTTGGGGTCGCACGTACGAGAGTTATTCGCAGGACCCGCACCGGGTCGCCGCGCTGACCCGTGCCATGGTGCTCGGACTGCAGGGCGCGCCGAACACGGTCCACTTCCTCGATGCGGAGCATGTGCTGGCCACGCCGAAGCATTTCATCGGCGACGGTGGCACCGACGGCGTCGATCAGGGCGACAACCGCGAGAGCGAGGCGCAGCTCATCCATCGCGACGCGGCCGGCTACGAGGCGGCGCTCGGCGCCGGCGTGCAGGTCATCATGGCGAGCTTCTCGAGCTGGCAGGGCGAGAAGATGCTTGCCAACTACGGACTGCTCACCTCGGTGCTGAAGCGCCGCTGGCACTTCGACGGGTTCGTGGTCGGCGACTGGAATGCCCAGGGGCAGGTGCCCGGCTGCACGGACGTCAGTTGCGCGCGGGCGGTGAACGCGGGCCTCGACATGTTCATGGCGCCCGATGACTGGAAGGCGCTGTTCAAAAACACGCTGGCCGAGGTGCGTTCGGGACAGATCCCGCGCCGCCGGCTCGATGCGGCCGTGCGGCGCATTCTGCGCGTGAAGCTGCGTGATCGCCTCTGGGCCGAAGGGCCGCCGGCGCAGCGCAGGCTCGCCGGCCGGTTCGGTCTGCTCGGCGATGCGGCGCACCGCGCACTTGCGCGCGAAGCGGTGCGCGAATCGCTGGTATTGCTCAAGAACGATCATCATCTGCTGCCGCTCGCCCCTCATGAGCGCGTGCTCGTGGCGGGCGATGGCGCCAACAACATCCCGATGCAGTGCGGCGGCTGGACGCTGACCTGGCAGGGCACTGACACGACCAACGCGGACTTCCCGCATGGCGAGTCGATCTGGCAGGGGATCCAGTCCACGGTGCGCGCCGCCGGCGGTTCGGCGACGTTGAGCATCGATGGTCACTATCGACGCCGCCCCGATGTGGCGATCGTCGTCTACGGCGAACATCCTTACGCGGAATTTGAAGGTGACGTGCACGATCTGGCCTTCAGTGGCGCGGCGGCAGAGCGCGATCTGCACCTGCTGCAGCGTCTGCGGGCCGCACATATCCCGGTCGTGTCCGTGTTCCTCTCCGGCCGTCCGCTGTGGGTCAACCCGCAGCTCGATGCGTCCACGGCGTTCGTCGCGGCCTGGCTGCCCGGATCGGAGGGCGAGGGTGTCGCCGATGTCCTGTTCCGCAAGCCCAGCGGCCAGATCCGCTACGACTTTCACGGCACGCTCCCCTTCGCGTGGCCGCGCACGCCGCTGCAATTCGGTCTCGACGTGCCGGGAAAGCCATTGTTTCCGCTCGGCTACGGGCTGCGCGATGCCTCTGACGGGAACCTCCCGCACCTCTCGGTCCGCAGCGCCGTCGCGCTCGCCCCGGCGGTGAGTGCGCGCCGTTTCTTCTCCGCCGGACACAGCGGTGCCGGCTGGCATTGGGCCGTGCTGCACGGCGGCACGCAGGAGCGCATTCCGCACGGTGTCGGCCGGGCCGCCGCCGGAACGGTGACCCTGA
>JAKADX010000068.1 GCA_021818505.1 Pseudomonadota bacterium
GGTCGATCGTCAATATCGGCTCGATGTCCGGCTTCATCGTCAACAAGCCGCAGGAGCAGGCGTTCTACAACGCCTCGAAGGCCGGCGTGCATCACCTGACGCGCTCGCTCGGTGCCGAATGGGCCGACCGCGGCGTGCGGGTCAATGCCGTCGCACCCACTTACATCGAGACGCCGCTGACCAAGTTCGGCATGGAGGACAAGGCGATGGCGCAGGTGTGGCTGGACATGACGCCGATGGGCCGCGTGGGCCAGCCGGAGGAGATCGCCTCGGTCGTGCTGTTCCTCGCCTCTGATGCGGCCAGCCTGATGACCGGCAGCATCGTGCTTGCCGACGGCGGCTATTGCTGCTGGTAGGAGCGAATCATGCGCCTGAAGGACAAGGTTGCCGTCATCACCGGTGGGGCGCGTGGCATCGGCCGCGCGATTGCCGAACGCTACGCCGAGGAAGGCGCGCGCGTCGTGCTCGCCGACATGCTTGAGGCCGAGGCGAAGGCGACGGCACAGCATATCGGCCGCGGCGCGATCGGGCTGGCGCTGGACGTGACGAAGCAGGACTCGATCGACGCCATGGTCGCGGCGACGGTGCGGCAGGCCGGGCGCATCGACGTGCTGGTCAACAACGCCGGCGTGTTCGACATGGCGCCGCTGCTGGAGATCACGCGCGAGAGCTACCACAAGGTCTTCGCCGTCAATGTCGAGGGCCTGCTGTTCACCTTGCAGGCGGTGGCGCGGCAGATGGTCAAGCAGGGGCAGGGCGGCAAGATCATCAACTTCGCCTCCCAGGCCGGGCGCCGTGGCGAGGCGCTGGTCGCGGTCTATTGTGCCTCCAAAGCGGCGGTGATCAGCCTGACGCAGAGTGCCGGCCTGGCACTGGCGAAGGACCGCATCAACGTCAACGCCATCGCGCCGGGCGTGATCGACACGCCGATGTGGGATCATGTCGATTCGCTGTTCGCGAAATACGAGCACCTGCCGCTGGGCGAGAAGAAGAAGCAGGTCGGGCTTGCGGTGCCGTACGGGCGCATGGGGCGGCCGGAGGACATGACCGGGATGGCGGTGTTCCTGGCCAGTCCGGATTCCGACTACGTCGTTGCGCAGACCTACAACGTCGACGGTGGGAACTGGATGAGTTGACGCGACGGCGTCACGCCGCCCCCTGCACCGCCGCCGCGCCGCGCTGGCGGCGGATCAGCGACTCGCGCACGTCCTCGATCGCCGAGCGCAGGAGCTGCGTCATGATCGCATAGGCGTCCGCGGGCCGCTGGTCGCGGACCGCCTCCATCACCCCCTGGTGCTGGCGCAGCGAGTATTCCGGCGTGTGGTGTGCGCCGTCCCAACTGAGGTGGAAGGAGGCCAGCAGCGAGCTTTCGATCACCGCGCCGAAGGAGGCGAGAAAATAGTTTCCGGTCGCGTCCAGGATCGCCTGGTGGAACCGCAGATCGGCA
Source organism: Pseudomonadota bacterium (assembly GCA_021818505.1). GTDB lineage: Bacteria > Pseudomonadota > Alphaproteobacteria > Acetobacterales > Acetobacteraceae > JAFKFJ01. The sequence goes on from JAKADX010000068.1 coordinate 1,448, forward strand.
CTGGTCAGCTCGGCGGCGGTGCCCTGGAAGCGGTACATGTCGGCCAGCGCCGCCTCGATCCGCGCCAGCGCCTCCGGTGTGCGCCGCTCGGCCGCCAGCGCCGCCGCCGACGGTTCGATGGTCTTGCGCACCTCGAACAGGCCGGTGACGAAGGCGTCGGTGGGCGCGGCGCGCAGGTGCCAGGCCAGCACCTCCGGGTCCAGCATGTTCCACTCGGCGCGCGGGCGCACCAGCGTACCCACCTTCTGGCGGCTGACGATCAGCCGCTTCGCGGCGAGCAGCTTGAACGCCTCGCGCAGTGCGGAGCGGGACACCGACAGGCTGCCGCACAGTTCGATCTCGGTCGGCAGCGCGCGGCCCGGCGGGTAGTATCCGCCGACGATGCGTTCGCCGAGCGTGTTGGCGATGCGCTCATGCAGGTTGCGCCCGGCCGCCTCGCCGAGTTTCGCTGACCGGGCCGGGGCGGGCGCGGTGGTCACGTCTGCTGTCCCCGCTGCGCCAGCGCCGGTGCCGCCGCCGCGCGGGCGCTGCCGGCGGTCGCTGCGGCCAGCTTGCGCCGCGCTTGCAACTGCTGGTCGGTCAGCACGCCAAGCAGGATCACCGTCCCCATCACGGCGAAATTCAGCGAACTCGGGATGCCGAGGATATTGACCAGATTCTGCAGCACCTGCAGCAACGCGGTGCCGAGCACGATGCCGAGGATCGATCCCTCGCCGCCGCGCAGCGAGCAGCCGCCGAGCACCGCCGCGGCGATCGCGTACAGCTCATAGAAATTGCCGAACGAACTCGGTGAGACCGAGTTGGTGTAGAACACAAGCAGCACGGTGGAGATCGCCGCCAGCCCGCCGCTCAACACATAAGCGCCGGCGATCACGAGGTTGCTGCGGATGCCGGAGAAGCGGGCGGCCTCTTCGTTCTTGCCCACCGCATACAGATAGCGACCGTACACAGAACGGTGCAGCAGCACCCCCATGACCACCGCCAGCACGACGAGGAAGATGAACGTGTTGGGAACGCCGTACACGTGCCCGGCGGCGAGCGTGCGCAGCGTGTCAGCTTCGTCGCCGTATCCGAAGCCGCGCGAGGAGTCGGTAGTGTAGTAGCGCGCCGCGCCGCGATAGATCAGCAGACCGCACAGGGTCACGATAAACGGCTGCATCTTCAGCCGCGTGATCAGGAAGGCCTGTAACGCGCCCAGCACCAGCCCGCCGGCGATGATCGCAAGCAAGGCCAGCGGCCAGGCGACCTGGTATTCGGTGAGCAGATCGACGAATACCACGCCGAGCAGCGCGAACATCGAGCCGATCGACAGGTCGATGCCGCCGGTGATGATGGTGAAGCCTTCGCCGATCGAAAAGACGCCGAACATGCCGATCAGGTTCGCCATGTCGAGCAGGTTGACGCCCGACAGGAACAGCGGGTTGATCGCGGCGGTGATGGCGCTGACCACGATCAGCAGCAGGAACAGGCCCAGTTCCTTCCTCATGCGGCACTCTCCGTCGGTTCCAGCGCCTGCCCGATGGCGAGTCGCAAGACGTTGTATTCGGTGAATTGTTCGCGTTCCAGCAGGCCGCTGATACGGCCCTCGTGCATGACCGCGATGCGATCGGACACGCCGATCACCTCCTCCATGTCCGAGGAGATCATCAGGATCGCCACCCCCCGATCGGCAAGTCCGCGCATCAGGGTGTAGATTTCGGTCTTGGCGCCGACATCGATGCCGCGCGTCGGCTCGTCGAAGATCACGACGCGCGGCTGCATGGACAGCCACTTTGCCAGTACGACCTTCTGCTGGTTGCCGCCCGACAGCGTGACCGCCTGCGTCTCGATGTTCGGCGCCTTTATGCTCAGGGTTGCGGACTGCGCCCGGGCAACCCGTGCCTCCGACCTCCGGTCGATCAGCAACAGGCGGGCGTGATGCAGCAGATCGGCCAGCGTGATGTTCTCGCGGATCGGCATCTCCAGTACCAGGCCGGCGCGCTTGCGGTCCTCCGGCACCAGATAGATGCCCTGGCGGATCGCATCGCGAGGGCTGTGGATCGCGATCACCTCGTCGTCGAGCCGGATTTCGCCGCCGATCAGCCGATCGATGCCGAAGACGGTGCGGGCGAGCGAGGTACGACCGGACCCCACGAGTCCGGCCAGCCCGAGAATCTCGCCGTGCCGGACGGAAAGATCGATGCGGCGGTCGGGAAATGCCGTCGTCACCACGCCGGTGAGCGTGCAGCCGCCGGCACGCGGCGCCTCGCGCGGGGGGACGTAAAGCGATTTCAGATCGCGCCCGATCATCAGACGGATCATCGCCGCGTGGCTCAGCGCCTCGCGTCCCAGTTCGCCGACCATGCGCCCGTCGCGCAGCACCACCACCCGGTCGGCGCAGGTCATGATCTCGCCCAGTCGATGTGTGATGTAAATCACGGCAACGCCGCTTGCCTTCAGGTCGGCGACGATCTGCAGCAGCCGCTCGGTTTCCGACAGCGTCAGGCTCGATGTCGGTTCGTCCATGATGATGACGCGCGCATCGACCGACAGCGCCTTGGCGATCTCCACCATCTGCCGCTGCGCGATCGACAGCGTCTCCACCGGTGTGTCCGGCGCGAAATCCGCGCCCAGCCGCGTCAGCAGCGGCGCCACCCGCGCGCGCAACGTGGCGTTGTCCACCAGCATCAGCGGGCCGAAGGCGAGCTTCTCGCGGCCGATGAAGACGTTGCTGGCAACGTCGAGGTTCTCGAACAGGTTGAGTTCCTGATGCACGAACGCGATACCGGCGCGCGTGGCACCGCTGACCGTCAGCGCCCGGTGCTCGCGTCCGTCGATTCGGATGACGCCGGCGGTCGGCTCCGTGACGCCGCCGAGGATCTTCATCAGCGTCGATTTGCCGGCGCCGTTTTCGCCGACCAGGCCAAGGACCTCGCCGCGCATCACGCGCAGGCTCACGTTGTCGAGGGCCACGACGCCCGGATAGGTTTTCGTGATCCCGGCAAGTTCCAGCAGCGTGTCGGCCAAGCGTTCCCTCCCGTGCGGGCGGCCCCGGCGGCGCGCGCCGGGGCCATCGCAATCGCGGCTACTTGTGCAGCAGCGTCTTCACGTAGGTGACGAACTCGGCCACGTTGGACTTGTCGATCACGCGCGTCGGCACGATGATCTTGCCGTCCGCCGGGATCCACGAGCGGTCGCCGTTGATGACCTTGATCAGGCCGATCATCGACTGGTAGCCGAACTCGAACGGCTGCTGCACGATGGTCGATTGCACGCAGCCCTCGGAGATGCCGCGCAGCGTGCGGGCGTCCTCGTCGAATCCGACGATCTTCACCTTGCCGCACTTGCCGGCGTTCTTCACCGCGTCATAGATCTCCGGCGTGTCGTAGCTCCAAAGGCCGGACATCAGCGAGATGTCGGGGTATTTCGCGAGCGTGTCCTCGGCGTTGCTCTTGGCCTTGGTGAAGTCGGCCTGGTCGGTGCGCACATCGAGGATCTCGACCTTGCTGCCCTTCAGCGCCTCCCGGATGCCCTGCACGCGCTCGCGCGCGTTGTCGGCGTCCATCGTGCCGACGAACAGCATGATCTTGCCGCCGTTCGGCAGCGCCTTGAGGATTTCCTGGCCCGCCTGACGGCCGGCAGCGACGTTGTCGGTGCCGATATAGGCGACGCGCTTGCTCTGCGGCGCGTCGCTGTCGGTGGTGAACAGCACCGCCTTGGCCGCGACCTTGTTCAGCTCCTCAGTCGCGTGCGCCGCGTCGTCCACCGAGACGGAGATGCCCGCGACCCCGCGCGCCACGAGATCATCCAGCTCGCGCCGCTGCGCCGCCGCGGTGCCCTCGGTGGTGACGATCATCTCCATGTTGTAGTCGGGGTGTTCCTTCTGCGCCTTCTCGATGCCGCGGCGGGCGAAGGTCCAGAAATCGGCTGCCACGTTGGTGACGAAGACCAGCGTCTTTTTCTGCTGGGCCTCGGCGGCACCTCCGGCGCACAGCCCTGCCACCAGCGCGCCCGCCAGAAGCGGGCCGACAAACTTCCTCATTCCATTGCTCCTTGCACGTTTCCAGCCTGCGTCGTCCGGCAGGGGCGCGCAATCGGTCGGGAATTAGTCCGCCAAATGGCTTTCCGAACCGCCCCGTTTCCCCCACACGTGACGGATTAAGTCATGCAATTGAGCAAAAGGAAAGCCCCCTTGCGAGCTGTCGGCCAGGGTCGCCTCCGGGACAGTCGGGGGCGGGCCGGGTGTGGCGGGGGTGACACCCTCAAGCGACCGCGCGATGACCCGGGGCGGATCGCCCCGGCGCACATCGGCGCCCACCAGCAGCTCCACCTCGCCGCGCTCGATGCGCTTGCGCAGCAGCTTGGCCAGCCGCAGGCGGCTGAAATCGACACGGGCGAGATAGACGCTGCCGGTATCCTCGTCGGTCACGCGCCAGCCGGCGCAGCCGCGGTCGAGGCAAGGGATGTCGGAATGCGCGATGCGCAGTGGTGTCAGCTCGGGCCGCGCCGGCACGGCGCCGGAAAAGATCTCGTGGACCGAAACCGTCTGCTCCGGCAGGTCGGCCGCGACCGGCGGGCACTCCCAGGTGCCCTCGACGTCGAGGGTGGTGGGGCCGGGCGGCATCTCGTGCAGGTGGCGGGCGACGAAACCGCCGCCGCGCCGGTCGTCGCGATAGCTGACGGCGAAACGGTACCCGGGATCATTCAGCCCGGCATGGCCGACGAAATGGCGGCCGTCGAGCATCAGCTCCAGACTGTCGTTGATCGGGTCGCTGTGGTCGCGCGCGGCGGCGAAGTAGTTGGACAGCGCCAGCCCCAGCGACGGGCCTGGACGCGCCAGGTCCGCGTCGCTGGCACTTTGGCCGAACACCAGCCGGTAGAACGGGAACGGCGTGGCACGGGTGTCACGCGCGTCCGGCGCCGACCAGGGGTCGGGCGCGGCCGAGCAGAAATGCGCGCCGTCGATCGGGTGGACGATCGTGGCGTTGGCCTCGATCGCGCCGTGGGCCACCAGGTGCAGCCGCACCTCCTCGGCGCGCGATGCGCCGGCGGCGCCGAGCACCACAACGGCCGCAAGCACCGCGCGCCAGTCCGGCATGATGCCTCCGTGCGCATTACGCCGCCCGATACCCTACACCGGCGCAAGGAGCCGGCGGTGATCCCGATGCCGTGAGAACGGGTTAGAACAGCTCGATCACCTGCGCCTTGAGGTAGGCGCTCTCCGGCAGCATCGGATGCACCGGATGGTCCGGGCCGGCGCCGGTGCTGGCGATGATCCGCCCTTCGCGCCGCGCACGATGCAAGCCCTCGGCGACGGCTGCGGCGAACAGGTCGGCCGGCGCGTGGTGGCTGCACGACGCGACGAACAGGAACCCACCCGGTGCCACCAGGGCCGCCGCCAGCCGGGTCATCCGTCCATAGGCGCGCAGTCCGGCCGCCTGGTCCTTCTTTGCCTTCGCGAAGGCCGGGGGGTCGCAGATGACGATGTCGAACCGCGCCCCCTCGGTCGCCAGGGCCGCCATGACGTCGAAGGCGTCGCCGCGGCGGAACTCCGCGCGGGCGCCCAGGCCGTTGTGCTCGGCGGCGACCCGCGCCGCTTCCAGCGCCGGCGCGGAGGCATCGACCATCAGCGCCTCTGCCGCGCCGGCCGCGAGGCAGCGCAGGCCGAACGCGCCCGCATGGCAGAACACGTCCAGCACCCGCGCCTCGGCGGCGAGTGCCGCCATGCGGTCGCGGTTCGGGCGCTGGTCGAAATAGAACCCGGTCTTCTGCCCGGCCAGCGGATCGACCGGGAAGCGGACCCCACCTTCCTCCACGGTCGCGTGCGCCTCGCCGCCGGCCAACAGCGCCACTTGCTCGGACAGGCCCTCATGCGCGCGCGCCGGGCTATCGTTGCGGGCGACGATGGCGCGCGGGGCGAACAGGTCGCTCAGCACCGCGACCAGATCGGGCGTCAGCCGGTCCATCGCGGCGCTGTTGGCCTGCACCGCCAGCACGTCGCCGTAGCGGTCGATCACCAGCCCGGGCAGCCGATCGGCCTCGGCGTGCGCCAGCCGATGATACGGCCCGTCGGTGACGCGCGCCCGCAGCGCCGCCGCCTGCGCGATGCGCGCCCGCAGGAACCCCGCGTCGATCGCCGCGTCCGGGTCGCGGTCGAGCAGCCGGGCGGCTATCAGGCTGTGCGGGTTGAAGGCGAAGGTGCCGAACCGCCAGCCGTCATCGCCCTCCAGCCGCACCGGCGCGCCGGGGGGCAGCGCCCGATACTCCGGCTTCATGGCGATCTCGTTGCTGAACGCCCACGGATGCCCCGCCTTCAATCGCCGCCCGTGGCCGGGCAGGAGCCGCAGGGTCGGGCGGGCACCCGGCTCAGGCGGCAACCGCGAGTCCCGCCGGCAGCACCGCCTGCAACGCCCGCGTCAGCGCGTCCATCATCGCATCCGTGTGCAGCGGCGTGGGCGTCAGCCGCAGCCGCTCGTGGCCCACCGGCACCGTCGGATAATTAATGGGAGTTGCGTAAATGGCGAACTCCTCCAGCAGGCGGCGGCTGACCTGGCGGCACAGGTTCGCCTCGCCGACATGCACCGGCACGATATGGCTGCTGGACGGCAGCACCGGCACGCCAGCGGTGGTCAGCTTCGCCTTCAGACGCTCCGCCCGCTCGAACAGCTTCGCCCGCCGCGCCGCGTCGCCCCGCACGTGCCGCACGGAGGCGAGCGCGGCGGCCACCGTGGTCGGCGGCAACGAGGTGGTGAAGATGAAGCCCGACGCGGTCGAGCGCAGCCAGTCGATCACCTCGGCATCGCCCGCGACATAGCCGCCGTGGCAGCCGAACCCCTTGGCCAGCGTGCCCTCGATCAGGTCGATGCGGTGCGCCACCCCGTCGCGTTCGGCCACTCCGGCCCCGTTGGGGCCATACAGCCCGACCGCGTGCACCTCATCCAGATAGGTCATCGCGCCATAGCGCTCGGCCAGGTCACAGATCGCGCCGATGGGCGCGATGTCGGCGTCCATCGAATAGACGCTCTCGAAGGCGATCAGCTTGGGCGTCTCGGCGGGCGCGGCGCGCAGCCGCGCCTCCAGATCGGCGAGGTCGTTGTGTGCGAACACATGCACGCTCGCCCGCGCCCCCTTGATGCCGGCGATCATCGAGGCGTGGTTCTTCTGATCGGAGAATACGTGCCAGTCCGGTATGCTGCGCAGGATCGTGGTCAGCGCCGCCTGATTGGCGACATAGCCGGAGGTGAACAGCAGCGCCGCACTCTTGCCGTGCAGAGAGGCGAGCTCGGCCTCCAACGCGTCGTGCAGGTGGCTGGTGCCGGCGATGTTGCGGGTGCCGCCGGCGCCGGCGCCCATGGTCCGCGCCGCCTCCATCGCCGCCCCGACCACCACCGGGTGAATGCCCATCGCCAGGTAGTCGTTGGACGACCAGACCGTGATGTCGCGCGTCTGCCCGTCACGGTGCAGCGTGAATACCGGGAAGCGATCGGCGTGCTTGCGCAGCGGCGTGAAGGTCCGGTAGCGGCCCTCCGCCCTGATGCGGTCGAGCTCGGCGCGGGCGGCGAGGCGGAATGGGTGCATGCGGCGTGATTCCGTGAGGGGCTGCAACGGCCGGACCGTGCCGGCGCATAACTCTCCCGTCTTTGACAGAAGTCAATGTGGCACGGTGCATCGCACCATCGCCCCGCTTTATCGATGGGGCCGGCTCAATGGACGTACAGCCGCACCTCCCGCGCTGGCTTGCCGCCGTCGCCCTGGAAGCCGACGGTGATGTGGGCCGGGTCCACCCCGTCCTGTTGCAGCGCCGCCGCGACCGTCTGAGCGTCGAGCGTGCCCGAGCGCTCGTAGCCGTCCTGGACGGTCCGGGTGGCGGCGGTGGGAATCGGCGTCATCACGTCGAAATGCGCGTTCGGGTCGTGCGCCAGCGCCTGCTGCACGGCGGCGTCGAGCTGTGCGCGCCAACCGCTTCCGGGGCTCGCCGGCTGCAGCCGCGCGACCGGTAGCGGCGGCAGCACCGGCCGGTTCAGCGCGGCCTGTGACGGTGCTGGGGGTGTCCGCTCGAAAGTGCGCTGGTCGATCATCTTGCAGCCGCCGGGCACGAGCAGCGCGGCCAGCAGCGCGAGGAGGGGCGTTCGCATCGCCGCGAGGCTTGCAGGAACCGCCGCCCGCGGCAAGCCGCGCCCGCTTGCCCGATCCGGCCGCCGCCCGTAAGAGCGGGGTCGCAGGAACGGGGTGGAATGGCGTCCTCGGCAGGCTTGACGCAGGACAGCGCCATGCGTGCGCTGCAGGAAGCGATTCTGGCGCAGCCGGCGACGCCGGAGCGTCGGATGGCCGACGCCGTGCGCGCACTGGCGATCGATGCGGTGGAGCAGGCTCAGTCGGGTCATCCCGGGATGCCGATGGGCATGGCCGACGCCGCCACGGTGCTATGGACGCGTTTTCACAGCTACGACGCCGCCGACCCGCGCTGGCCCGATCGCGACCGCTTCGTGCTCTCCGCCGGCCACGGCGCCATGCTGCTGTACGCGCTGCTGCACCTCACCGGCCATGACGGCATGGGCATCGACGAGTTGCAGCGGTTTCGCCAGCTCAACTCGGCCGCCGCCGGTCATCCCGAGCATGGTGAGCATCCGGCGATCGAGGCCACCACCGGCCCGCTCGGCCAGGGTCTCGGCGCGGCGGTCGGCATGGCGCTGGCCGAGCGGCTGATGGCGGCGCGGTTCGGCCGGTCGCTGGTCGATCATCGGACGTGGGTGATCGCCTGCGACGGCGACCTGATGGAGGGGGTCAGCCACGAGGCGGCCAGCCTGGCCGGCCATCTGCGGCTGGAGAAGCTGACCGTGCTGTGGGACGACAACGGCATCTCCCGCGACGGTGACACGGCGCTTTGCCATTCCGACGACCAGCTCCGCCGCTTCGCCGCCTGCGGCTGGGCGGTCAAGCGCGTCGATGGCCACGATGCCGGGCAGGTGGCGGCGGCGCTGAGCATGGCGGTGCGCTCGAAGAAGCCGACGCTGATCGCCTGCCGCACCGTGATCGGTCTCGGCGCCCCGACCAAGGCCGGAAGCACGGCCTGCCGCGGTCCGCTTGGCACCGAGGAAGCGCAGGCGGCCAAGGCGGCGCTGGGCTGGAATCATCCGCCCTTCGCGGTGCCGGACGGGCTGGCCGAGCTGTGGCGGGAGGCCGGGGCGCGTGGCGCCCGGCGCCGGCGGGGCTGGCTGAAGCGGCTCGCGCGCCACCCGCAGCGCGCGGAATTCGAGCGCGTGATGGCCGGGCAGCTTCCCGCCGGTTTCCACGATGCGATGGCGGCGCTGCGCGGCGAACTCGCCACCGCCCGCCCAGGCATAGCCACCCGTGCGGCGAGCCGGCGCGTGCTGGAGGCACTGGCTCCGGCGGTGCCCGAGCTGGTCGGCGGATCGGCCGACCGCGCCGAGGCGACGCAGACGCAGGCCCGCGGCATGACCCCGGTGGGGCCGTCCGCCTATGGGGGGCGCTACGTGCATTACGGCGTGCGCGAGCACGGCATGGCGGCGGCGATGAACGGGATGGCGCTGCATGGCGGCGTGATTCCGTATGGCGGCACCTTTGTCGTGTACAGCGATTACATGCGGCCGGCCTTGCGGCTGGCGGCGCTGATGCGCAAGCGCGTGATCCATGTGCTGACGCATGACAGTATCGGGTTGGGCGAGGATGGCCCGACGTACCAGCCGGTCGAGCACCTCGCGGCGCTGCGCGCCATGCCCAATCTTTGCCTGTTCCGCCCGGCCGACGCGGTCGAGACGGCGGAGTGCTGGGAACTGGCGCTGCGCCGCACCGACGGGCCGAGCCTGCTGGTGCTGTCGCGCCAAGCGCTGCCGGCGTTGCGTGGCGACGGGGCGGAGAACCGCGCGGCGCGCGGCGGTTACGTGCTGGCGGAGGCGGACGGCCCGCGCCGGGCGACGCTGATCGCTACAGGGTCGGAGGTGGCGATCGCGATGGCGGCGCGCGCGGCGCTGGCGGGCGAGGGGATCGCGGTCGCGGTCGTCTCGCTGCCGTGCTGGGCGCTGTTCGCGCAGTCCGATCCCGCCTATCGTGCCGGCGTTCTGGGCGGCGCGCCGCGCATCGGCATCGAGGCGGCGAGCGGCTTCGGCTGGGAACGCTGGCTGGGGCCGGATGGGGTGTTCATCGGCCTCGACCGCTTCGGCGTCTCGGCGCCGGGCGAGGCGGCGTACCGCGAGGTCGGCATCACGACGGAGGCGGTGGCGGCGTCGGTACGGCGCCTGCTGTCAGCGACCGACGCGGCTTGACCCACCTCAACGCGGCGGCCAAGGCTTGTGGCAATGTCACCCGACACGAAGGAAGGAAGCAGATCATGGCCGTGACGGTCGCCATCAACGGGTTCGGACGCATCGGGCGCCTGGTGCTGCGCGCCATCGTCGAGAGCGGGCGCGACGACATCGTGCCGGTCGCCATCAACGATCTCGGCAGCGTCGAGGCCAATGCGCACCTGCTGCGCTACGACACCGTGCACGGCCGCTTCCCCGCCGAGGTCGAGGTGTCGGGCGACGCCATCACCATCCGGCGCGACGGGCGCACCTGGGGGCCGATCCGCGTCGCGGCCGAGAAGGATCCGACCAAGGTGCCCTATCAGGGCGTCGATGTGGCGATGGAATGCACCGGCCACTTCACCAAGAAGGAACAGGCGGCGCAGCTTCTCACCGCTGGCGCGCGCAAGGTGCTGATCTCCGCGCCGGCCGAGGGCGCCGACGCGACGGTGGTGTACGGCGTCAACCACAACGTCATCACCAGGGACATGACCGTGGTTTCCAACGCCTCCTGCACCACCAACTGCCTGGTGCCGATGGTCAAGGTGCTGCACGACAATTTCCGCGTCGTGCGCGGCTACATGGTGACGATCCATTCCTATACCGGCGATCAGCGCACCATCGACACGTTGCACAAGGACCTGCACCGCGCCCGCGCCGCCGCCGCCAACATCATCCCGACCAGCACCGGCGCCGCGCGTGCCGTGGGGCTGGTGATGCCGGAGCTGAAGGGCAAGCTCGACGGAACGGCGGTGCGCGTGCCGACGCCGAATGTCTCTCTCGTTTCGCTCGACGTGATCCTGGAGAAGCAGGGCACGAAGGAGGAGATCAACGCGGCCATGAAGGCGGCGAGCGAAGGCGCGCTGAAGGGCATTCTGGCCTACAACACCGAGCCGCTGGTCAGCAGCGACTTCAACCACGTTGCCGCCTCGTGCAGCTTCGACGCGCCGCAGACCACGGTGGTCGATGGCGCGCTGACGCGGGTGATGGGCTGGTACGACAACGAGTGGGGCTTCTCCAACCGCATGGCGGACACCGCGGCGCTGATGGGTAGCCTGTAGAGGCGGCGATGAGCTTCCGCACGCTCGACGGGGTGGAGGTTGCCGGCAAGCGGGTGCTGCTGCGCGCCGACCTGAACGTGCCCGTCCATGATGGCAGAATCACCGACCTGACGCGCATCGAGCGGCTGTCACCGACGATCCGCGAGTTGTCGCAGAAAGGCGCGCGCGTTGTCGTACTGAGCCATTTCGACCGGCCGAAAGGCAAGCGCGTGCCGGAGATGTCGCTGGCGCCGATGGCGAAGGCGCTGGGCGAAGTGCTCGGAAAGAAGGTGCGTTTCGCGGAGGACTGCATCGGCCTCCCGGCGCAGCAGTCGGTCGAGCGGATGGCGGACGGCGATGTGACGGTGCTGGAGAACACGCGCTTCCACGTTGGCGAGGAGAAGAACGACCCGGCCTTCGCCGCTGAGATAGCCAAACTCGGCGACCTGTTCGTCAACGATGCGTTCTCCGCCGCGCATCGCGCGCACGCCAGCACCGAGGGGGTGGCGCGGCTGCTGCCGAGCTGTGCCGGGCGGCTGATGCAGGCGGAACTGGAGGCGTTGCAGTCGGCGCTGACCACGCCGCAGCGCCCGGTCGCCGCCGTGGTCGGCGGGGCGAAGGTGTCCACCAAGCTCGACCTGCTCGGCAATCTGGTCGGAAAAGTCGATGTGCTCATCATTGGCGGCGCGATGGCCAACACCTTCCTCGCCGCCGAGGGCAAGACAGTCGGCCGCTCGTTGCAGGAGGCCGACATGCACGCCACCGCGCGCGACATCCTCGCGCGCGCGCAGGCGGCGAACTGCGCGGTGCTGCTGCCGGCCGATGCCGTGGTGGCGGGCGAACTGAAAGCGGGTGTCGCGACACGCATTGTCGCGATCGACGCCGTGCCGGGCGATTCGCTGATTCTCGATGTCGGGCCGCAGACGGTGGCAAAGCTGACGCAGCAACTTGCGGCGCTGAAAACGCTGGTGTGGAACGGCCCGCTGGGCGCGTTCGAAACCCCGCCCTTCGATGCCGGCACGACGGCGTTCGCCAACGCGGTCGCGGCGGCGACGCAGGCCGGCACCCTGCGCAGCGTCGCCGGCGGCGGCGACACGGTCTCCGCGCTGCGCCATGCCGGCGTGCTCGACAAGCTGAGCTATGTCAGCGCGGCGGGCGGGGCGTTCCTGGAGTGGATGGAAGGCAAGACGTTGCCGGGAGTCGCCGTGCTGGAGGGGTGAGCGGGCGGGCCGATGCCCTCACCCGGCGCGCGAAGCGAGCCGGGTGAAGGCGCAGTCCGCTACTCCGCCGTCTCGCTCTCCCGCTCGCCTTCGCCCTCGCCGTCCGGGCGCGGCAGGGCCGGCGGTGCCGCCTCGATGAACTCGAAGTCGAGCTTGCCCTCCTTCAGCGTCACCTTGACCGCGCCGCCTTTGGTCAGCTTGCCGAACAGCAGCTCCTCGGCGAGCGGCTTCTTGATGTGCTCCTGGATCACGCGCGCCAGCGGCCGCGCGCCATAAAGCCGGTCATAGCCGCGCTCGGCCAGCCATTCCTTCGCCGCCGAGGACAGTTCGATCGTCACGTTGCGGTCGGCGAGCTGCGCTTCGAGCTGCATGACGAACTTCTCGACCACGCGTGCCACGATCTCCGGCGTCAGCCCGGCGAAGGCGATCACCGCGTCGAGCCGGTTGCGGAACTCCGGCGTGAACATGCGCTTGATCGCGTCCTCGTCCTCGCCGGTGCGGCCCTCCCGGCCGAAGCCGATCGCCTCCTTGGCCATGTCGGAGGCGCCCGCGTTTGTCGTCATGATCAGGATGACGTTGCGGAAATCGACCGTCTTGCCGTTGTGGTCGGTGAGTTTCCCGTGGTCCATCACCTGCAGCAGGATGTTGAACAGGTCGGGATGCGCCTTCTCGATCTCGTCGAGCAGCAGCACGGCGTGCGGATGCTGGTCGATCGCATCGGTCAGCAGCCCGCCCTGGTCGAAGCCGACATAGCCCGGCGGCGCGCCGATCAGGCGGGAGACGCTGTGCCGCTCCATGTATTCGCTCATGTCGAAGCGGATCAGCTCGATCCCGAGCGTGCTGGAGAGTTGCCGCGCCACCTCGGTCTTGCCGACGCCGGTCGGGCCCGAGAACAGGTAGTTGCCGATCGGCTTCTCCGGATCGCGCAGGCCGGCGCGGGACAGCTTGATGGCGGCCGACAGCGC
>JAKADX010000020.1 GCA_021818505.1 Pseudomonadota bacterium
GGCGGCCGCGGCCGCGCCGGACGGGGCGCGCGCCGCCGCGGGCGGGCAGCGGGAAGCGGGCCGGCCGCGAGCCACCTGGCGAGGGCGGCGAAGCGGACGGCGATGCGACTCAGCCGCCGCCAGATCAGGATGACGAGCGGCCCGGCCAGCCGGTCACGTCCGCCGCCGCGCGCCGCGACGGTGCGGCACAGCAGGTCCAGGATGGCGGCGAAGCGTTCGGCCGGGGTGTGAGGGGTGGAGGGCTGCACGACAGCCAAACTAACATGACTGGCCCCAGGCTGGGCAAGTGGAATTGCGGGGGTTCGGAGACATCGCGGGTCCATCCCGCCAGCGGCGTCGTCAGGCCGCAAGCTGCCGGCGGGCCGTTTCCAGATCGTGTGCGACCTGCAAATTCATCCAGAACTCGGCCGAGGTGCCGAACCGCTCCCCGAGGCGGATTGCCGTCCCGGCGGTGATCGCGCGCGCGCCGTGCAGAATCCCGGTGATCCGGTTCGGCGGCACGCCGATGTCGCGCGCGAGACTGCGCGCCGACAGGCCGAGCGGACCCATGAACTCCTCGCGCAGCACGTCGCCGGGCGTCACCGGCGCGATGCGCTCGCCGGTCGTCACGTCGGACAGATCGGTGCGGGGCAAATCCTCCCAGCGGATCATGGCGGCCTTCCTCTCAATGATAGTCCACGATTTCGACTTCGTGGGCGTTGCCGTCCACCCAGACGAAGCATACGCGCAGGCTGGCCTCGCCCCGTTCGACGAAAATGGCGGACCACATCGCGCCAGCGCGAAATCGCCGGCGGGCGCGGCCTGCTGCGCCCCTCGCGCTGCGCCACCGGCCTCCCCGCCGCCTTCCGCTGGAAACCAACCTTCAAGGCGCTCCATGCCCGCCTCATAGCCGCGGGCAAATTGCGCAAGGTGCCCCAATTGCCTGCACTCGCAAGCTGCTCATCTATGCAAACACCGTCGTCCAGCACAGCAGACCTTGGGGACCCTCACCTGCAACGAGGTTGACAGTCGCTACGCTCACTCGCCGCCGCCCCGAGGTAGTGCGCGGCCAGCCATCTTTGGTCGCGGAAGCGTAAGATTCCGCTTGGCGAAGCGGGGCCTCCTGCGGAAAGTGGCTTTTGTGGGAGGTTCGGATGGCTAAGGATTTCTTCGGGTGGTCTCGGTGGTCCCCTCACCTTGGGAACGCGATCACTATCGCGACGGGGTTCCCCGTCGTGATCGGTATGCTTGCCGGCCTATGGGCCTATTTCTCCGGAGCCGGGCTCCATGTAGCTTTGGTTGGCCTTGCTTCTTTTGTGATGTCTCTTTGGTCCTACATAGGAATATTGTGGCTAATTGATAGGACAAACAATGCCGCGAGCATAAGTAAGAACTTTTCTTCGTGCGCGTGGGGCCTACGGTTCGACTCCGCTATTTTGAACAGAGACCCAGGTATGCCCGATTTTGAATGGCAAATTAAGGCGATGCTCAGAAATTCTAAGCCATTTCCTATAAGAATTGATTACCTCGAGCAACGCGTCGTCATAGAGAATAGAGTCCCAGACACCAAGCTTTCTCTCGTCGGCGTTCCGATCGTAATTGGTGCTGGCGAAGCTTCTATACTCAATTTTCCGGCATTCAGCAGAAATAATTTCCCAGATAAAGATCGTATTAACGGAGAAATGTTGATAACGGCAAGATATGGGAAGCCTGACGAACAATATTCCCGCGTGACCACTAAGAGGTTCGGCTTTAACGCGCTCATACGTCCGTCAGCACAATCAGGTATACCTGTAGACATGTTTCCTATCGCTGCGGCAATTCCACTAGGTCTTAGTCTATTGGAAGAAGAAGTGGACGAACCATACACTCAGAAGCAGGCATAGAACAACCGCTGACCTCGTTTTGATTGCAGCACACGTTGAGCACCACGGCCGAAACGAACTTCACGGTTGCTCCGCCCCTCCCCCGTTGACACCACCGCCAATCACGGCCGATCATACGTATGCGAATGATCCGGGAACCTCCGCATGGGTCGCTACCTGCGTCCGGCCACGCTTGAAGCGGCGCTGGCGCTGCTGGCGGAACGGCCGCGGACGGTGCTGGCGGGCGGCACGGACCACTACCCCGCCCGCGTGCTGAACGCACCGGATGAGGACATCCTGGACATTTCCGCGCTCCCCGGCCTGCGCGCGATCGGGCGGCGCGGGGATCATTGGGTCATCCCCTGCCTTGCCACCTGGAGCGACCTGATCGCGGCGGACCTGCCGGCGGCCTTCGACGGGCTGCGCGCGGCGGCGCGGCAGGTCGGGGGGCGGCAGGTGCAGAACGTGGCGACCGTGCTCGGCAATGTCTGCAACGCCAGCCCCGCCGCCGACGGCATCCCCTGCCTGCTCGCGCTGGACGCGGAGGTGGAACTGGCCTCGCGCGACGGGCGGCGCGTCCTGCCGCTGGCGGAGTTCGTGCTCGGGCCACGGCGGACGGCGCGCCGACCCGAGGAACTGGCACTGGGCTTGCGCATTCCGGCGCGCGGTGACGCCGCGCGCAGCGTGTTCCTGAAACTCGGCGGGCGGCGCTATCTGGTGATTTCCATCGTCATGGTCGCGGCGGTCGCGGAATTCGACGCCGGCGGGCGGATCGCGCGGGCGCGCGTCGCGGTCGGCGCCTGCTCGCCCGTCGCACAACGATTGCCGGCGCTGGAGGCGGCGCTGGCAGGGCAGAGGCCCGATCCGGCGCTGGTGCGCGCGGAACATCTGGCGGCGCTGTCGCCGATCGGCGACGTGCGCGGCAGCGCCGCCTATCGAAGCGCGGCGGCGCTGGAGATGGTGCGGCGCGCGGTCGCCTCGCTCGGTGCGGTGGAGGCGATCGCGGCATGAGATCGCCCGCCGAGCCGGTCGCATTCACCCTGAACGGGCGCGCGGTGCGCGTGCTCGCCGATCCGGCGCGGCGGCTGGCGGATGTGCTGCGCGACGACCTGGGCCTGACAGGAACAAAAATCGGCTGCAATGCCGGCGATTGCGGCGCCTGCACGGTGCGGCTGGACGGCGCACAGGTCTGCGCCTGCATGGTGCCGCTTGGCCGCGTCGCGGGCAGCACGGTCGAGACGGTCGAGGGGCTGGCGGAGGGCGATGCGCTCGGCCGCTTGCAGGATGCGTTCCTGCGACACGGCGCGGCGCAGTGCGGCATCTGCACGCCGGGGATGCTGATGGCGGCAAGCGATTTGCTGGCGCGCGTCGCCGCACCGGATGAGGACGCGGTGCTGGACGCGCTGGGCGGCGTGCTGTGCCGCTGCACGGGGTATCGAAAGATCGTCGAGGCGGTGCTGGATGTCGCCGGCGCCTTCACCCCGGCCCTCTCCCGCTTGCGGGAGAGGGAGAAGTCGGATCATCCCCTTCCCTCTCCCGCTTGCGGGAGAGGGTGGCCCGAAGGGCCGGGTGAGAGTGCGGCGGTCGGCGCGCGCCTGCCGAAAGTCGATGGCCTCCCCAAGCTCACTGGCGCGGAGCAATTCGGCGCCGACGCGCTGCCCGATGCCCCGTGCCTGACGCTGCGCGCCGTGCGCAGCCCGCACGCGCACGCACGCTTCACGCTCGGCAATCTGTCGGCGTTGCGCGCGGCGTATCCGGGCCTGCTGCGCGTGCTGACGGCGGCCGACATTCCCGGCCGCAACCTCTACGGCATCTATCCGACCGGCAAGGACCAGCCGGTGCTGGCCGAGGGTTACGTGCGCCACAGGGGTGAAGCAGTGTGCGCGCTGGTGGGCGATGCCGACACGCTCGCCGACATCCGCGATGACGAGGTGCCGATCGCGTGGGACGTGCTGCCGCCGGTGACGTTCGACGCAGCGGTGGACGGCCCGGACCTGCACGCGCACGCGCCCGGCAACGTGCTGTGCTGCGGGCGCGTCGCGCGCGGCGATGTGGGCGCAGCCCACGCATCCGGTGCGGCGCACGCCGATATCGCCGTGCGCACCAGTTTCGTCGAGCACGCCTATATCGAACCGGAAGCCGGCTTTGCGCGCCGCGTCGGCGACCGGATCGAGGTCGTCGCCTGCACGCAGACGCCGTATATGGACCGCGACGAACTCGCGCCCATTCTCGGCATCGCGCCGGCGCAGGTGCGTGTGGTGCCGACGGCGGTGGGCGGCGGGTTCGGCGGCAAGCTCGACCTGTCGGTGCAGCCGCTGGTCTGTGTCGCCGCGTGGCTGCTGAAGCGGCCGGTGCGCATGGTGTACTCCCGGCCGGAGAGCATGGCGGCAACGACCAAGCGCCATCCCGCGCGCATCACGGCCGAAGCCGCCGCCGACGCGAACGGAAAGCTGGTCGCGTTCCGCTTTCACGGCGATTTCGACACCGGCGCCTATGCGAGCTGGGGACCGACGGTCGCCAATCGCGTGCCGGTCCATGCGATGGGACCGTACGCGGTGCCGAATGTGCTGTGTACGACGGCGGCGATCCATACCACCGCGCCGCCCTCGGGCGCATTCCGCGGCTTCGGCGTGCCGCAGGCGGCGATCGCCGGCGAGGCGCTGATGGACATGCTCGCGGAGAAACTCGGGCTTGATCCTTGGGAGATGCGGCGGCGCAATGCGCTCGGCGTCGGCGACGTGACGGCAACCGGGCAGGTACTGGGCGAAGGGGCCGCGCTGCCGGAGTGTCTGGATGCGATCGCACCGCACTGGCGCGCGCTGCGCGACGAGGCTGCTGCGTTCAACGCGACATCGCGCGGCCCGCTGCGGCGCGGCGCCGGCATCGCGTGCATGTGGTACGGCATCGGCAATACCAGCCTGCCCAATCCCTCCGAGATGGTGATGGGGATTCGCCGCGACGGGCGCGCGGTGCTGTTCTCCGGCGCGGTCGATATCGGCCAGGGATCGAACACGATCATGCTGCAGATCGCCGCCGATGCGCTCGGCGTGCCGGTGGGCGGCGTCGATCTGGTCGCGGGCGACACCGACCGCACGCGCGATGCGGGAAAGACCAGCGCCTCCCGCCAGACGTTCGTCAGCGGCAACGCGGCGAAGCTGGCCGGCGAGGCATTGCGGGCGGAAATTCTGCGTCGCTGCAATGCCGGCGCAGATGCGGCGATCCGGCTGGAGGATCGGCGTATCGTTGTCACCGATGCCGGCGTGACGACCACGCTCGATCCGGCGACGATGGCGGCCGATGCCGAAGGCATCGTGCTGCACGGCATCGGACGATTCGATCCGCCGACCACGACACTGGATGACGACGGACAAGGTGTCCCCTATGCGTCCTACGCGTTCGCCGCGCAGGCGGCGCTGGTGGAGGTGGACACGGCACTCGGCACGGTGCGCGCGCTGCGCATCGTCGCAGCCCACGACGTCGGCCGCGCGGTCAATCCCACACTGGTCGAGGGCCAGATTCACGGCGGCATCGCGCAGGGACTCGGGCTCGCGCTGATGGAGGAATTTGTGCCCGGGCGCACCGAGAACCTGCACGACTACCTGATCCCCACGATCGGCGACATCCCGCCCATCGACGTGATGCTGATCGAGCGGCCCGATCCGCTCGGCCCGTACGGCGCAAAGGGCGTGGGCGAGCCGGCGCTGATCGCGACGGCGCCGGCGATCCTGAACGCGATCGCGCACGCGACCGGCGCGCGAGTCACGCATATTCCCGCGACGCCGGATCGCGTGCTGGCGGCGCTGGCGCGATGACGACGACGCACGCCGATCCCGCCGCGCCCGACGAATCCGCGCTGGAAGCAGCGAAAAGCCCCGAGCCGGGCATCGTCACTTGCGATGCCTGCCCGGTGCTGTGCCGCATCCGCCCCGGCAAGACCGGCGCCTGCGACCGCTACGGCAACACCGACGGACGGCTGGCGCGCATGGACCCGCTGACGGTGATCGCGCGCCGGCCCGAGATGGTCGCGTTCGCGGGCGCGGACTGGACCGGCAACCCGATTGCCGCGCAGGACGTGTTCGTCAGCGGCATCGGTGCCGGCACGACCTATCCCGACTACAAGCCCGCGCCGTTCATCGTCTCCGCCGAGATCGACGGCGTGGACATGGTGACGGTCGTGACCGAGGGCATCTTCAGCTATTGCGGGCTGAAGGTGAAGATCGACACCGACCGCCATCTCGGCGCCGAGTGTTCAGCCGTGCGCGCACAGGGCGAGCAGGTCGGCCACGTCACCACCGCCGAATACGGCAGCCAGATGCTCTCGCTCGGCGGCGTGCGGCATTTGACCGGCGGCAGCAAGCGCGAGGGCGTGGTGACGTGCGAGACGCTGCTGACGCTGGCCAATGGCGGTGCGGTCGAGCTTGCCGTCGATGGCGGTGCGGCGGTGACGGTGCAGGCGGGGGCCGCGCCGATCGTCGATGGCGTGACGGAGAGCCGGATGCGCGTCGGCTGCGGCTCGGCCACGATCGGCATTTTCGCCAGCCAGTGGCTCGGCCATGCCGACGAGGTGATCGTGGTCGATGACCACATCACCGGCGTGCTCACGGAACATCAGGCCGGCCGGTTCCTCGACATGCGGCCGGCGGGGATTCGCGTGCGCGGCCGGCGCTCCACGCCCGGCCGGTATTTTCAGGTGGCCAATCCCGGCCAGGGCTGGGGCGGCACCGACATCGCCGATCCGCTCAGCATCATCGAACGCATCGATGCGAAACTGGCGTGGCCCGGCCTGCGGCTGCTGATGGTCTCGACCACCGGCGAGCACGCCGCCTGGTTCGTGCTGGACGACGCGCTGCGCCCGCAGCCGGCGCCGATGCCGCCCACGATCGCGAACGCCGTCGCGCGCATCGGCGAGAATTGCGAGCCGGCGCTGTGCAGCGTGCTGTTCATGGCCGGCGCCGGCGGCAGCCTGCGCGCGGGGGCGACCGAGAATCCCGTGCTGCTGACGCGCGCCGTGCAATCCGGCCGCGCGCGCGTCACCGCCGGCGGCGCGCCGGTCTATGTCTGGCCGGGCGGTGGCATCACCTACATGGCGGATGTCACGACGATGCCCGCCAACGCGTTCGGCTCCGTGCCGACGCCCGCGCTGGTGGCACCGATCGAGTTCACCCTGCCGCGCGAGGACTACGCCCGGCTCGGCGGCCACATGGGGCGCGTGCGACGGGTCGAGGAGGTACTGGCGCAGACGCAGCCGCGTGCGGCGACGCTGCCCGCGGGCGTGCGGTTTCCGCTGCCGTGACCGCGCAGATCGCCCTGCTGCCCGACGGCCGGCTGCACCTGCAGCACGGGCCGATCGACTGTCTCTGCCGCGCCTGGGGCGCGCCGGAGGACGTGCGCGCGGCCTATGCGCAGGTCGCCGCCGCGTTCCCCGTCGTGCTGCCGGCCCTCTGTGCGGAGCTTGCCGCGCTGCGCGCGCCACTGCCCGCCCTGCCGCCCGCGGGCGTGGTCGCGCGCGCGATGCACGCCGCCTGCGCGCCCTACGCCGACCGCTTCATCACGCCGATGGCCGCCGTCGCCGGGGCGGTTGCCGACCATCTGCTGGCCGCCATGACCGCCGGCCGCAGGCTCGCGCGCGCCTATGTCAACGACGGCGGCGACATCGCCTTTCACCTGGCACCGGGGGAGACGCTGCGCTGCGGCCTCGTTTCCGATCTCGCGGCACCGGCGCTGGACGGCGCGTTCCTGCTGACCGCCGACCATCCGGCGCGCGGACTGGCCACGTCCGGCCGCGCCTGCAAGGGCCGCGGCGGGCGCAGCTTCTCGTTCGGCATCGCCGACGCCGTCAGCGTCCTGGCGCGCGACGCGGCGCGAGCCGACGCCGCCGCCACCGTGATCGCCAACGCGGTCGATCTGCCCGGCCACCCCGCCGTGATCCGCCGCCCCGCGCGCGACATCGACCCCGACAGCGACCTCGGCGCGCGCGCCGTCACGTGGGAGGTCGGCGCGCTCGCGCCGGCCGAGATCGACACGGCACTGGACGCCGGGCAGGCGGTGGCGGATGCTTTGCGCGCCGCCGGCCGCATCGACGGCGCCGTGCTGGTGCTGCGGGGGCGGATGCGCGTCCGCGGCCTCCCCCTCCCTGCGCTGGACGCATCATGATCCGCAAGCTGCTCACCGTGATCGAGGAAACCCACCGCGAGGCCGAGCAGGACATCCGCCCGCCGACACGCAAGGCGGCGGCGATCGCCGTCATCGCCAATCCCTGCGCCGGCCGCTTTGTCGAGGATCTGGGCGAGCTGATCGCGCTCGGCGAGATGCTGGGCGGGCTGCTCGGCGAACGTGCGGTGCGCGCGCTCGGCATCCAGCCCGGTCAGGCGCACAGCTACGGCAAGGCTGCGATCGTGGGCGAGGACGGCGAGCTGGAACACGCTGCCGCCATCCTGCACCCGAAACTCGGCGCGCCACTGCGCGCGGCCGTGGAGAAAGGCGCGGCGCTGGTGCCGAGTGCGAAGAAGCGCGGCGGCATGGGCACGGAAATCGACGTGCCGCTCGGCCACAAGGACGCCGCCTTCGTGCGCAGCCATTTCGATGCGATGGCGGTGCGCGTGGCGGACGCGCCGCGGCGCGATGAGATCGTCGTCGCTGTCGTCGTCACCGACAGCGGCCGGCCGCTGCCACGCATCGGCGGGCTGGCGGTCGCCGACATCGTCGGCAAGGACGGACTGCGATGAGACGCGCGGCATGAGCGCGCTGCACGTCATCGCCGCGCGGCCGCGGCTGTTCGGCGCCGCACTGGTCGGCATCGTGACGGGACTGGTGCTGCCGGCGTCGATGCACATGCTGACGCGCATCCTGGTCGGCTGGGACGCGTTCTGCCTGCTGTTCCTGATCCTGTCGGCGCACATGTTCAGCATCCGTCACACCGGCGGCATCGCCGCCGATGCCGAACGGCAGGAAGAAGGCGAGTGGACGATCTTCTGGATCACCGTCGGTGGCGTCACCGCCAGTTTTGCCGCGATCATCGGCGAGTTTTCGGCGACCAAGGACGTCTCCGCCGGCACGCGCGCGGCCATGGTCGCGGCGACGCTGCTGCTGTCGTGGCTGATGACGCACACGCTGTTCGCGCTGCGTTACGCGCACGAATACTACGAGCAGGAGGGCGAGTCGGGCGAAGTCGCGCGGGGGCTGGACTTCCCCGAGGACATCGCACCCGACTACTGGGACTTCTTCTATTTCTCGCTGGTGCTGGGCATGACGTTCCAGGTCTCCGACGTGCAGATCACCAGCCGCAAGCTGCGGCGGCTGGCGGCGGCGCACGGCCTGCTCGGCTTCCTGTTCAACACCGTCATCCTCGCTCTTTCCGTCAACATCGGCGCCGGGCTGCTGTAGCGCGCCGGCCCAGGAGGAACGCATGTCGCTGACCCGCCGCTCGCTGCTTGCCGCGTCCGCGGCCACGCTCGCCGCGCCTGCCATTGCGCGCGCCGCCGCCGCGCCGATCCGCATCGGCGAGATCAATTCCTACACCGCCGTGCCGGCCTTCACTCTGCCGTATCGCAACGGCTGGCAGCTTGCCGTCGAGCAGGTGAACGCGGCGGGCGGCGTGCTCGGCCGCCCGATCGAGGTGATCAGCCGCGACGATGCCGGCAAGCCGGCCGATGCGATCCGGCTCGCGGGCGAGTTGCTGAACGAGCAGAAGGTCGATCTGCTGGCCGGCGGCTTTCTCTCCAATATCGGTCTTGCGCTCAGCGACTTTGCGCAGCGCAATCACAAACTCTACATCGCCGGCGAACCGCTGACCGACGCGCTGGTGTGGGAGAAAGGCAATGCGATGTGCTTCCGCCTGCGCCCCTCCACCTACATGCAGGCGGCGATGCTGGTGCCGGAGGCGGCGAAGCTGCCGGCGAAGCGCTGGGTGACGGTGGCGCCGAACTATGAATACGGCAAGTCCGCGGTGAAGTGGTTCCAGCAACTGCTGAAAGCGGCACGCCCCGATGTGGAATTCGTCGCCGAACAGTGGCCCGCACTCGGCAAGATCGACGCCGGCGCCACGGTCGCGGCGCTGGAGGAGGCGAAGCCGGACGCGATTTACAACGTCACCTTCGGCGGCGACCTGACGAAATTCGTCCGCCAGGGCAACACGCGCGGCCTGTTCGAGAAGCGCGGCGTGGTGTCGCTGCTGACCGGTGAACCGGAATATCTCGACCCCCTGGGCGCCGAGACGCCGGAAGGCTGGATCGTCACCGGGTATCCGGTGAACACCGACACCTCGCCCGACGACGCGACGTTCAAGGCGGCGTACAAGGCGAAGTTCAACGAGATGCCGAAGATGGGTTCGGTCGTCGGATTCGCGCTGATCCACGCGATTGTCGCAGGAATCGCGCAGGCGGGCAACACGGACACCAACACGATGGCCGACAAGGGTTTCCCCGGCGCCAGCTTTGCGACCCCGTTCGGACGTGCGACGTGGCGCGCGATCGACCATCAATCGACGCTCGGCACCTTCGTCGGCCGCACCGCGCTGAAGGACGGGCGCGGCGTCATGGTGGACTGGCATTACGTGGATGGCGCGAACGCGCTACCGCCGGATGCCGAGGTGCGCAAGATGCGGCCGGCCTGAACCGCGCCGAACCGCGCGCGCCACATGACGTTCCTGCTGCTGCAACTGCTCACCGGCATCGCCGGTGCGTCGGCGCTGTTCCTGGTGTCGGCGGGGCTGACCGTGATCTTCGGCGTCACGCGTGTGGTGAATTTCTCCCACGGCAGCCTCTACATGCTCGGGGCCTATGTCGCGTGGAGCACACTCACGCATCTGCCGGCAACGCCGCTCGGGTTCGCAATCGGCGTGCTTGCGACCGCACTGGTGCTCGCCGCCCTCGGCGCGGGGCTGGAGATGGCGCTGCTGCGGCGCATCTATCGCGCGCCGGAACTGCTGCAACTGCTGGCGACGTTCGGCGTGGTGCTGATCGTGCAGGACGCGACGCAGGCGATCTGGGGAGCGGAGGATCTGTCGTTGCCGCGCCCGGCCTGGATGCGCGCGTTCGTTGCCATCGGCAGCGAGCGGTTTCCCGCCTACGACCTGCTGCTGATCGCGGCGGGGCCGGCGGTGCTGGGCGCGCTGTGGCTGCTGCTGCATCGCACGCGCTTCGGCACGCTGGTGCGCGCGGCCACACAGGATCGCGAGATGGTGGCAGCCCTCGGCGTCGATCAGCGCGTGCTGTTCACTGCGGTGTTCGCGCTCGGCGCGGGACTGGCAGGGCTGGGCGGGGTGCTCGCTTTGCCGGACGGATCGGCCAATCTGCAACTCGATCTGTCCGTCATCACCGATGCCTTTGTCATCGTCGTGGTCGGCGGGCTGGGCAGCCTGACCGGCGCGTATCTGGCGAGTCTGCTGATCGGCGTGATGCAGTCGCTCGGCATTCTGTTCGTGCCGAAGCTGACGCTGGTGATGGTGTTCGCGGTGATGGCGGTCGTGCTGGTGGTGCGCCCGCAGGGCCTGCTCGGCCGCGCCGCTGCCACCGTGCGCGAAGCGGCCGCGCCGCCGCTCGTGCGGCCCGCGCCGCGGGCGCTGCGCTGGCTCGCTGCCGCGGCGCTTGCCGCGCTCATCGTCGCACCGCTGCTGGTCGGACCGTTCACGGTCTCGGTGCTGACCGAGGCGATGATCGCGGTGCTGTTCGCTTGCTCGCTGCATTTCATGATGGGGCCGGGCGGGATGCCGAGCTTCGGTCATGCCGCGTGGTTCGGGCTCGGTGCCTACGGCGCGGCGCTGGCGGCAACCGCGCTCGCCTGGCCGCTGCCGTTTGCCTTGCTGCTCGCGCCGCTTGTCGCCGGCATCATCGCCGCTTCGTTTGGCTGGTTCGTGGTGCGATTGTCGGGCGTGTATCTGGCGATGCTGACGCTGGCGTTCGCGCAGATCGTGTGGGCGGTGGCCGAGCAATGGAGCGGTATCACCGGCGGCGATGACGGCATTCTCGGCGTCTGGCCGCAGGGCGTGCTGGCGCGGCCGCACATCTTCTATTGGCTCACGCTCGCCGTGGGCACGGCCGGCGCTTTGCTGCTGCGCCGCGCGCTGTATGCGCCGTTCGGCTACGCGCTGCGCGGCGCGCGCGATTCGACGCTGCGGGCGGAGTCGATCGGCCTGCCGACCGCGCGGCTGCGGCTGGTCGCGTTTGCGATCGCCGGCGCGGCGGCGGGGCTGGCGGGCGGGCTGTCCGCCTACAGCAAGGGCAGCGTGTTCCCGACCTATGTCTCGATCGGGCACTCCGTAGATGCGCTGCTGATGGTGCTGCTCGGCGGCGTGCAGACGATGAGCGGGCCGATCGTCGGCGCGTTTGCCTATACCGGCCTGTATGACACGCTCCTGCTGGCGACGGCGCAATGGCGCCTGGTGCTGGGCGCCGCGATCGTGGCGCTGGTGCTGGTGTTTCCGCAGGGCATCGCCGGCGCGACCCTGCCCGCATGGCGCCGGCGCGCGGCGTGAGCGTGCTGGCGGCCGCAGGTCTGTGCAAGAGTTTCGGCGGCGTGCCGGCGGTGCGCGGCGTGTCGTTCGCGGTCGCGGGCGGGGAGATGCTGGCGCTGATCGGGCCGAACGGCGCCGGCAAATCCACCTGCTTCAACATGCTCAGCGGCCAGTTGCGCCCCGATGCCGGGCGCGTGCGGCTGGATGCGCGCGACATCACCGGGCTTGCGCCGCGCCGCATCTGGCGGCTCGGCGTCGGGCGCACGTTCCAGATCACCGCGACGTTTGCCTCGATGACGGTGCGCGAGAACGTGCAGATGGCGCTGCTGTCGCACCACGGCGACGTGTTCCGCTTCTGGTGCGCGGCGCGGCATCGCCATGTCGCGGCGGCCGACGCTCTGCTCGCCCCGCTCGGCCTCGGCCCGCACGCCGACATCGCCGCGGGCGTGCTCGCCTATGGCGATCTCAAGCGGCTGGAACTGGCGATGGCGCTGGCGAATGCGCCGCGGCTGCTGCTGATGGACGAACCGACGGCCGGCATGGCGCCGGCGGAGCGCACCGCGCTGATGCGCCTGACCCGCACGCTCGCGGCCGAACGCGGCATCGCCGTGCTGTTCACCGAGCATGACATGGACATCGTGTTCAGCGTCGCCGACCGCATCCTGGTGTTGCACCAGGGCGAACTGATCGCCGAGGGCGATGGGTCCGCGATCCGCGCCGACCCGCGCGTGCGCGAAGTCTATCTCGGCACCGGCGCCACGAGCGGCGGACACTGATGCTGCGCGTCGATCATCTCGATGGCTTCTACGGTCGCGCGCATGTGCTGCAATCGGTGTCGTTCGCGCTAGCCGCGGGCGAAGTGCTGGTGCTGCTCGGCCGCAACGGCGCGGGCAAGAGCACCACGATGAAGTCGCTGATCGGCCTGCTGCGCCCACGCGGCGGCCGCATCCTGTTCGGCGGTCAGGACGTCGCGGGATGGGAACCGCACCGCATCGCGCGGCTTGGCATGGGCTACGTGCCTGAGGACCGGCGCATCTTTGCCGATCTGACGGTGGCGGAAAATCTGGAAGTCGGGCGCCGGCCCGCGCGGGTGGGCCTGCCGGAGTGGACAGAGGAAAAACTGTTCGCCCTGTTCCCCAATCTCGCCCGCATGCGCGACCGCCCCGGCGGACGCATGAGCGGCGGCGAGCAGCAGATGCTGACCATCGCGCGCACGCTGATGGGCAACCCGGAGCTGGTGCTGCTGGACGAGCCGAGCGAGGGGCTGTCGCCGCTGATCGTCGAGCAGATGGCCCATGCGGTGCTGGCGCTGAAGCAGGCGGGCGTGACGGTGCTGCTCGCCGAACAGAACTTCCACTTCGCCGCGCGCGTCGCCGACCGCGCCGCGGTGATCGAGAGCGGGCGCATCGTCTGGCGCGGCACGATGGCGGATTTGCTGGCGGACGAGGCGGTGCGGGCGGCGCATTTGCAGGTGTAGCGGCGGGACACGTCCTTCAACGACGGAGCCGGACATGAAGCTCATCGTCATGCTGATCAGCCTCAACATCCACTACGGTCCGGCGACGATCGCCGGATTCGAGACGTTGCAGGGCTGCCGCGCGGCGGAACCGATCGTCGCGGCCTTCTACAAGCGGACGACGCGCAGCGCTGTCGTCACCGAGTGCGTCGAACTGCCGAAGTGATGTCAGAGCCGGCGCACCCGGCCCGGCACGCCGAGCGGACATTCCAGCGCCGCGCGATCCCAGCCGCCGGCATCGGCCGCGGCGTCATAGGTGGCGGCGAGGAACTCCAGCAGCAGCGCCTCGGGCTTCGCCGCCGCGCGGACCGTGTCATAGGGCAGGATGAACTCTCCCATCTTCGCGTCGAACCACGCGCCTTCCGGCACCGCCCGGTCGCGGAAACCCGCCGGCTCCGGATAGGCATAGGCGTAGAAGGCGGCTTGCGGGAAGGCCTCGCTGCCCGGCCAGAACCCGGCACTGCTCACCTCGTGCGAATAGGCTTCCCGCGTGACGGCGTCAGGCAGTCCGGGGATGCCGCCAGGATGCAGCGGCGCCGTCCGTCCGGAAAACCGGGTGACGGCGAGATCGAAGCTGCCCCAGAAGAAATGCACCGGACTCACCTTGCCCAGGAAGCCGCTGCGGAACTGCCTGAAGATGCGGTCCACCTGCACGAGCGCGCGCCAGAACCGGTGCGCCGCGGCGGCGTCATAGGCGGCGTGCGTGCGGTCGTGGGGGAAGCGGATGGGGTTCGCCACCTCGTTCGGCATGTCGTTGATGGCGACCCCGACGCCCATGCCGTGCAGCAGGTCCATGACGTGGCGATAAAACGCGGCGACGGTCTGCGGCGCGAGCGCGATCGCCTGCGCCTCGCCCCGGCTGGTGCGGGCGAGCAGGCGGTGCGAGATGAAATCGAACTCCAGTTCGACGATTTCATCCCCGATCGGCATCGGCGAGGTGCCGAGGCCGCGCGCGGTCACATACAGCGTGACCTGCCAGCCGTGGTTGGTCCAGGGCGTCAGCGCCAGCCGCACCTTTCCCACGATCTGGGTCCAGAGCTGCAAGGTCGCCGCCGTGTCGCGCCACGCGGGATACGGCAGTTCGGGCCAAACCGTGGCGGTACCGTTCATGGAAGTCCTCCGCTCCAGGATCGCGCATCTGCGGCGGCGCACCACCCCACCCTAGCAACCGCTCAACGCCGCCTCGCCTCCCGATTGCGTCAGCAAGAAGATGCCGCACGCATCCGGCGGGACCGGCGCCGACAGTTTGCGCCCTCCAGGTGGGGGACCACGCTTCCTGCCCCCCACGCTTGCTGGTCCGCCACGATGGCGGCCCTGCTGGCCGATGAGGCGGTGCGGGCGGCGCATTCGCAGGTGTGATGCTGGCGCGATGCGGGGCGAGTGCTGGAACGTTACGACGACAGGCGGTCGCGGCACGAATCGCCGGCGGGCGGCTTGCCGGGCCGCTGATCGTGCTGATCTGCTTGCGACCGCGCCGCCTGGGTGCCCTCTTCGCCGCCCTCGCCGCATGGTCAGATCAGCCCGATGAACTCGTCCGGCACGCGAGCGACCGTCCCGCGGAAATACGTCGGCACGTAAAATCCATCCACTAGCCGGATGCTGCCGACAAGCCTGCGCAAATCAGCGTCGAAGTCGAACGGTGCCTCCGGGCGCTGTCTCAAAAGCCCAGCAGGGACATCGTAGCTACGCCGGATATGCTCATCATCGCTAATCCGCTGATGGGCGCCGTGGCCGTTCGCCAGTGTCTCCGGCGCCCAGTCCATGTTCCTTGTAAGCAGGAGACGGCGCAGCGACACCTCCCGATCCATCGTGGCGAGGTGAAACTGATAGAGGTCCGAGCGATATTCGGGGAAATGATCGCAGCAATGGAATCCCGGATGCCATCGCAGCGGCACACGGGCGATCGTGGGCTTGCACATGCCCGCGCCAAACCAGACATGCCGCCGCTGGCCGAGGATCGGGCGTGCGGCGTCGAGCGGCTTCTCGTCCGGGGCCTGGAACATATGCAGGCCCGTGGGCGCGATCACATCGCTGCCGGTCGTCTGAAGGAACGCGAGAAGCGACCCATGCCGCCTGGGGTCGGCCAGCAGCATCTCGTCGGCATCGGTGTAGATGACGAGATCGTGGTCGGTCAGAAGCCCCCGCTGGATGCTGGCGATCAGCACGGGCCGCTGATCGTCATTGTGCGGTGAGCGGGCGAGAGGGATCACCTTGATCCCGTCAAGGCCCCGCGTGCTGCCGTCCGTCGAGCCGTGGTCGATCACGAACAGGGCCGCGCCGGGACACTGGTGTCGATAGTGCCGCACCCAGATCGGCAGCATCACATGCTCGTTGTAGGCCATTGTGACGATGGCAATCTTCATGCAGCGCCCTTCATCCGCCCTGGCACGCGACGATCACTCGCCCCGAAACCCGCGCGCTCAATCGCCCTTACGCCGCCGCCATCACGTTGACCTCGACCCGCTTGCCGAGTGCGCGCAACGCTGCCTCGACCGTACCTATGTGGCTGCGGTGCAGCGGATCGCGCAGGCGGCGCACGCTCTTCTCGTCCAGCCCCAGCTTGCGGCCCAATTCGACGTTGGAGAGGCCGGCCGCCAGCATCGCGTCGTGCAGCGCCAGCTTGGTTGCCTCCAACGCGGCGACGGAGGCGACGGGCCGGCCGTGCGCGGCGGAGGGGCGGGGGATGGGCCGCCCGTCCTCCACGTAGAACGACAGCGCCGTGACCAGCGCATCGGCGGCCCGCTCCAGGGCTTCGGCCCGCGTTGCGCCGCCCGTGACCAGCGCCGGCACGTCGGGGCAGGTGACGGTCACGCCATCGGCCGCTTCCTGAACGTCAACGGGATAGGCGTAGCGCATCGGTCAGTCCTCCAGGTCCGCTTCGGTCAGGCCCGGTTGGCGCAGGATCGCCCGATAGGTGCCGCTCGGCATGTCGCCGCGGTGCATCGGGATCACGGTCGCACCGGCGCCACGGCGCAGCTTCAGGTGGCTTCCCTTGCCTTGGGCTTCCTCATGCCGGAGCCCGAGTCGGGTTGCGCGCCGCCACAGCAGGGCAAGCAGACGGCCCGGTTCCATCGCCGCAAGATCGGACATATCTGCCCGAACGTCACGACCGGCAAGGATCGCGCTTGCCCAGCCCGGCGCCAACGTGTTAGTATCTCTGTCGTGACCCCTTCCACCCCAGCCGCGCACCTCGCCGGCATCATCGACCTGCTGTGCCGGACGGTCGCGGCGCAGATCAAGGGTGGCCGGCTGGCCGGGCCGCTGATCATCCTGATCTGGTCGCGGCTGCGGCGCCTCGGCACCCGGTTCGCCGCGCTCGATGCCCGCGTCCAGGCGGGCACGCTCCGAGCCACCGCCGCCGCCCGCCGCCGCGCCGCGCCCCGCGCCGCACGGCCCCGGCCGCCGCCGGTCCTGCCGCGGCGCTTCGCCTGGCTGATCCGGCTGGTGCCGGAGAGTGCCGCCGGCGCCTCGCAGTTGCAGTATCTGCTGGCCGGGCCGGAGATGGCGGCGCTGGTCGCCGCAGCCCCGCAGGCCGGCCGCATCCTGCGCCCGCTCTGCCACATGCTGGGGCTGCGTCCGCCCGCCATCCTGGCGCTGCCGCCGCCGGACCGACGCGCCGCCCCGGCCTGCCCTGCCGGCGCTGACCCGGCGCGTCCGATCCCACCCCCGCCCGAGCCGCCACCGCGCCCCAAGGCGCCGACGCCGGCACCGCCGATCACGCTGCGCGCCTGCGGGCCGCCCGGCTGTACGGCGTGAAGGCGCGATGCCCGCCTGCGCCCCTAATATTCCGTATTAGGAACGATGACTGCCGCGAATCTCCGCCAGCCCCCGCCTCGCCGTCCCGTCGGGGCCGAAATTCGCCGCATCCAGCCACGCCACGATCGCATCCCGGCAGCGCGGCCACTCGTCATCGAGAATGCTGAACCACGCCGTGTCGCGCCGCCGCCCTTTGACGACGTAATGCGCGCGGTGGATGCCCTCGAACGTGAATCCCAGCCGTTCGGCGGCGCGGCGCGAGGGCGCGTTGAGCGCGTTGCATTTCCAGACGAGGCGGCGGTAGCCGAGATCGTCGGCGGCGTGGCGCAGCGGCAGGAACATCGCCTCGGTCGCGGCACGGGTGCGCTGCATCACGGGAGCGAGCCAGATATTGCCGAGTTCGATCACGGCGTGTTTCGGCTCGATGCTCATCAGCGTGAGCCAGCCGGAAACCGTGCCGGTCGCGACCGGGCGCACCGCCCACGCAACCGAATCGAGCTGCGTGGAGATGTCCGCGACGTGGCGCGTCATCGCCTCCTGCGACGCGAACGGGCCGTAGCCGAGATAGGCCCAGGAGTCGTCGCCGCGCCGGCTCCCGGTCTCGGCCGCGCGCCACAGATCGGGCGCGTGGCGTGGATGCAGCGGCTCCAGATGCACATGCTCGCCGCGCAGCGCGGTGCGCGGCGGCACGGGGCGCGGCGTCGCATCGACGACGGGGCCGATCGGCGGTTCGGTCATTGCACGATCTCCGGGATGCGCTCGGCGGGCGGGGTGTTGCGGCTGCGGCCGCAGCGCACGATGCCGTCGATCACCACCATGCCGATCCCCGGCAGATCGCCCTGCCGCACGCTGTCGAGCAGGTCGGTGCCGGCGGAATGCTGCGCACGGTCCATCAGCACGAAGTCCGCCGTGCGGCCGACCTCGATGATGCCACCATCGAGTTTGCGCAGGCGCGCGGTGTTGCCCGTGGCGCAGGCGAACACCAGCTCCGCCGGCGTGTCGCCGAGGGCCGAGAGCAGCGCGATCATGCGCAGGATGCCGAGCGGCTGCACGCCCGATCCGGCGGGGCTGTCGGTGCCGAGAATCACGCGCTGCATCTGGCCGAGTTCGCGCGCGGTGCGGAAGGCGTGCAGGGCGGCAAGCTCGTTGCCGTTATGGACGATCTCGATGCCGCGCGTGCAGCTTTCGCACAGGCAGCGGATCTGGCGCGGGGGCAGCGCGGTGTGGCCGCCGTTGATATGGCCGATGATGTCGGCATCCGCCTCCAGCACCGTGTCGGCGTCGATGTAGCCGGAACCTGGAACCGACGGGCCGCCGGTGTGGATCGTGCTCTGCATCCCGTATTTGCGCGCCCAGGCGACCATCTGCTTCGCCTCATCGCCGGCCTTGACGCTGCCGAGCCCGACTTCGCCAAGCAGCGTCACGCCCGCCGCGGCGAGATCGGAAAAGTCCTGCTCGGTCATGCCCTTTTCGATCACCGGTGCGCCGGCATGCAGCTTCACGCCGCCGGGGCGGAAGTTGCTGAAGGCACGCTGCGCGGTGATCGCCAGCGCCTTCACGCCCACCACGTCGCGCGGACGGCCGGGCAGATGCACTTCGCCCGCCGAGACCATGGTGGTGACGCCGCCGTGAAGGAAGGAATCAATCCAGTTGAGCTGACTCTGCCGCGGCGTCCAGTCGCCGAACACCGGATGCACGTGGCTGTCGATCAGGCCGGGCGCGAGCGCGCAGCCATGTGCGTCGATGGTGACGCGCGCATCGCCGGTATCGCAATCGGCCGCCTTGCCAATCGCAACGATACGGCCGTTCTCGGCGACGATCGTGTCGGCATCGAGGACCGGCGCTTCCAGCGCACCCGACAGCAGCAGGCCGATGTTGCGGATGACCAGCTTGCCGATCTGCTTCTCCGGCCCCGCCGCGAGTGCCATGTTGCGTCCTCCTGCGCTATTCCGCCGCCACCGCCGGCCGCGCGTGCAGCAGCCGCAGCGCGCGGTCGATCCATTGCGCGGTCAGCTTCTCCTGCACGCCGTTCTGGCGCAGGCGTTCATTCAGTTCGCCGAAATCCACGCGATCCAGCGCCTGGTCCTGGTTGAAGCAGGAGAATACGATGCTGCGCGCACCCGTCACCGGATCGACATGCGCCTGCAGGCACTGCGCGCAGACCTCCTTCATCATGCACTGCATCGGCGAGTTGATCGAGCCGATCGCGGTGTGGTCGGGGCGCAGATACGGCTTGAGCACGCCATGCCGCGCCGCGCCGACCGCCGCCATCATGCGGTCCGAGCCGATGACGATCATGTGCCGCACCTCATCGAGCCGCACCGGCTGCTCGCCAAGCCAGCCGGCGCCGTACGCCGCCATCGCCTGCACGATGTTGCCGACGAAGCTGCGGTCCTGCGGGCGACTCGGCGCGAAGCCCGGCGCCTCGTCGCAGCACCACACGATTGCATCCGCCGCACGCTCGATCTCCTCGATCTTGTAGCGGTCGGCCATCGCCTTGTAGCCGGCGAAATACAGCACGCGCGTGCCGGCCGCGCGCAGCGCCGCACCGATGCTGAACAGCACCGCGTTGCCCAGGCCGCCGCCAACCAGTGCCACCGTGCTGTTCGCGTGAATCTCCGTCGCCGTGCCGGTCGGCCCCATCAGCACCACCGGCTCGCCTGGCTTGAGCACGGCGCAGAGATCGGAACTGCCGCCCATCTCCAGCGCAATGACGGAAACCAAGCCGCGCGCCGGATCGGTCCATGCCCCGGTCATCGCCAGCCCCTCCATCGCCAGCAGCGTCGCACTCGCGCCGGTTTCGGTGACGCGCGGGGCGTGCATCTCGTAGTTCTGCAACCTGAAGAACTGGCCTGGACGGAACGCGCGCGCCTGGGCCGGGGCGCGTAGCACCACTTCCACGATCGTCGGCGTCAGCCGGTGCACCGCATGGACAGTCGGCGTGAGTTCGTCACGGCAGCGCGCGATCAGCGCGGCACCCGTCACATCCGACCGCGGCGCCTGTTCGATCACGCGGCTGACGATCGGATAGCCACGGCGTGCGCTGCCCATCGCCTTGACCACGTTGCCGAAGAAGCTCGGATGCAGGTCGCCGAAGAAGCTGACGAAGCGGCCTTCATCGGTGCGATGCATCAGCACGTCGGCCTGCGCCGGCTTGCTCAGGCCACGCGCCGGCGTCACCGGCGCGCCGTTCTCGTCAACCGCCGCGAAATATTTGCCATCCAGCCGGATGCGCCCGTCCTCGCGCGCCAGCACCGTGTTGGGCTGGGTGCCGGCCGCGACCAGGATCGCGCGCGCGGGCAGCACGACCTCACTGCCGTCGGCGCGGGCGCATCGCAGCGCGGCGGCATGGCCGAAGCGATCGATCTCGACCGCGCGCGGTGCCAAGCCTTCGGCGAAGCGCACCCCCTCCTCCATCGCCTTCGCCACTTCCTCGTGGTTCAGCGTGTAGCTCGGCGCGTCAGTGATTTTGCGACGATACGCGATGGTCGCACCGCCCCAGGAGTCGAGGAGCTGTGCAAGTCGCGGCGCCCGCCCCTCCTGAGCGGCCTGCGCGCGTTCGGTACGGATCGACGCGGCGTGTGCAAGAAACTCGTCCGCGGTGGCAGCTTCTTCCTCCGTCCAGCGTCCGCGCACCGCTGCCTCGCCGTGCTCGGCGACCAGCGTGCGATAGCGAAGCGCGAATTTCTCGACCTGACGGACGTAATAGGCGAGGCTTTCCGTCGCGGTGTCGATCGCGGTCAGACCGCCACCGATCACCACCACCGGCATCCGTACCTGCAGGTTGGCGATCGAGGACGTCTTCGCCGCACCTGTCAGTTGCAGCGCCATCAGGAAATCGCTCGCCTGCCGCACACCGCGCGCCAGGTTGTTCGGCATGTCGATGACGGTCGGGCGCCCCGCGCCCATGCACAGCGCGATGTGATCGAATCCCATCGCCCAGGCATCGTCCATCGACAGCGTGGCGCCGCCGCCGAAGCGCACCCCGCCGAATGCCGCGAACTGCGCGCGGCGTTCCAACAACAGACGCACGAGCTTGAGATAGTTCTTGTTCCAGCGCACGGTGATGCCATATTCGGCCACTCCGCCGAATCCGGCCATCACGCGCTCGTCCAGATCCTCGAATAGCGTCGCCGCGTCGCGCACCGGTTGGGCCGCATCGAAGCCGAGCGGCTCGATCTTGAGCCCGTCGATCGCGACGACGGTGTGCCCGTCGTTCATCAGGTGATGCGCCAGCGTGAACCCCGCCGGGCCGAGTCCCACGATCAGCACCTTGCGCCCGCTGTCGGGACGTGGCAGCGGGCGGCGGATGTCGAGCGGGTTCCAGCGCGTCAGCAGCGCGTAGATCTCGAACCCCCACGGCAGCGACAGCACGTCCTTGAGGATCGCGGTCTCCGCCTGCGGGATGTCCACCGGCTCCTGCTTCTGATAGATGCAGGCCTTCATGCAGTCGTTGCAGATGCGATGGCCGGTCGCCGCCATCATCGGATTATCGACCGCGATTGTCGCGAAGGCGCCGAGCACGCAGCCCTGCGCGCGCAGCGCGTGCATCTCGCTGATCTTTTCCTCCAGCGGACAGCCGGCGAGCAGCACGCCGAAGGCGCTTTTCTGGAATTCGCCGGTCTTGCGGTCCTTCAGTCCCTTGCTGCAGGAATCCTTGCCCTGCGTGTGGCACCAGATGCAATAGTTGATCTGGTCGAGCGCCTGCTGCGTGGACATGCCGGCATCGGTCAGCGCGAAGCCGTCGCGCGCGCGCCAGTCGTGCTCCGGCAGGCGCAGCATGGTCACACCATCGCGCTCTGTGGTCTCGAACGGCACCAGATGCTGCGGATCGATCCTGCGCGGCACATGAAACAGCGTGCCACCGCGATGCTGCGCGCGCCCGGGATCGGTCAGCGTCGCCCAGGCGGCGTAGCGCAGCGCGGTGTCGATCTCGGCCGCGCGTTGGTCATGTTCCCATTGCGCGACATGCGCGGCGAAGGCCGGCTCGGTCAGCGCCGCGCCCATCGCCGCTTCCAGCGCCGCGCGCAGAGCGGGGCCGTCGAAGCCGGACGGGTCGGGATATTTCTTGACCGCCTGGCGCTGGACGAAGAGCCGCTTGCACTGATGGATCGGATCAAGCCGCCGCGTCTCGGCGGCAAGCGCCGCGACCTCCTCCGTGATGCCGAACAGCTCGGCGATGAAGTTCTCAAGATGCGGGCCGAGCGCCACCAGCAACTCGCCCTCGGCCTTGGCGTCCAGCGCATCGGGCGCGGCGCGGGCGGCGAGCAGGCGGCCGCACAGCGCCGCGTCATCCGCGCCGAGTTGGACGAGGAACCGCTTGTCCAGCCGCACCAGGCCGTCGCGGCCGGCCAGTTCGGCGAACGGCGCCTGCTCCCCGGGCGTCACTGCATCCATCACTCCATCCTCGTTCGCGCGTCAGCCGAGCTTGCGCAGCAGTACCAGCAGGCTCCGCTGCTCCGCCTCGTCCAGCGGCAGCAGCGTCGCCTCGGTGATGCGCCGGGCACATGCCACGGCCCGGGCAGCCAGCGCCACCCCCTCGGCAGTCGGCGTCAGCACCGCGGTTCGGCGGTCCATAGGGTCGGGACGGCGCCGTACAAGGCCGCGGGCAATCAGCCGGCGCACCACGCCCTGGATCGTCGCCGGGTCCATCGCCGCCAGCCGACCGAGCTGGTTCTGCGTCACCCTGCCCAGTTCGACCGTTTTGATCAGCGCGGTAAATTGCGTGGGCGTCAGCTCGGCCTCGGCCATGCCCTCCAGAAACAGCGCCGCATGGCGCTGGTGGGCGCGGCGCAGCAGGTAGCCTACCTGCTCCTCGACGACATAGCCGTCGAGCGGCGATTCCAGCGCCAGCCCTGAGTCCGCCACCACGCCCTCCGCGCCCGCCATTCATTTGTATGCAAACGAACAGCAGCGTTCAAGAGCGTGTCAGTCCCGCGCCGGACGCTCGGCGGGTGGCTCGCGCGGCGGGTCGGGGTCCGGCCGTTCGGCGCTGTCGGCCGCCTTTTCCTTATCGCCGAGCAGGCCCTGGGCCAGGGCGATCCGGCGAAAAGTGTTCGATGCCATGACCTTCTCCCATGATCCTGAGGCGGGAGAGGAGCATCGAAAAATGTCCGAAGCGTGGCCCCGGGTCAGACGCCGAGATAGCGGTGCAGCACCTCGGGCCGCGCGCGCACGCCGGCGGCGGTCAGTTCCTCGACGATGTGACCTTTGTCGATGATGTACACCCGGTCGGCGAGCGTCATCGCCGCCTGGATGTTCTGCTCCACCACCACGATGGTCTGCCCGGCCTCGGCCAACTGACGGCAGATGCCGAGCAGGTCGCGCACGATGATCGGCGCCAGCCCCTCAAAGGGTTCATCGAGCAGCACGATCTTCGGGTCGCGCACCAGCGCCCGCGCGATCGCCAGCATCTGCTGCTCGCCGCCGGAGAGGTCGGTGCCGCGGCTGCGCCGGCGCTCCTGCAGGCGGGGGAACATCGAGTAGATGCGCTCCAGCGGCCAGCGCGATTTCGCGGTCAGCCCGGCGAGCACCAGGTTCTCCTCGACATTGAGGCTGCCGAAGATGCGCCGCTCCTCCGGGACCAGTTGCATCCCCAGCCCCGCGATGGCGTAGGGCGGCAGGTGCTGCGTGGCCGTGCCGTCGAAGGTGATGCGGCCGGAGCGCGGGCGCACCGCGCCGATCAGGCTTTTCAGCGTCGTGCTCTTGCCCGCACCGTTGCGGCCGAGCAGGGCCACCACCTCATTGCGCCCGACCGTCAGCGACACGTCGAACAGGATGTGGCTGTCGCCGTAGTAGCTGTTCAGGCTCTCGACTTCCAGCAGCGCGCTCATTCCGCCGCCACCCCGCCGAGATACGCGTCCTGCACGAAGCTGTTGCGCTGGATTTCCTCAGGCGTGCCCTCGGCCAGCTTGCGCCCCTCGTGCAGCACGGTGATGCGCTCGGCGAGTTCGAACACCGCGTCCATATCGTGCTCGACCACGATCAGCGTGCGCCCGCGCCGGATGTTCTTGAGCAGTTGCACCGTCTCGACGCGCTCGCGCGGGCTCATGCCCGCCAGCGGCTCATCGAGCAGCAGCAGCGACGGCGAGGCGGCGAGGGCGAGCGCGATCTCCAGCCGCCGCTTCTCGCCGTAAGCAAGTTCGGCGACGGGCACCTCGGCGCGCGCCGCAAGTCCGACCATGGCCAAGGTCTGTTCGACCTGCGCCTGCAACCCCCGCACGCTGCGGATGCTGCGCAGCAGGTCGAGGCGGAAGATGCCGCGCCGCTCGGCCAGCGCGGCCACCATGACGTTCTGCGCGACCGTCTGGCGGGCGAACAGTTGGTTTACCTGATAGCTTTTGGTCAGCCCCATCTGGCAGACACGCGACACATCCAGGCCGGTGATGTCGCGGCCGTGGAAGCGGATGGTGCCCGCACTCGGCGGTACCTCGCAGGTCAGCATCTTGAAGAACGTGCTCTTGCCGGCCCCGTTCGGCCCGATCACGGCGCGCAGCTCACCCGCGGTCACCGTGAAGTCGATGTCGCGGTTGGCGGCGATGCCGCCATACGTCTTGGTCAGCCCGCGCGCCTCCAGCACCGGGCCGGTGAAGGCGTCGTCCTGGCGGCGGCGACGGGCGATGCTGGCGAGCGGCGGCGGCTCGGTGCTGATCGCCGGCGCATCGCCCTCGGCTTCGGCGGGCCGGGCGCGCCCCCTGAGCAGCGCCACCGCATCGACCAGCCCGCCAATCAGGCCGCGGCGCAGGAACGTCACCAGCAGCACGAACACCAGCCCCAGCACCAGCTTCCACGCCGCGCCCAACCCCACCACCGCCTGCAGGAAATCGCGCAGGTAGAGCCATACCGCGGCCCCGAGCAGCGGCCCGAACAGCGTCGCACCGCCGCCGATCACCGTCTGCATGACGAGTTGGCCGGAAGTGTCGAACGTGAAGGCGTCAGGCGGCATGAAGCCTTGCATCACGCCGAGCAGGCCGCCGGCAAACCCGGCATAGGCGGCGGCGACCACGAAGGCAGCGAGCTTGTAGAGGCCGATCGCATGGCCGACCGCGCGGGCGCGCAGCGGGTTGTCGCGGATCGCAATCAGGATCGCACCCACCGGCGAACGCACGATGCGCAGCGCCACCACGATGCCGATGAAGTAGCAGGCAGCGAGGAACCAGTACATCGACCAGCCGGTCCCGACCGCCCAGGTCAGCCCGAACAGGTGGAAGGTCGGCGTCGGCACGCCGGGCAGCCCGTTCTCTCCGCCGGTCCAGGCGGAGAGCGGCGAATTCTCCAGGAAGAAGAACGTCTCGGCGATCGCCACCGTGATCATGGCGAAGTAGATGCCGGTGCGGCGCAACGCGATCACGCCGACCGCGACCCCGGCGACGGCCGCGCCGACGATGCCGATGAGCAGGGCGAGCGGCACGTTCGCCATCAGGTTGTTGGTCAGCAGATACGCGGCGACGAAGCCGCCGGTGCCGAAGAACGCCGACTGGCCGAACGACAGCAGACCCGTGTAGCCGTACAGCAGGTCAAAGCCGATGCCGAACAGGCCCCAGGTCAGGATCTGGTTGACCGTGTCCGGCGCGAAGCCGAGATGCGGCACGACGAACGGCGTGGCGATCAGGCCGATCGCGGTCAGCGCCTCAACCAGCAGCGGGATGTGACGGCGCATCAGCGCGTCCCCGTCCGGCTCACGCGCGCCCCTTGAGGCCGAGCAGCCCTTGCGGGCGCAGCAGCAGCACCAGTGTCATCACGACGAACAGCATGACCTCCGAATAGGCCGGGTTCACCATCGAGGTGAGACTGAGGATCTCGCCCGCGATCAGTCCGCCGAGGATTGCACCGGGGAATGAGCCGACGCCGCCGATCACGACCACGACGAAGGTCTGCACCAGGATTGATTCGCCGAGATCGGGCGTGAGCGACACCACCGGGGCGTTGACGATGCCGGCGAACCCCGCCGCCATCGCGCCGACGCCGAACACCAGCATGAACACGCGATAGACGTTGATGCCGAGCATCCCGACCATGCCGGAATCCTCGATGCCCGCGCGCACGATCATGCCGAGCCGCGTGCGGTAGAGCACGATGTAGAGCGCGGCAAGCGCCGCCGCCGCGATCGCCAGCACAACGATGCGATAGGTCGGATAGATCAGGAAGCCCATCGGCGTCACACCGGCGGCCCAGGACGGCGGCGGGACCGTCTTGGTCAGACTGCCGAAGCCCAGCCGTACCAGTTCGACGATGACGATGCCGATACCGAACGTGACCAGGATCTGGTCCTCAGGCGGGCGGTCGTAGAACTGGCGGATCACCACCCGCTCGATCACCGCGCCGACAACGACCAGGAACAGCGCGCCGAAGGCGACCGCGACGACGTAGGACCCGGTGGCCTGAAAGGCGACATAGCCGGCATAGCCGCCGAGCATGAACATGGCGCCATGCGCCAGGTTCAGCACGCCCAGCGTGCCGTAGATGATGGTCAGCCCGCAACTGATCAGCGCCAGCAGCGCGCCGGACGCCAACCCGTTGAACAATTGCGAGACGAAGTTCGGCCAGGTGATCATGCGTCCCGGCCGACCCACCGTCGCCGGCGCTGCAGGGCGCAGGGCATATCGTCAGTCATGTCCCGCGCTCCCGCAACGATCGCGACAGATCAGGTATAGGGGCCGAGCTTGCAGCCGAAGGCGTCGGGCGCCTGCATCACGCCCTCGCCCGGCACGATCTCGACCACTTCCCAGTAGTCGTCGGGCGACTTCATGTCCGCCGGCCTCTTGCCCTGCACGATCACCACCGGCCGCACGAGCTGGTGGTCCGCCGCGCGCATCCAGACTTCGCCGACCATCGACTGGATGTGCTGCCCGGCCTCGAACGCCTTGATGACCGCGGGCGGATAGAACGTGCCTGCACGCTCCACCGCATCGGCCCACATGGCGAAGGACATGTAGGCGTTCTCGGCACCCCATTCCGGCTTATATCCGTATTTCTTCTCAAACGACTCGACGAACATCTTGGCCAGCGGGAACTTGTCCTGCAAGGTCCACCAGAAATCGGTCGCGGCATAGACGCCCGCCGTCAGCTCCGCGCCGACCTCCTTGGCGAGGAAGGGAATCTGGTAGGGGATCACCAGCTTCTGCTTCGCCAGGATGCCGAACTGCTTGGCCTGCTGGGTGGAGAGCACGGCATCATGCCCCCAGTTGATGTTCAGCAGCACGTCCGCGCCGGAATTGGCGACATTGAGCAGGTAGGAGCTGTAGTCGGGGGCGCCGAGCGGGGCGACCTGGTTGGTTACCGTGGTCCAGCCGGCGGGCTTCAGATACTCCTCCATCGACTTCTGCACGGTGTGGCCGTAGGTGTAGTCCGGCGTCAGATAGGCTGCCTTCTTGTCCTTGCCGATCGCTTTGATCAGCACCGGCGCCAGTGCTGCAGCGGCGGTCTGGCCGTAGAAGCACTGGCGGAAGCCGTAACGCACGCAGTCCTTGCCGGTGGTGTCGTTCGAGCCGGAGATGCCGGTCACGTACAGCACCTTCTCGCGCTGCGCGAACTTGTTGAGCGCCACGGCGACCGCGCTGGAGGTCGAGCCGGTGAACAGCACCGCCTTGTTCTGGCTGATGAAGCGCGACTGCTCCTGCACCGCCGTGTTGGGCTTCGCCTCCGAATCGGCGACACCGTAGGTGACCTTCTTGCCCAGCACACCCTTGGTGGTCTTGGGCGAGATCGCGCGCAGCAGTGGATCGCCGCTGTTGATGTGCTCGACGGCGAGCATGTAGCCCTTGAGTTCGTCCTCGCCCTGCACGGCATAGGTGCCGGTGCGCGGCACGGAGATGCCGATGAACACGCTGTCGCCCGCGGAGCCGGCGGGCCAGGTGCCGATTGCCGGCTGATCCTCGGCCGCCTGCGCCATCGGCATCCAGAACCCCGGAAGCGCCGCCGTCGCGGCCAGGACCGCGCCGGACTTCAGCACATCGCGCCGCTTCGGCGCCCCGCTCCTTGCGAACTGCATCGACATCCTCCCAGATCGCCATGCGGCGCAGCGCCGCGTTGTCATTGGCCGGCCGCGTGATACGCCGGGCACGCAACGCTACGCTGCGCACGGGCAGCCGACAAGCGCCCGCCCGGTCCGATCATGCGGGCAGGATGCGGGCGGCCATGGCGCCGGTCGAACCGATTTGGTCACAGAATATCAGAATTGTCACGCTCTCTCCCGGCTGGTCAGAAACACCGGCCGCGAGGCATTCTAGGCCACACTCGTGCGGGAGGAGCGCCGCCATGACCTACGCCGCCGCCTATGCCGCCTGGCAGGCCGACCCCGAGGGCTGGTGGGCCGAGGCCGCCGAGGGCATCGCGTGGGAGCGGCGCTGGGAGCGTGTGTTCGACCCGGCACTGGGCACGTTCGGCCAGTGGTTTGCCGGGGCGCGGCTGAACATCTGCGCCAACGCGCTCGACCGCCATGTCGAGGCTGGGCGGGGCGAGCAGATGGCGCTGATCTGGGACAGTCCGATGGCCGGCCGCATCGAGCGGTTCAGCTATCGCGAATTGCGCAACCGCACCGCGCGGGTGGCGGGCGCGCTCGCGGCCCTCGGCGTCTGTCCCGGCGACCGGGTGGTGATCTACATGCCGATGGTGCCGGAAGCGGTGATCGCCATGCTCGCGTGCGCCCGGCTGGGGGCGGTGCATTCGGTGGTGTTCGGCGGCTTCGCGGCGGCCGAACTTGCCAAGCGAATCGAGGATGCGGCCCCGCGCGCCATCGTCTCCGCCTCCTGCGGGCTGGAGCCGGGGCGGGTCGTCGCCTACAAGCCGATGCTCGACGCCGCGATCGAAATGTCGGCGCACAAACCGGAGTCCTGCCTGATCCTGCAACGCCCGCAGGTGCGCGCGGCGCTGACGCCCGGGCGTGACCACGATTTCGATGCCGCCGAGGCCGCCGCGACCCCGCACGAGCCGGTGCCCATCGCCGCCACCGACCCGCTCTATGTGCTCTACACCAGCGGCACCACCGGCAAGCCGAAGGGCATCGTGCGCGATGCCGGCGGCTATGCTGTGGCGCTGCACGCCTCGATGGGAATGATCTACGGGCTGGGCGCGGGCGACGTGTTCTGGACCGCCTCTGACGTGGGCTGGGTGGTCGGGCATAGCTATATCGTCTATGCGCCGCTGCTCGCCGGCTGCACGTCCGTTCTTTACGAGGGCAAGCCGGTCGGCACGCCGGATGCCGGCGCGTTCTGGCGCGTCTGTGCCGAGCATGGCGTCAAGGCGCTGTTCACCGCGCCGACCGCTCTGCGCGCCATCAAGCAGCAGGACCCCGACGCGACGCTGCTCGCCCGCCACGACCTGTCGCGCTTCGAGGCGCTGTTCCTGGCCGGCGAACGCTGCGACCCGCCGACTGCCGTGTGGGCGGCCGAGAAACTGCGCCGGCCGGTGGTGGATCACTGGTGGCAGACCGAGACCGGCTGGCCGATCACCGCCGGGTTCCGCGGCTACGGGCTGTTCCCGTTCAAGCCCGGCACCGGCGGGCGGCCCTGCCCCGGCTATGACCTGCAGGTGCTGGACGACCACGGCGCGGTGCTGCCGCACGGACAGAGCGGCAACCTCGCCATCCGCCTGCCGCTGCCGCCGGGCTGCGCGCCGACGCTGTGGAACGACGCCGAGGGCTTCCACCGCGCCTATCTCGCCGACTTCCCGGGCTGGTACCGCACCGGCGATGCCGGGGAGATCGACGCCGACGGCGACGTCTCCGTGATGGGCCGCACCGACGACATCATCAATGTCGCCGGCCACCGCCTCTCCACCGGTGCCATGGAGGAGGTGCTGGCGAGCCACCCCGATGTCGCCGAGTGCGCCGTGGTGGGCGTCGCC
The DNA here is from genome assembly GCA_021818505.1 of Pseudomonadota bacterium. Taxonomy (GTDB): domain Bacteria; phylum Pseudomonadota; class Alphaproteobacteria; order Acetobacterales; family Acetobacteraceae; genus JAFKFJ01. The sequence continues at coordinate 30,410 of JAKADX010000020.1, forward strand.
GATGCGCTGAAGGGTCAGGCGCCGCTCGGCCTCGTGGTGCTGAAGGCCGGCGTCGCGCGCGATCCCGCCGAGGTCGAGCGGGAACTGGTGGCGCTGGTGCGCGAGCGGATCGGGCCGGTCGCCGCGTTCCGGACCGCGCATGTGGTGCCGCGGCTGCCCAAGACGCGCTCGGGCAAGATCCTGCGCGCCAGCCTGCGCCGGCTGGCTGACGGCGAGGACCCGCGCCCGCCGCCGACCATCGACGACCCGGCGACGCTGGACGAGGTCGCCCGCGTCATGGGCCGGGCGGCGGCGCCGGGCTGAGCGCCTCCAGGCGCAGCGGCAGGATCTCGCCGAGCCAGGCGGCGTGGGCGGTGTGGTCGGCCAGATCGTCGCCGGTTTCGGCATGCAGCAGCACGGTCAGGTTGTCGCGGTGCAGCAGCAGCAGCGCGAACAACCCCGCCAGCAGATCCGGGGCAAAGGCCACCTGATACATCGCCCGCGGGTGCGGCCCGATCGGCACGTCGTGCCAGCGACCGAGCCGGGCAGCGGGGAAGTCCGCGGCGATCCGTGCCCGCAACGCCTCGGCAGCCGCACGGCTGGCGGGGTCGTAATAGATGTGTGCATGGTAGCCCGTCACCGCTCCTGGCATGGTTGCCTCCCTCTGCCTGGCGCGCATGATATCCTGCGCCGGCGCGCCTCGCCCTCGGAGGGTTCATGACGGTCCGTCGCCGCGTCCTGCTCGCCGCCCTGCTCATCGCCCCGGCGGTGTCCTGCGCCGAAATAGAGACGACCCGGAACTTCCGCGGCACCGTCACCAGGGTGGTCGGAACCTATGTCTCGGTCGCCACCCGCGACGGCCGCACCAGGACCATCGCGGTGCCAGCGGAAACGCCGATTTCGATCGTCGTTCCGGCACGGATCGCCGACATCAGGACCGGCAGCTACATCGGCACCGCCGCCATCCCGCAGCCGGACGGCACGCTGCGGGCGCTGGAGGTGCATGTGTTCCCCGACGACCTGCGCGGGCTGGGCCAAGGGCACCACCCGTGGGACTTGCAGCCGGGAAGCACCATGACCAACGGCATCGTCGGCACGCTGACGGGCAACGACGGCCGGCGGCTCACCGTGGTCTATCAGGGCGGACAGCAGACCGTGGTGGTGCCGCCCGGCGTGCCGGTCGTGACCTATCGCGACGGCAGCCCTTCCAGCCTCGTGACGGGCGCCCATGTGCTGATCGCCGCCTCACCGTCCACCCAGGGCGTGCTGCGCGCCAGCCGCGTCGTCATCGGCGCCGACGGCACCGACCCGCCGATGTAGGCGCCCCGACCGGAAAGGAGAGTTCCATGAGGCTCACCCGCCGCCGCCTTCTCGCCGTCCTGGCCACTGCCGCCGTCGCCGCCCCCCGTGCGCGCGCTGTCGGCGCAGCGCCCGACCGCATCCGGGGCACCATCGCCGCCGTCGCGGGCGACACGCTGACGGTCGCGCTGAACGGCGGAGGCAGCATGGCGGTGACGCTCGACCCCGGCACGCGCATCACCTTGATCGCCCCGGCGCATATCGAGGACATCAAGCCCGGCAGCTTTATCGGCACCGCCGCGCTGCCGCAGAAGGACGGCACGCTGATGGCGATGGAAATCCAGGTGTTCCCCGAGAGCATGCGCGGCGTCGGCGAGGGCCACCGGCCGTGGGACCTGCGGCCCGGCAGCACCATGACCAACGGCACCGTGGGCACCGTCACCGGCACCTCCGGCCGGCGGCTCACCATGACCTACAAGGGCGGGGAGCAGACCGTGACCGTGCCGCCCGAGGCGCCGGTCATCACCTATGAGCCGGCCGACCGCGGCGCACTGGTGGCCGGCGCGCATGTCATCGTGGCGCTGCGCGCCGAGGGCAGCGGTGCGCCGCACGCGATCTATATCGGCGTCGGCAAGGACGGGCTGACGCCGCCGATGTGAGCCGCCGCGCCCGCATGCCAGGCGCCGAGGCTGTCGCCGCCGCGATCGCGGACATGGCCGCGCTGCGCCGCGCCGGCGCCGCCGCCGGGCTGCTCGACGCGCCACCCTCGGCGGCCGCAGCGGCCCTGGCGGGCGGTGCGGACCGCGCCGAGCGGCTGCGCCGTGACCTGCTGCTGGCCGACGCGCTTCTGCGCAACCGGGTCGCGCGCGAGGATACCGGCCTGCGCCACGTCGTCGTTTTCGGCGGCACGAAGGTGGGCAAGAGTTCGGTCATCAACATCCTGGCGAAAGCCTCGCTCGCCGCAGTCAGCCCGGAGGGCGGCTATACGCGGCACCCTTGGGCGTTCGCCGCCGTCGCCGATCCGCTCGCCGGGCTGACGCTGGCCTTCCGCAATACCCCGCCAAGTGCGTTTCGCGTCGTGCCACGCGACACAGCGGCGATTCCGGCCGAAGTGGTGCTCTGGGATACGCCGGATTGCGATTCGGTGGGCGCGGAACGCTATCTGTCGGGGCTGGTGGAGACTCTGTCGCTCGCCGATCTGATTGTCTATGTCACCAGCATTGAGAAATACGCGGTCGCGGCGCTGGTCGATTGGGTGTTCGCCCTGCACGATGCCGGCTTCGATCTGCTGCAATGCCTCAACAAGACGCCGCGCCGCGATCGCGCGGCGGTGCTGAGCCGCCAGCGCGACGAGATTTTTCCACGCATGGCACAGGAGCACGGCACGCCGCCCTTCGACCTGCCGATCGTCGCACTCGGCTTCATGGCCGAAGGCGAGGAGGCTGATTTGTGGGATGCGGCCCTGCATCCCGAGGCCGACGAACTGCGCGCGGCGGTGCTGCATCATGTCGGCACCGCCGATGTCGCGGCGGCGCGGCTGCCGGCACTGGACGATGCAGCCCGGCGCATCGGGTGCGTGCTGACGACGGTGCGCGCGCTGCGCGAGGCGCGCGCGACGTGGGAGGCGGCGACGCGCGACGCGCTCGCCGCCTTCGTCCGGCGCTACGAGCAGCAATATCTCACGTCGGGCGAGGTGATCGAGCCGTTCCTGCGGCTGAATGTCGAGATCATGGCTCTGCTCGACTACGACAACAAGGAACTGAACGCGGCGTTGCAATTCGTGCGACGGCTGACGACCCTGCCGACGCGCATCGTCGTGAATGTCGGGCGGCAGATCTACAGCGCGCTCGCCGCGCGCGACGGGACGGCGGCCGAAAGCGCACTGTCGCCGCAGGCCCAGGCCTTCACCAACGCCCATGCCGATCTGCTGAACACGCTCGGGCGGGTGATCGACGATGCGCGCAAGGCGCCGGGTCACCACGCGTTCTGGGACCAGCTCGCGGCATCGTGGCAAGCGGCGTTGCCGGCGATGCACGCGGCCTTCGCCGAACACATCGCCGAGCAACTGCGCAACACGAATGCGGAAATCCGGGCGGCGGCAGAGAGCATCGTCGCCGAACTGCGCAAGCGGCCGGCGCTGCTGAACGGGCTCAAGGGACTGCGCGTCGCCACCCAGGCCGGGGCGGTGGCGGTGGGGTTCCTGCTGCCGCATGGCGGAGGACTGGTGCATGACGCGCTGGAGGAACTGGTCATCACGCCGCTGTTGCTCGGCGCCACCGAGAAATCCGCCGACTGGCTGATCGGCGCGTTCGTCGAGGCGCGGCGGCGCGAACTGGTGGCGCGCCTGAAACGCGACGCGATGACACTGGCGGAACAGCTCTACCGCGCACCGTTGCAGGCACTGGTGGGCGCGAATCCGCTCGATGTGGACCGCGAGATTCTCGATCGGCTGCCGCGGCGCCTGGACGCACTGCGAGCAGACCTTGCATGAGCGACGACGCCGCCGCGCTACTGCAACGGATCGACGCGCTCGCCCGCGACGCGCGCGCACGCGACTTACTCGATGACACCGTGCTGCAACCGATCGACGCCGCCCTGCACGCCGCCCGCACGCGCGGCATCGACCGGCCGATCGAGCGGCTGCTCGTCGTCATGCTGTGCGGGCCGACCGCGGTGGGCAAGTCGAGTCTGCTCAACGCGCTGGCAGGTGCGGCGATCGCGCCGGTCGGGCTGGGCGCGACGACGGACGCGCCGCTCGTCTATCTGCATGAGGGCGAAGATCCGGCGCGACTGTTCGCCTATGGCCAGACGCTCGGCGAAATGGCGCGCGGCGAGGCGCGCGTGGTGCGCCACACCAGCGACGCTCTGCGTGAAAAGATCGTTGTGGACACGCCGGATATCGACAGCGCCGTGCGCACGCACCGCGTCGCGACCGAGGCGGCGGTCGTCAACGCCGACATCGTGCTGTTCGTCACCTCGCCGGAGAAATACAAGGTCGAGGAACCCCTGCGCTGGCTCGCCGGGCACCGCCGCCGGCACGGCGCCGCCTTCGTGCTCAACAAGTGGGACGCCGCCGGCATGGGGCTGCAGTTCGCGCAGCGCCAGCGCGTCGCCGAGGATTTTCGCGCACTCATCGCGACCTTCGGCTTCGCCGATCCGTTCATGTTCTTCGTCTCCACCCGCGATGCCGCGGAATCGGATGGGGGCCGCGGCTTGGCTGCGTTGCAGACTTGGCTTGAGGAACAGCTCGACGTTTCCACCACGGTCGCCGTCAGCGCGCGCGCGCGACGCGCAAGCTGGGGCGAGTTGGCCGCCGCGCTCGATCGCGCGGTCGCCGACCTCGCCGGCACGCCCGAGGATGTCGCGGCGGCCGGGCGCGTATGGCGCGACGCGGCCGTTGCCGCCAAGGAGAGCGTGGAGGCGGAGGCGGCACGCATCGCGGCCGTGCAGGCGCCGGCTGCGTGGCAACCGCAATCACCGGGACCGTTCGGACTCATGCTGGCCACACTGCCGCGCTGGCGTAAAGCGGGGCCGAACGCTGCGCCAGGCGGCGCCCCGTTCGGCGCGGCCGCTGTTGCCGCGATGCGGGGCGCGGCGGACGACGTGGAATTGCTGGCGCGCACGCGGCATGTGCGCGCAGCCAGTGTGATCGCGCAGTGGACGCAGGAGCTTGATGCGCTGGCACGCGATCTCGCCGCGGTGCCGTCGCGGGCGGAGGCCGATGTCGTCGCCGCCAACCTGCGCGCGCGCGTTCGTCGGTTGCTCGCGCGTGCATGGACGGGTGCCGCCGAACTGGCGATCACGGCCGTGCTGGCGCTGACGCTGTGGCGGCTGGCGAGCGATTTCGTCGCCGGCCGCTACGAGCCGTTCTCGCTGCTCGGCAGTGCCGCGGCGATCGTGGTGCTGGTGGCGCTGTTCGGGCAGGCCGGACTGCGGCTGTTGTTCCCCTCGCTCGCGTCGCGCGTCGCGGCGGCGGCGCGACAGCGCGCGAGCCTGCGCCTCGATGCCGCCGCTTCGGCAATGCAGGGTGCTCTCGCCGCGCAGATCGAGGCGGCGGTGAAGTTGCGCGCGAGCGGCACCGCGCTGCTCGGCGACATTGACCGCGAAATCGCGGCGTTGACGGCACGCGCGGCGGAGGACGAAACGGCGGCGCGGCTGTTCGCGGAAGACGCGCCGAAGCGAGCGGTGGCACGGTTCGAGTGAGGCCCTCACCCGGCGCTTCGCGCCACCCTTCTCCCGCAAGCGGGAGATGGCCGGGGGTGAGGGTCCTGCTTGCTACTCGGCCGCCGTCGCCGCGCGCGCGCGCGGCGCTGTCGCAGGATGCTTGTGGAACGCGCCGTCCTTCATGATCATCGCGATGCGGCTGCGGTCCTGCAGGATGCGCACGTCCCGCGTCGGGTCGCCATCGACCAGCAGCAGATCGGCGAGATAGCCCTCCCGCACCTGCCCCAGTTCCTCGCCCATCATCTGCCCGCCGTATTTCGTGGCACAGACCAGTGCCTCCGCCGGCGAATAGCCGAACAGGGTTACGAAATGCTCGAGGTCGCGCGCGTTGGTGCCCTGTGGCGTCCAGGCGAATCCGTAATCGCCGCCGATCACCACGCGCACGCCGCGCCTGCGCAGCGCGTGATAGGTTTCGCACGCCTTGTCGAGCACGCGCTGCATCCCGAGCTTCGCCACGACTTCCGCCGTCAGGCCGAATTCGGCGGCTTCGTGGATCGTGTTCCAGATCAGGCCGATGGCGGGGCCGACGAACACGCGGTCCTTCGCCGCCTCCAGCATGTCCAGGCCCTCGGCGTCGGCCCATTCGCAGTGGTAGATCACATCGACGCCGCACTGCACCGCGCGCTTGACCGAAAGCCCGGCGCGAGCGTGGCAGTTCACCCGCTTGTCGAAATCATGCGCGGTCTCCACCGCCGCGCGCACTTCCGCCTCGCTCATCACCGTCATTGCGCCCTTCGCCGGATTGACGAAGTCGTCGCCGGAGATGTTGATCTTGATGTTGTCGGTGCCCTCCCGGATGCACAACCGCGCGGCCTTGCGCACCTCGTCCGGCCCGTCGGCAATCAGGCCGAAGCTGCTGCGCGTCTGATGCAGCCGCGTCTCGTCGCCCAGGCCGCCGGTGACGGTGATCTCGGGCGATGAAGCGCGCAGGCGCGGCCCCGGCCAGCGGCCCGCGTCGATCTCGTTGCGCGTGACAATGTCGAGTCGCATTTTCGCCGATGCCGCGCTGTACAGGCTGGTGAAGCCGTGATCGAGCAGCAGCGTGGCGTTGCGCAGCGTCGCCAGCAGATGCTCCTCCGGCGGGATGTCGCCGAGATCGGTGTTGACCTTCGCGCCGCAGAAACTCGGATGCGCGTGGCCTTCGACCAGGCCAGGCATCAGCGTCATGCCGCGCGCGTCGATCACCTCGCAGCCCGGCGCCTCTAGCGCCGCCGCGGCATCGGCGACGGTGCGGATGCGGTTGCCGCGAATGATGACCTCACCGGGGCGTGGTGTCGCGCCGCTGCCGTCGAAGATCATGGCGTTGCGAACATGGACATCGGCCATCATCGCTTCCTCCAGGATTTTGCGGCAGCCTATGGACGGCGCGTTGCCGGCGTCAAGCGCGGGCGGCGCGCTCCGCCGGATACAGCGCGCGGAACCGCGCCAGTCGCGGGGCGTACAGTTGCGCCATCGCGCGGTTGGGAACGAAGGTCTGACGCACCGTCGGTGCGACGCACACGCTCGCCTCGCTCCCCGCGCCGGCCGCCAGGATCGCCAGCCGCGCGGCACCGAGCGCCGCGCCGATCTCCGCCCCCTCGGGCAGGGCCAGCGTCACACCCAGCATGTCGGCGAGCATCCGGCCCCACAATTCGCTGCGTGCGCCGCCGCCGACCAACATGCAGCGATCCAGCGGCGCGCCGGCCGCGCGCAGCACGTCGTAGCCGTCGGCGAGCGCGAAGCCCACACCCTCCAGCACCGCATAGACCAGCGCCTCGGCGCCGTGCTCCGCGCGCAGGCCGGCGAACATGCCGCTGGCCTCGGGGTCGTTGTGCGGCGTGCGCTCACCTGACAGGTAGGGCAGGAAGATAGGCGCGGTGCGCACCCGATCCGGCTCGGCTGCCCAGTCGGCGACGCGGGCAAGCAGGGCGCCGATATCGGCGGCGCCGATCAGTTCTGCGACCCAGGACAGCGACGCGGCGGCGGAGAGGATCACCGACATGCCGTGCCAGCGCCCCGGCACCGCGTGGCAGAAAGCGTGCAGCGTACGCTCGGGTGCGGCAACGAAGCGGTCCGTCACCGCGAACACCACGCCGGAGGTACCAAGGGAAAGAAAACCCTCGCCCGGCCGCACCGCGCCGATGCCGACCGCGGAGGCGGCATTGTCGCCGCCGCCGCCGGCGACCGCGACGCGCGCGACACCCCATTCGGTCGCGAGCGTCGCCGACAGCGTCGCCGACACCTCGGAGCCTTCGACCAAATCCGGCATATGGGCGCGTGTCAGGCCGGTGGCGGCCAGCAGGGTGTCGTCCCAGGCGCGCCGGGCGACGTTCAGCCACAGCGTGCCGGCGGCGTCCGACATCTCCGAAACGCGGGCGCCGGTCAGGCGCAGGCGCACATAATCCTTGGGCAGCAGCACGGTTCGCGTCGCCGCGAATACGTCCGGTTCATGGTGGCGCACCCACAGCAGCTTGGGCGCGGTGAAGCCGGGCATGGCGATGTTGCCGGCGCGCACGGTCAGGTCGGGGACCAGCCGGTGCAGTTCGGCGCATTCCGCGCCGCTGCGCCCGTCGTTCCACAGGATCGCCGGGCGCAGCACGCGCCCGGCAGCATCCAGCAGCGTCGCCCCGTGCATCTGCCCCGACAGACCGATGCCGGCCAGCGCCCGCCAACCCTCCGGCGCCGCTGCCCGCACCTCGGCGACCGCGGCAAGAGTCGCCCGCCACCAGTGCTCGGGATCCTGTTCGGACCACAGCGGATGCGGGCGCGCCACCTCCAGCGCCGAATTGCCGACCGCGAGCGTGCGCTGCGCGGCATCGACCAGCAGCGCCTTTACCGACGAGGTGCCGATATCCAGCCCGAGAAACGTCACCGCCGGTCCCCTCCCGTGCCTGTTTCACCCAGGTCGCGGGAGGGGTGATACCCTCAATCGCCGACGGCGCGAAGCTGCGGCCGGCCGGCCTCGATCAGGTTCTGATAAACGTCGAGGTAGTCCTGCGCCATGCGCCGCGCGGTCCACTTGCGCTCGAACACGCGGCGGACATTGGCGCGGTCGATCTCGTGCAGGCGGCGCGTGGCGGCCACCGCCTCCTCGACAGTCTCGACCACGAAGCCGGTCACGCCGTCGTCCATCACCTCCGGCACCGAGCCGCGGCGGAAGGCGATCACCGGGCAGCCGCAGGCCATCGCCTCGATCATCACCAGCCCGAACGGCTCGGGCCAGTCGATCGGGAACAGCAGCGCCTTCGCGCCGGACAGGAATTCCGGCTTCTGCGCGTCGCTGATCTCACCGATGAACTCGACATTGTCGTTGCCGACCAGCAGCGGCGCCACCTCGCGCTCGTAATAGGCGCGGTCGGCGTTATCGACTTTGGCCGCGACCTTGAGCTTCACGCCCGCGCCCTGGGCGATGCGGATGGCGCGCTCGATGCCCTTTTCCGGCGAGATGCGGCCGAGGAAGGCGAAATAGCTCTGCTCGGCCGGCACCGGGCGCAGCAGCTTCTCGGGGATGCCGTGATGGACGGTCGCCGTCCAGTTCAGGTCGGGAATCGGCCGGCGCTGGTTGTCGCTGATCGAGACCAGCGGCACCGCGGGGAAGAAGCGATAGACGGCGGCGAACTCCGGCAGGTCGAGGCGGCCGTGCAGCGTGGTCAGGAACGGCGTGCCTTGGCGCGAAAACACCGAGTTCGGCCAGTAGTCGATGTGGAAGTGCAGCACGTCGAACTCATGCGCGCGGCGGCGGACATGCTCGGTCAGGATGGCGTAGGTCGCCACCCAGTCGCGCACATCGGGATCCAGCCGCAGCGCGCGCGGCCACGGCGCGTCCAGTCTGGCGGAAGTGATGGAATCGCCGCTGGCGAACAGCGTCACGTCGTGACCCATCGCCACCAGTTCCTCGGTCAGCGACGACACCACGCGCTCGGTCCCGCCATATAGCTTGGGCGGCACCGCCTCGAACAGCGGCGCGATCTGGGCGATACGCATACGTTTTGACCTTCCGGTTGATTCACGTGCGCCTTGTTCGCGACGCACGCCCTCGAGTGACAAACTAGACAGTCGAAGATGGCGAAAACGCGGCGTCGGGCATCGCGTTCACGCTATTCAGTCGCCGACGGCGCGCAGCGCGGGACGCACGCGCGCCAGCCGGCGGTAGATACTCAGGTAGTCGTCGGCCATGCGTCGCGCGGTCCAGCGCTCCTCGAAGCGGCGGCGCACCTGCGCGCGGTCGATCCGGTGGAGCTGGCCCAAGGCGGCGACTGCCCCGGCCACGTCATCGACGATGAAGCCGGTCAGCCCGTCCTCCACCACCTCCGGCACGGAGCCGCGGCGGAAGGCGATTACCGGGCAGCCGCAGGCCATCGCCTCGATCATCACGAGGCCGAACGGCTCGGGCCAGTCGATCGGGAACAGCAGGGCCTTCGCCCCGGACAGGAACGCCGGTTTCTCGGCGTCGCTGATCTCGCCGATGAACTCCACCCGCTCGTCGCGCAGCAGCGGCGCCACCACGCGTGCGTGGTAGTCGGCATCCTCGGCCCCGACCTTGGCGGCGACGCGCAGCTTCAGGCCGGCGGCGGCGGCGATGTGGATGGCGCTTTCGATGCCCTTTTCGGGCGAGATGCGGCCGAGGAATGCCAGATAGTCCTGGCGCGCAGGAAGCGGCGCCAACAGGTCGGCGGGCATCCCGTGATGCACCGTCCCGGCCCAGCCAAGATCGCGCGCGGGCAAGCGCTGCGCGTCGGAGATCGACACCAGCGGCGCTTCCGGGAACAGGTCGTAGATATCGCGCACCCAGTCGCGGTCCATGCGCCCGTGCAGCGTGGTCAGGAACGGCGTGGACTGGCGCGAGAACATCGACAGCGGCCAAAAGTCGATGTGGAAGTGCAGCACGTCGAATTCATGCGCCTGCCTTCGGACGAGTTCGAGCAGGCGCATGTAGGGCGCCCCGTTCTCCTCGAAATTCGGCACGAAACGGGCGGCGCGGGGGCGCGCGGGCACCAGCCGGGCCGAGGTGATGCTGTCGCCGGAGGCGAACAGCGTCACGTCATGGCCCATCGCCACCAACTCCTCGGTCAGCCAGTGGACGACGCGCTCGGTGCCGCCATAGCGGCGCGGCGGGACGGCTTCGAACAGCGGGGCGACCTGGGCGATGCGCATAGCCGGCGAGATAGGGTGCGGTTGTGGCGAAACCGCGGCGCGGATGCGGCGAGGAAACGCGCATACGGTCAAAATTGAGCCGCAATGCGACCCCATGTTGCGCGCGTCGGGCGGCCTCCCGCCGCCCCGGAAGCGAGTGCGCCCGTGAACGCAGAAGCTCTCACCACCCCCCAGCTACGCTACCGCCAACGCCCGATCGGGTTCCTGCTGCATTACGTGCGGCGGCACGCGTTCAGCCATGGCGTGGTGCTCGGTGCGGTGCTGGCGGCCGTCGCGTTCTCCGTGACCACGCAATACGGGTTGAAGCGGCTGATCGACGTGGTCTCGCACGGTCCGCAGGCAGCCGGCGGCGCCGTTTGGATCGCATTCGCCGTACTGTGCGTGCTGATCGCCGCCGACAACCTGACGTGGCGTATCGGCGGCTGGATGGCGGCGCGCGCTTTCGTCGCCGTCACCGGCGACGTGCGCAGCGACCTCTTTCTGCATCTCGCCGGCCACGCGCCGAGCTACTTCGCCAAGCGCCTGCCGGGCGCGCTGGCGGGGCGGATCACGGCGACCGCGAACGCGATCTTCCAGACCGAGAGCACGCTGACCTGGAACGTCATCCCGCCCAGCTTCGCGGTGTGCCTCGCGATCGTGCTGATCACGACGGTCAATCCGGTGATGGCGGCTGCGCTGGTGCTGGTGGCTGCCGGCCTCGCCGCGCTGATCTTCAGTCTTGCCCGCCACGGCACGCCGCTGCACCGCGCCTACGCCGGCCGCGCCGCCGAGGTGGACGGCGAGCTGGTGGACATCATCAGCAACATGCCGGTGGTGCGTGCCTTCGGCGCCACCTTCCGCGAGCACCGGCGGGTCACGGAGGCGGTCGGCGTGGAGATGGCGGCGCGACGGCGCAGCCTGTTCTATCTGGAAAAGCTGCGGGTGATCCACGCCGCGATGACGGCGCTGCTGACCGCGCTGCTGCTCGCCTGGGGTGTCACGCTGTGGCAGCACGGGCAGGCCTCGGCTGGCGATCTCGTACTGATCTGCTCGCTCGGTTTCACCATCCTGCACGGCACGCGCGACCTCGCGGTCGCGCTGGTCGAGCTGACGCAGCAGGTGGCGCGGCTGGAGGAGGCGATCGGCGCGCTCCTGGTGCCGCACGACCTGCCGGATCGCGCGGACGCGAGGCCGTTGGTGCCGCTGGCCGGGCGCGTGGTGTTCGACCGGGTCAGTTTCGCCTATCCCGGCCGCGGCGCGGTGCTGCGCAACCTCTCGCTTATCATCGAGCCGGGGCAGCGCGTCGGGCTGATCGGCGCCTCGGGCGCGGGCAAATCGACCGTGTTGGCGCTGCTGCAACGCTTCTACGACGTGCAGGGCGGGCGCATCCTGATCGACGGGCAGGACATCACGCACATCACCCAGCAAAGCCTGCGCGAGACGGTGGCAGTGGTGCCGCAGGACATCTCGATGTTCCACCGCACCGTGCTGGACAACATCCGCTACGGCCGCCCCGACGCGAGCGAGGCGGAGGTGCTGGCGGCGGCCACGGTCGCCCGCTGCCGCGAGTTCATCGAAGCGCTGCCGGACGGGTTCAACACGCTGGTCGGCGACCGCGGCGTGATGCTGTCCGGCGGGCAGCGGCAGCGGCTGGCAATCGCGCGCGCGCTGCTCAGGGACGCGCCGATCCTGCTGCTGGACGAGGCGACCAGCGCGCTCGACAGTGAGAGCGAGGCGGCGATCCAGGTGGCGCTGGACAACCTGATGCGCGGGCGCACGGTGATCGCGATCGCGCACCGGCTGTCCACGTTGCGCAACTTCGACCGCATCGTGGTGATGGACGCCGGCCGCGTGATCGACGACGGCTCGCCGCTGGAACTGGCGCATCGCGCAGGACCGTATCGTGAGCTGCTGCGCCAGCAGACACACACGATCGAGGAACTGCCCGCGGTCGCCTAGCGACTTAGGCGCGTCACTCCTCGGGATCGCGGGCAACCGCCGGGGTCAGCTCCCCGGCGGTCAGCGTGCCGTCGAAACCCTTGTGCAGCACGGTGACATAACGCCTGATCCAGGCCTGCAACCGCGCCGTGTCATGCGGCGCCACGCTCCCGGGTCCGGCCCGGTCGGGCAGCAGCAGCGCGACGGTCAGCCAACCGGTTTCGTCGGTGCGCAGATAGCGCATCGCCAGCAGGCGGTCGGGCACGGCCACCGCCATGCGGTCCAGCCGGTCGAAGCCGCCGCGCAGCAATTCGTCCGGCCGCGCCTGTGCTGGGTCGAACGCGGTCAGCGTCCAGCATTCCCGCGCCATCGGCCCCTGCGCAGCCGTGCTCGGGATGATCTGGTGCGCGATCGCGTCAGGCGCGAAACATGGCGCGAAGCCGCCGACGGGAAGACCGCCGCCGCTGACCGGCCCGGGCGACGCGGCCAGCAGCAGCCCGGTCAGCCGCCCGTGCTCGATTCGCGCAAATAACGAGGCCTGCTCGGCAACCCCGGCGCTGCGGGCCAGTACGAGCTCCTGCCAGCTTCCCGCCGGCAGCGGCAATTGCCGGCCAGCGAAGGCGATGATGCCCGTGCGGCCCGGACCCGCCGGCGGAAAGGCCGCGATGCCGTAATCCGGGGGCGGCTGCGGCGGCTGCGGAGCGTAGCGCGGGCCATCGTCCCTGTTGGCGGCCTGCGGATTGGCCGCGGGCGCTACTCGCTCGAACAACCAGCGGGGCAGCGTCGGTGGGAACATCGCCGCCAGCACAGTGAACGCCACCGCTGCCGCTACGCTCAGCCGCCAAGCCGGCGCCCGGCGCCAGAGCCGCCCGACCGCCGACATGCCGACTCAGCGCGCGGGATCGCCGATGGCCGGCGGCGCGGCCTGGGCGCCGGGACGGTCCGATCGCGTCACTCGCATGTCGGCGATCCGGGTGATGATACCGTTCTCCCCTTTATCGAGCCGCACGCAGCGTGCGCCGCGCTGGCGCGCCTCGATCAGCCCGTCGCTGACCATCTCCTCGATTGATCGCACCAGGTCGCGGGCGCTGGCGCCCTCGCCCAGCCGGTCCTGCTTCTGCATCACCTCAAGCAGCAGCGCCGGATCGATCCCGCCGGTCGCGATCTCCAGCCCATAGCTGCCGATCATCGCCTCGATCTCCAGCGCCGCCACGCGCGCGATGTCGAGCCCGGCAAGCGGGCGGAAGACGAAGATGCGGTCGAGGCGGTTCAGCACCTCCGGCGCGAAGCCGGCAAGGCGCAGCGCATCGACCGAGGCGCTGCGCATCCGGTCCGGGTCGTCGGCGTAGCGTTCGGCGATCTCGCTCAAGGCATCGGTGGCAATGTTGGACGTAAGCATGAAGATCGCGCGCGTGGTCGCGATCTGTGCGCCGGTCGAGGCCTCGGTGACATGGCCGTCGTTCCAGGCGGTCAGGAACTTCTTGAACACTTCGGGGTGCGCCTTCTCGATCTCGTCGAGCAGCACCACCGCGTCCGGCGTCTCCTTCAACCCGCCGGTCAGCCGGCCGAACGTGTCCGAGCCGACATACCCCTTGGGCGAGCCGAACAGCAGCGTCGCCGCGTGCGGCGAACTCATCTGCGTCATGTCGAAATGCAGCAGCTTGCGCTCCAGCGCCTGCGCGAGGCACTTGGCCAGATATGTCTTGCCGGTGCCCGGCGGCCCGGCCAGCAGGAACACGCCGACCGGCTTGCCGCGCACCTGCAACGCCAGCCGCCGGCGCAACTGCTGCGCGATGTCCTCGCAGACCTGGTCCTGCCCGATCACCCGCGACCGCAGCGTAGCAGCGAGCGCGGCCGCGTCGATGACAACGACCTTGTCCTGCCGCGCCATCATCTCCTCCAGGGCGGCACGATTGGTCAGGCGGGCGAGAACGTCCATGATCCATCCCCGTGGCTTGCGGCGCCGGCGCCCGCCGGCCAGCACGGCGCGCTCGGCGGCGGCGGCCCGCCATTCATAGGCCGCGCCCGCCAGGACCAGCGCCCAAAACAGCGCGGCCAGGCCGGCATAGACGGCGCCGAGCTGCGTCAGCCAGGACAGTATGACATAAAGAATGTGACCGGGGGACAGGTGCAGCGACAGGATGATCTGCACCGTCGCCAGCGTCAGGAACGCCAGCATCATCAGCGGCATCAGCCGGTTCACCGCTGGCAGCAGGCCCTTCATTGCGCGATCACCCCCACCTCCATCATGCCCGCTTCGGTCAGATCGGGCAGGCGGACCGGGCCGGCCAGGGTCAGCGCCCCGATTCCGACGGGCCCGCCGCCGAGGTTGCGAAACGTGACCGTGCCCACCTGAGCGATCGGCAGCGTGACGGACACCGGCTGTGCCGTCAGTTCAACGACTCGCGTATAGCCGGCCGCGCTGACCTGGATCATATGGCCGGCCTGCGTCCCGCCACCGTCGAACGGGCCGGAGTCGAACAGCGGCAGCCGCACCAGACGCAGCCGGCGGTCCCGTACGGCCTGCGTCAGGGCGGCGGCGTCGCCGGCCGGCAGCCCCATCTTCGCCACTTCGGCCGCGGTCGCGCTCGACGGCAGCAGGCCGACCTCCACCAGTCCTGCCGCGCGGCCGGCCGCGGCGGCCTGTGTCGCCACCTCCGCCGCCGGTCCGGCGAGGCCCGGCGCGACGGCAGCAATCTCGCGGTTGAACCGCACCCAGGCGCCGGCCAGCAGAAGCAGCAGGAGCAGGAAATAGGCCGTGCCGCGCAAAGCCCCCGACCCTGATGACTGCGGAAGCGTGGGTTCGGGGGCCTCGGTCGGCGGCAGACTCTGCATGGTGCGATTAGATCAGCCCCGGCTGCACTGGGCAATCGCGCATCGGATTTATCCCATGCCGGAGCGCAACCACTTTCCTGCCGCCCCGCCGGGCGGTCCCATCGTCGCCGTGATAGACCTCGCCCGCCCGTGGGCCTGACGGGCGCAACGGACGCGAGAGGAATTCTCATGGCGAAGCCGCTTTCGGTCAAATCCTCCGACCTGTCCCTGTTCAGCGTGCCCGCCTTCTGGCCGATGGCGATGGCAACCGCGCTGGTCGAAGAGGGCGCGGAACTTTACGCGAAGAACCTCGAATTCGTCGAAGAGGAGATCAAGATCAACGAGGAGCTGCGGCCTGCCCTCGCCACGCCGAACCGCGTGCGTCTCGATCTCCGCACCGTGACGCTGCGCGAGTACGGTACGCCGGATGGCATTCCGACCCTTGTCGTGGCGCCCTATGCCGGCCACACCGCGATGATCGCCGACTATCACAAGGGTCAAAGCCTCGTCGCCACACTGCTCGCCAACTGCGTCGGCCAAGTCGCGCTCACCGACTGGAAATCGGCGAGCGACGACATGAAGGATCTGGAGATCGACAACTATCTCGCCGACGTTGTTGTCCTCATCGACGATCTCGGGGGGCGCGTGAATCTGGTCGGGCTGTGCCAGGGCGGCTGGGTCTCGGCGATGGTCACGGCACGGTTTCCCGCGAAGGTCAATTCGCTCGTGCTGGCCGGCGCGCCCATCGACACGGACGCCGGCAACGGGCCGCTCAAGCGGATGGTGCACGAGTCGCCGATGTCCTTCTACGAGGAACTCGTCTCTCTCGGCGGCGGGCTGATGAAGGGGAAGTTCATGCTGCAGGGCTGGAAGAACATGCACCCCGAGGAGCATTACATCCACCAGCACATCGACCTCTACGAGCACATCGACGACCCGGTCTATCTTGCCAAGCAGGAGACCTTCGAGAGCTGGTACGAGAACCCGATCGACCTGCCCGGCCGCTGGTATCTTCAGGCGATTTCCCAATTGTTCAAGGAGAACCGGCTGGCCAAGGGCAAGTTCGTGGGCCTCGGCCGAAGGCTCGACCTGCGCGCCATCACCTGCCCCACTTATCTACTGGCCGGAGCGGCCGACGACATCACCACGCCCGGGCAGGTGCTGGACGCGGCAAAGTACGTCGGCACGCCGGCGGACCAGATCGTCAGCAAGACCGTCCCCGGCGGCCATATCGGCCTGTTCATGGGCGGACGGACGCTCAAGGAGCACTGGCCGGAGATCGCGCGCTGGATCGCCGCCCGGTAGCGCCGGCGGGGGGCGTTACGGGGTGACCAGGGTGCCCAGCCCACCTTCGATGAACAGTT
The DNA here is from genome assembly GCA_021818505.1 of Pseudomonadota bacterium. Classification (GTDB taxonomy): domain Bacteria; phylum Pseudomonadota; class Alphaproteobacteria; order Acetobacterales; family Acetobacteraceae; genus JAFKFJ01. The sequence continues at coordinate 47,140 of JAKADX010000020.1, forward strand.
CCAGCAGGCAGGCGTGGGGCTGACGACCGTCGAGGATGGCCGCGCCCTTCACGCCGCGCTGCACCGCGTCCACACAGGTCTCCACCTTGGGGATCATGCCGCCGGTGATGACGCCGTCGGCGATGCGCGCGCGGACCTCGGCGACCGTCATCTCCGGGATCAGCCGCCCCTCGCGGTCCAGCACGCCGGGCACGTCCGTCAGCATCAGCAGCCGCGTCGCCCCCAGCGCGCCGGCGACCGCGCCCGCCACGGTGTCGGCGTTGATGTTGTAGGTCTGACCGTGCGCATCCATCCCGACGGGCGCGATGACCGGGATCAGCCCCGCGCCGGTCAGCGCGTGGATCACGCGGACATCGACCTGCTCCGGCTCACCGACGAAGCCGAGATCGAGCGCGCGCTCGATGTTGCTGTCGGGGTCTCGGACGGTGCGTTGCAGCTTGCGCGCGCGGATCAGCCCGCCATCCTTGCCGCAGATGCCAACCGCGAGCGCGCCGGCGCGGGTGATCAGCCCGGCAACCTGTTTGTTGACGGTGCCGGCCAGCACCATCTCGACCACCTCAACCATTGCCGCGTCGGTGACGCGCAGGCCATCGACGAAGGTGGACTTGATCGCCAGCCGCTTGAGCATGTCGTTGATCTGCGGCCCGCCGCCATGCACCACGACCGGGTTCACGCCGACCTGCTTCAGCAGCGCGATGTCGGCACCGAACATCGCGGCCAATCGCTCGTCGCCCATGGCATGGCCGCCGTATTTCACCACCACCGTCGCCCCGGCATAGCGGCGCAGGAACGGCAGCGCCTGTGCGAGGACGCGCGCCTGCTGTTCGGCGGTCTCGGCGTGCGGATCGGTCATGGCTCCTCCGGTGCGCGGCGCGCGCCTTGTGCGGCGCCACGCCGGGGCGGTCAAGGATCGGCCAGTTCCGCGATTGCCGCCCGCAATTCCTCGATCCCCGCCCCGGTCTCGCTGCTAGTGCTGAGGACCTGCGGGTGCGCGGCCGGGTGGCGCCGCGCTAGCGCCGCCATCTCCGCCAGCTTCGCCGCGAGCGGTTCCGGCTTCACGGCGTCGGTCTTGGTCAGCACGAGCTGGTAGGTCACGGCGGCGCGGTCGAGCAGGTCCATGACGGCCCGATCGGCCTCCTTGACCTCGATGCGCGCGTCCATCAGCAGCAGCACGCGACGCAGGCTGGGCCGGCCGCGCAGGTAGTCGAACATCAGCCCCTGCCAGTCCGCCTTCACCGCCTTCCCGGCCTGGGCGTAGCCGTAGCCGGGCATATCAACCAGTGTCAGTCGCCCGCCGAGGTCGAAGAAGTTGAGCTGCCGCGTCCGTCCCGGCTGCCCGGAGGCGCGGGCGAGGCTGCGCCGGCCGGTCAGCGCGTTGACCAGCGAGGATTTGCCCACGTTCGACCGGCCGGCGAACGCCACCTCCGGCTGCCCTGGCTCGGGTAGCTGATCGAGCCGCTGGGCAGCGTGAACGAAGCGGCACTCGGCGGCGAACAGGCGGCGGCCGGCCTCCAGCCACGCCGCCCGCTCGTCGGGCGTCAGGTGTTGGCCGAACGTGAGGTGCGGGCCAGCCGCGGCCGTTCGAGCCGCGTCTGACGCATGATCAGCCATTGCTGTCCGATGGTAAGCAGGTTGTTCCAGGTCCAGTAGATCACCAGCCCGGCCGGGAAGCGCGCCAGCATGAAGGTGAAGATGATGGGCATGAGCTGGAACAGCTTGGCCTGGGTCGGATCGGGCGGCGGCGGGTTCAGCTTCTGCTGCCCCCACATCGTCACCCCCATGATCAGCGGCCAGATGCCGAGATGCAGGAAGGGCGAGATAGTGGTCGGATCGAACGGGATCAGCCCGAACAGGTTGAAGACGTTGGTCGGGTCGATCGCCGACAGGTCGTGAATCCAGCCGAAGAACGGCGCATGACGCATGTCGATGTTGATGAAGATGACTTTGTATAGCGAGAAAAAGACCGGGATCTGCACGACCATCGGCAGGCAGCCGCTGGCGGGGTTGACGCCCTCGTTCTTGTACAGCGCCATGGTCTGCTGCTGCATCTTGGTCGGGTCGTCTTTATATTGCTCCCGGATCGCCTGCATTTTCGGCGCAAGCAGCTTCATCTTGCTCATCGACTTGTAGGAGCGGTTGGCGAGCGGGAAGAACAACCCCTTGACGATGATGGTGAACACCAGGATCGCCAGCCCGAAATTCCCCAGCGCCGCATACAGCCAGTCGAGCGCATAATAGATCGGCTTGGTCAGGAACCAGAACCAGCCCCAGTCGATCGCATACGAGAAGTGGCTCACGCCCGACTGGTCCTGGTAACGGTTGAGCAGCCGGATTTCCTTCGCGCCGACGAAGGCGCGCGCGACCGTCGTGGCGTCGCCGTGCGGCGGGACGATCTGGGCGGCGGCGCTCACCGTGTCGGCCTGATACGCGCCGCTGCCGCCCGCGACGTAGCGGTAGGTCGTGGTGGCCTGCTCGGTCTGGCTGGGGATCACCGCCTCAAGCCAGTATTTGTCGGTGAAGCCGGCCCAGCCGCCGGTGCCGGTGCCCTGGTAGGCGACGCCGTCGTGCTTCTCGCCGTTGCTCTTCGTGGTGGCGTAGCTGTCCTCGCGCAGCCGCCCGTCCACCCAGCCGACCATCCCCTCGTGCAGCACCGAGTATCCGCCGGTCTCCGGCGTGTAGTCACGGTTCACGCGCTGCCAGGGATGCACCGCGACCCGCGCGCCGGTCGTGTTGCGCACCCGCTGCTCGACGCGGAACATGTATTCGTCATCGACGGAGAACACGAGTTCGAAGGTCACGCCGGCGCCGTTGTCCCAGCTCAGCGTCACCGGCGCGCGCGGCGTCAGCGTGTCCGCCGAGGCGGCCCAGCGCGTCGCGTTGTCGGGCACGCGCACGCCGCCCTCGGCCGACCAGCCGAACTGGATGTAGGTCGGCTCCTTCGCGCCCTGCGGCGCAAGCAGTTGCACCAGCGGCGAGGTCTTGTCGATCGTCTCGTGGTAATCGTTCAGCACCACCTCATCCAGCCGCGCCCCCACCAGGCTGATGCGTCCGGAAAGGCGAGGCGCATCGACCGCAATGTGTGGCACAGGGCCGGCCGGCGCCGCCGGCTTCGCACCTGCGGTGTCCGGCGCCGCCTTGGCGACCGTCCCGGCCGGCGGCGGCGCGGGCGCGGGCCGGGCGGGTTCCTCGGTCTGCAGCGCGGACCGCGGCGGCGGGACGTGGCGCGGCGCCGGCAGCAGCGCCTGGAACGCCACCAGGATCAGCACCGAAAGCGCGATCGCGAGAAACAGCCGTTTCTGGTCCATCTTCAGGATGCCGTCCGGGCACGGTCGCCCTGTGCGGGTGGCGGCACCGGGTCGTAGCCGCCCGGCGTCCAGGGGTTGCAGCGCAGCACGCGCCGCGCCGCCAACAGGCTGCCGCGCGCGGCGCCGTGCGTGCGCAGCGCCTCGATCGCGTAACAACTGCAGCTGGGTTCGAAACGGCAGTTCGGGCCCAGCAGGGGGCTAACCGCCAACTGGTACGCCCGCACCGCGCCGGCAAGCACGGCGGCGGTCGGACTGGCAGCGGCGCTCACTGCGCAGCTCCGACCTGCGACAGCGCCTGCCGCAGATCTTCGACCAGGGCTGCGAAGGGGCGGTCGCGCGTGCCCTCGCGCCCGATCAGCACCAGATCGACACCGCGCGGCGCCCCGTCGCGAAGCGCCAGCCGCGCCGCTTCCTTGAGCCGCCGTCGCGTGCGGTTGCGCACGATCGCGTTACCCACCTTCTTCGTCACCGTGAACCCCAGCCTCGCCGGCCCTTCGTCACCACGGGCGCGCGCCTGCAACACCAGCCCCGGCCGCGCCGCCTTGCGACCGGCGGCGGCGACACGCAGGAACTCGGCCCGTCGCTTAAGCCGCTGCGGCGCCGGCGGCATCGCGCGGCCGGGCTCCCCCCGCCGCTCAGGCGGACAGGCGCTTGCGGCCCTTGGCGCGGCGGTTTGCCAGCACCTTGCGGCCGCCGACGGTCGCCATGCGGGCGCGAAACCCGTGCCGACGCTTGCGGACGAGCTTCGAGGGTTGATAGGTGCGCTTCACGTTCAGTCTCTCCGCTCGGATGGATTGGCGCCCGGCGACCGGGCGCACGAAAATCCGCCGCCGTCGCCTCGCTTCAGGCGGCGGCTTATAGGGGCGGCGGCGCGGCGGCGTCAACGCCGGCCTGGCCGGCGACATGGCGATCGGATGATTCATGTGCGCTCACCCGGCCGCGACTGCTAAAAGCGCGCTCGATGGGTACTGCGGACCAAGATGCCCCTCCGGCCCGGGCCGCCGCGCGACCACCGGCGCCTCGGAGTCCCGCCGGGCGGCTCTCGCAACGGCTGGTGTGGCTCACGGTCGCCACCGTGCTGATCGCCGAGGCACTGTTCTTCCTGCCCTCGCTTGCCCGCGCCCGGCACGACTGGCTGGAGCGGCACCTGCGCGCCGGGCAGATCGCGGCACTGTCCGCAGACGGCGGAAAGCTGCAGAACGGCATCCGTGCCGACCTGCTCACCCTCGCCGGGGTCGAGGCGGTGACGCTGCAGGAATCCGACCGCACGCTGCGTCTGACCCGTGCCGGTGTCACGCCCGACGGGGCGGTGCGCACGGATCTGCCCGGGGACAGCCTGCCCGCGGCGGCGGCCGGCGTCATCGGCGGCCTAGTCGGCCGCAGCGACGCGTTGCTGGACGTGCGCGGGCCGAGCCTGCTCGACGAGGGCGGCAGTGTTGCCGTGCTGGTGCGACGCGCGGCACTCGACCACTTTCTCTCCCGCTTCGCGCTGCGCGTGGGGGCGATCTCGCTGGCCGTCGCCGGGGCGGTCGGGCTGCTGCTGTTTTGCGCGCTGACGCTGCTGCTGGTGCGCCCGCTGCACCGCCTGACGGAGAGCATCGCCGCCTTCCGCGCCGACCCCGAGCGCGCCGCGCCGTACGACGGCGTCACTCACGGCGACGACGAGATCGCTGTCGCCGGGCGGGAACTCGCCGCCATGCAGCGCGAACTGCGCGCGGCGCTTTGGCGCAATGCCCGGCTCGCCGCGCTGGGCACCTCGGTCGCCAAGATCAACCACGATCTGCGCGGCATCCTCTCGCCCGCCCTGCTGACCGCCGAACGTCTGCAGATGAGCGAGGAGCCGGGCATCAAGCGCGCCGGCGACACGCTGGTGCGCGCGGTCGAGCGCGCGACCACGCTGGTGCGCAGCATCGTGGAATTCGCGCGCGAGATCCCGGTGGCACCGCAGCGCGCGCGCATCGCGCTGCGCCCGGTGGTCGCCGAGGCGGCCGACCAGGCCTTGCACGCAACCCCCGATCTCGCGATCGACAATGCGGTGCCCGAGGCGATGGAGATCGACGCCGAGCGGGCGAGCATCGTGCGCGTGCTCACCAACCTGCTGCGCAACGCCGGCGAGGCGCGCGCCCACCACGTCCGCGTCACCGCCGAGCAGGAGGGCGGCGTGGTCGCGGTGACGGTCGCCGATGACGGCCCCGGCCTGCCGGACGCGGTACAGGCCGCCCTGTTCCGCCCGTTCGTGACCGGCGGCCGACCCGGCAGCACCGGCCTGGGCCTGGCGATCGTGCGCGACCTCGTGCGCGCGCATGGCGGTGAGGCGAGCCTGCTCGCGACCTCGGCCAGCGGCACCAGCTTTCGCATCACGCTGCCCCGCGCGGCCCGGCATACCGCCCCGCCCGCGATGGCGCCGCAGCCGCCCGTCGAGTTGCGCGGCTGACCGGCCGGCTCAACCACCCTCGGCGGCGAACTCCACGTCACGGTGGACATGCGCCGACAGCAGCACGCCGAAGCCGATCATCACCATGATCATCGCCGACCCGCCATGTGAGACCAGCGGCAGCGGCACGCCGCCGACCGGAATGGCGCCCATCACCATGGCCACGTTGACAAACACGTACATGAAGAAGTTGACCGAGATGCCGAGCGCCACCAGCCGCCCGTACTGGTTGCGGCAGCGCAGCGCCATCGCCATGCCGCTGAACACGATCAGCGCCAGCAGGCCGAGCACGGCAAGGCTGCCGACCAGCCCGAACTCCTCGGCGATGATGGTGAACACGAAATCGGTCTGCTTCTCGGGCAGGAAGTTCAGGTGGTTCTGCGTGCCCTGCATGAACCCCTTGCCCCACATGCCGCCGGAGCCGAGCGCGATCTTCGACTGGATGATGTTGTAGCCGGCGCCGAGCGGATCGCTCTCGGGATTGAGGAAGGTGGTGATGCGGGCGCGCTGGTAGTCGTGCAGATGCGCGTATGCGACCGGCGCCACCGCGCCGACCGCGCCGGCCGCCACACCGAGCTTCCACCAGCGCAGCCCGGCACCGAGGAACACACTGACGCCGACCACCGCCGTGATGACGGCGGTGCCGAGATTCGGCTCCTTGAGGATCAGCGCCACCGGCACCAGCACCGCGATCGCCGGCGGGATCAGGAACAGCAGGTTGCCGACCCGCTCCCATGACGCGCGGTGGAACCACGACGCCAGCGCCATCACCAGCGCGAGCTTCATGAACTCGCTGGGCTGCCACTGCATCCCGCCGATCTCGATCCAGCGTTGCGCGCCCTTGCCGACATGCCCCATCGCCGCAACCAGCAGCAGCAGCCCCAGCCCGAGCGCATAGGCCGCCCAGGACAGCCGCGCGATGAAGCGGATATCGACCATCGCGATGCTCAGCATCAGCGTCAGCCCGAAGCCGAAGCGCAGCACATGCCGCGCCGCGTACGGCTCGGCGCCGCCGCCGGCGGAATACAGCGCGACATAGCCGACCGCGGCGAGCGCGCACAGCAGCAGCACGAACACCCAGTTGACCTGCCAGACCTTCGCGGTCAGCCCGAACGACGTCTCGCGGATCAGGCGGCGTTCCAGGACGCTCACGCCGCGCCGTCCCGTGCCACCTGCTGCGGCATCGCCTGCGGCGAGGCCGCCGGGTCGCGCGTCAGCACGTCCGTCATGATGTCGCGCGCGATCGGCGCGGCCATCGCGGCGCCGGCATTGCCGTGTTCGACAACTACGGCAAGTGCGTAGCGCGGGGCGTCATATGGCGCGAACGCCACGAACAGCGCGTGCGGGCGGAACTCCCACGGCAGGTTCTCGGACTTGAAGCCGTGCTCGCGCTGCTCGCGCGAGACCCGGCGCACCTGCGACGATCCTGTCTTGCCGGCCATCTGCACGCCCGGCAGTGCCAGCTTCGCTTTCGGCGCGGTGCCGTCGGGCTCGTTGACCACCGCCCACATGCCTTCGCGCACCGCGTGCAGCTCGCGTTCCGCGATCCCGATCTCCGGCCACGCGGTCGGATCGACGCCCGGCTGCACCACGCCCGAGACGGCACGCGTCAGATGCGGCTGCACGGCGCGTCCGGTCGCGATGCGCGCCGCCATGGTCGCAAGCGACATCGGCGTCAGTTGCAGGTAGCCCTGGCCGATGCCGTGCACGACAGTATCGCCGACACTCCAGGGCTTGCCCTCCGCGATGCGCCATTCCCGCGTCGGCACGAATCCGCTGCGCGCGCCGGGCAGTTCGATGTCGAGCTTCACCCCCAGTCCGAAGCGCTTGGCCATCGCCGCGATGCGGTCGATGCCGGTGCGCCGCGCCGTCTCGTAGAAGAACACGTCGCAGGAGTTCTTGAGCCCGCCGCGCAGATTGAGCAGTCCGTGGCCGCCCTTGCGCCAGCAATGGAAGCGCGTGTCGCCCAGATCGAGATAGCCGGGGCAGTTGATGCGGTCGGTGGGCGAGAGTGTCCTCGCCTCCAGCGCCGACAGCGCCACCACCATCTTGAACGTCGAGCCGGGCGCATAGAGGCCGGCGGCCGCCTTGTTGATCAGCGGCGCGCGGCGGTTGGAAGTCCACTCGATCCACTGCGCCTGCGACACGCCGGAATCGAACAGGCTCGGGTCGAAGGACGGGTTGGTCGCCATCGCCAGCACTTCGCCGTTGCGCGCGTCCAGCACCACGGCGCTCGCGCTCTCGTCGCCCAGCCGGTCGATGACCTGCTGCTGAAGTTTCGCGTCGATGGTGAGCTGGATGTCCGCGCCCGGCACGCCCTCCTGGTGCTCCAGTTCGCGGATGGCGCGGCCGACGGCGTTCACCTCGATCTGCACCGCGCCCGCCCGCCCGCGCAAAGCGAGGTCGTGGTGCTTCTCCAGTCCGGCGCGGCCGATGCGGATGCCGGGCAGCGCCAGCATCGGATCCTCGCCCATGTCGGCCTCGCTGGGCGGGGCGACGTAGCCCACGACATGCGCAAGCGAGGGGCCGAACGGATATTGCCGCGTGGTGCCGAGGTCGATGACGATGCCGGGCAGATCGGGCGCGTTCACCTCGATGCGCGCCATCTGCTCCCATTCCAGGAACTCCCGCACGGTGACGGGAATGAAGCGGCGATGGCGGTGCACGTCGCGCTCGATGCGCTGGCGCTCGTGATCGGCCAGCGGCACGATGCGCGCGAACGCGTCGAGTGTCGCGCCCACGTCCTGCGTCTGCTCGGCGACCAGCAGCGCGCGCCAGTTCTGCCGGTTGCTGGCGACCGCGACGCCGAAGCGGTCGAACATCCGTCCGCGCGCCGGGGCGATCAGCCGCGCGCTGATGCGGTTGGTATCGGCCAGGGTGGCGTATTTCGCCCCCTCCACCACCTGCACCTGATAGAGACGGGCAGCAAGCGTGCCGAAGGCCGCGATCTGTGCCGCGCCCAGCAGCAGGGCGCGGCGGGTGAACACGCCGGTGCGCTTGTTCTCGCGCCTCATGCCTGCTCCGGGGCGGCGATCGACTGGTGCGCGCGGGTCAGCAGCACCGCCAGTGCCGGGTAGAGGCCGGCGGCGATCACCGCCTCGAACAGCCCCGGGCCGGGCGGCAGCAGCCGCAGGGTCAGCACCGAGGTCAGCGCCCATTGCAGCGCCGCCGCCCCCGCGCCCACACCGATGAAGGCGACCCAGACCACGAGGAAGCCCTGCCGCGTCAGCAGCCGCCGCCAGCGCAGCGCGAGCCCGTGCACCGCCAGCAGCGACAGCACCCCCACCCCCGGCGGCGCGTAGCCGAGCAGGTCCGCCAGCAGGCCGATCACGAACACCACCAGCGGCAGCATCGAGGCGGGACGGAACAGCGACCAGAAGAACACGCTGCCGACCGCGACCGCCGCCTGCAACTCGGCCTGGCCGGGCAGGCCGAGTGGCGCCGCGGCGACGAGCAGAAGCAGCACCGTGGTACAGGCCGGGAACGCCCAGCGCGCCGCCACGTCCAGCCGCCGCCAGATCGACTGGCGCGGACGGATGCCGGGCAGACGGTCCATCAGCGCCGCCGGTCCGCCGCCTGCACCCGCGGCGCCGGGGATTCGGGCGCGGCGATGCCGTGCAGGCCGTAATCGAAGATGCGCACGATCTCCAGCCGGTCGAGCCGCGCAGCCGGTTCGATCTCGATCGCATTGCGGCCGGTGACGCGCACCGTGCCCACCGGCAGTCCTGCGGGGAAGGCATCGGCCTCGGCGCTTGTCACCACCCGCTCGCCGTCCTTGGGCGTCTGACCCTCCGGCCAGTACATGAGCCGCGGGCGCGGGCCGTTGGTGCCGGCGACGATGGCGTGCGCGCGGCTGTCCTCCAGGATCACCGGAACGCGGCTGTTGATGTCCGTGATCAGCATGACCCGCGCGCTGCGCGCCCCGAGTTCGGTCACACGCCCGACCAGCCCGCGATCGTCCAGCGCCACCTGCCCCCGCGTGATGTGCGTCCCCGGCCCGGTCGAGAGCAGCACCGCCCGCGCATAGACCCCGCCGGCATCCGCGACCACCCGCGCGGTCACGAAGTTGCCGGCGGGGTCCGGGATCCAGTGCAGATTGGCCTTCAGCGTCGCGTTCTCGGCCTGCAGCGCAAGTGCCGCCGACTGCCACTGCCGCAGCCGCTCATTCTCGGCGCGCAGCCGCGCGTTCTCCTCATGCAGCACGAACACTTCGCCCACGGCATCGGCGGCGGCACGCAGCGTGCCCAGCGGCTCGGCCAGCGCGCCATAGAGCGGCGCCAGTGCATCGGCCAGCGCCATGCGGGCGCGGGAGGCGAGCACCGCGTCGGCCTTGCCGAGCAACATCAGCACGAACGCCGCCACGATCAGTACGGGCAGCGTCAGCTTGGCCAGCGCCTGACGGACGGGGATGGAGAGCCGGATCACCGGCACGGACCCTTCGTTGCGCGGGCGCCAGCCTGCCTCAGCACGGCCGCCGACGCGAGACCTAATACATCGTCGTCAGCACGTTCCCCAGGCGCTTCATCTCCTCCAGCGCCCGGCCGGTGCCAAGGGCCACGCATTGCAGCGCATCTTCGGCCACCGCGACCGGCAGGCCGGTGGAATCGCGCAGCACCTGGTCCAGCCGCTGCAGCAGCGCGCCGCCGCCGGTCAGCACGATGCCTTTGTCCACGATGTCGGCGGCGAGTTCGGGCGGCGTGTTCTCCAGCGCCACCTTCACCGCCTCCACGATCGCGCCGACCGGGTCGGCGAGGCTGTCGGCGATCTGGCGCTGGCTGACCACCACCTCGCGCGGCACGCCGTTCATCAGGTCGCGACCCTTGACCTCGCGCGTCGGCCCGTCGTCCTCGTCATAGGGCTGAGAGGCGGCACCGATCTCCATCTTGATGCGCTCGGCGGAGCTTTCGCCGATCAGCAGGTTATGGTTGCGGCGAATGTAGCTGATGATCGCCTCATCCATCTTGTCGCCGCCGACGCGCACGCTGCGCGAATAGACGATGCCGCCGAGCGAGATCACGGCGACCTCGGTGGTGCCGCCGCCGACATCGACCACCATGCTGCCGGAGGGTTCGGTGACCGGCAGCCCGGCGCCGATCGCGGCGGCCATCGGCTCCTCGATCAGCCGCACCTTCCGCGCGCCGGCACTTTCCGCACTTTCCTGGATCGCGCGGCGTTCCACGGCGGTCGAGCCGGACGGAACGCAGACGATGATCATGGGACTGGCGAAGCCGCGGCGGTTATGCACCTTGCGGATGAAATGCTTAATCATTTCCTCCGCAACTTCGAAATCGGCGATGACGCCGTCGCGCAGCGGCCGGATCGCGGAGATGTTGCCCGGCGTGCGGCCAAGCATCTGTTTCGCTTCCTCCCCAACCGCCAGCACCTGCTTCTTGCCGCGCACGTCGGCGATCGCGACCACGCTCGGCTCATCGAGCACGATGCCCCGGCCCTTGACATAGACCAGCGTGTTCGCCGTGCCGAGGTCGATCGCCATGTCCGCGGACATGAAGCCAAGCAGCCGTGCGAACATGCGGGGAAACCCTTTTGGCAGCGAAGCGGCAGACGCGAGGGCTTAACCGCTCGTCCCGCCGATCTCAAGTGCCGAGACGCCTCGCCGAGACCGGCGGGCGCAACTGTGCCCCGTTGCGGCTGCGACTTTCGCGCCGGCCGCGCGTTGGGTCCGCAGTATCCATGATCGGGAGCAAGAGACATGCGACGCAGCCCCGCCACCGCCGCCACCGTGATCGCTCTGACCCTGGCCTTGGCCGCCTGCGGGGAAACGCCTTTGAGCCGGGGCGTCACCGGCGGCGCGATCGGCGCCGGGGCCGGCGCCGGGGTGGGGGCGCTGACCGGCGCGGGTGCCGGCACCGGCGCCCTGATCGGCGGCGCCGTCGGCGCCGGCGCCGGCGCCCTGACGGCGCCATAGTGATCCCCTCCCCCGCAGAGCGGGAGAGGGGACGGCAGACACGCTTGCCTCTCCCTCTCCCGCTTGCGGAGAGGGTCGGGGTGAGGGCCTCCTAGCCGAGGCGTTCGCCGTGGAGGACCACGTCGAGCCCTTCCATCTCCTCCTCCTCGCTGACGCGCAGGCCGATGATCACGTCCACCACCTTGAACAGCACGAAGCTGATCACGCCGCTCCAGATCAGGGTCGCCAGCACCGCGATCACCTGCGCTTCGAGCTGCGGGATGCCACCGACATTGCCGCCGGTCAGCTCGTGGGTCTTGGGGTCGATCGTGCCGGTGAACGGCTGGAAGGCGAACACGCCGGTCAGCAGCGCGCCGATGATGCCGCCCACGCCATGCACGCCGAAGGCATCGAGGCTGTCGTCGTAGCCCAGCACGTGCTTGAGGCTGGTGGCGGCCCAGTAGCAGATCACGCCGGCGGCGATGCCGATGATCAGCGCGGGGCCCGGCAGCACGAAACCGGAAGCCGGCGTGATCGCGACCAGGCCCGCGACGGCGCCGGAGGCGATGCCGAGCACGCTCGGCTTGCCCTTGGTGCCCCACTCCGCGAACATCCAGGCGAGCGCCGCGGCGGCGGTGGCGATCTGCGTGACCGTCATCGCCATGCCCGCGCGGCCGTTGGCGGCGACCGCAGAGCCCGCGTTGAAGCCGAACCAGCCCACCCACAGCAGCGAGGCGCCGATCACGGCATACGACACGTTGTACGGCGCCATATTGTCCTCGCCGTAGCCGACGCGCCGGCCGAGCACCAGCGCCGCCACCAGCCCGGCGATGCCGGCGTTGATGTGCACCACCGTGCCACCCGCGAAGTCCGCCGCCCCCGGCAGGCCGAGCACGCCGGCGCCGAGCCAGCCCGTGGCGCTCCAGACCCAGTGCGCGATCGGCGAATAGACGCACAGCGACCACAGCACCATGAACAGGCACATCGCCGAGAACTTCATGCGGTCGGCGAACGCGCCCGCGATCAGCGCCGGCGTGATGATCGCGAACGTCATCTGGAACATCATGAACACGCTCTCGGGCACGGTCTGCTGCACGGCGGCATCGACGCCGGCGCCGAGCAGGAACGGCTTGTCCCAGTTGGCGCCGAAGCCCGAGAGGAAGAAGCGCGAGAGATCGCCGATGTAGGCATTGCCGTTGGTGAAGGCGAGGCTGTAGCCCGCGACCATCCAGGTGATGGTGACGAGGCAGCAGATCGCGAAGGACTGCATGATGGTGGCGAGCATGTTCTTCTTGCGCACCATGCCGCCATAGAACATCGCCAGCCCGGGAATCGTCATCATCAGCACCAGCGCGGTGCTGGCCAGCATCCATGCGGTGTCGCCGCTGTCGATCTTGGCGGCGGCGGCGGCAACTGCGGCGGCCGCCGGCGCGGCGGCCGGTGCCGCGGCGGGCGCCGCATCCGTCGCCGGCGCGTTGTCGGCGAACGCAGGCATCGCCAGCAGCAGCGGCAGCGCCGCCAGCATGGCGCGTCCCGCCAGGTGATGTGTCAGCCTTTTCATTCGTGCATGTCCCTCGTCGTCTTGCTGCAATGGCTGCGGGTCAAAGCGCCTGCGCATCGGTCTCGCCGGTGCGGATGCGCACGGCGCGGTCGATGTCGAGCACGAAGATCTTTCCGTCGCCGATCTTGCCGGTGTGCGCCGACTTCATGATCGCCTCGACCACCTGCTCGGCGAGGTCGGACGGCACCGCGACCTCGATCTTCACTTTCGGCAGGAAGTTCACGTGATATTCCGCGCCGCGGTAGATCTCGGTCTGCCCCTTCTGGCGGCCGAATCCCTTCACCTCGCTGACGGTCAGGCCCTGCACGCCGAGCGGCGTCAGCGCCTCGCGCACGTCGTCGAGCTTGAAGGGCTTGATGATGGCCATGATGAGTTTCATGTCGCTGCCCTGTCCCGGTCCTTTCTGTCCGCCGCCGGCCGACGCCCGGGCGGGCGGTCGGATGCGGTAACTGCGCGTTCACGGTTCAAGAACCGTGCCAGCCGGCGCGGACTGCCGCGCAGCCGCCGAAATGCCGCGTCCTGCCCAAAACTGAGGCAGCGGGTTGCAAATCCGCCCCGCCCGGCCTCCTTTGCCGATGCAGGCGACAAGGGGCAGACGGATGGGCGAGCGGATCGAGGCGGATGTCTGTGTGGTCGGCGCCGGCCCGGTCGGCGGCACGCTGGCCTGTCGGCTGGCGCAAGCGGGCATCGCGGTCGCAGTCCTCGACCGCGCGGCCCTGCCGCCGATGGAGCATCCCGATTTCGACGGCCGCGCCTACGCCGTCGCCGCCGGCTCACGCGTGCTGCTGGAAGAGGCCGGACTGTGGGCGAAGCTGCCGTTTCCCGCCGGCCCCATCCGCGACATCCGCGTCACCGACGGCCGCCTCGGCCGTCCGGCCTCGCCCCTGCACCTGCATTTCGGTGCGCACGATGTGGGAGCGGAGGCGTTCGGCTGGATGGTGGAGGCGCGCAGCCTGCGGATGGCGCTGAACGCGCATTTTCAGGCCCTGCCCACGCTACGCCTGTTCGCCCCGGCCCAGGTCGCCGTCGAATTGCAGGACGCGGGGGCGACGGTGCGCATCGCCGGCGGGCCGGACATCGCCGCCCGCCTGGTGGTCGCGGCGGAGGGTCGCGAGTCGCCGCTGCGCGCACAGGCCGGCATTCCGGTCACCCGCATCCCCTACCACCAGACCGGCATCGTCTGCGCCATCGCCCACGAACGCCCGCACGACGAGGTCGCACTGGAGCACTTCCTGCCCGCCGGCCCGTTCGCGCAGCTGCCGATGGCGCCGACCGAGGCGGCGCCCCACGTCTCGGCGATCGTCTGGAGCGAGCGCGACGCGGTGGCGCCGCGCATGCTGGCGCTGCCGGATGACGCCTTCGCGCGCGAAGTGGCGCGCCGGCTTGGGCCGCATCTGGGCGCGGTACGGCCGATCGGCCGGCGCTGGCACTATCCGCTCGCGGCCATGCTGGCGCACCGCTATGTCGCGACCCGGCTGGCACTGGTCGGCGACGCTGCGCATGGCGTGCATCCGATCGCCGGCCAGGGCCTCAATCTCGGCTTCCGCGATGCCGCCGCTCTGGCCGCGCTGGTCATCGAGGCGCTCGCGTCCGGGCTGGACCCCGGCGCTCCGGATCTGCTGCGCCGCTATCAGGCGCGGCGGCGACCGGACAACCTGATGATGCTGGCCGCGATGCACGGGCTGGAGCGGCTGTTCAGCAACGACTTCCCGCTCCTGCGGCTGGCGCGCGACGTGGGTATCAACGCGGTGCACCGGCTGCCGCCGCTCAAGCGGCTGTTCATCCGCCAGGCGATGGGGGCGCGGGCGGCCTGACCTCGGGCCGAGTCTCGGGCATCGCGGCGAGTGTCAGCAACAGACCGACGGCGCCGAACAGCGCGAGGGCGAGGAAAGCGACGCGGTTGCCGAACCGCACCGCGAGGTCGCCGGCCATCGCGGTGCTGAGCGTAGCGCCCACGCCCACCGCCAGCCCGATCGTGCCGACGACGAGGTTGAACCGCCCGGTGCCCCGCGTCAGATCGGCGGCCACCAGCGGCACCAGCACGCCCAACGCCGCGCCGCCGAGACCGTCGAGCGTCTGGCTGGCGACGATGAGCGGGGGGCTGGCCAGCGCGGCCAGCAGCACGCCGCGCACCGGCAACTGTACGAAGCCGAGCAGCAGCGCGACCCGCCGCCCGCGCCGCTCGGCAAGCCGGCCGACCCAGGGCGACAGCAGCGCCACTACCCCCTGCGGCACCATCAGGCAGGCGGCGATGACGAGGTTGGCGCCGTCACCCACCTGCCGCGTGACCTCGCCGGCAGCGATCGGCAGCAGCGCGGCGTTGGCAAGCTGGAACATCACGATGCACAGCGCGAAGGCGAGCAGCCGTCGGTCGAGCAACACCCGCCAGCCGGCCTCGCGGGGCTCCTCGGGCGGCTGCGTCGCGGTCGCCGGGTCGGGGTCGGCGGGCGGGGCGCGCCGCGGCATCGCGCGTACCGACAGCAGCGCCGGCACCGCCAGCGCGCCGGCGAACCAGAACACCGCGCGGCTGGACACCAGGCTGCCCATCGCCCCCATCGCGGCCGCGCCCGCGGCATTGCCGAGCGCGGCGAAGCGGGCGTTGCGGCCGAGCCGTTCAGCAAAGGCGCGGCGGCCGACGCGGTTGAGCGTCATCGCGGCAATCGCGGGCACCAGCATGCAACTGGCGAAGCCGTGCAGCGCCTCCTCCAGCATCACCGGCAGCCGCTCGGGCCGCAGCGCCAGCAGCAGCGCGCTCACGCCGACCAGACCGACACCGATCGCCGCGGCCAGGCGCTTGTCGCGAATGGCATCGACCAAAGCGCCGGCCGGCACCTGAGCCAGCATCGTCACCGCCGAGCCGACCGAGAGCGCGACGCCGATCTCGACCTGGGTCCATTTCTCCGTGGTCAGATAGACGGCGATGAATGGGCCGAAGCCGGTCTGCAGATTGGCGACAAAGAAGTTCAGCCAGTCGAGCGCCCGCAGCCCAGCGCCGTCGGGCGTGCCCGGTGTTGCCGTTCGCGGCATGGCCCGGCGCTCACTGGGCGGGGGCTGCCGCCGGAGTCGCGGCGGAGGTCGATTGCGGCATCCCGATCGCCTCGACCGGCTTGGCAGGATCATAGACCGGGGCGGACTTGATCATGGCCAGCGGGATCGCGAGGGTCGCCGACGCCGCCTTGCCCATCACGAACCGCAGCGCCGGCCACTCCACCGCGACTTTCCGGCTGCCCATGCCGAGGAAGCCGCCCAGTTCGATCACCGCCGCGCGCGGCGCGCCGGCGTGGTCCACCAGCACATCGACGATGCGCCCGATCTCCTTGTCGCCATCACCCCTGACGGTCAGGCCAAGCACCGCCACGACCTTGTTGGCCGGAACTTGCTCGATCGGCTCGCCGGCCGCCGTCGGCGTCGCGGCGGTCGCCTGCGCCCAGGCCGGGGTTGTCGCCAGTGCCATCGCGGCCACGAAGACAGCCATCCGCAGCCGTTCGCTCACCATCCGGGTCCTTATCCTGCGGCGCGTCCGCGCACCGCAGAGTCGCGCGGATCGCGCCGCAGGGCAAGCGGCGCGCGGTGCAGGCCTATGCCGCACGCAGCGCGTCGGCGCCGTAGCTGCGCTCCAGCCGCCGGACGGTGAAATGGGCGCGGGCCAGTCGGCGGTAGTGGCGCAGGAAGGCGGTGTTGACCAGCGCCCCGCCTGCCGCGCCTGCGAGCGGCGCGGCCGAGGCCGCGAGCTTGTCGGCCAGCCCCACGCTCCAGACCCGCGCCGCCTGCGCCAGCACGGCGGCCACCGGCGCGCCGCGCAGCAGCAGCCGCGCGCCCCAGTAGCCGCCTTCGTCGCCGGCGCCGGCCAGCGCGAACACCTCCAGGCAGGCGCGACGGGTGTCCTCGGCACGCAAATCCTCGCCCTCCATCAGCGCGGCGGCGGCGATCTGGCGCATGATGAGCAGCGTGGTCAGCGCCGCGTCCGGCACCGCGCCGAACAGGCCGGCCGCCCCGCTGACCGCGCCGGAGACGGCGGTGGCAAGCTGCGCCGTGCGCGCGGAGGCGAGCGGGCCGGCGGGCATCCCGCGCTCGGGCAGGCCCAGCACGGCAATGCCGAAGGCGCGCTGCAACGCGGCATGGGCCAGTCCCTCCAGTGCCGCGGTAGCGCCGCTGCGCGCGCCGATGGCGTGCAGCGCCGGCATCGCCGCCAGCCGCGCCACATGCCGCGCCGCGCGCACCAGCGCCCCGCCGGGATCGTCCAGCACGGCGAGGGCGGCCACCAGTTCGGCGCGGGCATGCGGCGGCAGGGCGGTCGCAACGACGACGGGCAGGCCGGCGGACGGCGTGGGATCGTGGAGATGCCGCTCCATTACTTAAGCATTGGCGCGCACGGCCGCGCAGACAAGTGCGATGTCGGCGTCCGACAGATCCGGATGGATCGGCAACGCGAGGATGCGGGTGGCGAGGTCCTCGGCGACCGGCAGCGCGGCGCCGTCGTGCGCGTCGCGATACGCAGGCTGATGATGCAGCGGACGAGGATAATAGATCGCCGTCGGCACGCCTGCCGCCTGCAGAGCCTCCTGCAACCGGCTGCGGGTTTCGCCATTCCGCAACAGGATGGCATAGATCGCCCAGGCGCTGGTCGAATCGGGCACGCGCGCCGGCACCTGCACCACGTCGCGCAGCGCCGCGTCGTAGCTGCGGGCGATGCGGTCGCGGGCGGCGAGTTCCTCCTCGAACACGGTGAGCTTGCTGAGCAGCACCGCAGCCTGCAACGTATCCAGACGGCCGTTCATGCCGGTGCGCAGCACGTCGTAGCGCGTCGTGCCCTCGCCGTGCGAGCGCAGGCTGCGATAGAGGTCGGCGCGCGCGGCATCCTCGGTCAGCAGCGCGCCGCCATCGCCGTACGCGCCGAGCGGCTTGGAGGGGAAGAAACTGATCGCGGTGGCGTCGGCGGCGCGGCCGAGCCGTTCCCTTTGCAGGCTGGCGCCGAAACTCTGCGCGCAGTCGTCGAGCAGGAACATGCCCTCCCGCGCTGCGATCTCGCGCAGGCGCGGCCAGTCGGCGGGCTGGCCGAACAGATCGACACCGATGATCGCCCGCGGACGCAGCCGACCGCCGGCGCGCACGGTCGCGATCCGATCGGCCAAGGATGCAGGCGATATCTGGAAGGTCCGCGGGTCCACATCGCAGAACACCGGCGTGGCCCCGAGCAGCAGCGGCACCTCGGCGGTCGCGGTGTAGGTGAAGGCGGGCAGGAACACGGCATCGCCGCGCCCGACGCCTTCGGCCATCAGCGCGATCTGCAACGCATCGGTGCCCGAGGAGACAGCGACGCACTGCGCGGCACCGCAGAACGCGGCGAGTTGCCGCTCCAGCTCTGCGACTTCCGGGCCGAGGATGAACTGGCAGTGCTCCAGCACGACGTTGATGCGCCGGCGCAGATCGTCGGCGATGCGGGCCTGCTGGGCCGGAAGATCGAGGAAGCGCATGGCGGTCTCGGGACTGGCCGGATCGAACGTGCAGCGTTACAAACACGACGCCGGCCAGGATGGTCCTGACCGGCGCTTACTGGAAGGAGAGTGCGATGCGCACACATCGCAGGCTCCTGCCGTGGATCATGGTGATCCTGACCGTGAAGGTCAAGGTCGTCATTCATCGGCGGTAGGAGCGGGGCCGGTCCTGCGGGGCCGGCCCTCTCCTTTCGGTGCGCGATCAGCCGTGTGCCGCATCGGCGTCGCTGCCTTGCGCGAATTCCGGGACCAGCCGACCGAGCATGGCCAGCGCGAGCTTCACCTGACCGCTGCGGCAGGCGGCGGCGATTTCGTCGATGGCGCGGCCGACGATCGCGGGATCGGCGGTGCGCGGGGTGGCCATCAGCAGGCCGGGCGTGCCCGTCGGCGCCGCCGGCTCGCGGCCGTGGAACAACTCCTCGAACAGTTTTTCGCCTGGACGCAGGCCGGTGAAGCTGATGTTCACGTCAATGTCCGGCCGCAATCCGGCCAGCCGGATCATCTGCCGCGCGAGGTCAACGATTTTCACCGGCGGCCCCATGTCGAGCACGAAGATTCCGCCCTGCCGCATCGCCTCCGGCACCGCCTCACCGCTGCCGACCACGCTCGCCTGCAACACCAGCCCGACCGCCTCGCGCACCGTCATGAAATAGCGCTGCATGTCGGGATGCGTGACGGTCAGCGGCCCGCCGCGCGCGAGCTGGCGCTGGAACAGCGGCACCACCGAGCCGGTGCTGCCGAGCACGTTGCCGAAACGCACGGTGATGCAGTGCATCCCCGCGCCCGATTGCCGCGATGCCCGATCAAGGCCCTGGCAGTACATCTCGGCCAGCCGCTTCGAGGCGCCCATGACGCTGCTCGGGTTCACCGCCTTGTCAGTCGAGATCAGCACCATCGCCTGTGCCCCGGCGGCGCGCGCGGCGTCGGCGACGATGCGGGTGCCGGCGGCGTTGGTGAGCAGGCCCTCCGCCTGGTTGGCTTCCACTATCGGCACGTGCTTCAGCGCCGCGGCGTGGAACACCAGTTCCGGCCGCAGTTCCTCGACCACGGCGCGCAGCCGCCCCTCATCGCGGATGTCGGCGATCACGGCGCGGCGGGGCACGGCGGGGTGGCTTTCGGATAGTTCGAGGTCGATCTGCCAGAGCGCGAATTCCCCGTTGTCGAGCAGGCCGAGCAGCTCCGGCCCGAGCGCGGCGACCTGCCGGGCCAGTTCGGACCCGATGGTGCCGCCGGCCCCCGTCACCAGCACCCGCCGCCCCTGCACCAGCCGCGCCATGCCCTCCCGGTCCAGCGGCACCTGCGGGCGGTTGAGCAGATCCTCGATCGCCACGGGCCGCAATTCCAGCCGCTCGGCACGGTGGCCGGCGGGGTCGAGGGCGGTGACGCGCGGGGCGCGGGCGACACGCAGGCCCTCCCGCTCCGCTGCCTCGATCAGCCGCGCCAGCTCCTCGCCCGGCAGGTCCGGCTCCGTCACCACCAGGGCGGCGGGCAGCGCCTGTTCGGCGCGCAGGCGGGCGAGCACCTCCCCGACCTCGGCGGCGCTGCCCAGGATCGGGCAGTTGTGGATGCGCCGCCCGGTCTGGGCGCGACCCAGCGAGAGCAGGCCCACGGCCCGGTACGGCGCCTCCCGGTCGCCGGCGAGCGCGCGCAGGAACAGGTCCGCCCCCTCGCCCGCACCGACCAGCAGCACGGGCTGCGCGCCCGCGCCGCCGCCGCTGCCTTCCTGCAACAGCCGGTAGAAATTGCGCGGCGCGGCGAGCAGCACCATCAGCGCCAGCGCCTGCACCACCGGCAGCGTCGGCGCCGGCAGGGGCACATGCGCCAGATGCAGCCCGAGCGCGAACAGCGCCGCCCCGGTCAGGCTGGCCGCACCGACACCGAGCAGGTCGGAGGGGCCCGAGAAGCGCCAGTACTGCACCGAGAGCCGGAACGGCAGCCCGGCCAGCAGCAGCGCCGCCGCCCCCCAGAGCAGCGTCCAGGCCGGCGCCACCGGGTCAGCCGCAGGGGCAACCAGCCAGCGCGCCAGCACCACGGAGGCCGCCGCAAGCAGTCCGTCGAGAGCGGCGTTGAGCGCGATTCGCTGGGTGGAACGACGGGTCGCCATGACGCCGCTATAGCCGGTCGTGCCGCCGCACGCGACCGGCGGGCCATTTGTTTCTTACACGCAATGTTGATGGCGCGCGCCTCCCCGGCCCGCTCATGCGGCATCCGGCGCGGCCCGGGCGGGTGGGCCCGCGGGCGGCGGGCGCGGCGGCGGCGGCGGGAGACGTG
>JAKADX010000103.1 GCA_021818505.1 Pseudomonadota bacterium
ATCCAGTTCGATGAGCTTGTCGCGGATGCCGGCGCGCAGCCGGGGCGTGTCGGGCTGGTGCAGTTCGCGGACGACCAGGTCGATTTCCGAGCGCTTGATCGGACGGCCGTTGACGAAGGCCACGGTCTGGTCGGCGCTCGCCGATGCGGCGCTGCCCATGCTCTGGTCGTTGTGGTGCTGCGCGTACGCGGTACCGGCCAGGGCCAGCATCGCGGCAGCGGCAGCAGCGGTGATCACTCGATTCATTCCGTCACCTCAAGGTAATCGTTGGAATTCGGGAAAAGGGGAAACGGCGGCAGGCCGCCGAGGAACAGGCAAACCGAAAAATCATACACGCAAAAGTACCGGGGCAATCCGCTGTGCCCCTGGGTGGTAACGGGGATGCGTCGGGAACCCGGCCGGAAGCATGGCGGGTCGATCCGCCGGACGCCATGCTGCGCGTGTTCCGGGCGCAGCCGCTTCAGTGTGCGATGTCCTCGACGTCGAATTGCGATGTGGGCGCGGCCCACAGATAGCCTTGGCCCCAGGTCACGCCGGCGGCCTGGGCCCGGTCGCGGGTGGCGGCGGTTTCGATCCCTTTCGCAATGGGGAGCGATCCCAGCCCTTGCGCGAGATCGACCACCCGGCGCAGTGCCAGTTCGGCCCGCGCATCGGTGACGGCGGCCTGGACGAGGGTGCGGTCGATCTTGAGGTAGCGGATCGGCATCTCCAGCAGATGCGGGAATGCGCTGCATTTGCTGCCGAAGTCGTCGAGCGCGAGCTGGAATCCCAGGTCGAGCAGCGGCGCCACGCTGTCGCGCAGGCGCCTCGGGCTGACGTCGAGATTGCGTTCGGTGATCTCCAGCACCCAGGGCGTTTCCTCGTCGCCGGCCTGCGCGCGCGCCCCATGCCATCGCTGGTGGTGGTCGGCGAGTTGTTGCACGCTGGCGGGGTCGCTCAGAAACGCGCTGGAGCAATTGATGAAGCGCTTGCCGCGTTCGGCGGTGACCGGCTCGGGATCGGAGTGCGCGGCAAGCATCACCTGCGCCGAGATGTCGCGGTCGATATGGGGTTCGAAGGCGATGTCGGCGGCGACATCGATGAACGATTCCGCCGGCAGCACGGTGCCGTCCTGCGCGAGCATGCGCGCCAGGGCTTCATGACCGACGACGTGGTCGTCGTGCAGGCGCACGATCGGCTGATAGGCCACCCGCAGGCGGCGCTCCTGCAAGGCCCAGCGGAGCTGGGCCTTGGGGAACGCCGTCAGCGCTGGATGAGCCGCCCGGATCGCGCGCAACGCGGGTCGAGGCCCGGTTGCGCGCGAGGCTTCCTGCAGCGCCGGGGCGGGCATGGCTTAGTGGTCGCCGCCGTGGAAGACCGCGACCGAGCCGGAAGCGCCATCCACGCTTTCCTGCTGGTTTTCCGCAACCAGGTTGTTCAGCCGGAACGAATTGCCGCGCAGGCTGAGGAGGCCGTTGCCGGAGGAACTGGAGAACACGATGGTGTGCGCGCCCATGACGTAGTAGGCGATACCGGGGATCGCCGTCGTACCGGGCGGGGTATAGCTTGCACCGTTGGTGCCAGTGGTGAGCACGAACGGCAGGCTGACCGCCGGCGTTGTGGCCGTGGTGTATTCGCCCCACGTTGCCGCGGTGAATGGGGACGTCGACTGCAGGGACATCATGCCGCTTGCATCCAGTTCGAAATCTTCCCCGGTGTTGGAACTCGGCGGAGTCATGGTCCAGACAGCCCCCCCGCTCGCCGGCGCGACGCATTCGCCGAAGCTGCCGCCGGTCACGCTTGGGCCGAAGAACGAGGCGTTGAGGCGGATTGCGAAGTTTCCGGCCGGGCAGCTGACGCCGTCCAGCGACTCGGATGGCGTCGAACCGAAGCCCGTCCAGTTTGGCAGCGCAACGGTGGTGGTGCCGCCGGAAGTCGTCGTCGCGGCAAGCACCGCCTCGAAGTTGGTCAGCGCTCCGGTGGTGGAGTTTGTGCCGCCGCCTTCGACCACATAAGCCGGTCCGCCGGTCACCACGGTTGCCGGCAGCACGCCGAGCTTGAGGCGCAGGTTGTATTGCTCCTGGGTGCCGGCCATCACGGTCTTGACCGTGATCGAAACGAGGTTGCCGGTCACCGTGCCCTCGACGCTACCGTCGGAAGATGTGATGTTGCCGGCGGCATCGACGGTGATCGCGGCGTCGGTGAAGACCGCCGCAGGATTGACGGTCGCGGGAACGGAGGTGCTTCCCGCCGTGCTGGTCGCCGCCAGGGCGCGGATTTCCGCGATCACGCCTTCCAGTTGGTAGGTGCCCGCGGTCACGACCGGCGCGACGTTGGCATCGATCACGTCGCCGAGATCCAGTTCCGGTCCGAAGTCCGGATCGGCGGCGATTTCGCCCGGCAGGGCGGCCAGTGCGGCAGCGCAGCTGCCGCCGAGGGTATTGGCGACGGTGGACAGGGTCATGGAGGTGCCACTGGTCAGGGAGGAATTGGCGGCGAGATAGGCGGCGAGGCTGGTCGTCGTGCTGCCGGCGCCGCTGGGCAGCGCGGGTGTGCACAGGTTGTCTCCGACGGCCTTGATTCCGGCCGCGATCGCGAGGATCTCGCTGCGGTACGCGCTCAGATTCGTCGCGTAGGCTGCGGGCGTGAGGCTGGCGTAGCTGCCATTGTTGACCTGGCCGTAGACCGCGAGCGCGGCGGTGGTGACCGGCGAGACATCGAGGTCAGGGAGATTGGACGGCGTGAGCGATGCCGCGGCGGCGAGGGCGTCGGACTGGCCGAGATAGCTGTTCAGCACGACGGTGTTGTTCGGCGCGGTCGCGTTGGCGAAGATCGGCACGCTGCCGGCGGGCAGGGCGATGCCGTTGAGCGTGAAATCGCCGGTGCTGGTCGCCGTGGCGGTGCCGAGCACCGCGCCGCCAGCACTGGCCGGCGCGCCGGACGTGATCGTGATGGCCGCGCTGCTGATCGGCGCATCGATCGCGGTGCCGGCGAGCTTGACCGAGGTGCCGGCGCCGGCGGCGGAGCCGCCGCCTCCGCCGCAGGCCGCCAGGGTCAGCGCGAGCGCGGCGGCGATCGGGGTCAAGGCGACCGGCGCAAAAC
>JAKADX010000104.1 GCA_021818505.1 Pseudomonadota bacterium
GCGTCGGCCCCGGCGATGCGGATCGGGGCATAGTCACAGGGGCAGATCGGCTCGGCGGCGGCGATCGGCGTCATGCCGATCCGCTCGTTGCGGATGGCGGTGGCGATCATGACGGCCGAGATGCAGCCCGCGCCGAAGACGATGGTCGCCGCCCAGGATGGCAGACGGCGCGATAGTCGCTTCATTTCAGGGTTCCCCTCAGTTGTTGGACCACGAGGGCGAAGGCGGCCAAGCCGCCGATGGTGATTGCGATCAACCGCCCCAGCACGCCCCAACTCACGATCATGCGGTATGTCTTCAGCACGTCCCGCAGCTCTTGCAGTTCTTCCGCGTCCAGCGGCTCAGGTTCTTCCACCGCGCGATCTCCACGCCGCTGATGCGGACACGCCGCAGATTGGGAAAAATACCGTCAGCGCAGCGCAGACGATCACGTTGCCGCCGCGCGTATCGAGCGCGGCCAGAACGCCGAGGGCGAAGAACTCCACGCCCAAGGCCAGAAGCCCGGCCATCGCCATAAGCGGGCGCCGGGCCGCGGCGCCGACCGCCGCCAGCACGGCGAAGAACCACTGATAGGCGCACCAGATCAGGGCCGGGATGGCGTAGACATGCGCGCCATAGAGGCCCGGCGTCATCGGGCTGCCGAGCGAGACGGTCTGCGCCGCAAACATCATCGCCATGGCCGCGCAGCAGGCGCCCCAGCCCGCGATGGCTGGCCGGTAGCGCCAGAAGTCCGGCTGCCGGAACCATTCGCTTGTGCCCGGCGGCCTCACAAGCGCACCCACGCATTCGCCAGCAGGGCGCAGATCAGCCCGACCGTGACCCAGCCCATCGTGCGCGGCATCCGGCGCCACGTCGCATAGGCGAGCCCTACACCGCCCATCATGAACGCCGCGTTGTTCCACCTGTCGAGCCACGATCCGCCGTAGACAGCGAGGCTCAGCGCCTCCCACGCGCTGACGGCGCACATGGCAAGGATGAGCCCGCGCCGCAGGCTCAGGCGGTCGCGCACGGTGTCCCGCTCGATGGCATAGGCCAGCGCCCCGAATGCCACATGGCATCCTTGCGCGGCGGTGGACAGATACCAATCCCCGAAATGCGCGGGCACCAGAAGCGAGGCGAGGGCTTGCCAGATCGTCACGACCACACCACCGCCTGCACGGCCTTGACCGTGGTCGCCGCCATGACCTGCGCCGTCAGCGTGACCAGCTTCTCTTGGCAGGTCACGACCCACGCCTTGCCATCCGCCCCGGCTTGCTGAATTTGCGCGGCGGTGTGCTGGGCCATCGACCAAACGCCGGACGCATCCGCGACCCAGAAGGGTGTGGTCCAGCCGGTCGGCAGGCTGGGCAGCAGCGATGCTGTCACGCTGCCCGACAGGTTGATCTGGTCCTTGATCGTCATCGGGTAGGTGTGCGGCGCACCGAGGGCCGACGAGGTGAAGCCGCCAAGAATTGCCGCCTGGCACGCGCTGGTCAGGGTGGCGATCTGCGCGGTCTGGGCATCGGCCAAAGTGAACCATGAAGCATCAAGCGGCTGATCTGTCTCAACGCCGGTTTCGATATTGATGATGCGTTCCATGTCTCACTCCCACATGATGTTGATAGTGCCAGCGGTAAACGCAGAAGTTCCGCTGGGAGACGTGATCCTGAGCGTATCAAGCACGCCCCCGAGGGTGACGGCGCCCCCACCAAAGCGACCGTTCGCCGTGTCCAGAAAACCAGCGTGGCTGGAAATCCAAGTGTTTGACCCGAGAAGATCAATCACCATGCGCCCGGTGAATGCGCCTCCGAAAATGATCATCCCCGCCGTCGAGCTTTGGGCTTGCGTCGTGTTCGATCCCGACACCCCGATGCCGGTGCTGGCGTAGCCGGTCGTGGCGACGACACCACCCACGCCAAGCTGAACCAAAAGAGAACTT
Source organism: Pseudomonadota bacterium (assembly GCA_021818505.1). Lineage (GTDB taxonomy): Bacteria > Pseudomonadota > Alphaproteobacteria > Acetobacterales > Acetobacteraceae > JAFKFJ01. The sequence continues at coordinate 1,919 of JAKADX010000104.1, forward strand.
CCGTTGTTGGAAGCGTTGATTTCAACGGAAATTCTTTTGGCCCACGACGGGATGCCGCTGAATGTCACAGCGGTGCCGCTGGTCGTCGCGACCGCTGCCCCCAAGGTCTTCGTTCCACCTTGGCTGACGGCATTCAATTGCGCCAAGTTCACCGCCGCGCCGCTGATTGTCGCGGTCGGCACGACCAGTTGACCGCCGGTCTGTGCCAGAAGCAGCCACGACGACGCGGCCGACGAATAGATGACCTCGTAATCCTGCCCGGCCACGATCACGCCAGAGCCGAGCGTGGTGCCGCCCGTGCCGAGGATCGGCAGCGCACTCGGCCCGGCGTTCAGGGTCGAGGCGCCCGTGTTCGCGTGCCCGGCCTTGAAGCGCACTTTTATGCCGTCGACATAGGCCGTCAGCGCGGGGCTGAGGGCGACAACGTAGTTGTTCGCCGTGCCGGTGTCGACGGCGTAGCTGGATGCGGGCGAGCGCACCAGCGCGGAGATTGCCGCCGCAAGCTGGGTGTTGTCCGACTTGCTGGGCGTCAGCCCCGCCGCCACGATGGCGTTGCGGATTTCCTGCACCAGCGCGTTCATCTGGTAGCCCGGCAGCACGGTCGCGGGCGTGCTGGTCGAGGGGTTGCCGTTCGTGAACTCGCCCGGCGTGCCAGTGGCAGGCGCGGTGTCACCCGACCCGACCGCAGTCGTGCCGGAAGCGATGGTGTAATCCATAGCGTCCTCAGCTATATGAGAAGATGACCGTGGTGTGAGCGGGCTTCAGCCGCTCGAACTCGGATTGCAGGACCGTGTTCGTCCAGGATGCCAGCGGCTCGCCCGCCGTGTCGTGACCCACGCGGAACTGATCCACGCTGAAGGTCGGCCCATTGACCTGCCACGCATAGGCCCAGTCGGCGCCGTAGATCGGCTGCCCGACCGTCTCTCCCACATGGAAGGTCGAGAACTCGCTGATTGTGATCGTGTAGCCCAGCGTCTGCGCCAGCCCGATGAAATAAGCCGCGCTCTGACCGCCGCCCGAAGTCAGTCGCGCCACCGCCAGCGCCTGAAGCTGCGATTGCGTCAGCCCGAGGCTGGCATAGGCGCCCGGCAGGCCCAGAGTTTCCAGCCATTCGGGCAAAAGT
>JAKADX010000105.1 GCA_021818505.1 Pseudomonadota bacterium
AAGTTCGAGCGGCAGAATGCCAGTCCATTCGATGACGTCGCGGGAATTCAGCGCAAGCCGGTCGTCGTCATGCTGATGCCGCACCAGCCGACCGAGGGGCAGTTCTTCAGCCAGCTCCTTGAGGCATTGAACGCGCCCTCGCCAGGCCACTTCACCCGCGGCTTTCCGGTGCAGGATCCGGCGGTGCGGCTCTTGCGCCAGCTCGGCACGCGCGTGGTCGTCATCGACGAACTCAATTCGCTGCTGGCCGGGACAGCGCGGCAGCAGCGCGTCTTCCTCCAATTGCTGCGCTTCCTGTCCAACGAGCTGCGCCTTGCCTTCGTGGGCGTCGGTGTGCCGGAAGCCCGCCACGCCCTGCTGTAGCGCGACAATCTGGGTGAGAAGGGGCGTCAATCAGCATGAGAAAAGCTGACGGCGACGTGGGCGAGGATATGGGTTTTGAGTTGGATGGCAAGTGGGTTTTTGTTGATTGTCGCTGAGCGGCGATCAGGCGGCGTCGATCAGGTTTCTGAATTTGGGGTTTGCCTGGCTGGCGGCCTTCCTGCGGCTCGTTTGCGCGCGATAGCGGTGCGGCGCCGGTAGCTTTCGACATTCATTTCGATGATGGTGGCGTGGTGAACGAGGCGGTCGACAGCGGCCAAGGTCATGGCCTGGTCGGGAAAGATCTTGTTCCATTCTCCGAAAGCCTGATTGGCGGTGATCATGATGGAGCGATGTTCGTAGCGCCGGCTGATCAGCTCGAAGAGCACGGAGGTCTCGGCCTGATCCTTGGTGACGTAGGAGATATCATCGAGGATGAGCAGATGATAGCGGTCGAGTTTGGTGATGGCGGCTTCGAGGGCGAGGTCTTGCCTGGCGACCTGCAGGCGCTGGACGAGGTCAGTGGTTCTGGCGAACAGCACGCGGAAGCCGGCTTCGATGAGGGCGCGGCCGAGACCTGAAGCGAGATGCGATTTTCCGACGCCGGGCGGCCCGAACACGAGACAATTGGCGCCGTGTTCGATCCAGGCATTGCCGGAGGCGAGAGCGGTGATGTGGGCCTTGCTGATGACCGGCACGGCGTTGAAGTCGAAATTGTCGAGTGTTTTGCCGATCGGCAGATGAGCTTCGAGGAGATGGCGTTCGATGCGGCGCCGTTCGCGGTCGGCCAGTTCGTGTTCGGCGAGCGCTGCCAGGAAGCGTGCGGCAGGCCAGGCTTCCTTGTCGGCCTGGGCGGCGAGATCGGGCCAGAGATGCTTGATGCTGGGCAGGCGAAGTTCGTTGAGGAGAAAGGCGAGACGTGCGGCATCGGCGGCAGGAGTTTTGCTCATGCTGCATCTCCACGACTGATCGTACCGAGTTGGCTATAGAGATTGAGCGGCACCGACTGGATCGTGATTTTTGGAACTGCGGCACTGGTGGGACGGAAGCGCTCGCGCAAGGTGTCGAGATTTGGGAGCCGACCGGCATCGAGTTCAGCATCGAGGACTGCGGCGAGTTCGGCCTCGCACCCCGCCTCATGCGCGAGGGCGAGCAATTCGACGGTGATCTTGCAGGCGGTCTTGTCGGCACGACGCGCGGTCAGGGCCTGCCAGGCGCGGGCATAGGCGGGGCGGGGAAAGAGCTGATCGCGATAGACGAGGTTGCGCAGCGCCATGGGTTTGCGGCGCAGGGCATGGATCACATGGCGGTAGTCGATGACGTGACCATGCTTGCCGGTGGCATGATCGGCCCGGCCGCGCACCAGGTTGAGGACAGGACTGCCGCCAAGGAAACATTCGAGGCGATCGTCATAGAGCCGAATGCGCAGGCGTTGGCCGATCAGGCGGGCGGGCACCGAGTAGAAGACTTTCCGCAAGACGAAACCGCTGGAGGAAGTGACCTGCACCAGGGTCTCCTCGTAATCGACGGCTCGGGCCTCTGGCAGCGCCTGCAGGGCATTGCGCTCGATCGCGATGAGCTTGCCGCGGCGGGCATTGTGGCGGGCGAAAATCTCGTCGATGAACCGGCGATAGGCTGGAAGATCCGTGAAGGCGGGACTACCGCGCAGCAGCAGCGCATCCTCGATTGCCTTCTTGGCATGGCCATGGGCGCTCTCGATCACGCCATTCTCATGGGCGATACCGGTATTGTTGCGCGTCGGTTCCATGCCGAAATGGGCGCAGAGCGCGGCATAGCGGGTCGTCAGATCGTCGATCGTGGCCCGGTCGAGATTGCGGAAGGCGGCGGACAGGCTGTCGGTGCGGTGCTTCAGCGGCGCGCCCCCCAGGGCGAAGAGCGCGTTCTGCAGCCCCTCGGCCAGTGCGGGATAGCTCTCCCCACCCAGGATGACATGGCCGTGCTCGAAGCCGGAATGGGCGAGCCGGAAATGATACAGGCGATGATCGAGGGGGTGGCCGGCGATGATCACGCCCAGCGGTGTCAGATCGGTGAAATCCGAGAGGCCGAGTTCGCCGGGCGGATGCACCTGGCGGAAGATAACATCTTGAGCTGGGCCGTGCAGGCCGCGCCAGAGCTTGATCCTGCGTTCAAGGGTACGCCGCACACCCACGCCGATCTCTGGATGCCGTCGCCCCAGCTCCTCCAGGATTGCCACGGCGCGCAACCCCGGCGCCGCCGCGAGCATCGGTACAATCTCGCTGTCCCAGACCGCGATAAGCGGGTCAGGCCGCCGGCGACCGCGGGGGGCCACTGGTAATGGTGGGCGATCCGCCCCGGCTTCGAGACGATAGGCAGTGGCTGTGCTGAACCCCGCCTTGGCGGCAGCTTGCTGCGGGGTGTCCCCCTCGGTCCGAAATCTCATAAATAATCTCTTCTGCTGAACGGTGATCGGGCGACCAGGCAAGGCTGCGGCTCCATCGGTGGAGCCAACCCCTACCAGCCGGTCACGGTCAGCCAGACAGGACAAAACAACCCGCTCCGGGGCCGGGGCCTGCTCGGGCTACGCCCTCACAGCCCCCAGCCCCGGATTCTCACCCTGATTGTCGCGGATTCTCACGCTGATTGTCGCGCGGCACGAATGGGCCTTGA
>JAKADX010000106.1 GCA_021818505.1 Pseudomonadota bacterium
GACCTGGACCGGCGCTGGCGGCGACGGCAGCAAGTGCGCGGGCTGGGGGTTGTCGTAGGCGATCTTCGGCACCGGCTGGGCGCAGGCCGAAAGTGCCAACGCACCGCCACACGCGAGGACGAACGAAAATCTCATGGGGTCGATCCTTCGGTCTGGACGGTGTTCACCTCGCGCGCCCAGCTGATCGCATCGATGTAGATTCCGAGCGGGTTCTGCCGCAGCGCCACCTCGGTATGCGGGGTCTGGATGACCACGGTCAGGATCGCGGTCCAGTGCTCGGGCGGCAGCGCAGTGCCGTCCTGGAACGGATGCTCGACCCAGGCGACACGGAAGGAATTCGGGCTGGCGCGGACGACGCTGGTGACATCGACGGTCACGGCGCGCTTGCCGATCTGGCCGAATGGATCGGCCTGCCGCGCATAGGCGTCGAGCATCGGCTTGGCGTGACTGGTGATCTGCGCATAGGCGTCGAGCCAGGCTTGGCGGACGACGACCGGATCGACCGAGAGGCCGCGCACGCGCTCGATGAATTGCGCCAGGAAATACGCGATCTCGGTGTCGGTCGGCTGTACCTCCGCGCGCGCCGGGGCAACCGCCTGCACCGCGCCGAGATGATCGACCTCGACCACGAACGGGGTGACCATGGCGCGGGAATGGGTGCGGATGTCATCGGCGGTGACCACCGCGGCGAGCGCTAGGCAGCCGAACGCCATCAGGCGCCAGTTCGCGGCCTGCACGCGGGCGGAGCCGATGCGCCGGTCCCAGAGTTGCCCCGCCCGCTGATAGGGCGTGGCCGGCGTCTCGGTGTCGCCGAGACGGGAGGAGAAACGGCGCCACCTCATGCTCCGTCACCTCGCAGATTGGGCCGCATGCCGCCGCCGCGGCCTTCGGCTTCGTGGAGGATGTTCTGCGCCGCCCGGGAGACGGCTTGCCGCCGCAGGCGCTCGGCCCAGGCCGGCGCGCCGTTGGGGGCCGCGCCGGACTGGGATGAGCCGGCAGCATCTCCGCGCGATCCGCCGGTCGCCGACCAGGCGGCGCGTTGGCCGGTGGCGAAGCGATCGCGCAGCGCCGTCGAGGCGCTCTGGGCCGCGCCGCGCAGACCGCCGGTGGCCGCGCCGGCCGCCCCGCGGGCGACACCGGCTAGGCCGGCGGCAACCGACCCGCCGCCGGTGGCGCTGCCGAGCGTATAGGCACCGCTCGCGCCGCCGGCGAGTGAAGCCGCCGCACCGACGCCGCCCGCGGCGGCGCGGGCGGCTGCCACCCCTCCCATCCCGGCCAGGGCCGCAGCGCCGGCGACGGCGCCGCCCGCGGCGGCGGCGCTGCCAACGCCCAGTTGCGGTGCGCCAGAGGTGATGCCGGCGGCGAGCCGGTTCGCCGAGAAGGCCAGGCCAGCGATGGTCATCGAGGCGAGCAGGATGGTGAGCGCGTCCTGGAGCGAGAGTTCGGTGGCCGGGTTGCTCGGCAGGATTTGGCCGAAGAGCTGGGTGCCGATGCCGGTGATCACGGCGAAGACGAGGATGCGCACGCCCGACGTGACGATCTGGCCGAGCACCGGTTCGGCGATGAAGGCCGTGCCGCGCCAGAGCGCGAAGGGCACGAGAATGAAGCCCTTCAGCGTGGTCAGCTTGAATTCGATGATCGCCAGGAACAGCAGGATCGCGAGCACGAAGAAGCCGAGCAGGGTGACAACCCAGGACAGACCCATGACCAGGATCTGGCCGAGGTTCCAGAAGACGTCAGGGAACCCTGCGAGGCGCTGAATCTGAGAGAGGAGAACGTCCGCGCCTTGAACGCCCGCCTCGGCGAGCCGGCCGGGCTGGAGGAAGGTGGCGTAGCTGAGGGCCGATCCTGTTGCCTTCAGGCCGAGACTCGCAAAGCTTTCGAAGACCAGTTGCGCAAGCGTATTCCAGTTGTTGAGCAAGAGGGCGAAGAATCCCACATAGAGAACCTTCTTTGCCAAAGACTGGATCGCGTCATCCTCGCCAAGCGCCCAGGCTAGACCCGCAAGAGTCGCGTCGATCCCAATTAAGACCGCGACTAGAAAGCCAACGTCGGGCGAGATCAACCCAAATCTGCTGTCTATATAGCGGCTGAAGACGTCGAGGAAATGATCGACTATGTTGGTATTACTGCCCATTAGGTGGACCGGATGGCTTGGATGGCGTGGCCTTCTGGCTGTTTGGCTGCGGATCGAACTTCGGAACATTGTTGAAAACATGCACCGGCGCCGGTGTGTACGTGACCCCATTCCCGAAGAACCGCTTGTTCTCTGCCTGCCACGCGGTCCGGCAGCGCGCATCGTCGTTCGCGGCCATGCCGAGATGCTTGCAGCGATCCATCTCTGCGTTCAGCAGCGTCGGGTTGGCGACGAGTTGGTCGATCGTCGGTGCTGCGGCCCAAGCTGGTGTGGCGATGCTGAAGATGCCGACGATAACAAGAGTTTTGGCATTCATGGTGCGGGTCCTCCGAACACGTTGACCGGGGTCGGAGTATAGCTCACGCCATTGCCGTAGAAGCGCTTCCAGTCCGCCTCCGCAGCCGAGCGCGCCTCCGCGTTCTGCATCGCATTGGCGGCCTGCGCACGGGCATCAGCAGCGATCAGATCCTGCGTCGCGGACAGTTGCCGCGCTTGCAGCGCCAGAAGCTGATTGCTTGCCTGGATCGCCTGCAACGCGCCAACCGCGCCCTGGCTCTGGCCGACGAGCACGGACAGATCGGCCTGATCCGCGGGGATAGAAGCAACGATCTGGCTCTGCACCTCCATGGTGTGCTGGAAGGTGTTGACCGATGCCTGCCAGCGCGCGTTGGCGTCCGCCAGCAGGCCGGCCTGTGTGACATTTCCTTGAAAATTTGCGGACTGGTAGTTCGGATAGAGCTGCTGGAACTGAGCCTGGACCTGCTGGACGTTGTAGGTGAGGCTTTGCGCCTGCCCCATGAGCTGGTCGATCTGCCCCATGGAGGATTGCAGCCCGGCCAGCACCGAGAACGGCA
>JAKADX010000069.1 GCA_021818505.1 Pseudomonadota bacterium
GGGCGCTACATCAGCCGCAAGCCGTTCCCCGCGATCAACCGGGCGCTGTCGAAGTGGAAGGAAATCACCGCACCGCGCGCCGTCACCCGCGCCCCCGAACACATGCCGATCGGCGTTTGACGTCGCGCGGCACCACGCCACCTGGCGATGACGCGACGGGTTGGATCGGGCCGGCAGCGCTGGTGCTGTCGGTGGTGCTACTCGGCACCAACTGGCCGGTGCTCAAGATCGCGCTGCGCGGCACGACGCCGCTGTGGTTCAGCAGCGCGCGGCTGCTCTTTGCCGGCATGCTTTACACGCTGCTGCTGGCGGCGCAGCGGCGGCTGATGTGGCCGCCGCGCGTCGAGTGGCCAATCATCGTGGTGCTGGGCGTGTTCCAGAGTGCGGTGATGATGGGCCTGCTGACAGTCGGCGTCAGCATCGTCGGTGCCAGCCGGTCGGCGATCCTGGCATATACGATGCCGATCTGGATGATCCCCGGCGCCGCGCTGCTGCTGGGCGAGCGCGCGTCGCGCCCGCAGCTTGTCGGATTGCTGTTCGGCGCGATCGGAATCGTCACGCTGTTCAATCCGCTGGATTTCGACTGGACGGATCGGCGGGTCATTCTCGGCAACGCGGCGGTGCTGGTCTGTGCGCTGGCATGGTCGTTCGCGCTGCTGCGCGTTCGCGGCCATGCATGGCGCGTCTCGCCGATGCAGGTCATGCCATTCCAGACGCTGCTCGGCGGCGTGCTGCTGCTGCCCTTCGCCGCGGCGATGGAAGGCCGGATACCGCGCATCGCGCGGTCGTGGGAATTCGCGGTGTCGTTCGGCTATGTCAGCATCATCGCCACGTTCATCGCGTTCTGGCTGGTGGTCGAAGCGGCGCGGAGGCTGCCCGCAGCCCGCATGTCGCTGGGGCAACTTGCAACGCCGGTGATCGGCGTTGCCGCCTCAGCGCTGTGGCTCGGCGAACGGCCGGGCACCGGCAGCCTGATCGGGCTCGCGCTGATCCTGCTCGGCGTGGGTGTGTCGGCCGGCTTCACGCCCGTGCGGCGGCCGTAACGGCGATCCCGCGCGCCAACAGTGGCAAAGCGGGACGTGACGCGATACCCTCCCCCGGCGGTGGGGGGCATCCGGCCGAAGCGCAGTGGATGGGTGGCCGAGGGGTTTAAGGCAGCGGTCTTGAAAACCGCCAACCCGAAAGGGTTCGTGGGTTCGAATCCCACCCCATCCGCCAGCTCGGAACAGAACTGGACACGCCGGCGGGCGCCGATTTTACGCCGGCTGACGCGGTAAGAGTCCGCAGCAATTCGCCCTTTGATCCCATGATCCGCACCTCGCGATCCGCGACCTCGACGCGCTGGGCGAGCGCGCGCAGGTGGTCGCGGCGGTAGCCACCCCCGGGTGAGCTGGTCCCGGAATTTCGGACAGGAGGATAAGCTCGGTTCGCCCTGCGAAGAGGACGGACGCGATGACGGGCAAGCGGACGCGCCATCCGCCGGGGTTCCAGGAAGGCGGCGAAGTAGGAGCCATGACGCAGCTTCGGGATCCGCAGCTCGACCGTGCCGGCGCGGGTCTGCCAGCCGCGGTCGCGATAGCCGCTGCGCTGGTTGCGCCGCTCGGCACTGCGCTCGCCAGGGGCGGCGCCGACCAGCGCCTCCGTCTCCAGCGCCATCAGCCGCTCGGCGGCAAAGCCGATCATCTCGCGCAGGAAACTGGCATCCGGGCCCCTTTTCCAGCGGCTCACGCAGCGCGATCTTGTCGTCGGTCATCGTGGTCGTCCTCGGGTCAGAGTTGCGTTTCGCAATCCAACCCTACCCGGAGCCGCCACGGTGGCCACTCAGGCCGCCACCGCTGTTGATAAGTGGCCCGTCCACGCCAGACTCTCGGCGGTCGCTCCGGCGAGCCACTTACCCACAGCGCCTACACCACAAGCCGGGACACGACCGGCGCAGCTAACCGCCCGGAGGTTTCTGACCTTGACCGGTTCGGCCGCGCGCGCGCATCGTAGTCCGCCGAGGGCTGAGATCTTGTCACGGACTCGCATCACGCCGCTCGGCTCGCGGGTCAGCGCGCACGCGTCGCGACGGGACATCGGCACACGACGTTCGCATGCCGGTCCGGTCCCCGCAAGCGTCACGGCGAGTGGAACTGGTCAGGGAGAGAACGATGGCCAAGGAAATTCTGTGCGGCTTCGGCATTGACGTGGACGCCGTCGCGGGCTGGCTCGGCTCCTACGGCGGAGAGGATTCGCCCGACGACATCTCCCGCGGCCTGTTCGCCGGCGAGGTGGGATCGCCGCGGCTGGTCGAACTGTTCCGCCGCTTCGGCATCAAGACCACCTGGTTCATCCCAGGCCACTCGATCGAGACCTTCCCCGAGCAGATGCAGGCGGTCGCCGCCGCCGGGCATGAGATCGGCGTGCACGGCTACAGCCACGAGAACCCGATCGCGATGACGCCGGCCCAGGAGGAGGATGTCCTGGAGAAATGCATCGAGTTGGTCACCAAGCTCTGCGGAAAACGGCCGACCGGCTATGTCGCGCCGTGGTGGGAGTTCAGCCCGATCACTAACGAACTGCTGCTCAAGAGGGGCTTCAAATACGACCACAGCCTGATGCACCACGACCATCAGCCGTACTACGTGCGCGTCGGCGACACCTGGACCAAGATCGACTACTCGAAGAAGGCCGGCGAGTGGATGGTGCCGCTGAAGCGCGGGCGGGAGACCGATCTGATCGAAATTCCCGGCAGTTGGTATCTCGACGATCTGCCGCCAATGATGTTCATCAAGAAGGCGCCCAACAGCTTCGGCTTTGTCAACCCGCACGACATCGAGCAGCTCTGGCGCGACCAGTTCGACTGGGTGTATCGTGAATACGACTATGCGATCTTCCCCATCACCATCCATCCCGACGTGTCCGGCCGACCGCAGGTGCTGATGATGCTGGAGCGACTGTACGCCTACATGATCCGCCATCCCGGCGTGCGTTTCGTGACGCTCAACGAGATGGCCGACGACTTCGCGCGCCGCTCGCCGCGCAAGAAGGGCTGAGGCGCGCGGCGCGGCATGTGCGGGCTGTGTGGCAGCCTCGGCGGCGAGGAGCATTGGGCGACGCGGACGGAGGGGTTCGCAGCGGCACAGACGCGCCGCGCCGGGCGGCTCGCCCGTGTGCGCGTCGCCAATGCCGTGCTCGCCGGGTTTGCGATGCGTCTCGATGACTGGCAGGGCAGCGCCTTCGTACTCTCGGGTGCCACCGGGCGGCGCGAGATCGTCGATCAGTTGCCGCAGGTGTGGGAGGCGGCGGAGCGCCTGCGCGGCCGTCCGATCGACCCTCTCGACCCTGACCTGATCGCGCGGCTCGCCGCGCGGGGGGCGCAATGACCGGACGGATTCCGGTCCATGTGCTGACCGGCTTCCTCGGCTCGGGCAAGACGACTTTGCTGCGGCACGTGCTGCGCAGCCCGGACTTTGCCGACTGCGCCGTGCTGGTCAACGAGTTCGGGGAGATCGGGCTCGATCATCACCTGATCGCGCAGGTGCGGGACGACGTGCTGCTGATGCAGTCGGGCTGCGTCTGCTGCACCATCCGCGGCGATCTGGCGCAGGCGATCCGCGGCCTCTACGCGCGGCGCGAGCGCGGCGAGGTGGCGTTCGCGCGGCTGGTGGTGGAGACGACGGGGCTGGCCGATCCGACGCCGATCATCGGCACCATCCTGCACGAACCGCAGATCCGCCATCATTTCCGCCTTGGCGGCGTGCTCGTCACCGTCGATGCCGTGAACGGCGCGCTGCATCTCGACCGGCAGCCGGAATCGGTGAAGCAGGCGGCGCTGGCCGATCGCATCGTCATCACCAAGACCGACCTCGCCGCGCCGGACGCGACGGGCGTGCTGGCGGCGCGGCTCCAACGCCTGAATCCCTCGGCGCAGCAATGGGAATCGGCGAACGCTCCACCGCCTGCCGCGCTGCTGCTGGCGGAGCCGGCTGCCGCGCTCGGACGTTTTGTCGCGGAGTCGGTGGAGACGCCGAGCCGTCACGATGCGCGCATCCATGCCTTCACGCTGGACTTCGACGCGGATGTCGATTGGAACGTGTTCGCCGTCTGGTTCACGCTGCTGCTGCACGCGCACGGGGCCGACGTGCTGCGCGTCAAGGGCCTGCTGCGCGTTGCCGACGCAACGGGGCCGGTCGTGGTCAACGCAGTGCAGCATCTCGTGCATCCGCCGGAGCATCTCGATGCCTGGCCGGAGGACTGGCGACACTCCCGCCTCGTGTTCATCGTGCGCGGTCTTGGGCGCGACGATATCGCGCGGTCCTTCGCCGCGTTTCAGTCTGCACTCGGCGCCTCCGCAGTGCCCGCGTGAGACTCCGACCACGTGACCCGGAACGGTGCGACCGGGCGGACGTGCGTGTCGTCGCGCGATCCGTCCTCGAACACCAGCAGCGCGAATAGACCGGCCCCCGCAATCGCCTGCATGCCGCAGTGCCAGACGCCGATGTCGTAGCTGATGCCGCAGGTTCCCGGCACCACGAACGCACAGGCGCGCTCGGAAGCGGGCGCGCCGCTGCCGTCGTCAGGTGCTACCACGACGAGATAGTCCGCCACGTCGAGCGGAAAGAATGCCTGGGTGGAGAACGGATGGCGTTCCAGCTCCCGCACCTCGATACCCAGGGCGGCCCACGGCGCGCGCACCAGCGCGAGATTGGCTCGTGCTGCCGGGCGCAGGTTCGCGACGGACGCTGCGAAATCTCGCCGCACCATCGTGCCGGGCGTGTCGAGCAGGCGGCCGAACGGCGCGAAAGCGGGAGCGGTGATGCGCCGGGCCGTCACGGTGCGCGGCGTCGTCATCGCAACCGCTTCTGCGCCGGCGCCACCGGTGCAGGTTGCGTCGGCGAGAAGCCCGCCGACACATCGACACCGAGCAGGATCAGCGCCAGCCCGATCAGGCTGCCGCGGCTCGGCCGCTCGCCAAGCGAGAGCACGGAGGCGGCAACGCCGATCACCGGGGCTGCGAGTTGCCCCAGCGACATGCGCGCGGAAGGCAGTCGCCGCGCGACCTCGACCACTAGCCAGAACGCGATAAACGTCGCGGCGATGCTGACATAGCTGAACGAGAGCAGGAATTCCCACGACCGGGCAATGCGCGGGGCGGCGCCCTCGAACGCTGCCGCGAACGGCAGCAGCAGGCCGCCGAGAAGCGTCTGGAACGGCATGACCTGCATCGGCGCCACGCGCCACACATGGCCGCGCACCCGCAGCAGTGTGAACGACCACGCCATTGCGCAGATCAGTACGGATGCATTGCCCAGGATCACCCGGCGATCCGACCAATCGAAGTCCAGTGGGCCGAACAGGGTCACGAGGCCGATGACGCCCAGCAGCAGCGCGACGAGATGCGCGTGCCATGCGCGTTCATGCAGCAGCAGTGCGGCGCCGGGGATCATCCAGATCGGCATCGTGTAGGCGAGGATCGCGGACCGCCCGGCGCCGACAATGCTCACGCCGACGGTCAGCAGGCCCATCATCAGCGCACTCTGGAACACGCCCAGCACCAGGATGATAGGCCACTCGATCCGCGGTGGCCAGATCAACCGCCGCTGCGCCGCCAGCAGCAGCGCGTACATCACGCCCGCGCTCAGCAGCCGTGCGCTGCTGAACCAGATCGGCGTCGTGCCGCGCAGGGCGATCTTCAGGACCGGCCAATTGGTGCCGAGCAGCAGCACCGACAGAACCAGCGCCGTCGGTCCGATCCATTCCGTCGCGCCGGTGCCATGCGGTTTCGTGCCCGGCTCCGTCACCAGGTCGGCGGCCAGTCCGGCGCCGCATAATCCGGCGCATAGGCATAGCCGTAGTCGAGCGGCGGGCGCACCACGTATTTGCGGTCGAATGGCACCAGTTCAACCGGCTTGCCGGCCCGCACCATCTGCGGCCAATCGGGATTGGCGAACATCGGCCGCCCGACGGCCACAATGTCAGCCGCTCCATCAGTGATCGCCGCTTCCGCCTGATCGCCCTGGCTGATGCCGCCGTTGACGATCATCGGCAACCCGCTCTCCTCCCGCAGCGCCGTCGGCATCGGGGTGCGCGAATCGGGGTCGCGGTTGTCGAGATAGTCGAAGCTTGACCAGTGCAGCGCGTCGATCGGCGCATCGCGCAGCGCTCGCCCGACCTCGCGCGCCGTGCGCACGCCGCCGGCCCAGGCGCCAGTGAAGTCGTCAACGCCATCCTGCGAGATACGCAGCGTGATGATCTTGTCCGGCCCGATCGCGGCGCGCACCTTTTCGCACGCGAGCCGCGCGAAGCGCACGCGGTTCGCCGCCGACCCGCCGTATTCGTCGGTGCGACGGTTGGTGGTGGTGTGGATGAACTGGTAGAGCAGATAGCCGTTGGCGCCGTGCAGTTCCACGCCGTCGAACCCCGCCTCCATCGCGCGCGCCGCACCTTCGGCAAAGCCGTCGGCGATGTCGTGGATTTCCGCGACCGTCAGCGCGCGCGCCGGACCGAACGTCACCTTCGGCCAAGGTCCCTTGATGCCGCGGATCTCGGCTTCGTAGTTGGTGTCGGTGTAAAGGACCCAGCCCGGACTCTGCGTGTTGCTCGCACTCACCGGTTGCTGTCCTGGCGCGAGGCAGCGCGGGTCGGTGACGCGACCGCCATGCATCAGTTGCAGAATGCAGGCCGCACCCTGCGCGTGCACCGCCTCCGTCACGCGGCGCCATGCGGTGACGTGCTTCGCGGTGACGCAGCCAGGCTGCGACAGATAGGCGCGGCAGCCGAGACGCTCGTCCTCGTAGGTGCCCTCGGTGATGATCAGGCCGGCCCCGCCGCGGGCGCGGCGGGCGTAATAGGCCACCATCTCGTCGGTCGGCGTGCCGTCGGGTTCGGCCATCTGGCGGGTCAGCGGCGCCAGCGCGATGCGGTTGCGCAGCGTCACCCCGGCGAGCCGGAACGACGAGAACAGGTGCGGCAGGGCTTCGGTCACGTAAAGTTCCTTCTCGTCAAACGCCGATCGGCATGTGTTCGGGGGCGCGGGTGACGGCGCGCGGTGCGGTGATTTCCTTCCACTTCGACAGCGCCCGGTTGATCGCGGGGAACGGCTTGCGGCTGATGTAGCGCCCGCGTCCCGGCCGCGGCTGGTCGTTCCTGCCATGCGTCCAGACGATCTCGCCGCGCGACATCGTGTGACGCGCCAGGCCGCGCACCTCGAACCCCTCGAACACGTTGTAGTCGATGATCGACTTCTGGTTGGCCGCAGAAATCGTCTTCGAGAGTTTCGGGTCCCACACGACGAGATCGGCGTCCGCCCCCGGCAGGATCGCACCCTTCTGCGGATAGATGTTGAGGATCTGCGCGATATTGGTCGAGGTGACGGCGACGAACTCGTTGGGTGTCAGCCGCCCCGTTTCCACCCCCTTGGTCCATAGCACCGACAGCCGGTCCTCCAGCCCGCCGGTGCCGTTCGGGATCTTGCGGAAATCGCCCAGCCCCATGCGCTTCTGCTGCGTGGTGAAGGCACAGTGGTCGGTCGCCACCACCTGCAACGAGCCCGCTGCGAGCCCGGCCCACAGGCTGTCCTGATGCGCCTTGCCGCGGAACGGCGGCGACATCACGCGCTGCGCCGCGTGGTCCCATTGGCGGTTGAAATACTCGCTCTCGTCCAGCGTGAGATGCTGGATCAGCGGCTCGCCATACACCCGCATCCCTTTCTGCCGCGCCCGCCGGATCGCCTCGTGCGCCTGCTCAGAGGAGGTATGCACGATATAGACCGGCACGCCGGCGGCATCGGCGATCATGATGGCGCGGTTCGTGGCCTCGCCTTCCACCTCCGGCGGGCGGGAGAAGGCATGGCCTTCCGGGCCGGTCATGCCCTCGGCCATGTATTTCTCCTGCAGCGCGAACACGACGTCGCCGTTCTCGGCATGCACCAGCGGCAGCGCGCCGAGCGCCGCGCAGCGCGAGAAGGAGGCGAACATCTCGTCGTCGTTCACCATCAGCGCGCCCTTGTAGGCCATGAAGTGCTTGAAGGTGTTGATGCCGCGCGCGACGACCTTCGCCATGTCGTCGAACACCTGCTGCGACCATCCGGTGACGCACATGTGGTAGGAGTAGTCCGACGACGCCTGCCGCGTCGCCCGTCCCTCCCACGCCTCCAGCGCCTTCAGCATGCCATCCGGGCCGGGGATCACGAAGTCCACCACCGTCGTGGTGCCGCCCGACAGCGCCGCGAAGGTGCCGCTCTCCCAGGTTTCCGCCGCCGTCGTGCCCATGAAGGGCATCTCCAGATGCGTGTGTGGGTCGATGCCGCCGGGGATCACGTAGGCGCCGGCGGCATCCACCACCTTGTCGCCAGACAGGTTCGGCCCAATCGCGGCAATGCGCTCGCCCTCGACCAGGATGTCGGCCTCGTAAGAGCGATCCGCAGCAACAATCGTCCCGCCCTTGATCACAGTGGACATCGCCAGGCTCCTTCCTGTTCACGCCGCCCGTGACGGCGCAACCGGTGCGTCCGACACGATCGCGATGAAATCATGCAGAACGAAAGCATGAAGCCCAGCAGGGTTCAACGTCGCCTTGTCGCGGCGCTTGTGCCGGCCGGGGGGCGGACCTAAGCCGTCCTGCGCGCGGGTCGGCTGCAAGGGAGCGAAGCATGGCAGATGCGTCACCCACGATCGCCCTGGCCCTGCAAGGCGGCGGGTCGCATGGCGCCTTCACCTGGGGCGTGTTGGATCGGCTGTTGCAGGAGGTCGCCGCAGGCCGGCTGCGCATCGCCGCGATCAGCGGCACCAGCGCCGGCGCGCTCAACGCCGCACTCACCGTCAGCGGACTGGCGCAGGGCGGCGCGGAAACGGCGCGCCAGAAGCTGGCCGCGTTCTGGCGCTCGGTGGCGCGCGGCGGACGGCTCGCGGGCAACGCGCTGTTTTTCGCCGAGCCCAACCCGTTCGGCGGCTACAACCTGGACTGGTCGCCGGCGGCGCTGGCGGTGAACGCGCTCGGGCTGGTCGTCTCGCCCTACACCAACCCGTTCTACGTCGACGCGCTGGCGCCGCTGATCGAGGAAGCGTTCACGCCCGGCGACCTCCGGTTGCTGAACGCCGTTGACGATCCACGGCTGTTCGTGGCTGCCACCGACGTCGCCAGCGACGGCCGCGTGATCTTCACGCAGCCCGACATCTCCACGGAGACGCTGCGTGCCTCCGCCTGCCTGCCGACCGCGTTCAAGTCGGTCACCATCGGCGGCGTGCCCTTCTGGGACGGCGGCTATCTGGGCAACCCCGCGCTGACGCCGCTGCTCGACCAGGCGCAGGACCTGATGCTGGTGCTGGTCAACGCCTTCCGTCGCGAGGGCATGCCGCCGCACAGCGCCCCGGCGATCCTGGACCGGCTCAATGAGATCACGTTCAACGCCGCGGTGGTGCTGGAACTGAACGCGATCGCGGCGATCAACCGTCTGCTCGATGAACTGCGGGCCTCCCGCATTCCTTATGCCGGCCATTACCGACCGATCCGCCTGCACGCCATCCGCAACGATGCCTTCGTCGCGCGGCTCGGCGCGGAGTCGAAGAACAGCACGTCGTGGTCGTTCCTGTGCGCCCTGCGCGACGAGGGCGACCGCACTGCCTCGGCATGGCTGGCGGAGCACCGCGTGGCGCTCGGCGTCCGCTCCTCCTACGACGTGAAGGCGGAGTTGACCGACCGGGTGCTGAAGGCGCCCGGGCCGATGCCCGCGGCGCCCTGACCTATCCACCCGGCCGGTTCACGCCGCGCAGCGCATCGGCGACCGCACGCGCCACCTCTCTGGTCGTGGCGCGGCCGCCGAGGTCGGGGGTGACGATGCCGGCGGCGCAGACCTGCTCGATCGCCGCCATCAGCACGGCCGCGGCCTCGTGCTCGCCCAGATGCTCCAGCATCAGGCTCGCGGTCCAGAGCGCGCCCACCGGGTTGGCGATGCCTTTGCCGGTGATGTCGAAGGCGGAGCCGTGGATCGGCTCGAACATTGAGGGGAAGCGGCGCGACGGGTCGATATTGGCGGTCGGCGCGACGCCGATGCTGCCGGCCAGCGCCGCGGCGAGGTCGGTGAGGATGTCGGCGTGCAGGTTGGTGGCGACCACAGTGTCGATGCTGGCCGGGCGGCGCACCATGCGCACCGTCATGGCATCGACCAGTTCCTTGTCCCAGATCACATCGGGGTAATCGCGCGCCACCAGCGTCGCGACCTCGTCCCACAGCACCAGGCCGTAGCGCTGGGCGTTGGACTTGGTCACCACGGTCAGGTGCTTCGCCGGCCGCCGCTGCGCCTCGGCGAAGGCGTAGCGCATGATCCGCTCCACGCCGGCGCGGGTGAAGATGGCGACCTCGGTCGCCACCTCCTCGGGGAAGCCGCGATGCGACCGGCCGCCCTGGCCGGCATATTCGCCCTCGCTGTTCTCGCGGATGATGAGCCAGTCCAGATCGGCCGGTGCGACGTCGCGCAGCGGGCTGGCGACGCCGGGAAGGATGCGGGTGGGACGGATATTGGCGAACTGGTCCATGCCCTGCGCGATGGCGAGCCGCAGGCCCCACAGCGTGATCGCGTCGGGAATGTCGGGGGCGCCGACGGCGCCGAAATAGATCGCATCAGCGCCGCGCAGTTGGGTGACGCCGTCGTCGGGCATCATCGCCCCGGTGCGGCGGTAGCGCGCCGACCCCCAGTCGTAGCGGTCCACGTCGAGCGCGAAACCGACGCGGCCGGCGAGCGCGTCGAGCACCTCCAGCCCGGCGTCGATCACCTCCGGCCCGATGCCGTCGGCGGGAATGGCGGCGATGCGGTAGCGGCGCATGGTTTTTTTCTCCTCTGTGCCCAGGATGCGCAAACCCGGTTCGGCCGTCACCTCCGCGATGATCGCGGCTTCCATGCCGGCGTCGCACGGCCCGGTGGGGCAGTCGGCCGGGATGGTCCCCCGCGATCGGGCGCATCCGCCTGCGACCCGGCGCGTTAACGGCCCGACAGGATCTTGCCATGAGCCACATCCGATCGCTCGCCCTCGCCGCCATCCTTCTATTCCCGCTGCCGGCGCTCGCGCAGGAGGGAGCCGTGCCCCAGGGGGGCACGATCTGGGGCGGCAAGGAGCACGTGCTGCCGCCCGACCAGTTGCATGCACAGGAAAAGGCCGCCGGCGTGGCGCTTTCCCCCGCCGAGCAGCGCAGCCAGGACGAGGAGGTGGAACAGCTCGAGCGGCAGGTGCTGCAGGGTGCCCATGAGGGCCCCGGCGCCCCCAGCCCGTGACACCGGCCAGCCCATGACACCGGGTTGACCCGCCGCGCGCCGCGCGCTCCCATCGCGGCGACATCTCGTCGTGGGAGGGACCGACCGTGCGCGCCTGGGCCGTAGTGGAGAACGCAGCGCCGTTGCAGGAAATCGAGCTGCCGACGCCGGAGCCGACCGGCACGCAGGTGCTGCTGGAAGTGACGCATTGCGGCGTCTGCCATTCCGACCTGCATGTGTGGGAGGGGGCATATGACCTTGGCGGCGGTCAGGTCATGTCGCTGAAGGACCGCGGTGTGACGCTGCCGCTGGCGCTCGGCCATGAGATCGTCGGACGGGTGGCGAAGCTGGGACCGGACGCCAGAGGGGTCGCGGTCGGCGCGCGGCGCATTGTCTACCCCTGGGTCGGCTGCGGCACCTGTGCCGCCTGCACCTCTGAACAGGATAACATGTGCCTTACGCCGCGCAGTATCGGCGTCTTTCAGAACGGCGGCTACGCCACGCACGTCCTGGCGCCGCACCCGCGACACCTGATCGACCCCGGCGACCTCGATCCGGCGCTGGCGGCCACCTATGCCTGCTCGGGCATCACCGTTTATTCGGCGCTGCGCAAGGTCATGCCGCTGCCGCCCGACGAACCGATTGTGCTGATCGGCGCCGGCGGGCTGGGGTTGCAGGCCATCGCGGTGCTGCGCGCGCTGGGCCATCGCAACATCATCTCGGTCGATATCAGCCCCGAGAAGCGCGCCGCCGCCGCAGCGGCGGGGGCGGCGCAGACCGTGGACGGCAGCGGCGAGGGGGTGGCGCAGCGCATCATCGCCGCCGCCGGCGGACAGGCCGGCGCGATCATCGACCTGGTGAACGGCACCGCCAGCGCCCGCGCCGCCTTCGACGCGCTGCGCAAGGGCGGCAAGCTCGTGCAGGTCGGGCTGTTCGGCGGCGAACTGAAACTGCCACTGCCGCTGATGGCGATCCGGGCGCTGACGATCCAAGGCAGCTATGTCGGCACGCCTGGCGACCTGCGCGACCTGGTGGCGCTGGCGCAGCGTGGCCAGTTGCCGAAGCTGCCGATCGAGGAGGTGCCGATGCCGAGCGCGAACGCGGCACTGATGCGCCTGCGCGCCGGGCACGTGACCGGGCGCCTGGTGCTACGGGCCGAGGCGGCATGAATGTGGGGGCGCGCCTCATCCGCAAGCTGCTGCTGGTCCGGGATGCATTCGCCGCCGCGATTGCTCTCGGGCCTGCTCGCAAAGGGCCACTAGCAGGCTGCTGAAATTCGGCACTGGCGACGCGGGGTAAATTGCGATTCCCTGCATCCCTGTCAGTGGTTTGGCGGGGCAGGGATGCGCGGGAGCGATGCGGTCAGCGGCAAGCTGTTCAGCTACGTGAACCTTGAGAAGCGCGTGCCCGCCGATCACCCGCTGCGGGTGATCCGGGAGATCGTCAACGCGACGCTGGTGGCGATGTCGGCGGAGTTCGATGCGCTGTAGTCGCCGTTCGGACGGGAATCGATCCCGCCGGAGCGGCTGCTTCGGGCGCTGCTGCTGGAAGCCTTCTACACCATCCGCTCCGAACGGCAGTTGGTCGAGCGCATCGACTTCGACCTGCTGTTCCGCTGGTTCGTGGGCCTCGGCATGGACGATCCGGTGTGGGACGCCATCACCTTTACCAAGAACCGCGACCGCCTGCTGGCGGGCGAGATCACGGCCGGGTTCCTCGCCACCGTGCTGGCACAGCCGAAGGTGAAGACGCTGCTGTCGGATGAGCATTTCTCGGTGGACGGCACGCTGCTGGAGGCATGGGCGAGCACCAAGAGTTGCCGCCCGAAGGACGGCTCCGGCCCGCCGCCCGATCCGGGACGCAATGGAGAACAGGACGTCCACGGGCATAAGCGCAGCAACGAGACCCACGCCTCCACGGGACTGTCGGAAATTTCGTGTGCGAGGGTAGTGTCTCAGTTTGAAATTCGGGGCAGAAAAAAGCCCCGCACAAGGCGGGGCTTGATCGACACCGCGCCGGGGCTTGGCGTCGCCCTTGGCGCGGCCGCCCCTAGCCCGTCCTATTCATGGCGTTGACGGTGTCGATGCTCTGTGAGCTGCGGACGTGGCTGGGCTTGGCGACTTTCGCATCGCTGTTTTGGGTCGGAGGTGATCGGCGTTGACGTTGTGGGATTGGGTGCG
>JAKADX010000070.1 GCA_021818505.1 Pseudomonadota bacterium
GGCGGCGCGGCGCCGCAGTGCCGGCGGCCACCTGCGCGGCGAGCGCGGTGAAGCGGCGGGCGAGGCGGTTGAGCCGCGACCAGAGCAGCACCAGCAGCGGCCGCGCCACCGCGTTTTTCGCCGCCACCACGGCAACGGCGCGGCACAGCCCGGCGAGGATGCCGGCAAGGCTTTCGGCCGGGGCGGTGGCGGCGGGAACCATGAACACAACAAGAACACACCGACCCCGACCTGGGCAAGTGCTTTGATGTGCGCGGCGGCCGGCCGGCATTCCGCGCCCGATCAGCCGGGCCGCGCCGATCGCGCCACCGCTTCATCCGGCATCTGAAGTTTTTGACAGATAACCTTCGAATCAGTAACGTGACCGGTGCGATTCGCCGGGTGTTGCGCATGTTGCGCCGAAGGACGCCAATGGACAGCAAGCCGGCCGCGGCCCTGCTCATCATGGCCGCCGTTCTCGTGTCCTGCGCGCAGGGCGACTGGAGCAAGTCCGGCGGGTCGCAGGCGGATCTGGCGGCCGACACCGCCCAGTGCGAGGCCGCGGGGCGGCAGCAGGGCTATGGCGGCGACGATTTCGCCGGGCGGACGAGCCTGCGCGTGTTCGTCGAGGATTGCCTGAACGCCCGCGGCTGGCGGCGGGGCACCGCCCAGGCCGCTGCCGCCGGTCCCGCCGCGGACCCGGCCCCGGCAGCGCAGCATCGGCGGGAACTTGGCATCGGCGTCCTGCCGGTGAGTGATACCGAAGCGGCCACGATGCGCCTTACTCCGCCGGAGGGCCTGCTGCTGACCAAGGTCGAACCGACCGGCGCCGGCGCAGCCGCCGGCCTGCGCCCCGGCGACGTGCTGCTGACCTTCGCCGGCACCCAGGTCCTGACGATCGGCGACATGCAGCGACTGCTGGCCAAGGTGAAACCGAACAGCGTGGTCCCGGCGACGATCTGGCGGGAGGAGCGGAGGGAGACGGTCAGCTTGCAGTTCTGACGAGCAGTCTGTGGCAAGTAAAAAAAACCGGCCGCATGGGCCGGCGTTGGTGCGGTCGAGAAGACTCGAACTTCCACGGGGTTTCCCCCACAAGCACCTCAAGCTTGCGCGTCTACCATTCCGCCACGACCGCACGCGGCGCCGGGCGATATAGCGGAACGCGGGGGCGCCAGCAATCGTCCGCTTGCCCTGCCTCGCCCTCTGCGCCAGCCTGACCGCGGACCGCAGGGGAGTTCGCCGTGCCGCCCCGCCTCGTGCTGACGCTCGGGCTGCACGGCAGCGCCTCGACCTGGGCCTTCAACGTCGCCCGCGAGCTGATGACGGCGGCCTTCGGGGCCGATGCCGTGGCAGCCTGCTACGCCAACCGGCCCGACGAGCTGCTGGCCGAGCCGCGCGCGCCCGGGCGGCTGGTGGTGTGCAAGACGCATGGGTTCCCCCGCCTGGACGTGTTCGCGCAACTGACGCAAGCGCGCATCGTCGCCACCGTCCGCGACCCGCGCGACGCGGCGCTGTCGCTGATGGAGCGGTTCCGCTCGACGCCGGAGGTCTCGGTGCGCGGGATCGCGCAGGACTGCCAGTACGTCGCCTGGGCCGCCGCCGCCGGGCATCTGGTGCTGCGCTACGAGGACGCGTTCTTCGAGGACCCCGACGCGGTGCGCCGCGTAGCCGCGCATCTCGGCCTGCGCGCCGCCGAGGCGGAGGTCGCGCGCATCGCCGACGCTTACCGAACGGAATCGGTGCGCGCCTTCGCCGCGACCGTTGCCGACCTGCCGGCCGAGCGGGTGGTCAGCCAGGGCAGCACGTTCCTGTTCGACCGGGTGACGCAGATCCACCGCACCCATATCGGCGACGGGCGCGTGGGCAAGTGGCGCGAGCGGTTCGCGCCGCCCTTGCAGGCGGACCTCACCCGCCTGTTCGCGCCTTTCCTCGCTCGTTTCGGCTATGCTACGGACTGAGCCATGCAACCGCGCGTGGTGCTGACGGTCGGTGTGCATGGCAGCGCCTCGACCTGGGTGTTCAACGCCGTGCGCGAACTGCTCGGCGCGGCTTATGGGCCTGACCGCGTGGCTGCCGGCTTTGCCACCGGCGCCGGCGACCTCGCCGGCATCGCGCGCCGGCCCGACCAGCATCTGGTGGTAAAGACACATGGCTGTCCGGAATTGCCCGACTTCGCCGCCGCACGGGACGCGACCGTGATCGTCTCGGTGCGCGACCCGCGCGATGCGGTGCTGTCGGTGATGCAGCGGTTTGGCGGTCCGTTCGATGCCTGCGTCGGCGGCGTCGGCCGCGACTGCGTGTGCGCGCGCGCCTGCGCCGATGCGGGCCATGACGTGCTGCGCTACGAGGATGCGTTCTTCGACGACCCCGCGACACTGCGCAACCTCGCGGAGCGCCTCGGCCTCGCCGTGCCGGACGCCGTGCTGGAGCGCATCTTCGCCGACTGGCGCACCGATGCCGTGCGCGCGCGCGCCGCCGCCGTCACGGCGCTGCCGCCGGAGCGGCGGCGCGATTTCGGCGCGCGGCTGACGCTGGATGCAGCGACACTGGTGACGCACACGCATATCGGCGACGGACGCATCGGCAAGTGGCGCGAGGCGTTCGACGCGCCGGTGCGCGCGCGGCTCACCGGCTTCTTCGCGCCGTTCCTGTTCCGCTTCCGCTACCCGCTGGCGTAGCGCCGCGCGCTACACGCCGCCCCAGACCTCCTGCGCCACTTCCACGCACAGGCGCAGCTTGGCCCATTGCTCCTCCTCGGTCAGAAGGTTGCCTTCCTCGGTGCTGGCGAAGCCGCATTGCGGGCTGAGGGCGAGTTGTTCGAGCGGCAGGTAGCGCGACGCCTGCTCGATGCGACGCTTGAGGTCGTCCTTGCTCTCCAGCGCGCCGGTCTTGCTGGTGACGATGCCGAGCACGACCACCTTGTGCCCGCGCGGCACGAAGCGCAACGGCTCGAACCCGCCGGCGCGGTCGGTGTCATATTCCATGAAGTAGGCGTCGGCCTCGATCTTGTTGAACAGCACCTCGGCCACTGGCTCGTAGCCGCCGCTGGCGATCCAGGTGGAGCGGAAATTGCCGCGGCACAGATGGATGCTGATGGTCATGTCGGCCGGACGGCCGCTGATCGCGGTGTTGATGAGATCGGCGTAACGGTCCAGCAGCCCCTCCACATAATCGCCGCGCGCCTTCAGGCCCGCGATCTGCTCGGGGTCGCACAGATAGGCGATGTTGACTTCATCGAGTTGCAGATAGCGGCAGCCGGCATCGGCGAAGGCGTGAACGGCGCCGCGATAGGCCTGGCCGAGATCGGCGAAGAAGCGGTCGAGTTCGGGATAGACATGTGCGTCGATCGCCCGCCGCCCGCCGCGGAAATGCAGCACGCTCGGCGAGGGGATGGTCTGCTTGGGCACGGCCGTCTTCACGTGTGAGGCGGTGAAGCGGAAATCGTCGATGAACACCGGCTTGCGCCAGCCGATGGGGCCGGTGACGCGCAGCGCGTGCTGCAAGGTCGCGCCGTGGAACTGCACCTTCTGCTCCGGCTCGTACATCTCCACGCCGTCGAGTCCGGCCAGGAAGTCGAAATGCCAGTAGCTGCGCCGATACTCCCCGTCGGTGGCGGCGCGCAGGCCGGTCTCCTCCTGCCTGCGGATGGCGGCGGCAATGCAGCGATCCTCGATGTCGCGCAGCCGGCCGCGCGCGATCCTGCCGGCGGCGAAATCGGCGCGGGCGGCGCGCAACTCGGCGGGGCGCAGCAGGCTGCCGACGTGATCGGCGCGGAACGGCGGGCGCAGGCGCGGCGCGACGGCGGCGGGCGCGGTGGTGGCGGACATGGCGAACCTCCTTCGTTTGGCCGCCAGTCTAGCACGGCGCCGTCAGATGTGCAGCGCGCGCCCCTCGACCGCCAGCGCCGCTTCCTTCACCGCCTCGCTCAGGCTCGGGTGGGCGTGGCAGATGCGCGCCACGTCCTCGGCCGAGGCGCCGAACTCCATCGCGGTCGCCAGTTCGGCGATCAGCGTGCCGGCATCGGGGCCGATGATGTGCGCGCCGAGGATGCGATCGGTGGCCTTGTCCGCGAGGATCTTCACGAAGCCGTCGGTCGCACCCATCGCCCGCGCGCGGCCGTTCGCGGTGAACGGGAATTTGCCGACAGCGTAGGCGATGCCGCGCTCCTTCAGCGCCTCCTCGGTCTCGCCGATCGACGCCACTTCCGGCCACGTATAGACCACGCCGGGGATCACGCCGTAATTCACGTGCCCGGCCTGACCGGCGAGGATTTCCGCCAGCGCCGCGCCCTCATCCTGGGCCTTGTGCGCCAGCATCGGCCCGGCAATCACGTCGCCGATCGCGTAGATGCCGGGCACGTTGGTCGCGTAATGCGCGTCGGTCGCCACGCGCCCCCGCTGGTCCAGCGTCACGCCGACCGACTCCAGCCCCAGCCCGGTCGTCACCGGCCGCCGCCCGATCGCGACCAGCACCAGGTCGGCGCGCAGCGTCTCGGCCGCCCCGCCCTTCGCCGGTTCCAGCGTCAGGGTGACACCTTCGGCGTCGGCCCGCGCCGACGTGACCTTGGTGGACAGGCGGAACGTCATGCCCTGTTTGGCGAGCACGCGCTGGAACGTCTTGCCGACCTCGGCGTCCATGCCCGGCACGATGCGGTCGAGGAACTCCACGACGGTGACCTTCGCCCCCAGCCGCTTCCAGACGCTGCCGAGTTCCAGCCCGATATAGCCGCCGCCGATGACGACGAGATGCCCCGGCACCGCGGACAGCTCCAGCCCGCCGGTGGAATCGACGATGCGCGCCTGATCGACGGCGACACCGGAGAGCGGCACGCTCTCGCTGCCGGTGGCGATGACGATGTGCTTGGCAGAGTATTCCGTGCCGCCGACATCGACGCGGCCCGCTGCCAGGATGCGGCCGGTGCCTTTCAGCCACGTCACTTTGTTCTTGGCGAACAGGAATTCCACGCCCTTGACGTTGGCGCTCACCACCTCGGCCTTGCGCGCCTGCATCCGCGCCAGATCGACGCGCACGCCCTCGACGATGATGCCGTGGTCCTTCCAGGCGTGGACCGTGGCCGAGTAGTTCTCGCTCGATTGCAGCAGCGCCTTGGACGGGATGCAGCCGACATTCAGGCAGGTGCCGCCGAGCGTCGCACGGCTTTCGACGCACGCGACCGACATGCCGAGTTGCGCCGCGCGCAGCGCGCAGACATAGCCGCCGGGGCCGGCGCCGATGATGATGACGTCGAAGGACTGGCTCATGGTGTCAGATATCCAGCAGCAGCCGGCGCGGGTCTTCCACACCTTCCTTCACGCGCACCAGGAACGACACCGCCTCCTTGCCGTCCACGATGCGGTGGTCGTAGGACAGCGCCAGGTACATCATCGGCCGGATCTCCACCTTTCCCGCGACCGCCATCGGCCGGTCCTGGATCTTGTGCATCCCCAGGATGCCCGATTGCGGCGGGTTGAGGATCGGCGTGGACATCAGGCTGCCGTAGATGCCGCCGTTGGTGATGCTGAACGTGCCGCCGGCCAGCTCCTCCAGCTTCAGCGCGCCGTCGCGCGCGCGCTTGCCGAAATCGGCAATGGTCCGCTCGATCTCCGCGAACCCCATGCGGTCGGCGTTGCGCAGCACCGGCACCACCAGCCCCGCCGGGCCGCCCACCGCGATGCCCATGTGGACGAAGTTCTTATAGACGATCTCCTCGCCGTCGATCTCGGCGTTGACGGCCGGAAACTCCTTCAGCGCGACCACGCAGGCGCGCACGAACATGCTCATGTAGCCCAGCCGCACGCCGTGCTTCTTCTCGAAGCCGTCGCGGAACTCCGCGCGCAGGGCCATCGCCGCGGTCATGTCCACCTCATTGAAGGTGGTCAGCATCGCGGCGGTGTTCTGCGCCTCCTTCAGCCGTGCGGCGATGGTGCGGCGCAGGCGCGTCATCCGCACCCGCTCCTCCCCTGCCTCCGGCGCGCGCGGCGGCTTCGCGGCGGGCGCGGGGGCGACGGGCGCGGCGGCGGGGCGGCTGAGGAATTCCAGCACGTCGCCCTTGGTGATCCGCCCGTCCTTGCCGCTGCCGATGCCGAGTTGCGCGGCATCGACGCCCTGTTCGGCGATGATCTTCGCCGCCGCCGGCAACGGCGCGGGCATGGCCGGGCGCGCGACCGGGCCGGAGGCCGGGGGCGGCGGGTTGACGCCGGCGGGCGGATTGGCCGCCGGCGCCGGTTCCGGCTTCGCCGCCTTCGCGGGCTTCGTGGGTTTCGCGGCCGGCGCGGCGGCACCGGCCCCTTCGGTCAGCGTGGTCAGCACCGCGCCGACCGCGACCTCCGCGCCTTCGGGGGCAAGGATGTCGCCCAGCCGGCCGGCGGCGGGCGCGTTCACTTCGACCGTGACCTTGTCGGTTTCCAACTCGACCAGCGGCTCGTCGGCGGCGACGGCCGCCCCGGCCTGCTTCAGCCAGCGCGCCACGGTCGCAGTGGTCACACTCTCGCCCAGCGTGGGCACCTTGATCTCCGTCTCCATGTCTCAGGTCCCGCTGCTGTGTGGACTCAGTCGATGGTCAGCGCCGTGCGCACCAGCGCGGCCTGCTCCGCCGCGTGCGTCTTGGCAAGCCCCGTGGCAGGACTGGCCGCCTCCTGGCGCCCGACATAGGCCGGCCGCTTCGCCTCGATATCGAGCCCGCCGAGCAACCGCTCCAGCCGCCGGTCGATATAGCTCCAGGCACCCATGTTCTCCGGCTCCTCCTGGCACCACACCACCTGCGCCTGCTTGTACGGCGCCAGCACCTTGGGCAGCGTGTTCACCGGGAACGGGTAGAGCTGCTCGACGCGCACGATCGCGACATCCGTGATGCCCTGCTCGCGCCGCTCCGCCAGCAGGTCGTAATAGACCTTGCCGCTGCACAGCACGACGCGCTTGACCTCCTCGGGCGGTGCGATCGCGTCGATCTCGGGAATCACGGTGCGGAACTTGCTGCCGGGGCCGAACGCATCCAGCGACGACACGGCGAGCTTGTGGCGCAGCAGGCTTTTCGGCGTCATCAGCACCAGCGGCTTGCGGAAGTCGCGCTTGAGCTGCCGGCGCAGCGCGTGGAAGTAGTTGGCCGGCGTGGTCAGGTTCGCCACCGCCATGTTGCGCTCGGCGCAGAGCTGAAGATACCGCTCCAGCCGCGCCGAGGAATGCTCCGGCCCCTGCCCCTCATAGCCGTGCGGCAGCAGCAGCACGAGGCCGGACATGCGCAGCCACTTGGTCTCGCCGCTGGCGAGGAACTGGTCGATCACCACCTGCGCGCCGTTGGCGAAATCGCCGAACTGCGCCTCCCACAGCACCAGCGTGTGCGGATCGGCCAGCGAATACCCGTATTCGAAGCCCAGGACCCCGGCTTCCGACAGCAGGGAGTTGTAGATTTCGATCTTCGCCTGCCTGCCGGCGATATTGTTGAGCGGCACGTATTCGTGCTGGCTGGTCTGGTCCACCAGCACGGCGTGGCGCTGGCTGAACGTGCCGCGCTGGCAATCCTCGCCGGACAGGCGGACACGATGGCCCTCCAGCAGCAGGCTGCCGAAGGCCAGCGCCTCGCCGGTCGCCCAGTCGATGCCCTCGCCGCTCTGCAGCATCGCACGCTTGGCTTCGAGCTGGCGCAGGATCTTCGGGTTCACGTCGAAGCCCTCGGGCACGCGGCACAGCGCCTCGCCGACGCGATGCAGCGTGTCCGTCGCGACCGCGGTGTCGTGCTCGCTCCATTCTGCCTCGTCGCCGGGCTGGCGCAGGCCCGACCAGTGGCCCTCCAGCCAGTCGGCCTTGTTGGGCTTATAGGCCTGCGCCGCGTGATACGCGTCCTCCAGCGTATGCGCGAACGTGTCCCACATCGCCTGCGCGTCGGCGGCCGACACCACGCCCTCGCGCGCCAACCGCTCGGCATAGAGCGTACGCGTCGTCCGCTGGGCGTGGATCGCGCGATACATGATCGGCTGCGTGAACGCCGGTTCGTCAGCCTCGTTGTGGCCGTGGCGGCGATAGCAGACGATGTCGAGCACGATGTCGGTGCCGAAAGTCTGGCGGAATTCGGCGGCAAGTTGCGCGCACCACACCACCGCCTCGGGATTGTCGCCGTTGACGTGCAGGATCGGCGACTGGATCGACTTGGCGACGTCGGTACAATAGAGGCCCGAATACGCGTGCGCCGGCACGGTGGTGAAGCCGATCTGGTTGTTGACCACGACATGCACCGTGCCGCCGGTGCGGTAGCCGATGAGCTGGCTCATCGCCAGCGTTTCGTACACCACGCCCTGCCCGGCGAAGGCGGCGTCGCCGTGCATCAGCACGCCCATGACCGAGCGGCGCCGCTTGGTGTCGCCGGCCATGTCCTGCCGCGCGCGCACCTTGCCGACCACCACCGGATCGACGATCTCCAGATGCGAGGGATTGGGTTGCAGCGACAGATGCACCTGCCGCCCGTCGATCTCGACATCGGTCGAGGTGCCGAGATGGTATTTCACGTCGCCCGAGCCTTGCACGTCGTCGGGCTTGAAGCTTGATCCGCCGAACTCGCTGAACAGCGCGGCAAACGGCTTTTTCACCACGTTGACGAGCGTGTTCAGCCGTCCGCGATGCGGCATGCCGATCGCGATCTCGGCAACGCCCGCGGCGGCGGCACTGCGGATGATGGCGTGCAGCGCCGGGATCACCACCTCCGCCCCTTCCAGCCCGAACCGCTTGGTGCCGACATAGCGGCGCTGGCAGAAGCTCTCGAAGCCCTCCGCCTCGGTCAGGTGTTGCAGCACCTCGCGCTTGGCCGCCGCGCCGAGATGTGTGCGCCAGGGCGCGCCCTCCACCCGCCGCTGGATCCAGGATTTCTGGTCGGGGTCCTGGATGTGCATGAACTCGACGCCGACCGGACCGCAGTAGCTGTCGCGCACCACCTGCACGATCTGCCGGACGGTCGCCGTCTCCAGCCCCAGCACGTTGTCGATGAACACCGGCCGGTCCATGTC
This sequence comes from Pseudomonadota bacterium, assembly GCA_021818505.1. GTDB lineage: Bacteria > Pseudomonadota > Alphaproteobacteria > Acetobacterales > Acetobacteraceae > JAFKFJ01. Next base: position 8,973 of record JAKADX010000070.1, read on the forward strand.
GGCCTCGGTGAAGCCGTAGGTGCGCGGGTCAAGCTCCGGGTGCGGCGGCGGCACCTGCAAGCCGAGCGGGTCGAGCTTCGCCTCCAGATGGCCGCGCACGCGATAGGTGCGGATCAGCATCAGCGCGCGCAGGCTGTCCTTGGTGGCCGCGCGCACCTGCGCCTCGTCCGGTGCGGCGGCGGCCGCGGGCGGCGGCACCTCGGCAGCCGGCTCCGCGCGTCGCGGCGCCCAGGAGGCGCCGGCCGCATCGGTCAGGACGGCGCGGGCCTCATCGTTCAGGCTGTCGAACAGAGTGGCGAAGGACGCATCGACCGACGCAGGATCGGCGATCCAGCGCGCATACATCTCGGCCAGGAAGGCAGCGTTCGCGCCGTTGAAGGCGGTGGCGAGGATATCGACGCCAGCCATGTGCGGTCCCTCACTCGGGGCTTGCTCCGCGCCCGGTCTGGCGCGGCACGGTTGCATATGGGTGCAGACAGGCCCGCGGGCGCGGCATGTCAGCCGCGCATCGCCTTGAGCATCGTGCTGCCCAGCGCGGCCGGACTGTCGGCGACCAGGATGCCGGCTGCCCGCATCGCCTCCATCTTCGCCGCCGCGGTATCGCGCCCGCCCGAGATCACCGCTCCGGCATGGCCCATCCGCCGCCCCGGTGGCGCCGTCGCGCCGGCGATGAAGCCGACTGTCGGCTTCCTGAGGCGCTCGCGCGCCAGGAATTCGGCGGCGTCGATCTCGCTCTGCCCGCCGATCTCGCCGATCATCACGATCGCCTCGGTCTCGGGGTCTGCCAGGAACATCTCCAGCACCTCGATGAAGTCGGTGCCCTTCACCGGATCGCCGCCGATGCCCACACAGGTGCTCTGGCCCAGCCCCGCGGCCGTGGTCTGCGCCACCGCCTCATAGGTCAGCGTGCCGGAGCGCGAGACGATGCCGACCTTGCCGCGCTTGTGGATGTGGCCGGGCATGATGCCGATCTTGCAGGCATCGGGGGTGATGACGCCCGGACAGTTCGGCCCGATCAGCCGCGAGGCGGAGCCGTCCAGCGCCCGCTTCACCCGCACCATGTCGAGCACCGGAATGCCCTCGGTGATGCACACGATCAGCCGCACCCGCGCGTCGATCGCCTCCAGGATCGCGTCCGCCGCGAAGGGCGGGGGGACGTAGATCGCGGACGCATCCGCCCCGGTTGTCGCCGCCGCCTCCGCCACCGTGTCGAACACCGGCAGGTCGAGATGTGTGCTGCCGCCCTTGCCCGGCGTCACGCCGCCGACGACACGGGTGCCGTAGGCGATCGCCTGCTCGGAATGGAACGTGCCCTGCGCGCCAGTGAAGCCCTGCGTGATGACGCGCGTGTCGGCATCGACCAGGATCGCCATTACGCGGCCTCCTTCACGGCTGCGACGACTTTCTGGGCGGCATCGGCCAGGTTGTCGGCGGCGATGATCGGCAGGCCGGATTTCGCCAGTATCTGCTTGCCGAGTTCGACATTCGTGCCCTCCAGCCGCACCACCAGCGGCACGTTCAGCGACACCTCGCGCGCCGCCGCCACCACGCCTTCGGCGATCACGTCGCAGCGCATGATACCGCCGAAGATGTTGACCAGGATGCCCTCGACGTTCGGGTCCGACAGAATGATCTTGAACGCCGCCGTGACGCGTTCCTTGGTGGCGCCGCCCCCGACATCGAGGAAGTTCGCCGGCGATCCGCCATACAGCTTGATGATGTCCATGGTCGCCATCGCCAGCCCGGCGCCGTTGACCATGCAGCCGATGGTGCCGTCGAGGGCGACGTAGTTCAGGTTGTGGCGCGCCGCCTCCAGCTCCTTCGGGTCCTCCTCCGCCTCGTCCACCAGCGTCTCAAGATCGGAGTGGCGGAACAGCGCGTTGTCGTCGAAACTCACCTTCGCATCCAGCGCCACCACCTCGCCCGCGCCGGTGACGACCAGCGGGTTGACCTCCATGATCGAGCAGTCGAGCGAGACGAAGGCGCGGTACATCGCCTCGACGAACGCGCCGAACGTCGCCACCTGCTTGCCGGCGAGGCCCAGCGCGAACGCCAGCCGCCGCCCGTGGAACGGCGAGATGCCGGTCGCGGGGTCGATGGCGACGCGGAAAATCCGGTCGGGCGTGCGCGCTGCGACCTGCTCGATTTCCATGCCGCCTTCGGTCGAGGCCATGATGGTGATGCGCGCGGTGACGCGGTCCACCAGCAGCGACAGATAGAGTTCGCGCGCGATGTCGCAGCCGGCCTCGACATAGACGCGATGCACGCGCCGCCCGGCCGGTCCGGTCTGTTTCGTTACCAGCACATGACCCAGCATGGCCTCCGCCGCCGCCCGCACCTCCTCGGCCGTGCGGGCGAGCCGCACGCCGCCCTTGCCCTGGGGGTCGTCGGCGAAGCGGCCGGCGCCGCGGCCGCCGGCATGGATTTGCGCCTTCACCACATAAACCGGGCCCGGCAGCTTCGCCGCCGCCGCGACCGCCTCCTCCGCCGTCCAGGCGACATGACCCTCCGGCACCGCCACGCCGAAGCCGCGCAGCAGGTCCTTGGCCTGGTATTCGTGGATGTTCATGGGATCAGACGCCCAGCTTCTTGAACGCCTCGATCAGATCCCGCACGGCGCCGCAGGACTTGTCGAACGCCGCCTTCTCGTCGGGCAGCAGCGGAATTTCCACGATCCGCTCGATCCCGCCCGCGCCGATCACCACCGGCACACCCACATACAGATCGCGCACGCCATACTCGCCGCTGAGCAAGGCCGCGCACGGCAGCACGCGCTTCTTGTCCTTCAGATACGACTCCGCCATCGCGATCGCGCTCGCCGCCGGGGCGTAGAAGGCGCTGCCCTTCTCCAGCAGCTTGACGATCTCACCGCCGCCGTTGGCGGTGCGCGCGCAGATCGCGTCGATCCGCGCTTGCGTGGTCCAGCCCATCTTCACCAGATCGGGCACCGGGATGCCGGCGACGGTGGAGTAGCGCGTCAGCGGCACCATCGTGTCGCCATGCCCGCCGAGCACGAAGGCGGTCACGTCCTCGACCGAGACGTTGAACTCCTGCGCCAGAAACAGGCGCAGGCGTGAGCTGTCCAGCACGCCAGCCATGCCGACCACGCGGTTCGCCGGCAGGCCCGACTTCTGCTGCATCACCCACACCATCACGTCCAGCGGATTGGTGATGACGATGACGAAGGCGTCGGGACAGTGCGCGCGGATGCCCTCGGCGACCGAGGCGACGACGCCGGCGTTCTTGGTGAGCAGGTCGTCGCGGCTCATGCCCGGCTGGCGGGGGAAGCCGGCGGTGACGATCACCACGTCCGACCCTGCGATCGCGCTCATGTCCGACCCGCCGGTCATCAGCGAATCGAAGCCGTCGACCGGCCCGGACTGCATGATGTCCAGCGCCTTGCCGGCCGCGACGCCGCCGAACACGTCGAACAGCACGACATCGCCGAGTTCCTTGAGTCCGACCAGATGGGCGAGCGTGCCGCCGATATTGCCGGCGCCGACCAGCGCGATCTTGTTGCGTGCCATGCGGGTGCGTCCTTCCACGGGCCGGGGCGGCGCCGGGGACCGCCCCACGGCGGCCCGCCGGGCGCCCGGCGGCCCGGAAGGCGGCACGGTGCTAGCCCATCGTCCCCAGGGCGGCAAGACGCAGGTGCAGCATGGCCGGGAGAAGCGTCACCCGAGCGCCTCGTCGGGCGACCGCTCGACCGGCGGCATCTGCACTCCCTGCGATGCACCAGAAGCCCGTGGCGACTGCGGACACTAGCCTAGCTAGCTTTCGCTGCCGATCGTTTCGAAGCACCGTTGGCCTCCGTCACCCGCTTCAAGAATGCGGCCGACAGTGGTTGGTCGATGTCCGAGAGCTTGTCAGTCGCGATTTCACTTCCATCGCCAAATCGAAAATGTACTTCTTTGAACCGCCTTCTCGAAAATCGAAGAGGCGTCCTATTCTTTCGCGTTTGTAAAAAACAACGAATTTTCCTTTATAATCATGGAAATCCACTGCGTCGATTTCGTGAAACAGAGAGTCCTCCTTTACCAAGAAAGCCAATCTACGCTTTGTGTATTCGAATACTTCAATCTTGACCGGGGACGGCGCACTCAGACTCTCTTGGCTCGCCGCGGGCGCATCCTGCGCCGAAAATGGAACGACGACCCCTTTGTCCAGGTCCTTCTCTTTGTCTTTAGTCGGGAGATCAAGGCGCTGTAGGATGCGCAAATTAACGAACTCGCGGAACGCCCCGCGGACAAGTTCCCGATAATCGTTGACCTGAGCCCCGAAAACTCCTCCAGGCTGAGATAGAGTCCGCGACCCTGAGGGGGAACGGATGGATGAAGCGAAGTCGGTTCACCGAGGAACGGATCATC